>JAFGCT010000007.1 GCA_016932505.1 Candidatus Peregrinibacteria bacterium
CACCAACTACTGAAAGCGCAGATGGAATCCCAACCACCAACTACTGAAAGCGCAGATGGAATCCCAACCACCAACTACTGAAAGCGCGATTACGTAATCGCGCCCACTAAAACTCAACAGGCACAATAAAAAAACATGAAAAAAATACCATCAATCATCGGACTAGCTACAATCGGACTACTTTGTCCATCTGTAGTCTATGCTCAAGATACATTTTCAACAGAACTTGGTGAAGTCTCCAATTTTGGAGAATTGATTTCTATTATCTGGTCCTTTGGTTCAAATATTATAATCGCCCTCGCAGTATTTTTCGTGGTATTGGGAGCTTTCTTCTATGTTCTTTCCGCAGGTAATGAGAATAGAATTGACCAGGGAAAACAAATGATATTCGGTTCACTAATTGCAATTTTAATTGTACTTACTTCAGGAATTTTAATAAGACTTCTTCATAAACCCGCTTCAGGAACAAGGGGTGCTCTAGCTGACATTCCAGAAGTGATTGTAAATGCGACAAATATTCTAATTGGAATAATAGGTACATTTACGGTTTTAATGCTGGTTTATGCTGGGGTTATGTATATGACCTCCCATGGAAATAGTAAAAATATAAAAAAGGCACATAAAGCTTTTCAGTATTCTATTTATGGATTAACTATAGGTGTACTCGCTTTTATTATTGTAAATACTATTATTAAAATTCTCGTATAATCATGAGATAAATGCTAGAAAAAATCCTCTCACAAATTATCGGTAATGCATATGCTCAGGAATTAATCCCCTGCGAAGATGGTTCAATGGCGGATCCTGAAGTGGGATGTGCCAAAGTTCCTGATGCAATTATAAATTCACATTCAAATGTTACTGAAGTAGCATTAAAAATTACTGAAAGCCTTCTGTCATTTGTTGTTGCACTTGCAATTGGTACATTAATATATGGAGGAATTAGATATGTGATGTCTGCTGGTAACAAAAATCAAATTGGAATAGCAAAAAAAATTATATTCTGGAGTACATTTGGACTCATAGTTGCAGTAATTGCAAAATATATAACTGGGTTTGCTCTTAGTATAGTTTTATAACTAACTGAATAGAGCCGACCAATTATTATAAATTAATTAAATAATAATTTATAATTTAGTCTATCTATTTTTATTTTTACCCCTTGTTCATAGTAAATAATCTTGTATACTTTTTTTGAACAACAAATAAAGAAAATCAGATGCAAAAATCATACAAAAAAACTTTTGGACTAATATCTTCAGCTATTTTCCTTGGAATCATTATGGCTCCAACGGTTTTTGCCGCTAGCTGTGATAAAGACGGAGATAAATATATAACAATTTCATATAATCAAATGCAGGAGGTGGTTCTTGATAATCTTGAATACAAACCTGATGGAAGTTACTCACCTGAACAATGGAATGAGTTTTTTGATACCTATAAAAAAGGAATTGAAGAAAATCCAGGATTAAATGATGTATATGTATGTGAAAACATGAACTTTATGCTAGGTGCAGAACCTGCTAAGTGTGATGATATTGAAGTTTCACCTACAAGCGGAATTTATGACACCTCAAAAGTTGACTCATTATCGGGGAAAAAAGTAAATCCGGGAGAAATTGATCTCGCAAACAATGGAATAGATGAAAACTGTGATGGAAAAGATGCAGGTCTTCTTGATTCTGCTGGACTTGGAGAAGATAAAGACCTTGAGGATGTAGATAATAAAATTATTTCATTCTTAAGCAGAGCAATAGTAATAATCTCAATAGCAGTTCTTATCTTCGGCGGTATTCTATACTCACTTGCTGCTGGAAACGAAAGAAAAGTATCAATTGCAAGAAAAACAATAATAGGAGCAGTAATCGGATTGCTTGTTGGTCTATTAGCGCCAACAATCGTTAACTTCATAGTAGCTAATCTTTAGTTTCGTCAAACCAAAACAAAAAACAAAAGAAAAAGCCTGTCGAGCCAATAAATGAAATGATAGGCTTTTTCGCTATATAGTAGCGAGAAACACGGTCCGAGAGAAATGAGTCCCGCAAAGCGGGACGAAATGAAACGAGGATGAATCATGATGAAAAATCAGGAGCGAAGCGGGAGATTTTTCAAGTGATTCAAGTGTTTCCCTATTGGCAATAAACCAATAACATTGCGAGAAACACGGTCCGAACGTTACAACGTACAACATTAACCGTTAATCGTAGTTCAAACAGTTTTCATATCATCAATTTGATCTCTAAGTTCAGCGGCCTTTTCAAATTCAAGGTTAGCGGAAGCAAGTTCCATTTGCAAAGTAAGCTCATGAACAAGTCTTTCCATTTCTTCTTTAGGTACGTTTTCTTTATTGTATCGCTGTTTAGGCTTATGACTTGTTTGAGCAATATCTGTAATAGCCTTAACAATAGACTGAGGAGTAATTCCGTGTTTTTCATTATAAGCAACCTGAATCTTACGACGACGGTCTGTTTCATCAATCGCAGCTTTCATTGCAGGTGTTACGTTATCCGCATACATAATTACATGACCATTAACATTACGAGCGGTACGTCCAATTGTTTGAATTAAGGCATCTCGGGAACGCAAGAACCCCTGCTTATCGGCATCAAGGATTGCAACAAGTGACACTTCAGGTAAATCCAGACCTTCACGGAGAAGATTAATACCAACAATTATATCGATATTTCCTAGGCGCAAATCACGCAATATCTCAATTCTTTCCATTGTATCAACTTCAGAGTGGAGATATTTAGATTTTAAATCTGCTTCAAGCAAAAAGTCATTTAGTTTTTCAGATGACTTCTTAGTTATTGTAGTAATAAGTACGCGCTCCCCTTTTTCGATGGTTTTTCTAATTTCCTCCAATAAATCATCTATTTGATGTTCAGTAGGACGGATTTCAACAGGTGGATCGATAAGTCCAGTTGGCCGGATTATCTGTTCAACAATATTCTTTTTACCACTATGTTCCTTTTCATAATCACTAGGCGTTGCAGAAATATAAATTGCCTGTTTTACATGCTCCTCAAACTCTTCAAATTTAAGAGGCCGATTATCAAGTGCGGACGGCATTCTAAATCCATGTTCAATCAGAGTTTGCTTCCTGTTCAAATTCCCATTATGCATAGCATTTAACTGCGGGATTGTCATATGAGATTCATCTATAAAAATCAAAAAATCGTCGGGGAAGTAATCTATTAAAGTCGATGGTTGCTGACCGGGTTCACGGTTATTTAAATAACGAACGTAATTTTCAATTCCGCTACAATAGCCAGTCTCCTGCATCATTTCAATATCATATTCTGTTCTTGTTTTAAGTCTTTCAGCTTCAATGTTCTTACCCATTTTCTGAAGCTGTTTATATCTTTCATCAAGATCCTTTTTTATAAGTTCGACTGCTTCCGTAACTGCTTCCTTGGTAGTAACATTATGTTTTGAAGGAAATATTTTAACCTCTTTTAACTCCTGAATTAGCTCACCAGTAAAAGAATCTGCTTCTTGCATAGCATCAATTTCATCACCAAAAAACTCTATACGAATCATATTATCGGAACTAGGTGGGAAAATTTCCAAAGTATCTCCAAGTACATGAAACATTCCTTGTTTAAATTCATTATGACTTCGACGATACTGCAAATCAGTTAGTTTACGAAGTAACTTATCACGTTTAATCTCCTGCCCTACTTTTAATTCAATTGCCAGATTTTCGTACATGGAAACATCGCCCAAACCATAGATTGCAGATACCGATGCAACTATTAATACATCCTTACGAGTAAGTAAATTATGGGTAGCCGCATGACGAAGCTTATCAATTTCCTCATTTATGGAAGCATCCTTTTCTATATAAGTATCAGTTTTTGGCAAATATGCTTCCGGCTGATAATAATCATAGTAAGAAACAAAATATGAAACAGCATTATCGGGGAAAAACTCCTGAAACTCACTGCAAAGCTGTGCGGCAAGAGTTTTGTTATGTACAAGTACAAGCGTTGGTTTTTGTGTATTAGCAACTACGTTTGCCATTGTAAAAGTTTTACCTGAACCAGTTACTCCAAGTAATGTCTGATGCTTCACACCCGCCTTTACAGATTTCGTAATCTTTTCAATCGCTTCTGGCTGATCTCCCGTTGGTTTGAATTTTGATACTAACTTGAATTCCATAATAAATTGACGATATAACGTGATAATAATCATACAGAATTAAGGAATATGGGGCAAGTCTATCATATACAAGATTAATCTGATAAAATCTTACTCAGCTAACCCCCTATAAAATGCTAAAAAAACTAACCCTCGCCTTTATCTTTACATTTGCTTTTATCGCATCTGCAAATGCAGAAGAAATCAATAATCCAACCGTAAAAATAACCAGTTACAAAAACCTGCTTACGGAGCAAATTCTTGGAATAGGAAGTGGTTCGGGAACATTAATTAGTTCTAATGGCTTAGTTATTAGCAACAGCCATGTTATATATGACGAAGATGAGCAGAAGCCATTGGACACCTTTGAAGTTTGCATCACTTTCAGTGTGGAAGAAGAACCCGAGTGTATCTATACTGCAAGGCTGGTAGCTTATGACAAAGATATGGACATCTCTATTCTTAAAATAAACCCAAAAGATGTATTAGGAAAACCACTTCCAAACCTTAAATACCTAGATTATCAAACAAACACAGCGCCAAAGGAAGGAGATGAGGTGCAAATAATGGGATACCCGGGAAGCGGAGGCAATACAATTACTATTACAAAGGGGCAAATAAGTGGATTTGATAAATTCAACGATTACACATATTTTAAAACCGATACGGATTTTGACCATGGAAGTAGTGGAGGAACAGCTTATGATAGCGCTGGAAATTATATTGGTATTCCAACATACATTCGTTCATATGCGGAAAATGTAGGATATTTTTTGGATGTTAGACAAGCTGTCTCATGGATAAAAGCAAACATAAATAAAAGTGCCAGTACTAATATAAAAGCAGAAAACCGACTCAAGTTGGAACTTGAACGCCTAAAAAAAGCAAATGATGAAATGAAATACGCCTATAAAGAATATCCAAACCTTTCAATAGAAATTCCAAAAGGATGGAAATTTTATTCCATTGAAGATGACGGACTTTATACCGAACAGGAAAAACTTACAGAACCTGCGGCTTTAGGAGTCTATCTGAATTTCTATCAGTATAAAATTGACGAAGGTTATATGGAAAAGTTAGATGAAGAACTGGCAAAAATTAAGGATAGTTATCCGGATTACAAGCAAACAAAAATAAAATTCAACGGATATGACGCATATAAAATCACATATACCTATTATAATATTAAACAAAATAGCATTTATATTCCTTATGGTTATGTATTGGCTGGCGTAAGTTATGGAATAAATATTGATGAAGAAGAAAAACAAAAAAAAGCAATTGAAGAAGTACTAAGTTCAATTCGATTAAGTGGAGATAAAATTAATTATCCAAATCTTTCTTCAACAATTTCTTTTAATGACCCTGGCTTTTCTCTTACAATGCCAAATGGATGGAGAATACAGGAAAACAAAAGCAATCAACCAAGAAGCCTTCTTGCTGAAGCTGTTCAAGAAAACAATTTTGACGGGTATATAAATATTTATTACAGCCAAACACCAAAAGACGAAAAGGAATTGGAAACAAAAGATAGACTTGATGAAAAAACCGAATATATAAGTAAGCTAATAACAAAAAAAGACGATGTTGTGCTAGATGGATTAAAAGGCTTTTTATACACAAATGAATATGAAGGAGATGACTATCAGGAAATGAAAAAGATGCTGAGCTTAACATTAAAGAATGAAGACTATGAATTTACAATTGTTTATGAAGATTTGAGTGAAAATTTTGATAAAAATATTCCCGATATAGAAAAAATCCTAAATTCATTCACTTTTACTGGCAGGGATTTGGAAGAAAAAGGCGTTTATGATTTTGGAACTCTTAGTAATACCTTCAGCGATGTTCAATATCACAGATTTGAAAGTGCAATTGCCGACCTTGCAGATAAAGGGATAATTAAAGGATATGAAGACGGAACATTCAAGCCGGAAAATCTAATAAACCGCTCGGAAGCACTAAAAATAATTCTTGAAAGTAAAAATTATCTGGATGAGAAGAAAGGTCTTGGAAAAGAAATTAATTTCTCAGGCTACACAACAAACGGAAAAATATTCAGTGATGTAAGCGCAAATGAATGGTTTGATAATTATGTAGCATACGCAAACGAAGTTAAAATTGTATCGGGGTATGCAGACGGAACATTTAAACCAGAACAAACCGTGAACCTTGTTGAAGCCCTAAAAATTGTATTCGGCGTTTACGAAATACCACTTTGGAAAGGTGAAACAACTCCGTGGTATAAAGTTTATATGGACAAAGGCTATGAGCTTGGACTAATAGGACGCGGACTTGAAAACCCAGACCAAAAACTAACTCGCGCCGAACTGGCAGATATTGTAAATGACGTTTATAATAATGCCGCTAATTCTTATTCTTATTACTAATAAAAATCGAATAGGTAATCGTTTCGATCTCCAATACGATCTCCAATATGATCCCCAATTCGATCCCCAATTCGATCCCCAATCCGAAGTATGTACAACCAAATCGACCAAAACAAAAGCAATACCAGAATACTGATGTATTTATTTATCTTCTTTGTAAGCATGGTGGGATATGTTTTTGGAATGGCATGGACTGGAAATGACCAGCAGGCTATTGGCATTATGGGAATGGTGGGAATCGGAGCAATTATATACGCAATAATCAGTTATTATTCAGCAGGCAAGCTGACACTCTCAATTTCACATGCAAAAGAGATTAAAAAATCCGATAACCCAACACTTTATAGAACAGTTGAAAATTTATGCATAGCTTCCGGATTACCTACTCCAAAAATGTATATAATAGATGACACAGCTCTTAACGCATTCGCCACAGGACGAGACCCGAATCATGCAGCAGTAGCTATAACTCAGGGGCTTTTGGATAAATTGGAAAAAGTGGAACTTGAAGGTGTCATGGCTCATGAGCTTTCTCATATAAAAAATTACGATATTAGACTACAAAGCATAACAGTTGCTCTTATTGGATTAATCGCACTACTTTCAGACATATTCTTGAGATCGATAATGTATGGTGGAAGAAGTAGAAACCGTTCAAATAACAAAGGTGGTGGAATTTTTATAATAATAGGAATAGTACTCGCAATTTTAAGTCCGATTATCGCAAAACTTATGCATTTGGCTATCTCGCGAGAACGAGAATATCTGGCAGATGCAAGCGGTGCGATGATTACAAGATACCCAGAAGGACTAGTAAGAGCACTTGAAAAAATATCCGCAGATAGAGAGCCGTTAGAAGTTGCCAACAAAGCAACCGCACACCTATATATATCAAATCCATTAAAAAATGAAAAAGGAATGAAGTGGATGAACAGCCTTTTTTCCACGCATCCACCAATGGAAGATAGGATTGCAAGATTGAGAGGTATGGCTAATTAATATTCATTTGACTATAATATGAAGTATATGTAAAATGCGTCTTCGTGTTCATATACATCATTAACTACTGTCCGCAAAGCGGTGCAGTTTAAATAAGGAGAGACTAAATGATAATAATACCTACTATTTATATTAAAATGGTAATTGGAATTGGTTTATTCGCAAATGTAGTTTATATATTACTACTACTTAAGAATCACCATCTTTATACTATGTACGAAGAAAGTTCCACAGCTTTTAGGGGTAACGACAATCCAAAATTAAGTGCCATAACTAAGCATTATGACACACCAGAAAAACGAGATAAGCTCAGAGATTCAATACGAAATCGTGATAAGGTTATTCTAATTTTGGGAGCTTGCGGTGGAAATATATTTGGCACAATGGTCTTAAAAATGCTCAAATATAAAAGCCTTAATCCGCAATCGTATTTCTATCAATCTCTGCCAACCTCAAAGGTATTTTGCGCAAGTTATGTGACAATAACTGCTGCCATGATATTCGCAAATATTATATACCGATAAATGAACATGTTTATGGCTGGCGCGCACCCCGCGCCAGTCCTGTTTTTCATATTTAATATTTTGCTTTCTTGTAATACAATGTAAACATGAAAAAACAACTCATATATCTAAAAGTGCTACAAATTATTGTAGATGGGATACTAATTCTAGGTGCATTTGCATTAGCATACTTTTTAAGAATAGGTTTTTACTTTTCTAATGACTTTCCATTTAGTCAGTATTTTATTATTGCCGCAATTACTACTCCGATTACTCTGCTTTATATGTTTTTTATTCGTGCATACAAAATGAGTCAACAGGTCTTAAGCTTAAGACATCTTCAAAGGCTAACATTCGTAGCATTAGAAAATATATTTCTGTTTATGATTCTCTATTACTTTACCTTTAGAGAATTCTTTTCACGTATGATTCTTATATTTGTATTTTTACTGACATTATTATTTACATATACATGGCACATTGCGTTTAGATGGATATTAAAAAAAGCATCAACACGAGAGATTGGAGTTTACAGAACACTAGTTATTGGCTCAAACAGACCCGCAGAGCATATTATTAAAATGCTCATTAAATCCAAATCACACATTAAACCTGTTGCGGTTATAGATGCTCACGGAAGCAGTAAAAAAATGATTAACGGTATTCCCGTTGTAGGAAAAATGAATTTATTTGAAAAAACAATTGCGGATCACGATATTGATATTATTTTACAAGTTGATAACCTAGAACAGAGCTTGAATATTATCAATTACGCTCTAGCTAACAATATTAAATACTTCATGCCACCGGAACTCTTAGGAATTTTTCAAGGTAATCAGATGCTGGAAGAAGTAGAAGGAATGCCTTTTTTGAAAGTTAATAGAGATAAAAAATGGTGGCATTCCATATGGTAATTCCACTTGGTGATCCCATTGGTGAGCCACTCGGGGAGCCTATTGAAATTTAAATCGATTTCGTCTCTCATTTGCTCACCCATTTGCTCACCCATTTGCTCACCAATCCAAAATATGAAATGCATCATTCTCGCAGGCGGATTCGCAACTCGATTGTGGCCACTAACTGAAAACAAAGCAAAGCCTCTACTTCATCTAAAGGACAAACCACTTATTTCTCATATTGTGGAAAAACTTCCAGATGAAGTTGAAATTATAGTATCCACAAACGCAGCTTTTGAGGAAGAATTCAAGGAATGGGCAAAGGGATACCATGACAAAAAACTAGAGATATTTGTAGAAGATTCCGCATCTGATGAATTCAAAAAAGGAGCACTAGGTGCAACAGCATTTGTTATTGGTGAAAAGAAAATAGATGAAGATCTAATGTTACTTGCCGGTGATAACTATTTTGGGTTTGATATGTCAGATTTTTTTGATAAATATGATGAAAATCCAATGCTCGCAGCTTATGATATTAAGGATTTGAATCAGGCAAAAAAATTCGGAGTAGTTGTTCAGCGAGAAGGCCATGTTTATGAATTTCAGGAAAAACCGGAAAACCCAAAAAGCACATTAGTTAGCACTGGATGTTATGTTTTCCCCAAGAGGAATTTAAAAGATATAGTCGATTACGCTAAACAACATAATGATGACTTAGGTGGTATTTTTGAATATTTACTGAAAAAAGGTGAACCGATTAAGGTGTTTAGATTTGATGAAAAATGGATAGATATTGGCTCATTCGACGCATATTTAAAGGCGAACCGTGAGCTTATTGGCGATAATGTAATAAAGAAAAGTGAAGTAAATGAGCAAGGAGAAAATAAATACATAGGTAGTGTGTATCTTGGTGAGGGTGTATCGATAAAAAACTCTATTATAGATAACACTATTGTGTTAAACGGATGCGACATAGACAACTGTGTAATAAGAAACTGTGTAATAGACGATAACTGCACGCTAAAAAACCTTGATTTAGAGCGTAAGATGATTCGGCAAGGTAGCAAGATTACAAAATAATAATACAACTTAACATTTATCAATTAATATTTATCATTTTCGATATTTGCCGTACACGTTGCAACAACTTTACCAAAAATTCTCATCAATTCATCTGACTCCTTAAAAAGATCCGCTAAGTTATTAATATCAAGATTATAATTTGCATGCATAATAAGCTCTAGCCAATATTTTGTCTCTTTGGCCTCTTTTAATACAATATTGATTTTATGCTTAAAATCTTTTTTTGACTCAGCAGCATTAGCTTCTCTATAATTTGCACCAATACTTGTTCCAGAGCCAATAGCCTGACCAGATAACTTATAATTTATCTGATTTCTCGGTAAAAGTTTTATTATAGATATTAAATTTTTACTGAACTTCAAAGTTCTTTCTTCTAATTCAATTTTATTCATTTTTATATACAATTATCAATTAAATACAAAATCAAGAAGTCATAATATCAATAGTTAACACATTTTGTAAATATTTAGTGATAAATGATAAATGTTAAATGTTAAATGATAATTGTTAAATGATAATTGTTAAATGATAAATAAAAGATTCATTGCTTTTTAGCGCCTTTTCGTCTAAAATATCAAAGCTTGAATTATTTAAAAACATAATAATTAATTCGTAAATCATAATTATTAATTCGTAATTTAAAAAGGACATGAAAAGATTTTCAAAAAGCTTAATTGCAATCATTATCGCCACTATATTAATGGCAATTATTTCTCTGCCGGATTCAGTTAAGTCAAAATTACCTGGTGACCCAGTTTCCGAATGGATAAAAGAGCAAAAGGTTACCCTTGGTCTTGATCTTCAGGGTGGTACTCAACTTGATTACAGAATTGACTTAAAAAGCGCAATTGCAAGAAATGAAGATGGTGACGATTCGAATGATGTACGTATTCAGGATGTTATAGAAGGAGTACGAACTACTATTGAACGTCGTGTTAATGGTCTTGGTGTATCAGAACCACAGATTTATCTTTCTAATGTTGCAGGTGAAGAACATATTATTGTGGAATTAGCGGGTATTAAGGATATAAACGAAGCAAAAGCAGTTGTAGGTAAAACTATTCAGTTAGAATTTAAAGAAATGAAAACTGAACAAGATGCTGAAGATATTACTGCTATTCAAACTAATGCAGATGAAATTCTTAAGAAGGCTTTAAAACCAGATGCTGATTTTATAAAAGTTGGTGAAAATGCAGTAACTAGCGATGGAAAAATTACCTTTGAACAGAATATTGAAAAATTTGAAAGCGAGCTTCCTGCACAATACAAAGGTTTATTCCCTAATATGACTGCCGGAGAAGTTTACAATAAAACAGTTCAGGGAAGCGGAGAATATATGATAGACGCAGGAGGGCAAGTAGCTGAAAAAAAGACAATTAAAATCGTTCAGTTTGTAAGTTCTGCAGAAAAAGAAAAGACTGAAACCACTGATGAACAAGTTCAAGCCAGTCACATTTTAATAAAATTCGCAGATGTAGACCCTGAAACTACTAGAACTAAGGAAGAAGCTCTTGCTCTAGCTACTGAAGTAATGGAAAAAGCAAAGGCAGCACCTGATAAATTCGCTGACCTTGCAATAGAATATTCAGAAGGTCCTACTGGGCCTAAAGGTGGAGACCTTGGTTTATTCGGACGTGGGCAAATGGTTGCAGCATTCGAAGATGCAGCATTTGGAATGGAAGTCGGACAAATATCTGACGTTGTAGAAAGTGAATTCGGATATCATATTATTATGCTAACCGATAGAGTTGAAGCTTCTGAAACTACAAAAATGGAAAAAAGTTATACCTATAACGAAATTTCATTAGATGCTACACCTGACCCATGGAAACCAACTGGATTAGATGGCTCACACTTTAAATACGCAACTGTTACTTATACTCAAATAGGAACTCCACAAGTAAACATTCAATTTGATAGTGATGGTGGTGATTTATTTGAGCAAATAACAGAAAGGCTTACTGGCCAAAGACTAGCTATTTTCGTAGGTGGTGAACTTATCTCTGCCCCTAATGTAAATGAAAAGATTTCTGGAGGAAGTGCTGTTATTACTGGTGATTACACATTACAGGAAGCACTTCAGCTTGCTAACGACCTTAATACAGGTGCAATCGATGCCCCTATCATTCTTAGTGGTCAGTACACAATAAGTGCTACACTTGGAGATAACGCACTTAGAGTCTCTCTTTTTGCAGGTATTGTAGGTCTTATCGTTCTGATTCTATTTATGATTCTTTATTACAGATTACTTGGAATATTCGCAGTTCTTGCACTTATTGTTTACTCCATTATTTTTATCTTCATTCTTAAAACAATGCCAATTGTAATGACCTTAGCAGGTATAGCAGGTATTATTCTTTCTATAGGAATGGCGGTAGATGCGAATATACTGATATTTGAACGTACAAAAGAAGAACTTAATGAAGGAAAGAATTTCACAGCATCTATTCAAACAGGTTTTGAACGCGCATGGACTTCTATAAGAGACTCAAATATTTCATCTCTTATTACTTGTGTGATTTTATGGTCATTCGGTAATTCTATTATCAAAGGATTCGCTCTTATGCTTGGTCTTGGTATTGCAGTTTCAATGTTTACAGCTATTACAGTTACACGCCAATTTATTCAAACTCTAACAGGAACTAAATTATCAAAGAATACATTCTTACTTGGAACAAAAGAGGTTAAGATTATTAATAAATAAAACTGATTGTGGTCCAAATCGTAGACCCACTTCACGTTAACCATGTTCTAACTTCCACAACTTGGTCCACAACCCGGTCCACAACCCGGTCCACAATAGGAATATGAAAATAAGTGACAAGCACATCAAAGCAATCGAAGAACTCATTCCAAAAAAAGACCAGCAAAAGTTTGTTGATAATGCTATAGAAAAAGAACTGAAAAAATATAAGATTGAAAATTCAGAGATATTTGAAGTATATTGTGACGGAGGTTCAAGAGGAAACCCAGGTGCTGCAGGAGGCGGTTTTGGCTTATATAGAGGTGGAAAGTTAGTTCTAAAAGGTTCTGAGTTTTTTGGAGAAAGAACAAACAACCAAGCTGAATATTTATCTCTTAGATTAGCTCTTAGAGAAACCTACAGTAAGTTTGGAGATGTAAAACTGCACTGCTTTATGGATAGTGAATTTGTTGTTAAACAGATGAAAGGAGAATACAAAGTTAAAAATGCTAACATCAAACCGCTATACGATGAAGTCCGCCAAATAACAGAACAGTTCAGTAGTTTTAAAATCAGCCACGTCCGCCGAGAACAAAACCAATTAGCAGATATGATGGCCAATGAAGCAATGGACCGCCGAGCTTAAGATTAATCTATAATAAGCGACCAACGAGCTTTTGAGCGGAGCTGAAAAAAGACCCCGAGGGGACATGTGCCCTGAGGGAAGCTTTTGACGCTAAGCGAAAAAGTAAGGTAGGGAGAACAAATATTTTGGAAGTACTGAAACCTTTTTTAAAGGTTTCAGAGCCTAGGAATTTTTCTCAATCACTTCCATCAATTGTTCTTTTTGATGAACTCCGACCATCTCTTCAACAACTTCACCATTCTTAAAGACCTTAAGTGCAGGAATGCTCATAATCCCGTATTTTCCAGCTAGCTCATTATTATCATCAACATTAACTTTGCAAATTTTAGCCTTATCTCCAACTTCTCCAGCTAATTCATCAAGTATTGGCCCCTGCATCTGACACGGCCCACACCATGGCGCCCAAAAGTCTACAATTACTGGTATATCCTTTACGTCGAGAACGTCATCTTTAAATGTTTCTCCACCTGTTTCAATTACTGCCATAATATTTTTTGTTATTATATAATTTGTAAATCAATACTACCAAATCATAACGCTGTTTGCAATAATTGTCTGAACTGTAATTAACGATTCACGTTGTATGATTTAGAATTAACGATTATAAATATACATTTATCCGTTAAACATACAACGTTAATCATAAATCGTTAATCGCAATAATACATACAAAAAACCCGACCCTCATCCGTTAGGACAGGAGGCCGGGTTTTAGTTATTAGCTAAGCTAATTATCTAACTGCATCTTTAAGAGATTTTCCAGCTTTGAAAGCAGGAACGTTCATTGCAGGGATTTTAATCTTCTGAGATGGGTTTCTTGGGTTAACACCAGTTCTTGCAGCACGTTTGCTAACACGGAAAGTTCCGAAACCAGTAACAGTTACATTTTCACCTTTTTTAAGGCTTTTAGTGATAGATGCTAGAATAGCTTCTAGAGCTTCACCAGCTACTTTTTTGCTAACTCCAACAGAAGAAGCAACAGCAGCAACTAAATCTTGTTTAGTCATAATAGTTATAATTAAGAAATAATAAACTACGCGAAGTATAAGGGGGTTTATAGGGGTAAGCAAGAGAATTTGCCTTACATTAGCGAAAAAAGTCAGTTGTAAACAATTTTTATTCAAAATTAAGGGCTTATTTAAGCCATTTTATCGCCATTTGACCAAAAATTTTTTTTGATGTGTAAAATACTTCCTTTTTGGCTTATTATAGCTGAAAACTTGACATTTACCCATTGAGATTATACTTCAAAAAGTCAAGTATTTTTTTATTTTTTCATATACCTATATATAGGGAATTTTTATTTTTTAATTTTTAATTTCTAAAAAGTATTGTATCTTTGTTTCGTTAATCAATTAAAAAATAAAACATGAATCACGTAATAATAGTAGAATCGCCTGCCAAAGCACGCACAATAAAAAAATTCCTTGGAGCTAAATATAATGTAAAAGCATCAATGGGTCACATCCGGGATCTTCCTAAAAAGGAATTATCGATAGATGTTGATAATGACTTTGAACCTAAATACGAAATAAGTCCTGATAAATTAAAAATTGTAAAAGAACTAAAAGACCTTATAAATAAATATCCGGATACAATGGTATGGCTCGCACCCGATGAGGATCGCGAAGGAGAAAGTATTGCGTGGCATTTAGTTTATGCTCTTGGAATTAAGAAAGGTCATTTTAAAAGAATAGCTTTTCACGAGGTTACAAAAAATGCAATTTTGGAAGCCCTTGATAACCCAAGAGCTATTGATATTAACAGAGTACATGCACAACAAGCTCGTAGAGTTTTGGATAGACTTGTAGGTTATAAGCTATCCCCTCTTCTTTGGACAAAAATACGTGCAGGGCTTAGTGCCGGTCGTGTTCAGAGTGTTGCTGTTAGATTGATTGTTGATAAAGAAAGAGAAATTGAAGCATTTATAAGTGAAGAATACTGGAATATTGACTGTGATTTGAAAGTTAAAAAAGGTGAATTCAAAGCTGAGCTTAGTTCAATCAAAGGTAAAAAAGCAGAAGTAAAGAATAAAAAACAAGCGGACAAAATTGTTCAGGATTTAGATAAAGCTGATTATCAAATTGAGAAAATAGAAAAAAAAGGTTCAAAAAGACAACCATCAGCACCTTTTATAACTAGTACACTTCAGCAGGAAGCTTCACGCAAACTTGGGTTTTCAGTTAAACAAACAATGGTAGTTGCTCAGCAATTATATGAAGGTGTGGAACACGGAAAAGAGCATAGTGGTCTTATAACCTATATGCGTACCGATTCATATAATCTTTCATTAGAATTCTTAAAGAAGGTTCCAAAAGTAATTGAAAATTTATACGGAAAGGAATATACCCTGGCAAAACCAAGAGTATTCACTAAAAAGGCAAAAGGCGCTCAGGAGGCTCATGAAGCAATAAGAATTACTCACCCAGAAAAAACTCCTAAAGATTTAAAAGCCCATTTAGATCCACAGCAATACAAACTATATAAACTTATATGGGAAAGGACAATCGCCTGTCAGATGCCGGATGCAGAACTTGATGTTACAACTGTTACAGTACAAGCTGGGAAAGACTACACACTAAAAGCGAAAGGACAGGTTATTAGAAAAGCCGGTTTTATGAAGGTATATGTAGAAGGTACTGATAACCCAGAAGATGCTCTTTCTGATAAAGATAAACTTTTACCAGATATGGCAGAGGGTGAAAAATGCGACCTTATTAAAATAAACCCAGAGCAAAAGTTTACTCAGCCTCCACATAGATACACAGAAGCTAGTCTTGTTAAAAAACTCGAAGCCGAAGGTATTGGAAGACCATCTACTTACGCTCCGACAATATCTACCATTATCACTCGTGGGTATATTGAGAAAAAAGAGGATAAAAAACTATATCCAATGGAAATTGGAATGATAGTGAATGACTTTTTAGTAAAATACTTCCCGGATATTGTAGATTATCAATTTACTGCAACAATGGAAAAGAGTCTTGATGATATTGCAGAGGGTGAACTTAAATGGCAATCAGTAATTAAAGATTTCTATACTCCATTTATTAAAAATGTTGAAGAAAAGAAAAAGAGCGTAAAGAAAGAAGACTTAATTCACGAAAAAACCGATGAAAAATGTGATTTATGTGGAGCTCCTATGGTTGTAAAACTTGGACGCAACGGAAAATTCCTAAGCTGTTCAAAGTATCCTGACTGTAAAAATGCAAAACCAATGAAAGAAGACAGAGAAAGAGAAGAAGAAATTGCAAAAGAATACAAAGATGAAAAGTGTGATAAATGTGGCGGAAAAATGATTTTAAAAAATGGTAGATTTGGTGAGTTCCTTGCCTGCGAAAATTATCCAAAATGCAAAAGTACAAAAGCACTTAGCCATTCATTAAATGTTAAATGTCCTGAATGCGGAGGGGAAATAGTTGAAAAAAGAACCAAACGCGGAAAGGTTTTCTACGGATGTGGTGAATATCCAAAATGCAAATTCGCTACTTGGAAGAAACCAATTGAAAAGCCTTGTCCTGTTTGTGGAGGTCTGCAAGTAGAACAGAAAAAGGATTTAATTAAATGTGAAAAATGTGGAAAAGAGACGGAGAGTGAATAAAACGTAATAATTAATCAACTGTAGAGACGCGATTAATCGCGTCTCTACTTTTATATATAATTAATTATTTCCACTTTTCACATTTCTTCTACGGTATGATAAAATTACCTCACAATTAATCATACAAAGATGTCCAAGAAAAACCTTTTACTGAAAAAAATTCAGAATTTAAGAAAAAAACAAATGACCTTTAAAGATCGCATGCTATTGGCAGTGGCTTCTATTGGTGCAGTTTTATTGGTTTTCTTTATATGTTATTTAATCGTATATTCATATTCACAAAGAAACATAGCTCATTTTCTTCCTGCAAAAGATACTGTTTCTTATATAGAATTTGAGAATTTTAATCTTCAGCCAAAATTAGAGTCTTCTGAAGAAATGATTCAAACCATGATTCAGACAAGTCTTAAGAATTTATTGAATACTGAAAACTCAACCGATATAACAAGCTGGGCTAATGGAAGATTCGGCTTTGCATTAATAGAATCTGATTCTGCTAATTCACCAGTTTATTTTATTCAAACAAAAAGCAGAAGTAAGGCACTTAAATTCTTTAATCAATTAGCTTTACCAAACGAAGAAATAATTAAGTCGGATAAAACAAGCTCAGCGATATATTCATACAGCCAAAGCCAACTTTTTCATTTCACATTCATAGGCCCTCATGCATTTATTTCAATGGATCAAAAAGCACTTCAGAAAATTCAAGATGTTTATGCAAATAAGATTGGGATACTAAGTGAAGATGAAAAATATGAAAAATCTTGGGGTAATTTGCCTAGAAGCAGTTGGATGAGAGCATATGTAAATTTTCAGGCATTAAAATTCAAAAGCATTCAGGTAAATAATATTGTCGAGCCTCTTAAAAGTATTATTAATCACTTTGCAATTACCGTACGTCAGAACCCAAATGGTTTTCATTTCAATGTATTTGCAAATTTAAATAAAGATGTTCTTGAATTGCAAGAGGGCTACAAGGGAAATAGCAAATTTGCTTACAATTTAACTGATTTCATTAGTTCAAAAGACCTTGCCCTATATATAGGAGGAGCAAATTTGAGTCAGGAATGGCAGAATACACTTTCCACAATAAGTAATTTAAATCCTGCATACGGCATTATTCTGGAAAGCATAGTAAGAGCTCAGGTAAGCAATGTATTTGGAAGAGATGTTAGCCTAAGAAATGATTTCTATCCGCTTTTCGAAGGAGAATACGCACTTGCAATCGGTAATACAGAAGACGGACTTAAAGATGTAAGACTTATTCTTTCAAACAGCGATAAATCTTTCGCTGAAAAAAAACTAGCAAAAATGATGGACGGATTTAAGGTACTTGCAGCAAGATTCGCACCTAAAATTCATAAAGTTTTGTTACCAGACGGTACAGAAAGCATAGAGCTTATTGCAGATAATACAAAGCTTGAAGAAGGGAAAGAAACATACGAAGGTTATGATATTCATTGTATTGATATTCAAGGAACAAGCTCTGGCTTCTGCTACACAGTTACAGATGAGTTGATTGTAATGACAAACAATAAAGAGGCTGTAATTAATACAATCGACATGACGATTTCCCCAGAATTCACACTTTCTCAATATCAGCCATTCCGACAAACAATAAGCAATCTAAGTAAAATTAGTGACGAAATTACTTTCATGGATATTCAGAATTTTATTCCATTTATTGAAACAAGTGATTACGGACTACTCGCAAAACCATTCCTAGAAAAATTCGATGCAGTAAGTTGGGTAAAACATTATTTTGATGATGGCGTAAGTGCTGAGGGATACGTTTTGATAAAATAGTATTGTCTGAACTGTGATTTTTTATGATTATTTTTGATGGTCGTGATTTTTTTATTAAGTGAATTGGGATTACAACAAATACACATTCAATCGTAGAGACGTCCCGCTAAGCGGGACGTCTCTACGGTGTATTTATCATAAGAAAATCATTATAATCAAAAAAATCACAGTTCAGACAAAAAAAACCGGTAGCGAGGGACGAATGAAATAAATCATTGTCCCCCGCCGGTCAAATTTGAGCGTTGGAGCCAAAGATATTGACTCGCGAAACGCTACTGGGGAGTGTCGGGCTGTGAATTGCGCAGCATGTCCAACAAAATTGCCCAATCAACATTTATTTTCAGATTGTCATTATTATGCCAAATAATGATTTCTACTTTTCCTGCGTTGCGATTGTAGTTAAATATTAGAATTGCATCTCCAGCTCTCCTGTCTTCAGAGGCCGGAGCAAGGGTGCCGGCATCTTTCTCTACTTGGTATTCAATCCAATTTGCGATGACACCCCGAGTAAAGAATGCAGAACCAAATTTGGCCTGCTTCCTACCAAGACTTGTCTCACCTTCAAGAACAATTTTGAGGTAGGTGTCGTCACCGTGCTCTTCACCGTCTGTAAAAACGGAAAGTTTTACTCCATTTGCCGTAAACGTACCATTCTCTTCATTAATTCTACATGTCATAACTTTTTCCCTTCACATTATTGCCTTAGTTTTTATTAAAACTCAGACAGTATTATTATTTAAATTCGAAACTTAGAAATTACTACCAAACTTTGTTTAATTCCATATTTTTCCTTTCGTTGATTGTTAATTTTGTCTCCCCAAGCATATGCCAATGACTGATTGGTCATTCAGCAGACAGTTACGGAGACAAAAGACTAATTGTAAAAGAACATTTGGGGATTTTGGGGGCGAAATGACGAATGCCAAGTGCCCCCGAAAATTTTACCGCTTTTCCCAGAATTGAGATAAACGGATTAGGTGAGATGATACTTTACAACAAGATCGAGTTGGTATTTAACGCCGAAAACAATCTTTTGATACTGAGCAAATGGCATTTCATGCGAAATGGAACAGCTTTCATTACCAATTGTAACAACGACGTAACCTTCTATCTTTTCGCTTAGACCAATCCTAAGGCTACACACCGATATCAGAAGAGAATTTGATACTGCCAGATACTAGAGAATTAAAAACAGTCTCATCAACAACATGCACTATCGTTCTTTTTTCAGCTCCACTGCATCGAGCCACTTCGCCCGTAACTCCAAAAGCAACTTTCGTCATTTTGGGATCAAGGGCAAAAACAAAAAACGGTTTTTCTTTCATATTACTCCCCTTCTGACCGACTGTTATTCGTTTTCGTCTGCGCCGATGTACTTGGCAACGAGCTCGGGTTGGTAAGTTATTGATTTCAAAAGCCGATTCAGTTCGTCCCGTTCAATCAAATGAGTCAGTCCGCCTTCTCTGACAATCGAAATTATAAAACCCAACTTACGCTTGTCTTTTTTGACAAGCTCAAGAACTGATTGAGCGACTGATGAATTCGGTGATCGATATTCCCCTCTCAGAAGATCATTCACCACTATACTTGAGCAGGCGTAGACCAATTCCAATTTTTTCTTTCCCTTTGATCTGGTTACTTCGCCTGTAACAACGAAAGCGACCCTGGTGCATTCGGGATTAAGCCCAAACACCTGAAGTGTTGTTTCAATTCTTTGTGCATCAGCCATATTCTTTCCTTTCTTTTTAAATGTTACCGAACATACTTCGCAACCATTTCAGATTTGTATCTAAACGGGAAAAATTTCATAAGCTCGATTGAACTAATGAGATGACCGTGCCCTTCTTCTCCATTAAAAATTGTAACCTGAAGCAAAAGGGGTACGTTGGTATTGGAGATTGTCATTCTGGAATCTGTACCTTGAGAAGAAACTATTCTCCTCTCAAAAAGCTTTTCTGCTTCTGGTATATCACATTTGTGAACGGCCAAAACCTCCTCTTGTGAGCTGTCTGTTATTACAAACACAACCTTTGCGTCCTTCCTATTGGAAGTACGAAAAACAAAAAGACACGTCTTCATTTCTAAAACCTTTCTGACCAACTGGTCAAAAAAATGCTGTTTACTATCTCCTTTTAGAATAGGTTGGATATCTGCAAACAAGAGCTGAATCGTACTTCAACCCAATTCCAATCCTATCGAACTCCTCACAAGTAAGCGAATGACTAATAACTCGTGTATCAGTCCTTCTAATCGATACAATTACATAGCCTTCAGAAATTTTTGTAACTTTAAGCACCGTAGCACCATTTTCAGATAAACCAGATACGTCCTTAAACATAGCTTTTACAGCATTCGGATCTGCCTCATGCATGGCGACAGGATCTCCCGTCTTCTCATCAGCAATCACAACTACAGCATTAGCCAAATTAGCATCCCTAGATGATAAAAAGGCATGCAATATATTACCCATTGTATTGTTCCTTTCTGACTCACTGGTCAAAAAAAAATTGTTGTAAATTATCTCCCCAACTATAAGCATTACAAATTTAATAGAAGCGTGAGTTCAAATAACAAACACTATTGCTTATAGCAACGGAGATAATTGCTTTGTTGTAAAAGGACAACCCCATAGTTTGGAGGCAAAAATTTTAACAGATATTTTTTATTTTGTCAAAGCCTCTTTTCTTGACCAATGTCCAACATTTGATAGAATAAATTAGCACTCTAAATTATAAAGTGCTAAACGCACTTTACGCGTGATGCGCCTTGCGTATTGCGCACTGCGAATTATCAGAATTCTCGCACATCGCACATCGCTAAGCGCACATCGCACATATTTTAATTCATAAAATTTTAAAAAAATGAACATCAAGCCACTAAACGGTTATGTAGTTATAAAGCCCCTAGAGGCAGAAGAAGTAACTGCAAGCGGAATTGTTATTCCAGATACAGCTAATAAAGAAAAGCCACAAGAAGGCGAAGTTGTAGCAGTTGCAAAAACCAATATCAGCGATAAAGGAACTGAGCTACCTATTGAAGTAAAAATCGGTGACAAAGTTCTTTATGGCAGATACAGCGGAGAAGATGTAAAAGTAGATGGTGTTGAATATAAAATTGTTGAAATGACATCCGTACGCGCTATTGTTGCTTAACGCAACGTGCGAAGTGCAACGCACAACGCACATCGCAAATCGCACTTCGCTCTCTCATATATATAATTAACCTCACAAAATCATGTCAAAACAGTTAATGCACAGCGACGATGCTCGTCAAAAATTATTAGACGGTATCGAAAAGCTTTCAAACGCAGTTCGCGTAACAATGGGTCCAAAAGGCCGAAACGCTCTTATTGAAAAAAAATACGGAGCGCCAACTATAACTAACGACGGTGTTTCCATCGCAAGAGAAATAGATCTTGAAGATCCGTTTGAAAACATGGGCGCACAGCTTGTAAAAGAAGTTGCAAACAAAACTAACGATGTAGCCGGTGACGGAACAACAACTGCAACCGTTCTTGCACATGCAATTATAAAAGAAGGCATGCACCACTTAACTACAAACAAGGTAAACCCTATGCTTCTGAAAAAAGGTATAGAAATGGCCGTTAAAACCGTTGTAAAAGAACTGGATAAAATGAAGGAGGATATTACAACCAAAGAACAGATGTCTCAGGTTGCTACTATTAGTGCACAGAACGAAGAGGTTGGTGATTTGATTGCCGAAGTATTCGAAAAAGTAGGAGGAGACGGAGTTGTACAAGTAGAAGAAGGTCAAACAATGGGGCTTTCTATAGATATGGTAGAAGGAATGCAATTCGATAACGGTTATATTTCTCCTTATATGGTTACAGACGCAGGTCGTATGGAAGCCGAATACGAAAACGCAATGATTCTTATCACCGATAAAAAAATCGGAAGCATACAGGAAATTCTTCCTCTATTAGAAGGTATGGCTCAAGCCGGTAAAAAGAACTTAGTTATTATTGCAGAAGATATTGAAGGCGACGCTCTTGCAACTTTGATAGTTAATAAACTAAAAGGAACATTCAATACACTTGCTGTAAAAGCTCCAGGTTTTGGAGATAGAAGAAAAGCAATGATGCAAGATATTGCCGTTTTAACCGGAGGTCGTGTAATTAGTCAGGAAGTCGGTTTAAAGCTAGAAAACGCAACTATCGAAGATCTTGGACAAGCCCGCAAAGTTGTATCTAGCAAAGACAATACTACTATTGTGGAAGGTAAAGGACATGCAGATGCAATTAAAGACCGCATCGCTCAGATTAAAACTGAAATGAAGAACTCCACTTCCGACTTCGACAAAGACAAACTTGCTGAACGTCTTGCAAAACTTACAGGTGGCGTAGCTGTTATTAAAGTAGGTGCCGCAACGGAAGTTGAACTTAAAGAAAAGAAACACCGTATAGAAGACGCACTTAGCGCTACAAGAGCAGCAATGGAAGAAGGTGTTGTTATAGGTGGAGGTGCCGCACTTTTACAAGCTTCAAACGCTATCGACCCATCTAAATATGATTCTGAAGAAGAAAGACTAGGTGCCGAAATCGTTAAAAACGCACTTTCTTATCCTCTTAATCAGATTGGTGAAAACGCAGGTGTTGATGGCGCCGTTATTGCAAATGCACTTCAACAAGCTTGGGGTAAATCAAAAACAATGGGTTACGATGCAACTTCAGACATTAAACTTAAACCGGCTGACCAATTAAAAGATATGTTTAAAGCCGGAATCATCGATCCTAAAAAAGTAACTCGCAGTGCACTAGAAAACGCCGCTTCCGTAGCCGCAATGTTCCTAACTACAGAAACTGCCATTACAGAAATTCCAAAGGACGAACCTGCTATGCCTCCAATGGGTGGTATGCCGGGTATGGGTGGAATGGGGGGAATGATGTAATAAACTATAACTATAACTAAGACTATAACTAAGACTAATACTAGTACAAGTTATAGTAATAGTTATAGTTTGAATCACTGAAATACTAAACCGTCACTCGTAAGGGGGGCGGTTTTTTTGAATTATAGCTTTTTACTTATATTCATAAACTGTAAAAGTACACTTACCAGCAAAATAGCCATGAATATAATATTCACCAGTTTTTCTGAATTCAACCGTATCACTTGTTCTATTTGAACCTTTTAGTGCCCAAATTCCGATTCCTTCAACCTCTCGTAGAAATGCTGTATCATTCTTGTTTTCACAATCATATTGAATTTTAAATCGTCCACTTGTTACATTAAAACTTCCATAACCCAATTGCCCAAATTCTTCGTTGGCATATTTTGCAATTTCTACATATCTTTGTGTTGGTGCTGCTGGCTTAATTGTTTCAATCGGTTTAGTTGGTATTTTTGGCTTAGTTAATTCAGTAGTTTTAGTTGGTACAGTAGACTTAATTGGTTCAGTTATTCTATTTTGAGTTACCTGTGTATTTTTCTCCAAAGCATTAGAAATAACACTAGGTATATCAGAGGTAACTTCATTTTGGGCTTTTTTATTAGCTGAAGTTGCAAGTATCAATAAAACAATAATAAAAATAATAAATTTTTGAAAAGCATGTGACTGTTTTCCAAACCATTTGAGAGTTTTAATGATTTCTATAAATAGCTTATGTAACATTCCAAATAGCATACCAATTATTTCAAATATATTTATATTTTCCTTGGTAGTTTTTTCTTGTTGTACTTTTCTTGTTGGAAAAGGAATACCAGTAAACTCTTTAAATTGTCTTTCTAAGTGAAATTTAAAATTAGCCCTTCCGCCACCAAACCATAGTTCAATCACTTTTATATCATCTTGGTCATAAGCCAACTGCTTTTTCGCACGGTCTTTACTATATTTAGCACTTCCCCACATTCCATACACTTCTATATACACATCATAACCAGGCAAATAAAAATCAGGATGAATAATAAGGCCATTAGACATTTTTAATGGATCCTCATAAATATACTCAACACCATTATCATATAAATAATTAGCGACATCTTTTTCATAATTACTTTTAACAATTTCACCCTGCTTTGTTTTAATTTGTTTTGCGAAGTTCATTAAATTTTTATAATCTTATTATTATAGCATAAAATAAAGCAATAAGCAATGTAGCAATATAGAGTATCAATGAAATCCTTAATGTTTTTTGAAGTGTTTTGGTGTAAAATTGATTCAAGTAATTTAGAAATGAATTAAAATGACTAAATTTAATGATATCAACATTAAAAAATGGAAAGAGTCAGATGTATGGACTGACAGCCTGTGGTTAATTGATAAGAGGGTCAAAAGTGGTAAGCATAATAATAGTTATCACGGCAATTTTGTTCCACAAATTCCACATCAATTAATTTTAAGATATTCAAAAAAAGGTGACACAGTTTTTGATCCATTTTTAGGAAATGGTACAACAGCATACGAATGCGAAAATCTTGAAAGAAATTTAATAGGAATTGATATACAAAAAAAACTAATCACTCAGGTTCAAAATAATATTGATACAAATAAAAACTTTATTGAATTATTGAATGGTGATAGTACGGAGGAAAAAACATTCAATGAAGTTGAAAATATTTTAAAAAAATACAACAAAAAGAAAATACAATTTGCTATTTTGCATCCACCTTATGCCGATATAATTAAATTTAGCGACCTAAAATCTGATCTATCTAATATAAAATCAACAAAAGAATTTTTAGACAAATTTTCAGTTGTATTAAAAAATACGATTGGAATTTTAGAAAAAGGAAGATACTTAGCAATTATTATAGGAGATAAATACGCTGATGGTAAATGGATACCATTAGGTTTTAATTGTTTAGATGAAGCTCAAAAGATAGGCCTAATACTAAAAAGTATTATAATTAAAAATATAGAAGGTAATCGCGCTAAACAAAACAAAGAACCAATCTGGAGATACAGGGCACTTGCTAGCGATTATTATATTTTTAAACACGAATATATATTAATTTTCAAAAATGATTACTAATCCCTTCAAAGATACAACTGCATCCAACTACGATTTTAACATTATGAGTGACCTCAAATGGCATTGCACAAAATGTGAGTTGAAATCAGGCCAAGCAAAAACATGGCAAATATGGCGACATAACGGAATACAATTAGATACAGATGAAAAAGGCAATTTTTATAAAACTTTTTTATGCAAAAAATGCAACAATAAGACAATTCATAGAAAATTAAAATCACTTACAATTCTAGAAGAAACAAAAACTAGATCTGGTCTATCAAGAAAATTAACTAAAAAAATAAAAAACATTTTAAAATGCGAAGAAGCATTATTCTTGAGGAAAATGGAAGAAAGGGAATTGGAAGTTGATCACAAATTTCCTCAAATAAGGTGGAATAAAAACGAAGAAGAAAATAAAAATGATATGACCGAGAAAGAGATTGAACAAAAGTTTATCCTATTAACAAGAAGTAATAACCTCTTAAAATCAAGACATTGTGAAAAGTGCTTTAAGACTGGTAAGAGGGGTAATTTTCCTGGAATATATTATTGGTTTAAAGGAGGTAAGAATTGGGATAAAAAAATAGAAAAACATAATAAAAAAGGCTGTGAAGGCTGTTTTTGGAACGATCCTTACACTTGGAGAGAAAAGCTAAATAACTTAGTTAATAAAATAATTTAACAATGTTAATAATTTACTTGTATATATACTTAAAATAGAATATGATAATTATAGATAAATACAAAGTTAAAGAAATAATGGCAAAAAGGAAAATAAACAATTATACTGAATTGGCTAAAATGCTTGGCATTTCAAAAAATCAACTATCAAACATTTTATCAAATAGATTCAGACCGTTTAAAAGCAATGTTGAAGAAATCGCTGAATTTTTGAAAGTAAGCCCACTTGATATAATTAATGAAAAAAAGAAATAAATAATGACCACACACGTATTTATAGTAGATTCAATAACATTTAAAATTCATTTGGAATACCTTTTTGCTGGTACTGGTGCTAAAAAAGGAAGCTCTCACAATAATGAAGGTTATTATGTAGATTTCAATAATAACCCAACAACAAATTATCATTATATAACTGAAAATATGTTATCAGGTATGATAGCGGATGGAAGCAGAATAAGATGTGGAGATAATATTTTATTTTATTTACAGCAAAATTACTCAAATAAAATTTTTGAAGGAAAATTTTATGGAATTTTTAAGGCTACACACGACTGGTCTTTTCTTGATAACTATGATAATAGTCAATTTCTTAATATTGAACTTGATAAATCATTAACATTTAGAACTCTTATTGAACCATACAGAGTTTATCCAGAAGGGGTAACAGAGTGGGAAGCTTTGGATGAAATTAGAAATATTCAATCTCCAAATCAAATGCTCTGGAGTTTGATTTATCGCAAACTCAAGGGGAATCGAGGTAATACAATGATTACTATGTATGAGTCAGAGAGATTATGCCAATTAATAAGGGATAAAAACTTAAGACAAGAAATAAACACTAATAATCATAAGCTATCATTTGATCAAATTACGCAAAAAATCATAATTTTAAATGAAAATACCAATAATTATATTGGCAGAAAAGAGGAGATAAATTTACTTCCAAGATTAATCAGTAAATATAACGCAAATAAATCATTTGAGACGCATTTACAAGCATACATTGTCAAAAATATAGGTATAGGCATCAACCAAACTCTTGATAATTGCATTCTAATGGCTAATTCTGAAATTGAATGGCTCGGAAATGAGGTTTCCTGTGGTGTTGGTATGCAAAGAATCGACGTTATGCTTTCAGCCAATTTTAACGGACAGAGAACACTAATACCAATAGAATTAAAATCAGTTGAAGCTGATATAAACAATACAAAGCAAATACAAAGATATATCGATTGGATAGAACAGTACTATACTCCCAATAAGCAAAGCGATATTCAGCCCATCTTAATTTCTAAAAAGATTGATGATAAAAACACAGCAAAATATAAAAGCATTATATCTACTTTTAATGACTTTAATTTGCGTAATGCAACGAGATGTGAAAATCTTAAATATATTGAATACTATTTAGAAAATAATAATTTAACCTTTAGTAAAATCACTTATTAATTATGAATTATATCGGTTCAAAGAAATCATTACTAAAATTTTTAGAAGAATCAATCTACAAAATTGTTGGAAAAAAAGATTTTGATTTTCTAGATTTATTTGCTGGTACAGGTATAGTTGGTCAACATTTTAAGGAGAGGGGGCATAAGATAATAGCAAATGACTTACAATATTATAGCTATGTATTAAATAAAAATTATATAGAAAATCATAAAAGATTGGAATTCAAAGGGATAGAAAAGGAAATAAATAAAATTAAAAATATAAATATTAATAATCGTGCAGAATTTGTGTGTGAATACCTAGATAACATTGATTATATTGAAGGTTTTATTTACAAAAATTACTGTCTAGGTGGCACTAAAAATTCAAAATACGAAAGACAATATTTCTCCGATGATAATGGTAGAAAGACGGATGCGATTAGACAAAAAATTGAAGATTGGTACAAAAAAAATATTATTAATGACAATGAATATTATTTTCTCCTAACAACACTTATTGAAAATATTGATAAAGTAGCAAACACTGCTTCAGTCTATGGTGCATTTTTAAAAAAATTAAAAAAATCTGCCCACACAACATTTAATATGAAGCCAGCATATTTCCTACATAATGATAAAAAACATAACGTTTACAATGAAGATATTGAGGAACTAATTAATAAGGTCGAAGGGGATGTTTTATATTTAGATCCACCTTACAATCATCGCCAATATGCTCCAAATTATCATATATTGGAAACAATTGCCAAATATGACAACCCAATAGTTAAGGGCAAAACTGGACTCAGAGATTACTCAAATCAGAAATCAAAATTCTCACAAAAAAAAGAGGTATTAAATTCATTTAATAATATAATCCAAAACGCAAAAGTTAAATATATATTTCTTAGCTATAATAACGAGGGATTAATGACTGAGCAAGAAGTAAAAAATATTATGACGAAAAGAGGAGAATATGGAATTTTTAAAAAAGAATATAGTAGATTCAAAGCTGATTCTGATGACAACAGGGAGCATAAAGCAAATTCAGTAACTGAATATTTACACTATGTAATATGTAATTAGAATAATGAAAATTGCATAAATACAACTATCACATTACTTCAAATTCTCGGCAACCAATTTCAAAACAAAGCAAAAATAATTAATAAATAGTGAATTATACCAAACAAATCATCGCCAAAAATGTTGCTAAGAGTATTGGAATCTTTTTAGTTTCAGGAATTATGTTTTATTTCGGAGTTAAGTATACTGCAAACGGCATAAAAGCGGGAAAATGGACTAATGCATACATATTACAAATGATGTTAATGACTGCTGGGTTAATCTTAGGAATTTTATTAGTAAAAATGAATACTTGGTTTGAAAGATTTTCGGATAAAATTCTTGATTCAATAGAGTATGCGTTAATAGGGAATAGTGGAGAAAAACAAGTTAAAGCAGAGCTGGATAAATTTCTTGATATAAATGAATATAAAATTTATCGAAATATTGTATTACCAAAGAGGAAATTTGATATTGATATTATAGTACTGGGTCCAAAAGGATTAACGATATTTGAAGTAAAAAAATGGAAGGATAAAGTTATTTTTTATGAGAATGAAAAATACTTTGAGAAGATAAAACAAAAATCAGAATATAAAACAGAGATAACAAAGTGGTATAAGAGAGATCCAAGAGAAAAGTTAGGTTGGTCATGCAATAATTTGAAGAAATATTTGGAGGAAATGGGTATTAATACAACAAATTTGCCAATTCACAAAAGCCTTGTATTCCCTAATGCCGTAGCTGAATGGAAAGGAAGCCCTGGTGTTTTTATTATTTCTGGACTAGAAGGACTAAAGAAATATTTTGTTGATGATAATCGCAAAAAAATTTCAACTGATGATTATATAAAGTTAAAGGAGATATTTGATACATTAATAAAATAAGCAATTTTAAAAACCTCTCCCATAGTGACCAAATCCAACCACCTAAAAACCAAACCATATCAAATAGTCCTATTGATTATTCTACTATTAATAATAGTAGGTGGTGCGTTTTATATGAATTCTTGGTTAAAAGAGACAAACGCTCTAAGAGCAGAGGCAGAACTTAGAATTGAAAAAGCTAAAAAGTTTGACGTTCTCTCAGTTAATTTGGAAAGAGAATTTGGAAATTGCCAAAGTATTATCGCAAAAAACGAAATAAATCCAAAGTGGGAAATTAATGAACTTGAATATTGTAAAAAGTATGTAAGGTGGTACGAAATGTATAATTAAACACTTCCCCTTACTCAGCACTCTCTCTTAAATGTTTATGCTCTTCAAGAAATTTCTCATCACCTATTACTATCCCATCACCCAAAAGAACTTTTAAAAAAGTAACAGTTTGAGCGGCAATGTGCCCTTCTGTAATTTCACCACTTCGAGGATTTAAAACACCTCTGCCTTTTTTTGACGATAAACCCAAATGCCTTATTTCTTTTGGCAAACATTCCTTGGGTAAATAATAAACGTAACCTACACCTTGTTTAAGTTCTGGTTTTGGAACCAGAGACAATTCAGCAATTCTCTGCATAGCCTCCTCTCTAGTATTTGGAATTGTGCCATCTTCTATTGCATTAGCCCTTCCATTAGAATATTCATAAAAATGTAACCCCATTTGAGCAAGAGCAAATTCTTGTGTAATATCAGTAGTTAAATCAGGTTCCTCTGAAAGTTTAACTTCAGCAAAAACCGCAGAAACCCTTGCACGACATTCGGAACAAAAAAGCACAATCCTTTCTGACGCAAGTTCATAGCGACAATATTTATCATATATTAGCTTGGCTAATTCTAATGATTGATCCTTATCTAAATGCTTGTGTTCTGTTTTTTCAGACATATATTGTTTATTTAATTGTAGTTGAAACAAAATTGGGGCATATAATAACATATAAGCCTTTAAAGTCCAACCTTTAATATTGAGTTAATAATCGAATTGAAATCATTTGAACTAATCAGTTAAATCATAAGAAATCACAGTTCAGACAACTAATCATTAAATCACAGTTCAGACAATAATTTTTTATGATAAAATAAACTCATGAAAAAGAAAGTGGTCGTAAATGACCTTATGCAAAAAAATTATGTGTATTATCTAACAGAACCTGTTGGAAAGAATTTTCATCCTGAATTTAAACCGGAACTTTCACCGAAACAAATGTTGGAACTGGGTGTTTTTGGTGGTAAATATATGACAGATTGTAAAAAAGAATTTCCGAAAGATTGGTACGCAAAAGCAAAGTTATGTCATGAGTTTCACGACCCAAAACTAAATTTTTTCGAAATAAATGCTTCTCAACCTCTTTCCGTTTGGCAAAAAAAAGACTGGATATATCACGAGGATCCAAGAGGGTGGTTTCAATGGTATTGCAGGTATTATATGGGCAGAAGGTGTGATGATGATGAGAGACAAATTAAAAGGTGGAAGGCAATAGTCAGACATATTGCGCAAATTAAAAAGAACTGTTCACCAAGAGAACTGGTTTGCAGAAGAAAACAAAGGCAAGCTGTTTTACACTGGGCGTATGACAGCAGAAAGATTTGACAACTTCTTCTTCTCCATTTAATATTACGCACCTTTAATCAATTAAAATATGAGTGATATAATTGGAAGAAAAGGCCCAAGAATTTATACAGATTTAATGGTGCCAGGTGAAACCTATGCAGAATTTGATACAACACAAGAGCTTGAAGATCTTCATTCAAAAATACGTTTAGCTTTGCAAGATATTGAAGCTAAAGAAACAATATATGACGAAGATGCCACCGCCTACGGTGAAAAAGGGAAAAGATATCGAAGAAGAATGGAACCGGTTATGCTACATAGGTTTGTAGCTCAATTCGAAAAACCTGAAAAAAGAAGCCCAAAAGGCGAAAATCCTGTTGATAAAATTGGACTTCGAGTAATATTAAAAGGCTGTGGAGAAATTAGAGATATGGTAGAAGCATTGATGCTTACAAAAGGTCATGAGCTTATTGATGTAAATGAAGAAGCACCAACAGGGGATAAAAAAATAACAATGTACGATTATTTTGCTAATAAATCAGGTGTTGTAAGAAGTGAATCAGAACTGTGATTTATGTGATTGAATTGATTCTGTCTATGATTATCAACAATCCATATATTCCAACTTGTAATATTCAGTTAATAAAATGATTAAAATCATTTGAATTAATCAGTTAAATCAAAAAAATCACAGTTCAGACAACTGATAATTAATCACACAAAAATCCCCCGACGCACTGCTAGTCAAACTAACAAGCGCCGGGGTTTTCTGTTCAATTTTAAAAATAGTTTTCAGGCAGGAGTGGGAGCTTCTGGAGCAGGAGCTTCTGGGGCGGGAGGAGCTACCGCGTCGTCATTGTAAGGCTCTTCGGGCACGTCGCCCTCATCATCTTCAGCCTCTGTCTCTTCGTCCGGCTCGTCATCGGTTAGTTCAAATTTAGCGGTCTTTGACCTCCTTTCCAATGCTTTTTTTTGTTGTTTGAGCTCGTTTGTAAGCTGCTTATTTTCCTCAAGAGTGTCTTTAAAAGCCTTGATGAGTACGGGCAATCCTTCAACCATTATTTGATTCGGCTGATTGACTTCCCGAAGTTCATCGAGGAACTGCTCGTTGGTCTTCCGGGTTTTAAGCTCATCTCTGAGCTTTTCAATCTCGGCGCCAGCCCTAGTAAGCGATTCCGTCAACTCGGCATTGTCGTTGATGAGATTAGTCTTCTCTTTGTTGAACCTCTGTTTTTCGATAAACGAAAGATAGAAAAGAACTCCGTAACAAATGACAAAAAGAGTGGCTATTGCAGCAAACAACGATCTTCTTTCGCGAAGCCGACTTTGTAAGGAAGCTGCCGCAATACACGGCCGACCAATATAATAACAATTGCCGTCATCATTCAAGGCATTACCAGACTCTGGAGGAGCTTTTTCCTCCACGTTTACTGAGGCGAACAAACCCTTATCAAGTGGTGGTTTATCATGTCCCATATCTTCAAAAGTACCACCAGTTCCAACGTGTCCATGCCTGTAATCAGTGGTTTCCCTTCCAGCATCGTCGTCGACATCTTCGTCGTCTGAGCTTTCGTTTTCCACATCCTCATCCACAGGCTCCAAGGTAATTCTTTGACCACCCGCCCCCTCTACTGTATCGTCCTCAACATGGTCTAAAATATTTGGACCCTGCGCTCTCTCCTCAGCAAAAAAGTAGCGTTCATCATTTGACATCTGCCCGTCATCGTCGCAACCAGGAAGTAGTTTTTCAAAATCAGGAAGAGCATGAGTATTAACAAACAATCCATCAAAATCAGGGGCACCAGCTCCTGCTCCTTCAGCAGCAGCTCTCTCCGCGGCAACATCCACCTTCGCAGTATCATCTTCTCTTTCATCTCCACCATCGGTTTTACCGTCAGGTTCAGCATCAGGCTCATCATCAGGTTCGCCATCGGTTTTACCGTCAGGTTCAGCATCAGGCTCATCATCACCTAAATCCAAATTCCAATTCTCAAACGTTGCTCCTATTCCTTCTTCTCCATTTCCTCCATCAGTTGTTACACCGCCTTGTCCTTTTTTTCCATCGTTTTGTTCTGACATTTACTTCTCCCTTTCAATACATGTGCTTAAACACATTTGGTTATTTTTTCACACACTTACGTGTATTTGTTTACTACCTATATATACCTATTCAAAATTGAACAGGGTAAGTTTTAAATAGAACACTGTAAACAGATTCTATTCAAAATCAATCCCTGTTCACCCGTACATGTAAAAGAGCATTAGGAGGGGAATTTTACAGCTTTTTGGGGTAAAAAGTCAAATTGTATGGTTATCTTAACTGTAATTTATGTAATTACTGTTATGAAAATTATTTTAATACGATTATTAACTGAACATTACAAGTTGGAATTTATGGATTGTTGATAATCATAGACAGAATCAATTCAATCACATAAATCACAGTTCAGACAAAAGAATCTCAAATCACAAATGAAAAATTCTCTTGACTTTTGTGTACCAACGTATTAACATATTAACACATTAAAACACTTTGATATGAAATTGGAAAGGGACCTTACAAAAAATCCGGGATTCAAAAAGCTCTGCAAAGGGTTTGCATCATTGAATGATGAAAAGTCAGTCGCTGCACTATTACGCGACGTTTGCACTATAAATGAACTTATAGAAATGAGTGGAAGAATTGAGGCAGCAAGCTTAATTAAACAGGGGCTTTCTTATCGTGTAATAAATAAAAAAACAGGCGTAAGTACTACAACAATAACACGTATAGCTAATTGGATGAATCATGGAATGGGCGGTTATGAATTAGCCCTTGGTCACCATCACCATAACTCAAAAAGTCTGACAGCAAGAAGTTAGTCATTTATTATTAATAGTTTAACTCCTTCCTGTCAGTCAGGAAGGGGCTTTTTTGTTCGGTATATTACCGAATCAAGATCCGTTATTACGGATTTCCATAATGGAAAAGCTATTAACACAATCGGAGAAATAAAATGGACAGATATGATGAACTACTACAACGCATCGAAGAAAATAGGCAATTGGAAGTCAACATTATAAACAACAGCACCGTATTGCTGACTCAGAACAGAATAGCAGTTTTTGCCTGCTGTATAAAAGGACGCGAACAAGAGTTTAATAAGTTCATAACCGGAAAACGCATGGTCAGCTCCGGTCCCCTTGGAATAATGACAATGGGGATAAGAAACGCCGATATCATTATCAATGAAGCAAAACTATACCCCTGAATCCATCTTTTTTCCTCCGAACCCCCTCCCCCACAAGACCCTTACGACATATATCGTTTGGGTCTTCGTTCTATCTATCAGTTTTATTGTAGTATTACTAATCGTCGTATAAAATAATCTTGTAATCTTGTAATAGATAATCTTGTAATAAATATTGCTATGAAGAAAATAATTCCTAGTACCAGCGAACTTATAAAAAAGCATAATAATTATATCGCTAAGTTTAAGAATGATAAGAATTTTGAGAAAGCCCATGCAAAAGCACTCAAAACTTTAAAACATGAAAGACTCGTTCATTTGATTGTTACAATAGCAGTTACCGTTTTCTGTTTAACATTCTTTGCGCTTTATCTATTCTTTGCGATATTTATGCTGTTAGTAACATTTATAATACTTGTAATCCTTACACTCGCTTACTACATATATTATTTCAAACTGGAAAATACAGTGATTAAATGGGAAAAGATTGAATATGATAAAACAAAGAAAAAGTAATTTGACGTACTTCATAAAACATAATATAATTACCTCTAATTTAAATTATCATTAAATTAATATGGTAGAAAAAGAACAACAAAAAGTTGAAGTTGATGTAAAACCAGCAGAACAGCCAACTAGAGAAAATGGAATTTCGGATTTAGTAATAGCGTACAGAAATAGATATCCTCGTATGCATGGGAATGATCCTGAAGAAATCATTTCTAAAGAAAGACCATTCTTTGCGTGGAACCCGTTACCAGATGATGAAGGAGATGAAAATAAAGAAGGAGAAGATGAGGGGGTAGATGATTTACCTTACCCAGGATATGTTCAGATATTAGACTAAAACCCTAATTAGCCAAGCATTTTCCTTACTTTATACACAAAAAACCAAAAAGGACGTAAGACCAACTCCTTTGCTTTTGGGTAATTTACCACTTCGCCACCGAATTTCTTTTTAAAACTTGTAACCCCAAGCCATGGATGACTTTTTGCTCCTTCGGGCGCAATCCCAAGGAAGTCATAGTATTTGCACCCTCTTTTTTTCGCTTCTTTCATAGCTGTCCACTGAACAAGATAAGAAGCCATTACATTTCGATAGTTATATTCGGAAGCACCATAGTAATAAATCCCCCACTCGTCTAAATATACAAAAATACCACCCGCTATAACTCTATCTTCATAGGTGGCGAGTAGTAATTGAGCATTTTCGCCCAATGTTTCCATCATTGTTTTATAATATGACTTTGGATGCACTCCGAATCCATCACGATTAGCAGTTTTTGCAAGAACTTCATAAAAAGCGTCTATATTGTCACTTGGCTCTACGCTGACATTATGACGCTCTGCGACCTTTATATTATACCGCCCCTTTTGTTTCATTGCTTCAAGAATAGCCTCCTCATCAAGGGTTAAATCCATTATGAGTGAAGTTTCAGGGTGATAATCAGATGAAGCATCCTTTAAACGAGCATCTTTTAAATTCATTTCATCATAAGGCGAAAAACGAACGAATACCGATTGCTCTTTTACCGCTAACTCTTCAATTTTCTTTACAATATCAGCAAAATTCTTCTGATCCTTACATAATGGCCCCCTTGGAACCTCAAGCCAGTTAAGTTTAAAAGGCATTTCATGTTTAACAACGAGCGCAGATGCAAAATCCGTTTCAATCATCCAGGTCTTACGACCATTTGCTTTTTGTAGCTTATCCCAAAGCGGATGTTGCCACAAACTTCTACGTTTAAAATTGTTCCAGTTATTCATAACACAACATAGCATAATGCTATGAAAAATATTTTACAACTTGTTTTTTACCAGACATCAAATACACCTATATTCAAGCGCTACAATCACAAATCAAAAAACACAAATCACAATTTTACTTCCCCATCCGCAAACATCTGAATCACCTTCGGATACCACTCTTTTTCAAGCGTTTGGACTTTTGCTTTTAAGGTTTCTGGCGTATCTTCGGGGCTAACCTCAACTGATTTTTGGACAACAATAGGACCGGCATCCAAATCATCCGTTACGATATGTATTGTCATTCCACTTTCCTTTTCACCGGCATCTATTACAGCCTTATGAACATCTAAATTCATACCCCCTGCATATTTTGGAAGTAAACTAGGATGAACATTAATTATTCGATTTTTAAATTCTTTTACTGTTTCTGAACCAATTATCTTCATATAACCGCCAAGAACGACCAAATCAACTTCAAAATACTTTAAAGTATCCAAAACGGACCGCTCATATGCCTCAGGAGTAAGTTCCTTTGCATTATAAAAATAAACTTTGATTCCATTATCTCTGGCTTTCTGCGCCGCTCCGCAATCGGCTTTATTCGTTATAAGGCAGGTGATTTCAACATTAGAAAGTTCTCCTCGTGCCTTAGCATCGAGTATTGATTGAAAATTTGTCCCATTTGTAGATGAAAGGACTGCAATTTTAAACATAATAACTAAATTAAATTACATATTCATTCTAAATCACAATTCAAAAATCACAAATCACAAATTCAAAGTTTTTTCGCTTTTTGTAATGGTATATTTTAAGCTACCTGATTTAATGGGAATAAAATGCCTGCTATTTCCAACATGGTATCAGGGCCATGTCTATTTTCTCCTGTTGATCTTCGACCAACTACCCTGCTTATAAATCCAATTCCGCCTCCATACATTCCAAAATTCATTGCCTGAAATTCCTTAAAGGTCATACTTAATAAATCCTCTCTAGTGTAAATACCATTTTCATTCATATACATAACATATTTTTGTTTTTGCTCCTCAGGCGATAAAATTTTAATTCCGCACTTTTTAATAAAATCTTCAAGCACTATATGATTAAGCTTTTCCTTAACTTTTTCACCTGTTACATATTTAACAAAATCCCTTCCTTTTCCAATATTATCAAAAGTGGTATTTTTAAACCACTCTGTGCCAAAAGTTCTTAAATCATCATCATCATTTACTCCAACTTTGGACAATGCCTTTTGAACAAAGTTATAAGAAAGCTCTTGCATACTTAATTCCTCAGCAACCTTTTCTAGATCAGACACAAGCATAGTGGCATGTATTGGAAAACCAAGCGCCTTTGAAACATCACGTCCCGTACCAAAGGGTTCAAATGTAGCACCAGCAAACCAGTTTACACCTTTATGCATAAGCATCTTTTTATCGTAAACACTGCAAATTCTAAGTCCTGCTCTCATTCTAATCTTTACTTCACGCATTGTAATCTCAGGAAAATCCAATTGATTTCCAATAAGAGTAAGTACGCCTTTCGTTGAACTATGAGCCACCCCTGTCACCGCCTTAGCAAATCTCTTCCATGTTTTATACTTACCAAAGTTCTGTTCTTTAAAATATCCAACCCCTCTATAAATCAAATCAATTCTGTCATTGATATTAATACTCTTAAGAATATCCTTAAACTCTAATTTTTGATCCTGAGTTAATTCTATAAGGCTAAATCTACTTTCACCATCATCTAATTTTTCCATAAATTTTACCGATTCATCATCCTCAGAAAAACCAAGCTGATCAGCAATTAAAATAAGAGTACTTCTTGCAACACGTTTAAAAGAAATACCTGTAACCGCTTTAGCAAATGCAGTAGATTTTCCATATTTACCAAAATTCTGTCTTTTAAAATACATAACCTCCTTATTAAGAAAATCAGACCTGCGATTAAAACCAATAGCACTAAGAATTCCTCTAAATTCCTCAATTTGTTCAGGGGTTAATTCAATTCTCTTATTAGGCTCTTCAATTTTTCTTCTAACCGCCTCCCACTTTTCACCGTCAGAAGAAAAATTCAACTGATCAGCAACCAGAAAAAGAGCTTTTCTACTAACATCCCTAAAGCTAACACCTGTAACAGCCTTGATAAACGCCCTTGCCTTACCATATTTACCAAAATCCTGTTCCTCAAAATATTCGATACCTTTGCCGATAAGATCAGCTCTATCTTCAATACCTACATTTATAAGGATTCCTCTAAATTCCTCAATTTGTTCAGGAGTTAATTCAATTATTTGATTACGCTCATCTATCGTTCTTCTATATTTTTTCTGTTGCATTGCCATTGATATATCCGCTAAATGCAAATCTAAGATTTCAAATAATTCATACAAGTTCACTAGATTAACAACACCCTCAATATTTCTGTTTAAAACAAAACTTGCGAATTGAGTCGGATTTTCAAAAGGAGGAAAATCACTATGAAGAAATTCATTATAAGATTCCATTGGGGTCATCTCTTTGCTAACTTTCATATTATTCAACAAAATTCTCCTACAAATTTCATTTTGTTTTTCTGAATCATTCAATTCAATTTCATCTTCAATTAATTTTGAATGCTCTTCCAAAAAAGCAGATCTGAAATCTAAGCTACATTCATTTTCTTCTTCAGAGTTTTGAGTTCTTTTAAGATTACTTAAAATCTCTTCTACTTCATTATATAAATCCTCATGAAGTTCAACCTCCAATACTCTTAATATCTCTGCAAGCTCAGACTTTTTAACTGTATTATAGATAGTCCTTCCTAATACAAAACTAGCAAAGGTAATAGGGTCTCCATATGGATCAAAATTACTATTCAGAAACAAACTTCTTATATCGGTCAGCCTCTTGCATTCTTGTAACTCCATATTGCTAAGCAAAACATCTCTATAAAAAATTGTTTGTCTTTTCGGATTCTCATCCAAACCAATTTCATCACTAATAATTTCCATATCATCTTCACCCAATTTTGTATCAAAACCAAATATTGATTCTCCAAAATCTTTAAAACTAGCATTTAAAGGCAAATTAGCTTCTTCTTTTCTATGAATCCAAAAATATCTTCTAAGAGCTTTCCAGTGATACACCCCTCTCTCATTAAACCATGATTTATAAATATCCATTTCTAAATCAATTGTAAGAGGGTCCATACCAACATATTCAGCAATTTTATTTAAAGAACCTTTAAAATTTATTGGGTTTAAATTAGGAATAACCTCCTGAAAAAAAGTTGTTTCCTGAAGCATTTTAGTTCCTTTTGTATACAATGAATTTGTATCAAATATTCCATAAGACTCTAATACCTCCAAACACCTAACGCGCTTTTCATGAGATTGATCAGGAATGGGCAAAAGATCTACGACATCCTGAAATTTAGAATCAGAAATTTTCTTAACTTCCTTTCCTAATACAGCTGTAGCCAAGTGATGTGGTGATTCAAAAGGAGAATAATCACCTTCTAAAAAACCCTCCACACCACCGTTAAGCACATCAATCTTATTCGCATTAGGATAATTAACATGCATTATATCAATCAAAAGTTGTCTTATATTGAATACCTCATCTGCAAATTGACCTACAAGCTTTTCCATCTCCTCAACAACCTCTGGATAAACATCAATTAAGTGGGAATCCCCCAAGGTAATATTAATAGCACTTCTAAAATCCTCACTAACAATTTCCATACCATTTACCTTATAATAATGCTCAACAACGGTAGAAAGTCTCTTTCTAAACTTATCCACAAAGAAATTTACCCCTTTCGGATTAACCTCTGAGGCAACGTATTGTTCAAAATCAGAGAGATAGCTATCTTGTATCGATTTTATGGAAAAAGGGATAGACAATAGAAAAACAGATAAAAATTAGGGTATATAATATACTAATTATAAAATTATGCAAGAATAATTTGACATAATAAGAAAATAGATATAAAATAACCCCCTAATTTTTAATAATAAAGTTATGCCCGAAAATTTTGATACAAATGGTGTGGTCTCATTATTGGATCAGAACGATACCATATATGTTCAATTTCCAAAAAGATTAGTTGAAGGACTTAATCCAGAAACATTTGTTAATTTAAGGAAATCATTAGCCAAAGCTCTTGATAATCGCACAATACCGCATTTAGATGCTGACTTGATTACTTTAGAAGAAGGCATTTCTGTTAATCGGAGTTTAACAAAATTCGCGCCTGCAATTATCGCATTACTAAAAGGTGAAATTTCCAGTATTGACGAATACAGACAAAATTAATCATCATCTCCTAAACAAACAAATACTCAGATATCTCGCTTAAAACAGCAAGGTTTACTGTTGGAAATTTTTTTCCTAATATTTCGCGGGCAAATCGGATTCCCTTTCCATATGGAGGGAATCCAGTACGTCTAAACCATCTGGTTCCTTTTTTAAACAATTCTTCAGAGCTAAAAACTCCTGCATTAGCTAGCACTTCTAAATAAGAAGTCTTTCTATCAGGATACTCCAGCTTATCGGCTACCTCGTGAAGAAGTGAATATGTTATATCCCCACAGGCTTGTCCCAGAATAAGTGCAAACAATGCCCTGCCTTTTCCATATGGCGGAAAGTCAGTATCTGTATACCAAGTTGTTGTTTTAGACATAAGGGTATTTCTATCCACAATGCCAAATGAGCTCAAAATATTTCTGTACTTTTGAAAAATTTCTTGTTTGTCCGGTTTTTTAAAACCCATTTTAACCGCGACTTTTTCCAAAGTCGGGATTAATATAGAACCACATGGTTCACCTAATATAACCGCAAAAAACATACCTGCTTTTCCGATAGGGCTGAAATCCGCATCTGAACTCCTGTACCAATTAACAGGTTTTGCCATAAGGGTTTCATAGTTAAAAATACCGTGTCTGGCAAAAAGCAATTCATAATATTCCAAAGAATTTGCTGTTTCATTTATATCATCTTTATTATAAACATCAGGCAGATCCAATTCATCAGCTATTATATTAAGATCATACACATCCAGCCCATTCACACCACCGGCAGGTCGCTCGCCAAGTGCCACCGATGCAATACTAAGTCCGCTTCCAAAAGGTGGAAATTGCATTTCGGCAAATCCTTTTATTGTTAACTGCTTTAAAGTTTTTTTATCGACTATACCTTTTTGCATTAAAGCTAAACGTAATCTTCTTTTTGTCTCTTCCGAAAAATCAGGAAATTGCAAAACCTTCATCATCTCATCTATATGGAGTAAAGAAAGTTTTTTTATTCTACATCCCAAAACTTTTGAAACAAATTCTGTACCATTTTCATAAGGAGGAATCGGCTCATTCCTAAATTGGCCTAAGAATTTTTTTGGATCCCTCATTAACAGCAATGTCCTTTTATCAAAAATGAAATATTTATCAGCTAATAATTTCCTATATCCAGCTAGAACTTCATTCTTTAAAAGTACTTCAGTTTGCCTGTTTTTATGCAACCCAAAAAACTCTCTTTGAAATTGTTCACGAATAATATCAATTACAACAAAGGCGTCTTCGTATATTTCACGAAAAGGAGAAACAGGTAAAGAAGACTCCAAGCCAACACTAAAAGAATCATAATCAACAGAATTCCCATTTATCTTATTCACCTCACTCGTTACTTTTTGAACAATATTGCGAAAATGCGGTATAAGTATATTGGATACACGACTGTGATCAGTTTCATCAGGATAAACTTCAGAAAGACCACTTAGAAGGGCCTCTTCATATTTTTTTAAGATAACCGAATAAGAAGTAGAGGGTTGCATAACAAAAAATTAGGTCTAATTATCACATAATTAAAACAATTAAGCAAGGCCAATAGAACTACAACCCCTTTAAACGATCATTGTAAAAATTTCTATATATACACTCTTTTGGGCTGATGAAATAATCATCTTCTGTAAATTCCTCATCGGTAAACTTTGCTTTAAAATCACGAACAATAACAAATGGAACAGAAGCATTAGTTTCACCCATTTCAAGATTAGCTGCGCTGGACAGATTATCCGCAACAGCTATTTTAGTATATTTCATCGGTCGGCGAAAAAGGTCTTTTGAGCCCACTTCATCCTGAACACCATAAAAACCAGCCCAGCCAATTGCAATACCAGAAGTACCCATACGAAGAGGCTGACAATGTGAATCACTAATTACAATTCCAAGTTTTTTAAGTTTAAACTTTTTCATCAACGTATCCCTAATCTGATCTGCAAAAACAAAAGGTTTCTCCGGCCATAATATTGCTTTGCCTTTCGGAACATTGGAGTTATCGATACCTGCATTAGGAATAAGTATTTTGTTTTTCAAAGTAATGACCATTTCACCTTCATCCAAAACAGAATCTGCTTCCTTTTTTATAAGTGCAACAAACTCTTCTCTATTTGCTGAATCAACAAGTCTCCCCTGACTATAAGCAAGAACCTTTGAGGCTATTACCAAAATATCCTTATTTTTAATCTCTTCTTTTTTAGAGCTCAGGGCGTCTAACAACTTTTGGATTAAGTCGTTTTCGAATTGGACCCGTTCGCTTTTTAGGGGTATCAGTTCCATATGTTTGTAAAATTACAATGCTTCCAAGAATTAACCAAAATATCATAGAGAGATCATTCTTCCAAAAAGGTGTATCAAAAATTCCATGAATAATTATTCCCCAAAATGCTATTAAAGGATAAGTAAATTTTCGGTGAACTAAAATCAAAAATAAAATCAGTACAGAAAGACCAAGTAAACCGGCATTAAGCCAGAACGCGAAAAATATATTATGGGGATGAGGAATATTCCATTCCATTGGAACATGTCCAAGATTCTCACGACCACGGGTTTGGTATTCAGCCTGAAATAATCCAGGACCAATTCCTGTTAATGGTTCTTCATTAATAAGACCCCAGGCAATTTCATATACTTCTAATCGCACTGAAGTACTGGATCTATTTTCCCAATCTAAAAATTGTTTGAATTTTGGTGTATTAATTTGTGTTAAAAGAACGATTGAAAAAGTTAGCACCAATAGTCCAAAAGCAATTAAAGCTGCTTTCTTTTTCTTTGTTTTCCAAATTATCAAATACAAAACATAAAGACCAATTGAACCAAATACACCGATAATTGCCGCATAGGATTGTGTAAAAAACAATGCATGTGCCATTATTGCCAAAGAAGAGACGTCCAAATAATCTGCAATTTCCGGCTTGCCCCTTCTTTGAAATAAAAAATAAACACTAATAAGTAATGGTGGAACTAAAAACAAAGAAAGATAATTTGCTGATTCATAGAAACCACTCAAACGAAAATCATAAGTTATTCCGCTATCTAATATCGCATATCCATATGAAATCAATGCCACTAATGCACCTGCATATACAAAAGAACGTAGAAGTTTTTTTAAATCTACAGAAGAAGTAATGGACTGCGTAAGTACAACAAAATAAAGAATCGGAGCAATAATCCACCCCTTCCAAACACCTAATGCAGTACGCTGAGCATCAAGCACTTCCCCGCTTGGTAGATTTATATAATGAGGAGCTGTAAGTACACCAATTGTCGCACCTATTATCAAAACAAATGCCAATATCCAATAGTATCTAAGCGGTTTTTGCCAATTTACAGGTATATGTCTTAAGATTATCGCAAGTAACCAAAGTGAAAAAATCAAATAACAAAAAACCTCAAGAACTGTCATTGGAATTCCGAATAACTGAAAATGCAAAAGATACAAAGGAAAAACAAAAGGAGAAATCAAAAGAAGTTTTTGTACTATCCCCTGTAATAAATTATTTTTTTTCATGGTTTAAGTTGGTATTCGAATTGGTAATCGTATTGGAGTTAAACCATTCTATTCGATCCTCCATCCGATCCTCTATTCGATCCTCCATCCGATTTATTTATGCTCACTAATATGCTGAGTTTTATCTTTGTAACGTTCAATTTGTCCTTTGATTTTTTCAACAGTATCATCAACTACATTTCTAAGTGAACCATCTAAGGCTTCAGCACGTAATGTATCACCAGGTACAAAAAGAGTAAGGCTACATGAATAAGAATCTTCTGGTGATTTTGAATTTTTATAGCCTATATCAACTTTAATTTCAGTAGATTCATCGGATATACGAACTGCATAAGTGGATAGTTTTTCCACTTTTTCTGTAATCATAGCCTCCTGCTCATCACTTAAAGTAATATTCTGTGAAATAATTCTTATTTGCATATCTGTCTTTTTGTTAATTATAAAATCATTTAAAAGTATAGATTGAAAACAGCTCTCAATCAATAGTGAATATGCTTTTTTGAAATGAATAGGATAGATAAGATGAATGGGATTGGCTAGAACGTGATTAGTTTTCATCACATTCATCCCATTCATCTTATCTATTCCACAAAATCCCACAAAAATTCTGGTTTTCAAGTTTTTAATCTTATGATACGATAAAACGAGAATTACTAATAAAAACAAAATGTCATTTAAATATCTAGCTGATACATTTTCAGTAGCTCGTGACTCAGATCACTTTATTCAATTAAAGTCGCTTAAAAAGCCAAGAATTGATGATCAAGTCTGGATTGCTTTTGAAATTGTCGGTGATTCAAAATTCGCACGTTCAACTGTTCAAAGTATAATCGATACTATTGAGGAGGTTTATTTTGAGAATCTTGAACTCGACGCATATGAAAGATTTGAACAAACTTTGAAGGAAATAAATATCATCTACAAAAACATCAAAGAAAAAAGAGGTGTTAAATCCCTTGGCACTATTAGTGCCATAATTGCTGTTTTTGCAGGTAGTGAACTATTTCTTACACAATCAAAAAACGCTGAGGCTTATCTTATAAGAAAAGGAAAGCTCTCACTTGTTAGCGAAGGATTATCTGCAAGGTCAGAAGATTTATTTGTAAATATTGCCGCAGGTGAACTTCTTCCTGAAGACAAAGTTCTATTCAGTACATCAAGACTTCTTCGCTTAGCAACTCATTCCCAAATAGCACAATTATGCGAAGATGGCATAACTGAAGCATTGGATTCAATACGTGAATTAGTACTTTCCGATAACGATTTAAGTATTGGAGTAACCTGTGTTCATGCAAAATTACCTCAACGTGGTGGCGCAAGAACATCATCGGAAGGAAATAAATATTTAGCAAAAATAAAAGATAAAATATTTTCAGTTTTTAAATCATTAAGTGAAAAATTCGGAGGAAAAATCAATAAAAAAATGGGGCTGAAAACAGATATGAATAAGAATACAATTTTAGCAATCATACTTTTCATTATTCTTATACTTATTATAAGTGTTTCTTTATTGATAGATGGTCGCAGAGACAGCGCCCTAAGAGAAGAATACAGATTACGAATTGAGGCAATGAATCAGGATTTAAATACGGCGAATACTAAAGGTTATGCAAACGATAAAGAAACAGCAAATGCGATTCTTACAAAAGTTGAAGGTGAAGCCAGAGAAATACTTGAAACAAACTTTTTCCGCGCTGAAACGCTTGCCTTAATTGATAAAATTCAGGAATCACGAGACAGTATTAATAATACTGTACGACTTTCCAACGTTACTCCTTACGTAGATCTTAGTACTAAAAACGAAAATATTAAAGCACTTGGACTGCTTAATCTGGATGATAATTTCTTCGCATATGAATATAACAACCTATATGAAGTAATTCTGGATCAAGTACTGGACCCAAAAACAATAGACAATACAGAAGTTGTAACAACAGGTTCAGCAATGGAAGACATGGGTCTGCTCGTATTCCTTACTCAATCGGGTAGAATTATTGAATATGATGAGGGGCAATTCAGATTTGCCAGTACAGAAGATGAAAGCTGGAAACCGGGCAATGCTGTAGCTGCTTATGGTAAATACATCTATATGTTAAGCCCTACTACTAATCAGATTTATAAATACTCAAGACTTCGCTCAGATTATTCAAGTGCAACAGAATATAATTCTGATGCTGAATTACAAGATGCTATTTCACTTGCGATTGACGGTAATATATATGTTCTAAAAAAAGGCGGAGAAATTATTCAACTATTCAAAGGCAAAAAACAACCATTTGAGATTGAAGATCTTGCAACAGACATCACCGAAGCAACTAAAATCTTCACTTCACCTGATTTGGATGGTCTTTATATTCTTGACCCTGTTAATAAGCGTGTAATTATTATACAAAAGGATTCAGGACCAGGAGGAAGATACCAAGGACAGGTTTACTTTGAAGATCTTGATAATGTTCAGGATATATATGTTGAAAAAGGTGAAAACAAGCTCTATTTACTGACACAAACAGGAATATTTGCTGTAGATATTTAAAATTAAAATTACATATAATAAACTGTAAAGACAAGCCATGGCTTGTCTTTACTTGTTTATGGATTACCTTTGTCATACAATAGGCACATGCTATCCACAATAAATTCTGCAATCACAGACCTTAAGAAAGGTAAAATGATAATAGTCATTGATGATGAAGATCGTGAAAACGAAGGCGATTTGGTAATGTCTGCTGATTTCATAACACCAAAAGCAGTAAATTTCATGGCAAAAGAAGGCAGAGGTCTTATTTGTGTGCCTATGGAAGAAGAGCTTGCATATAGATTGAATTTTCACCCTATGATTACTAATCCGGATGGAAACTGCAATTTTTCAGTATCAGTGGATGCGAAAGAAGGTACAACAACAGGTATATCTGCAACAGATAGAGCTTTAACCATCAAAAAAATCACTGATAATAAATCAACTGCAAATGATTTTATAAGACCTGGTCACATGTTTCCTTTGATTGCCAAAAGAGGAGGAGTTTTGGTGCGAGCAGGACACACAGAAGCTTCTGCGGATTTGATGAAAATTGCTGGGCTTTCCCCTATCGGGGTTATTTGCGAAATAATGAATGATGACGGAACAATGGCACGTCTTCCTGATTTGGAAATTTTTGCAAAAAAACACAATTTAAAAATTATTACTATTCAGGATTTAATTAAATTTAGAAGCAATTCTGAAAAACTGATTAAAAAAGAAGCTGAATCGATTTTAAATACAGAATATGGGGAATTTAAAGTACATATATATAAAAGTTTAATAGATTTTAAGGAACATGTAGCATTAACTATTGGGGAGATAAAAAACAGTAAAAATGCGCTTGTTAGGGTGCATTCCGAATGCTTAACGGGAGATATTTTCAGCTCAAAACATTGCGACTGCGGTCAGCAACTGGATAAGGCAATGAAAATGATAAGTAAATCTGGATGCGGAGTACTTTTATACATGAGACAAGAAGGGCGAGGTATTGGATTAGCAAACAAAATTAAGGCTTATAACTTGCAATCAAAAGGCTTTGATACGGTAGAGGCAAATCACAAATTGGGCTTTAAATCAGATTTAAGAGATTACGGAATCGGAGCACAAATACTCGCGGACTTAGGACTTAAAGAGATAAAACTTCTAACAAACAATCCAAAAAAAGTTATTGGACTTAAGGGTTATGGCCTTAAAATAAACAAAAGAGTAGCTATTGAAATCAAACCCAACAACGTTAATTTTAAGTATCTGGAAGTTAAAAAAAGGAAGATGGGGCACCTGCTTAAAAATTTAAACACATAAAGATTTTTCAGATATTTATTTCTGATTTCTTTACCGTTTCGTAATATTGTCATTTAGCTGTTTATAGACTTGCTTTTTTGGCATTTTTTTGCTATAATATTTAGATAAATAAATAAAAACCATGCAGAATATTTACGAACAACATAAAGATGCAGTTATAGATCCAAATACTCAGCAAATGCTAAATGAACCCTTGGTAGACAAAACAGGTTTTAACGAAGGGCATGAAGAGTTCATCAAGATGCTTAAAGCCAAATTGGAAAGCGGTGAACTTGAAACGCATACTCCCGACACGCTTTATAATCACGAAGTATACGATAGATTGAGTGAAGAAGATCAAGAAAAAGCTTCTCTTACTGCAATTAATTTAATGAGTACTATTCGCCAACTAGAAACTCTTTGGAAATTAGGACAAAGCGCTACATTCCAAATACAGAATCTTGTTGAAACAGTTTTTCAGATGAAATCAAAATTCGAAGAACAGCACGGCGACGTTTATATAATTTAACTTTAAGTGTCTCACGTATTTCGTACCCACGAATCACGAGTCACGAATCACAAAACTATGGGAGAAGGAGATTTTATGCCAATCGGCGGACATCGTAGGAAATATGACCCAGCATACGCTAAAAAAATAAAAGAAGGTGGTAAAAAAGCTGAAAAAATCAGAGAAAAAGCCACCCGTCATCACAAAACAATAGATGTACCGAAAGCCGAAGAAGATCTATTAAAGGACTTGGAAGAACTCAAATAGAAATTGATATTGTAATAACTAATCTTGTAATAACTAATCTTGTAATAAATTATGACTGATATCGAAAAACAAATAATCGATTTGATTGAAAACAATCATCATCTCTCCGAGGATTTGAAGAAGCGTTATATTCTGGCGCTATTTCTTATGGAAACTGGTGAGCAAGTCGAATATTTACGATTATTTCAGGCCTTTACGTATCGCTGTAACGCAGTAGAAAGAGGCATTTATATTGTGCGCGATGATGAAAAAGCAAAGGTAATGCGTACATTTGAGGATGTTAAGAAAGATATCCTCGATAAAATACATTCTAACAACCAATAAACAATGTTTAATTTAAAAGAAGCAATCTACGGTCCGAAAGAAAATGAGAAGAGTCCTCTTTCCGAAGCAAAATCACTACTTGCAGGACTTACAATGGGTAAAGTTCACACAAGTGCAGAACTTGATATAACAAGAGCAAGACTGGTTAAAGAAATGCAAAGGGCAAAGCTTGGTGAAGTTGCAAAAGGTGCAAGAGACGAACTTCGCGCTACACCAGAACAACAAACTATTCTCGCAAATATAATGCTGACTGTTGAAAATGATTTTATAGAAAAGGACATAAAAAAAGACCTAGGCATTAAAGACCCACAGAAAATTTCAGAATACCGTAAATTATTCCGTGAATATTTCAGAGAAAAAATGAGCAATGAAATGCTACTTGAAATATACGCAAGTCAGGAATGGGAACAGCTAAATGTTCATGTAAATGAAATGGCAAAATACGCAAAACTAGATGAAATAATCGCTACATGTAAAATTGAAGGAAACTCTGGGGCGTGGAAAGTGTTTGCGGAAAAACATCCTATGCTTGCAACCGCTGGTTCATGGATTATTAGCTGGTACATTGGCGATAAAAAAGAAAAGGACATGTCTCAATTCGACAAAAAACTTGCTTCAATAGCATCAATTTTAAGTGGCGAAGAACCAAAGAAAGAAGAAGGTGGAGATAAAAAAGCAAAAAACGGTGAAGAAACATCAGAAGCAGTTGCGGAAGCTGATAAAGTAAAATTGGAAGACCTTGATGAGAATTTAAGGGCAACAATTAAACCATTAACAGACGCAGGTTTCCCTATAGATTTGGATTCACTAGAAACTGATGTAAAAGAACTTAAGGAACAAGCAGGTTATGATGATGAAAAATTAAAAGAGCTTGCAGAAACAGGGGCAAGCAGCGAAAGTCAATTCTTTAAAGTCGCTGGTGCAATGCAGGAAAGAATGGGAGTTAAAACTCTTGAATATAAATTAAGCGACGTTCATGTAATTGAAGGATTAACAGAAGATCAGACAAATTCAATTATTGAAATAATTAAAAAAGTAGATAAAAGCCCTGAAGAAATGAAAAAGGCGCTAACAAGAATTAGGGCAGTAAAACCAAATGAAGATAGTGCCGAAATAGCTCGTCATATGGAAATTGCACCAGAATCACAAACAGCAGACGCTTCTCCGGAAACAACTGCAGATTTAGGATAATAATATAATTTCAATGCCAATAAACAACGTAAAAATCACAGATCAAGAACTCATCGAACAGATAGTCAAAAGTCATCTGCAGGAAAACCAAAAAACAGAACTTAAAAGTCTTGTTAAAAAAATGACTACGAATGAAAGAAACGAGCTAGTCGCTTTAATCAAAGAAGCAAACGAAGGCGCAGAAATGACTAAAGAAGAAAAAGAACAGATGAATGCAATTAATAAAAAATATGCAGATAAGCTTGAAGCAGCAGCTCGCGAAGAATCAAATTATGTAAGAACTGAATTTGAAAAATTTGATAAAGAGCAGGACGAAGGAGAATTTAAGGAGCTAGAAACTGAAATGACAAACGGAACTGCAATATCTAATCCCCCACCTTCAAATGAAATGGGAAGAAAAACAGTGATAAAAAATCAGAAACACACAATGAGAAACATTACACTTGTTACATTTGCACTGATTATATTAATCGGCGGACTTGTAGCACTAATAAACATCTTATAAAAATGAACATATTAACTGAAAATTACAGGGAATTTGAAAACAAAAGGTTTTTGTATTTAGGTGCAACAGAAAATGCACCAGTAGCAGAAGCAGTTGAAGCTCCAGAAACAAATAAAAGCCCAGAAAGCACAGAAAAGCCCGAACCAACAATTGATGAACTTGTACAAGGACATAAAGAAAAAATTAATGAAGAAATTGGAAAAATAGAAAAAACCTATGATCTTGTCGATGACAAAGGAGAACCATTAGACGATTCAAAGTTAGATGATAAACAAAAGGAAGCAAAAGCAAAACTTGAAGCGTTAAAAAAAGAAGCTCATACAGCAATAGAACAAATTGGTAAAGAGTGGGAAGAAGCTAAAGAACCAATCGCCGAAGATGCTGTTAATCCTAAAATTGACGATTTTGTAAGAAGGATTCAGGAGTTAAATCCTCAAACAGACACGCCAGATGCAACTGAAGCCACAGAAACAACAACCGAAGCAACTGAAGCCACAGAAAAAACCGAAACAATAACCGGATTAGATAAAGGTAAAGAAAAAGCCTTTGTAGCGGTTATTAAAAAAATGGTACAAAGCAACATAATACCATTACCAGATGGTGCTGATTTAAATAACATCAATACAGAGCAAGTACAGGCAATGATTGGAAAAGCAAAAGTAAGTGCTCAAATCAAAGCGTTAATAGATTTTGTAAATCAACGTACTCCGGAAGAAATCACAAAAATGGAAAACGGAGATTTTGAATTAGGTGTTGATGCAGAAGATGAACTTGCAAAGATATTTGTTGCGAGCGCAAAAGAAACATATGGAAGCAATATCGAAGATGCGGATAAAAATGAAATGCAATTGATTAGAAATTTAAAACTTACAATAAATGGCAATGAAACAACGCTCGGCAATGTATTCGGCAACCATTTATTTTTCAACCTTTCACAAACCTGCAAAATTGAAGCAGGAAGTGATGGAAAGATAAAAATAACCAGTAACAAAGGAGGTCAACAAGAAGAAGTTGACGTACAAGGGCTTGCAAAGTATGTTTCAGACTCAGCTACATTTACAAAAATTGTAAAAGGTGAATTAAGTGGTGATGCATTAACTAAAGCTCAAGATGACTTCAATACTAATTCAAGAAACATAAATGGAATGCTAAAAGGAATTCAAAGTGGTGACCCAGATGCTGTTTTTGAAGCAATGACAAATGGTGTACCGGAAGCTATGAAGAAATTCGGTATTATGGATTTAATCGCATTATTCCAAATGATTAGCGAAGCTCTTCAATCCGACCCGCCTGATCTTTCAATACTTGGTGATATAGCGATGGATATTCAAAATGGTAAATCACCCTTAGAAAACATTAAAGCGGCAAAAAAAGATTTTGAAAAAGGAGTTGACCGTATTACGGATACGACGCAGTTGCTTTCTCTTTGTAACGATGCAAACGGAGCAACGGCAAACGCTTTATTCCCTAAACAGACAAGATACCGCTCTGCACTTAGAGTGATTGCCCGAACAAAACTCGCAAAAGAACTTGGAGTAAATGTAGACACATACGAAGTAATGGGTGAATCAGCAAAAATCACAGTAAGTGGAGTCGAAGGCTCAGAGGTACTCCTATTAAGCAAAGAAACAAATGGTGGCCTTTCCGTATCACGCTACTCAATAGAAACAGATGATAAAGGTAAAGAAAAAATAACTTATCAAGTAGGTGAAAAAAATAAAAGAGAGAATGTCGCCGGAAAAAGCATGGAAGATTTAAAGTTTGCTTTAAAACTTTCAGGTGAAGCACCTGAACCAACTGAACCTACAACTGAAACAACAGAAACTACAACTGCAGAAACCGATGCTACAACTCCAGAGGGTACTGAAAAAAATAAAGCAAATGCAGAGATGGTAAGACTAGCTCTTGAAAAAACTCCAGATGAAGATATGAAAAAAATAATGGAAAATCTTGCAAAAGAAACCAAAGAAAGTGATCAATTATTAGAAAGAACAAGGCAAAATATCGCAGAATTAAAAGGAAAACCAGAAAATGTAAACGAACGAGGAAATCTTAACGACAAAGGACAAAAGGAACTGGATAACTTAAGAAGAATTTCTATAGCTAATGGAGTAAAGTCCGGTGCATTTACAATTGACCAGGTCAGAAATGCAGGAGTTAATATTCTGGAAACTGAAAAAATAACTGAGCCTGAAACAGAAGTAGCTGAAGCAACTCCTGAAAATAATTTTGACAAAGAAGCTGGTGAAATGTTAGCAAAAGCAACACCTTCAAAAGTTTTATACCTAATAACTCAAATACCAGTAAAAGGTAATTCTAATGTTCTAACAAATCTTATGGCAACCGTAAGAGAAGGAATAGATAAAGAGGGCTTTAAAATAACAGAAGACCTGGCAAAGAAAATTATTGAAGTAATTAAACTGAGTAAAAAAGATTTAAACTTCATAAAAGAACAACTGGCATAAACAATGGCAGATAATAACCCGTCAACATCGGATAAAGGTAAAGATATTGTGGACATTGGATCTACCGATTTTAGTGCTGAAAGTAATTTTGACAGCTTAAAGAGTAGTGTAAATGCAGGAATGTCTATTGAAACTGACACGAAGGTCGGACTAGAAACAGTAAAAACTCAGGTAGGTTTAAATTCAATTAAGGATGAACTGTCATCCGTTTTTAAAGACCCTGAATCTAGGACTGCGATAATAAGTGCAGTTGGAATAGGTATGCTTGCGTATATATTTAAAAGCGACGAAGACAACAGAGAAGTTGTAGAAGATGACGAAGAAATTCAGGAAGAAGTTAAGGATATGGAAAATAAAGGATTGGCTGAGAATGAACCAAAGGCAGCACAGCCAAAAGAAGGAGCTGAAAAACTAGAACCCAAAATAGAAAATGCAGATAAATACTATGAAGCCTATTTAGAATCATTAAAAGCAGGATACCCAAACATAGATGTTGAAAGTCAGTTTAAAAATAAAAATGATGAATTCAAAAAAATATTCGAAAAAGTTCTTGAGGAAGAAAAATCATTCGACCCCTACGACATAAAAGCATGGGAAGAACAATTCAGAAACCTATATGAAAAAGGACTATTGGAAAAAGATGAGCTCCTTGCAATTTATCCATTCGCATTAAACATAGATGTAGCAACTGATTTTCAGCTAATTGCAATTCAGCTTAAAGCTGCGATGAATAAAAGAAATACAGGAGAATTAAAAGATATGGGAATTAATTTTCCAAAAGGAGCAAAAAAACTCTCTGCAATTTCAATGTTCAGAGAAGGTATCGGTAGTTACGATTCATTTAAAAAAACACTAATAGCAAAACTGCAACCAGAAGCTGAGCAAAAAAATGCTGTAAATAATGTCGCTGCTATTTTAGAAAGATGTGCACTTGGTAAATATCAAATACTTCCAAAACATCATTTTAAAAGACTTGGATGGCCAACAAAAGGTGAAGCAGGTTTAAGGAAAATGCATGAATATTTAAAAAGTCCAAACATGCAAGTGGAACTAAACCTTGCAATTCTAAGAAGTATGAAAGAAACCTATGGAGGTATTCCAGAAGCAATGGCAGCAGCATATTACGCAGGACCAGAAGCTGGTAAGGGTATGTTTAGTTATCAAAAAGCATTAAGAGCTAACGTAGATATTAACAGCCCTGAATGGTTAACAAGAAAACAGACTTTTGGATTTGGAAGTATTATGTACTATGCGAGTAAGGTAGGAGAATACTATAAAAAAGAAACTGGAGGAAAAACAGTAGTAAAAACTGAAGAAGATTTAAAAGCATATCAACGTGCTATTGAGAAAAAAGAAACTGGATTCTTAAAAGGCAAAAAAGCTGCAGCAAAAACTGCAAGTATAGAATCAAACTAAATTATTAAATGGCCAATATTAGTAGTCTTCGTTCATCGGGAGTTGAAAATTCTTCAGAAAAATCAGCAAAAACTGATGAAGCTTTATTAGCTTCAAATAAATACCTGACCTCTCTTGAGAAAGCGAAAAGAAAAGCTACGAGAGAAGCAAAAAGAAGATACAGAGAACTAAAAGAAAAAACAGACAGAACAATCAGAAGAACTACAAAGAGGGCAAAAGAACTTTACAAAAAAGCGGAAAAAATTGTCAAAGATCCAAAAAACAAAGAACTAATCAAAGTAGTTGTAGACTTGTATGACGACTACATGGAAAAGAGAGAAAAAGAAAGAGAAAGAGATAGAGATGAAATAGCTTCGAAAACAAACAAAAATTTGGAAAATTATACTTTTGAAGGAGTTCGAGATGCTGAAATAGGTGAAGTTATGACCTCTTGTCAGATAATCTGCGTTAACACTCATGCGATTGTTCTTGATTTAGAAAAAACCAATAAAAAAGGTGAAACATATTTAGCAACCAACGGTCTTGGAGATCACCTGAAAGAACTAGGAATAGTTCCGAATATATTAAGCGGTTCAACATCATTATTTAAAAACGGTGTTGGTGATTTTGAATCTTTTAAAGAGGACATCAAAATATTGGATTCTGAAGGAGATCTTGATAATGCGGCTGAAGTGTTAGCTTGCAGTGCAATAGGTAAATATCAAATTGTCCCTTTTTATCATTTTGATAGAGTGAAGGGGTGGAAAACCGGAGACACTGAATTTAAATTAAAAATGATGTACTTATATTTAAGGAGTGAAAGCCATCAAAATGCATTGGCTAAAAAAATCATTGAATATAAAAACAAAAAATATAACGGTAATGCTCTTGTTATGGCAGCCTCATATTATGGCGGACCTGGCGGAGCGATTAAAATGAAAAAGTATTTAAAAGCCAAAAAAAACGGTGAAATTACCGACACTACATCTCTCGAAAAAGAACAATCACACGGGTATAAAAGCATTATGGATTATTCAGAACTTGTAGTTAAATATCAAAAAGAATATCAGAGAAAACATCCAGAACTATCTTTTACCGAAACTTTTCAAATGGCAATCGCAAAAAAGGAAAGTGGTTACTTGAGGAATAAGAAGGTGAAAATTTAATTTGAGATTTGAGATTTGAGATTTAAGGATTAATTTTGATAAAAAAATCACAAATCAAAATTCACAAATCACAAATAATTTAAATTATTTTCGCAAACTTCCTTTTTCCTACCTGAATTATCATATCTTTTTCAAGATGGACAACTTGTCCTATATCAGTGACTTTTTCGCTATCTATCTTTACTCCGCCTTCTTTTATCAAGCGTTTTGCATCAGAACGACTTTCAACAAGACCACATAATTCGAGTAAATCGATAATATTTCTTTCACCATTCATTTTAAATTCAGGCATATCATCCGGTATTCCTCCTTTTTTAAAAATATTCGCGAATTCTTCTTCAGCCTTTGTAGCCAGAGTTTTATCGTGATAAAGAGTTACAATTTCACGCGCTAGCCTTGCCTTTGCGTCTCGTGGGTTATCCCCTGCCTTAAGAGCCTTATCAATTTCATCAATTTCTTTTAAAGAAACATCTGTGCAAAGCAAAAAGTATTTGATAATTAATTCATCAGACATAGACATTACCTTACCAAACATATCACCCGGTTCATCCATAATATCAATAGTATTCCCATAACTTTTACTCATCTTTCTACCATCAAGCCCTTCAATTAAAGGTGTGCATAAAACATGCTTTTCTTTATCCTTATATGCCTTAAGTAATGTACGACCTGCAAGCATATTAAATAACTGATCGTTTCCACCTATTTCCAAATCCACTTCCATATGTACGGAATCATAACCCTGCATAAGTGGATATAAGAACTCGTGTAATCCAATAGGCTTTCCTGCATCAATTCTTTTCTGATACATATCACGCTCAATCATCTGTTGAACGGTAAAATGCTGAGCAAGTTCCACAATATTCTGAAAACTAAGATTAGAAAGCCAATCACCGTTATATACAATTTTAGCTCTGGAAAAATCAAGTATTTTAGAAGCCTGTTCTTTATATGTATGAAAATTAGTCTCTATTTCCTCTAAAGTCATCGGCTTCCTCATTGCATCTTTATCAGATGTATCCCCTATTAAAGCTGTAAAACTACCGACCAAAAAAATCACCTCATGACCGGCATTCTGAAAATCCCTTAATTTACGAAGGGGTACAGCATTACCAAGACTTATTTTTGAAGAAGTAGGATCAAACCCAAGATAAACCTTTAATTTCTTTCCTGATTTGATTTTGTCCTGAAGTCCTTTCTCGGGAACAATTCGTTCAACCGCTCTGGTTAATAATTCTTTATCGTCTAGCATTTTTTATTAAGAGATTAGTTATTACAAAACTTTAAAATTACATTTAATAGAATACTACAAAAAATAATCTTGTAATAGATAATCTTGTAATCTTGTAATCAATATAACTTTTCAACCTTTCCTCCCCACCCAAGCTTTTGCCTAAGAGTCTGAAAATAATTTTCATTAGGCAACCTGATAAATTCTACCGAAGAACCTAGTTTAACATGAACTATATCATCATTTTTTAAAAGCAAGCTCTGCTGTCCATCAATGGTTAAGTTAATAGTTTCATAATCACTGGCAACCAAGATGCTTACTTTTTTATTATCTGGTATTACTATCGGCTTCTGATTAAAGCTATGAGGGCATATTGGAGTTATAATTATGGCTTTCATGGTCGGATAAACAATTGGACCTCCTGCAGAAAGATTATAAGCAGTAGAACCAGTAGGAGTAGAAACTATTAGACCATCTGACCTATAATTTGCTAATTTCTTTCCATTCACTTTTGCTTTTAAAGTAATCAAACGAGACAAAGTACCCTGAGTAATACTAACCTCATTTAATGCATGGAATTTATTGATTTTCTTTTTATCTCTTTCTAAATTAATCTGAAGCATCATCCTTTTATCAATTGTATAGTGACCGGCAAAAATACGCCCTAGAGACTTTGTAATCTGCACAGGTGGGATTTCAGATAAAAATCCCAAATGCCCCATATTAATACCAAAAAATTTTGTATTAATATCTTTCATTTTATTTACAACTCTCAAAATAGTACCATCACCACCTAAAACAAGAACGAGATCAACCTCAGTTTCACCAGGAATAAATTCATTATATTTCTTTATTTTCATCAAATCAGCCACCCGCTTTTCCAAAAAAAGTTCTTTTTTTTCCTTCTTTAAATACCTCACTATACTATGAAAAGTTTTTTCATGTTTTTCCAGATGTAACCTACTTGCAATAGCAACCCTCTTCATAAACTATAAATAAAAAATATAAAATGAAACTAAATGATAATTGATAATTGATAATTGTTAAATGATAATTGATAATTGATAATTGATAATTGATAATTGATATTTAGCTTTTTATAGCTTCCAATATTAAATTAGCAGTTCTTCCCCAACTATATTTCTTAATCTGCTGAAACCCCTTCTCTCTAAGACTCTTGCAATATTCTTCATTATCAAGGAGCTGTGTAATTCCATCGGCAATATCAACAGGTTCATGAGGATCAGCATAATGAATGGCATCAACTCCAAGTTCTGGTATTGAAGAAACGCGAGAAGCAAGTACAGGGACTCCATTCGCCATTGCTTCTAATATAGGTAAACCAAAACCTTCATAAAAAGACGGGAATAAGAATATTCTTGCACCTTGCATAAGAACAGCCAAATCCTCATCGGGTATATATTCCAAAAACTTCACACGACCTACAAGTTTTAAATCCTTAACCTTCTGAAAGATCTTCTTATAATACCAACCTTTTTTACCGGCAATCACAAACCTATAACGTTGTTGATTAAATGGACTTATAAGACTATAAGCCTCAAGCGCTCCTGTAATATTTTTACGAGGTTCAAGAGTTCCAGCCATCATCATATAATCAGGATCAAGATTATAGCGCCTTTGAACTTCAATTATTCTATTAGGGTCTACTTTACGCAAAAATGCATCACGAATACCTGCATAAACAACGGTGATTTTTTCTGAAAGACGAAATTTTGGATATTTCTCAACCAAATCTTTCTTTGTATATTCAGAAACCGTAAAAATCCACTTAGACTTTTTTACTGCACCCTTTAAAGTCAATTTTTCAATAAAAGTAGCTCTTTTTTGGTGTTTAGCGGGGCTCTTAAAAGCAACAAGATCATGAACAACTAATGCAACCTTTAATTTTTCAACATTATGAATATAAGGAACAATATAACTTTCGGTGGCAATAAGAACATCGACTTTATTCTTAATCATGGACATATAGAACCTCCAGTGCCAATATGGCCCCTTTCCCCATATGCGAACAACAAAAACATTGGGCAAATGCCTATACTTATTTTCCCAATCCTTGTTGGTAAATAGGTAGTATTCATTCTCGCGATCATTATTCAGAATACTTTTCAAAACATTAGCAGTCCAAATTCCTTTTCCACCTCTATCTCCTTCAATACCTCTGATGTCAAAAGCTATCCTCATTTTTTGGAACTTTGTAACGAAATAACGATACAACGATACAACAATTACTGACTAACAAGCAATAAAAAGTCATCTTGTCATTTCGTTGTTTCGTTGTTTCGTTTATGGTAAAGTATTTTCAGTTAATATTAAAAATAAAATCATGAGTCTACGTCGCATTAAACATATGTTTTTACGCCTAAGCGCTGAAGAAAAAGTAATAGGTGCAGGTGGTCTTTTAGTAATAATGGGGGCATTTATGCCATGGTTCTATATCATTCTCTTTGACCAAAGCACAGTTTATAATGGTTTTGGAGGTGATTTAGGAGTTATAGGTTTTGTAATATTCATTTTAGTATTACTCGCAATCTTAAACCTCATTGCCGAACATCTGCATATAAGCTTTCCTCAATTCGGATACACCAAAGAGCAAGTTTTATTTTTTTTGATGGGGCAAAGTGCATTCCTTACCCTTCTTACAATTGCCATATACACAAAAAGATCACTAGATTATACAACCTCCGAATTACGCTTCGGAATTTACTTTGCACTAGTTGGCTCTTTTCTGGGTGCATTTGCGGCATTTGCCCAAATACAAAAACTTAAAAAAAAGGAAGTTAGTGATTTCTTTGAGCATGAAGAGGAAGAACATATAAAGAAACCTCGTAATTCATATAATTACGAAAAAGAAGATGAAGAAAATCAGAAACCTGAAGAGGAACAGATGTTATTTGAAGAAGAAGTTGAACAGGAACCTGAGCTTATTCAAGAAGATGAAATGATAGAGGAAATTGAAGAATTAATAAGAGAACCAAAAACTAATAATGACGATGATCAAGGTAGGTATTTTAGTAGAGAAGCAGGTATTAATAGTGAAGCTGATAATGAAATAGATGATTTCGCCGAAGATCAAACCGAACCTGAAGAAATTGAAGAAGAATCAGATAAATCAGATGAAACAAATGACAAAAAAAATCCGGGACTATCAATGAATTTCTACGAAGATAATTAAAATTTGTGAATTGAAATTTTTCAAAAAAGGCTCACAAATTATAAATCGCAAATACTAAAAAATAACATTTTCAAGTTTTGTAATTAAAATTTGGTTGTCATAATCAGAAAAATAACATAACTTAACACCTCATGACAGAAATTGAAGAACATAAAGGGTATTCCGACAATCTTCCTGGCAAACCAGGTCATACAGATAAAGAATATGTAGATATTATAAAATCCGATGTTGAAACTGAAGCTAAATATACAAACGATACTGGAGAGCCTGCTAAAATCATATATTATTGTAGAGATTGCGAAAAATTAGTTAAACCTAAGCGTGTTGGTAAAAAGCTAAGATTCACCTGTGAAGAGTGCAAAGGAAGCAATGTTGCATTTGGTAGCGAACAATCAATCGCAAACTTCTATCGCATAAAAAACATCAAAGAAAAGGAAGCTGAAAAAAAATAAAAACAAAATTGATACCAATAATATAGTTATATTTAATTTTGTAATTTTTTAATTTGCACACCATGAAAAAGCTAGCTTTTATTTTCCTGATATTATTTATTTTAGTTATTGCAACAGGATGCAGTGCTCGTAGAAATACAGTTCACTTCGACCCAAATGTCGATAAATTATCAGCCGATATTACTGAAATAGGAACAGAAGATTCTAATAATGAAGATGCAATTATAGGTGAGACAACAACAGTTGAAGAATTAAAAGGTCCTGATTTTTCTATTGATGAGCCAATTTTAGAAAACAATAAACTGAATACAAATACCGGATATCATGTTATTAAAGGAAAAACACCTAAAAATACTGACGCTATTACCGTGAATGACTACAGACTCACCAAATATATTCCTGGTCAAACTGAATGGAGCTATATTGCATCTGATTCAATTGGAACACTTTCAGAAGGAGATAACCAATTCTCAATAAGATCTTTTGATAAAGAAGGGAACGAAATTGGAGCAAGAGAATTTACAATTTCATACACACCTGCAGAAATTCCTGCACTTCCTTCAGTTGGATTAAATAGTTGGTTAGTACTAATATATTCTATTGTATTTTCTGGCTTATATTTTACTCTTAAAAGATTACGAAAAGTATTTATAAAAAAATAAAGGCATTTTGTCTATCTCTAGTTTTTAGCTTAATAAAAAGGTTTCGACATGTTCGAGACCTTTTTTAGTAGCTATATTTAAAAAATTGATTGACTAGGTGAACACCTGTTCACTATAATCAAATCAACAACAAAAAGTTTAATTTTTAATTTTAATAAGTTCATGACAAAAGATAACGATTCAAAGAAAAACGATGCCATCAAAAATGCATTAGCTCAGATTGAAAAGAATTTCGGTCAGGGTACTATTATGAAACTTGGAGACAATACAAATAGGAAAGTCGAATGTATATCAACAAGTTCAATCTCCTTAGATAAAGCGCTAGGGGGAGGAATCCCAAAAGGAAGAATAGTCGAAATTTATGGCCCTGAATCTTCAGGTAAAACCACACTTGCGCTTCACACAATTGCAGAATGTCAAAAAAATGGTGGCACAGCTGCCTTTATAGATGCGGAACACGCTCTTGATCCAGAATATGCAAAAAGAATTGGTGTAAATACAGAAGATTTACTTATTTCACAGCCTGATAACGGAGAACAGGCACTAGAAATAGTAGAAACATTAACCAGATCCGGAGGAATAGATATTATAGTTATCGACTCTGTAGCCGCCCTTACTCCAAAAGCAGAAATAGAAGGTATGATGGGAGATTCACATATGGGTCTTCAGGCAAGACTTATGAGTCAGGCATTAAGAAAATTAACATCAATTATATCAAAAACAGGTACAACTGTTATTTTCCTTAATCAACTTCGTATGAAAATTGGAGTTATGTTTGGAAATCCGGAAACTACAACAGGGGGAAATGCTCTAAAATTCTATACCTCAGTAAGATTAGATATACGAGCAATTGATAAAATTAATGGAGCAACTGATGATGGAAAAGAAATCACAGGACGTCGTGTACGAGTAAAAGTTGTTAAAAACAAAGTAGCTCCACCTTTTAAACAAGCCGAATTCGATATTATGTTCAATGAAGGTATAAGCAAATGTGGCGATTTACTTGATACAGCAGTAGAAAAAAAGTTAATAAATAAAGCTGGTGCATTCTATACATACAAGGTTACTAAAATAGGTCAGGGAAGAGAAAACGCAAAATTATTCCTAAAGAATGACAGTAAAATGTACAATGAAATTCAAAATAAATTGATGGCTGGAGAAATTAAACCAGAAACAAAATAAAAACATTTGTTGACATAAGCTCAAAATCCCGATTTAAATCGGGATTTTTTGTAATTTCGTTCTTGCAAATATCATTCAAAAAATATAAACTTAAAATCCAAAAACAAATATAAAAAATGATGCGGTATAACATTAGTTATTTCGTCATCTCGTTATTTCGTCATCTCGTTTTAATATGGCTGAAGCAGGTAAAATTCCACCACATAACAAAGAGGCTGAACAATCAGTACTCGGCTCTATTCTTATAGATAAGGATGGTATTATTAAAATTGTAGACTTAATAAACTCTGAAGATTTTTATTATGACACTCATAAAATGATTTATGAGGCGATGGTAGACTTATACAACAGACACGACCCAATTGACCTACTTACGCTAGCCAACCTACTTGAAGAACGAAAGCATATCGATACAATTGGTGGACCTGCTTATTTAGCAGAACTAACTTCACTAGTACCAACTGCAACACATATATTCAAATATGCACAAATCGTAAAAAACAAATCTACGCTAAGAAAAATGGTAAAGGCTGGAAGCATGATTGCAGCATGTGGCTATAGTGAAGATGAAGAAATTAGTAGTCTGCTTGAAAAGGCTGAAAAAGAAGTTTTTAGTATTTCACAAACATTCCTAAAAGACAGATTTGTACACGTAAGAGACGTATTAAACGACCGTTTCGAAGAATTTTCTACACTACACACCGCAGATGAAGCAGATAAAGTAAAAGGAATACCAACTGGTTATAAAACTTTAGATAGAGTACTTTCAGGAATGCAACCTTCGGATTTAATTATTCTAGCCGCACGTCCAAGTATGGGTAAAACTGCGCTAGCTCTTTCAATCGTTCAAAAAATTTGTATAGAAGCCAGTAAAAAGAAAACTGTTGGAATATTTTCATTAGAAATGTCAAAAGAACAATTGGTCGATCGTTTATTTTGCTCAATATTAGGGGTGGATTCATGGAAATTACAACACGGGAAACTAGACGATAAGGACTTTCAGAATATGGGTTCAGTAATGGACACTTTGAATAAAGCTCCAATATTTATTGATGATTCTGTTGGAACATCTGTATCAGAACTAAGAGCAAAAGCCCGAAGGCTTCAAATGGAACACGGTTTAGATTTAATCGTTGTTGACTACCTACAGTTAATGTCTACAGGTAATGCAGCATATCAAGCAAACAGAGTACAGGAAATATCCGAAATATCACGCTCGTTAAAAAGCTTAGGACGCGAACTACATATTCCTATAATTGCTCTATCTCAGTTATCCCGTGCTGTGGAATTAAGAAATCCTAAAATTCCTCAGCTGGCAGATCTACGTGACTCAGGTTCTATTGAGCAAGATGCGGATATTGTTATGATGTTATACAGAAAAGATTATTACGAAGAAAATCTTACAGAAGAAGAAAAAGGAATTACTGAAGTATTCATAAGAAAACATCGTAATGGACCAATAGGAAAAGCTGAACTAAAATTCGATAGAACTCAAATGAGATTCTATGATGTTGACCGAGCACATTCATACTCAGAATAAGAGCTATAAACTCTAATCACTTAGCTGGTAATACCAAACGCCATTAAGCACTTTTGTACTATTAAGAACTTAAATAATGGAACATATCCCAAATCTTTTCTCTATTTTTGGTTGGTCAACAATAGCTTTTCTAGTTACTTTGACGCTTACCCCCCTGTATCTAAAATTAGTAAAAAAATTCAAATTAGGAAAACAAATTAGGGAAACCACTATGAGTGGAGAAAAAGCGTCATATTTTAGCGAAATGCATGCCAAAAAAACAGGTACCCCTACAATGGGAGGAGTAATAATGTGGGGAGGAGTTATAATTGTGGTATTAATTTCTCGTTTATTAGCACTCTTTGGGCTTCTTCCTCAATCATTATTACAAAGAGGTCAGGTTTATCTTCCTTTATTTACACTAATTGCAGTTGGAATTCTTGGTGCAGTTGATGACTGGTTTAATATAAAGCAAATTGGTGGAGTAAAAGGAATTAAAGCAAGACCAAAATTTCTTCTTCTTACATTATTTGCAATTCTAGGGGCGTGGTGGTTTTATTACAAATTGGGATTTTCCAGTATACATATACCAAGCATTGGAGATTTTGAAATAGGCTTATGGTATATACCATTATTCATGCTTGTAATACTTTCTACGGCAAATGCGGTTAATATTACCGATGGACTGGATGGACTAGCCGGAGGACTTTTAATTATTGCTTTTATGGTTTTTGGTGTCATAGCCTATGCAAAAGGATTAATTATTCTGGCTGTATTTTGTGGGGTAATAATTGGAACATTACTTGCTTTTCTATGGAATAATATACCTCCTGCATTGTTTTATATGGGGGATACAGGATCACTATCTTATGGAGCAACACTAGGTGTAATAGCTATGATGACTAATTCAGTAGTTGTTTTACTATTTGTTGGTGGAGTTTTTATAATTGAAACATTATCAGTAATTATTCAACTAACTTCAAAGAAATTTTTTAAAAAAAAGGTCTTTTTAATTGCTCCTCTTCATCATCATTATGAAAAAAAGGGTATGAATGAAGCAAAAATCACAATGCGATTCTGGATTATAGGAGGATTATTTGGCTCTATAGGACTTATAATAGGCCTTCTTGGAATGGGAAATGGAGTTTAATTTGAAATTTGTAAATTTCGATTTGTGATTCATTTTAAAATTACAAAACGGAAATCACAATTCTCAAATCACAATTCTCAAATATACCGCTTATAACCTTGATTTTTAAGCATTTTTTTGGTATAATAAGTAGATAAAAACAAATAAATATGGATATTCTGAAATCAATGTATAGGGAATTTGGCAACAAAAAGCCTTTTATATATGAAAATGCAGTAGCTGTAGAACCTTCTGCACAATCTGAAAAAACGCAGGAACCACCGAAACCCGGTATTCCAGAACATTTGAAAGAAAAAAAGGCAAATGAAGAACAAGGAGGGGAAAGTGTAGTTTTTGATAGTAAAACTAAAGAAGAAGCTAAAAAAATGTCATTTTTTCAGAAACTTTCAGCTACATTGTTTCCTGCAAAAAAACCTACACCAAAGCAAACGACACCAGAAATAGGTGCAGTAAAATCAAATGTAAGCGACCCCAGCGTAAAAGGAGTGGTAAAAGAAGATGAAAAAGTTGATGTAAGAGATATTAAAGAGGCAGAAAAAATATATAAAGAAGGAATTTCTACCATTAAAGACCTAATGGCTCCTTCTTCAATGGAATTCATGTATGACAAAATGAAAGTCAGTGGAGTATTGGCAAAAACTTTTTTCGTCTATGCATACCCAAGATACATTGAAGTTAACTGGCTTTCACCTGTAATAAATTTTGATATAAGCATGGATATTTCTATGTTTATATACCCTGAAAGTAGTGCGAAAATGATGAAATATTTAAAAAACAAAGTAGCACAAATACAATCATCAATGCGTATTGAACAGGAGAAAGGAATGGTTGCTGACCCTGCCTTGGAAACAGCATTACAAGATGCAGAAGAATTACGTAGAAATATTCAACGTGGTGAAGAAAAGTTCTTTCAAATGGGACTCTATATAACAATTTATGCAGAAGATGAAGAAAAACTTAAGAAAAATCAAACCAAACTGGAAAGTGCGCTCGGTGGAAAATTAGTTCTGACAAAAAGTGCTGACTTACAAATGGAACACGGATTTAATTCATGTATACCTATTGCTACGGATGAGCTAGAAGTTACCCGAAACATGAATACTAATCCCCTATCAACTACATTTCCTTTTAGTTCTGCAGACTTAACATCCAGCGAAGGAATATTATATGGAATTAACAGGCATAATGATGGTCTTATAATATTCGACAGATTCAATCTTGAAAATGCAAATTCTGTTGTATTTGCAAAGTCTGGTGCCGGTAAATCATATGCTGTTAAACTTGAAGTTTTGCGCTCATTAATGATGGGAACAGACGTAATTATTATAGATCCCGAAAATGAATATGAAGAACTTGCTAATACAGTTGATGGAACATATTTAAGAGTGTCACTTAATTCTGACCAACGTATAAACCCTTTTGACCTTCCAAGTCCAATTAATGAAGAAGATGAAAAACCGGGAGATCTACTAAGAACAAATATAATTACACTACATGGACTAATTAATCTGATGTTAGGAAAACTAACACCAGAAGAAGAAGGATTGATGGATAAAGCCTTAATAGATACATATGCCTTAAAGGGTATAACAATGGAAACTCCAAACCCAGCATCTGTTGAGCCTCCAACAATGGAAGATCTATATGATATTTTAAGCAACATGAAAGGGACTGAAAACCTCGCTCAGCGTTTGCAGAAATATACAGTAGGAACATTCGCCGGATTATTCAATATGCCTACTAATGTTGACTTAAAATCAGGGTTACTTGTTTTTTGTATAAGAGACTTGGAAGATATGCTTCGCCCTATAGCGATGTATATAATCTTAAATTTTATCTGGAATACGGTTAGATCTTCACTAAAACGCAGGTTACTTATAATTGATGAAGCCTGGTCTATGATGCAATACGAAGATAGTGCCAGATTTTTATATGGACTTGTAAAAAGAGCACGTAAATACTACTTAGGTATTACAACTATTACTCAGGATGTGGAAGATTTCGTTGCATCAAACTATGGAAGACCAATTATTACGAACTCATCCATGCAGCTACTTCTAAAACAATCACCAAGTGCAATGGATAAACTTACTGAAATATTTAATCTGACTGAAGGCGAAAAATATTTACTTCTTAATGCAAATGTTGGCCAGGGATTATTTTTTGCAGGATTGAAACACGTTGCGATACAAATAATTGCTAGTTACAACGAAGATAAAATAATTACAACAAATCCTGAAGCAGTTCTTGCTCAACAAGTAGAAAGAGAACGTGAGTTTCAAGAGTCACAACCTAATGAAGAAGCTCCTACCGATCAACAAGAAATTACAACTCCAGCACCAGAACCTACACAAACTCAGACGCCACCTGAACCAGGTCCACTAGCAGAACCGAATGTATAATCGTGATATAATTGTGTTTGAATTATAGTAAGTTTTTTTGATATGCGATTATTTCTTTCAATAAATATTCCTCGAAATCTTCATCAATACTGTAAACAATTACAAAATCAATACCCTGATTTAAAAAAATCAGATCAATTTCATACTACTTTGCAATTTCTAGGTGATGATATAGAATCGGCAAACCGAATTATTGATGAATTAAACAAAATTACATTCACATCTTTTGAAATTGAGATGGGCAACGTAGAACCTTTTGGTCATACGAATAACATAAGAGGGGTATGGATAAACTGCAAAAACAATGATGCTCTTAATAAATTATCAGATAATATAAGAAGAGTGATGGGAAATCTAGGATATATATCAGACTACCCTTTCACCCCTCATATAACACTTGGTCGTTATAAAAATCCACCAACAAAAAAACCTGATTTATTAAAAGGTGAACCTTATAAATTTTCAGTCGATAATTTTTATCTAATGCAAAGTACGCTTACTGCGCTTGGTCCAAACTACAAAATTATTGAAAGCTTTTCGGCAAAAAACTAAGAAATATAATCTTCTATTTGTTCATACAATTTTAAATAACCTGTTTTGTTTGGATGAATAGTATCCCCCCAATTATCACCCATTACCTTATTTGTATCAATAAGGTTAATTCGAGACGACTCCGAAAGAAGAGATTCTACCTCAAGGTCGCTATTTAGCTTATCGGTATACATATTAATTTTGTTTTTTCTCTCAATATCTTGTTCGCCTGTTTTCTTTCTTGGTATCTTTCTAATTTTAGGAATCTTATAGATAACAACTTTTACAGGTCCACCGAGCTCATCCGGCCTTTCTTTTGCACGTTTAATAATACCTCTATATGCTTTCAGTACCCGTTCATATGTTAATCTAGGATTCCCATAAGTAAAAAAATCATTCAAGCCACCTGTTAATACAAGTAATTTACATTCAGGATTATCAAGTGCCTGATGTGCAACTGTCTCTACGTCATTACCTCCCCACTTTTCATTTCCATTTTTACCAAAAGCAACAAAAGGCCTACTGCGCTCTGAAAGTTTAGTTTCTGCAATTTTCCTTCTTGGAATATCACTTTCACTACTTATACTTGCCATATATGAATCACCAACACAAAAAACATTATTTTTTTTAAATTTCTCGCTTAACTTAGGTTTTTTTTCTAATGTCATTTCTGGTTTTTTTGCCTTTTGCCTTTTTTCCTTAAGTCTTTTCGTTATTTCTTCAACCTTACTCCTTGTTTCTTTATTCTTTCGATTCTCAGATAAAGGACTCAAAGTACTTGCCTCTACACCCTTCTTATCACCTTCATTTTCATCAGATTCTTCATCCTGTTTTGGCTTTTCTAAAAACAATCCATATATAAGAGTAATTGCACCAACAAGTGCAGCATAGTCTTCGCCATGTTCAGATTGAAGTAGCTTGCTCATACCATCCAATGAAGCAGCTCCCTGCCCAATAAGTTCTGCTTTTTGAGCAAGTAAAGCTTCAGAAGCTGGAGTTCTTTTTAAAGGTTGCTCAGTTTTTTCAATTTCCCCTCCCGATATTTCATTCAACTTTTCAGTCACAATTTATTTATTATATATCATTATATTTTAGCATATATAAGCCAAAAAAGCAAGATGATATCATCCTTATTAAAACATTTTCCGTTTGCCAAGCACTAATAATCAAGCTCAATTTCATCCTCAAAATCAATGAAGTCACATTGACATTCGCATTTTGGGAAAAAACAATTGGTACAAGGCTCGCACTTATTTCCGCATTCACATCCATCCATATTAATTGATGTTAGCGATAAAAGCAAAAACATTATAACAAATTAATTAAAAATAATCTATTACATAGAAAAATATTAACTGATATACTTGAATTGTGTACTGAAGAAAACAAACAAATGCGAAAAAGAATACGACAATTGTTAAATTTACTTTTAGTAACACTAATTCTTTCATGGATAGTGTTTCTATTTATTTTTGGTCCTGAAAAAATCATATTTCATATTGGAACTTCCAATGGATATTTACTTGCTTTTGCCAGTGCATTTTTTGGAGATCTTGCAACAATTTCTGCATTATCTGTTTATCCAGCAATCATAGCATTTGCAATTGGAGGCTTAAATCCATTAATTTTAGGTATCTCAGCAGCTTTTGGTATCACTCTTGCCAACCTTGTTTTTTTCTATATCGGATTAAAAAGTCATAATGTAGTAAAAAGTTCTTCTAAATTTGCAAAATTTAATAACAAAATTATAGGATTTATAAATAATAAACCTGATTGGATTATTCCTATTCTCATTTGGGCATATATTGGTCTAAGTCCTTTTCCCAACAACCTGCTTACAGCCGGTAGTGGTTTAATAAATTATCCCATAAAAAAAATACTTCCACCTCTTTTTTTGGGGAATATTACACTAATGACCCTAATAGCTTATTTCTCAATTATTGGAATTGAAATATTAAAATAAAAACTAGAATAATCTTCGTACTCTGGCTCTAGTCTTTTTTCTTGTACTACTCGGAATCTCAGAAGGACTTTTAATTTGCACAACTAAAATAAGTATTTCATCGTTCAATACTGTAGGAATTGAAAAACTTTCCCCTGCATCAAGCATATTTTCTATTTGAGGAATTAATTGCGCACGAACATAAAAAGACGCTCTATCACATTCAGCAACAACATCACTTTCATTAACAAAATCTCCGGGGAAAGTTCGAGTAATTGTTACTTTCGTTCCGTCTGATAAAGTGAGAAGGTTATCTGTCGTTTTACCTTCTAAACTACACAAGAAATTTAAAATAAATTCTGTGACTTCTTCGACTTCATTTTTACCTCTGCTTTCACAATTTCGTTTAACCATAATGCAGAAAATATTTTATGGTTAATATTATAATATGTAATTAAATTAATGTCAAATTATAAATACAAAAAACCCCATCCACTTAAATGGGACAGGGTTAAATGAGTTCTAAATACTATTTATTTCCTAAGTCCTTTCGTCCACCATTCATTGACCCCTGAAAAGGTCGTTTCATATTAGACTTACCAAAACCAATAAAACCTTTGTTCATTTGAAATTGACCTGCATGCTGTGGCAACCCAAGTTCTTGTAACTTGTCTTTCCCCTCTTCTACCATAGCCTGCCCCTCTTTAATTAATTGATGAGCATCAGCCATTTGGCTAAAAACAGCTTCATTATTTACTACATCAAGTAATTCGTCTTTATTTGGCATCTGGCTATCACTGACTAACTTAGCCCATGATTCATAATCTCCATTTTCTACAGCCTCCTGTATAACAGTATGTGTTTCCCGCATGTCCTTTCGATTTGCATACATTTCAACTATTTTCTGAAAATCATCTTCACTCATATTTTCGGCTCTTTTATCAGCATTGGGCATCTGAGATACAAGTGATTTCCAAGTTTCATAATCACCACTTTCAATCGCTTTAGCAATTTTTTCCTGCAAAGCCTTCGTTTCTTCAGTCATTCCAAATCTTAAACCTTGCCCATTTTCACCTCCGGAAAAACTTGCATAAGTGGATGCTGCAAGAGTTAAAGTAAAAACTATGGCAAGAGTCATTACCCCCCCAATAATCGTATATTTTTTCATTCTATTTAATAAATTAAAGATTAAAATTTCGAGTGATCACTCGTGAAGTTGCGCTTCTTCACTCTTTAATACAATCTTATAATTTATTTCTTTCATTTTTTATCGGATTAAATATTCTAGGTCGTACGTTAAGTTGTCTTGGAGGTCGGAAAGGCATTATTCTTTCAGCAAAAAACTCTCCTTCCTTGATTTGTTTTCCAATTAATCCAACTGGTAAGCCAACTTGTGGTTCGAAATTATCATTTGATACTGCATAACTAATATCAACAACCCACTTCTCACTCATAAAATCAATAATCAATAATTCTTCATCTGGTTTTATCTCAATCACCCTTCCAACAAGTACACCTTCATTGGGCGCCACAAGAAAACGATCTCTATCGTCTCTCCATTCTGCATATGGCCCAACCCTATTAATTAAAACGTTTTCAACAGAATGCCCGACTCCGACAAAATAAAGTATTACACCTAGTACTAATGAAATTGCTACAGAAGAAAGAACAATAATTATTTGTTTGAATCGGTATCCTTTTTTAGTTTTTTCAAATACCCTACCAGCAATAAATAAAACAACGCCTAAAATTATTAACCATAAATATGGAAGAATTAAGAAAAAACCACGAATAGGACCTTTCCCTGCTCTACGTACCATTTCCCATTCAATACCGGAAATTAACCTAAAAATTATACTAAATGCAAGTGCACCAAGTACAATTGCTATTAAATAAGCAGACCACAACAAAAGATGCATTAAAACAAACTGCCAACGTGGGATCGGCTTAATTTTATCCTTCTTAATTCTTTCCAATATTGTTTTTGATAGCTTTGCCATAAATTATAATTGATTAATATATTAGGTTATTTTTTTCTACTATTTGTTTAAATTGTATTTTCGCACGATTTATTAAAGTTCCGACTGTTCCAATAGGTTTTTGGAGGATATCTGATATTTCCTCATAACTTTTATCTTCTATAAATTTTAAGAGCAATATTTCTCTGAAATCTGGAGAAAGCATTGATAGAATATTCCTTACGTTTTCCTGCAAATCTTTTTTCTTCATATCCTTTTCAATATCAACATCACTTTCAAGTATATTTAACAAATCCACGATTTCATCATCATCGGTTTGAATTGGTAATACTTGATGCTTATTTTCCTTTTTAAGCTGATTTAATATTTCATTATGCGTGATTCTGTAAACCCATGATGAAAACTTTAAATCCTGATCAAAGTTATTAAGATTACGATAAATTTTAATGAAAACTTCCTGCAATATATCTTCTGCAGTTTCTTTATTTACCCCCGAAAAACGTCTTATATAACGTAATAGTTTAGATTCATATCGCTCCATTAGATGAAGAAATATTTCCTGATCTTTAAGTGCTAGCTTTACAAGTTCAAGGTCTGTTTTTAAGGCATAGTCCTTCATAAAGAGATTTTTGCAAAGAAAAAATAGTTCTACTTAATAATACTACAGTTATTCTGAAGTTTTTATTTCAGAAAATAATCTGTATTGACAAAAACCAGGTAAAATATTAAGTTGACCATGCAAATAAAACTATGAAAATTAACCACATACTCATTGTCGCTTAGTATCCGATGATTCGATTCCCAATCGAAGTCATCAGCTTACAAGCGGTTTTTTTGTGTTTATTTATTATTTAATCATTTATTAAAATGCGAAATGCCTTTAGATACGATCCTGCACAATTGCTTGAAGAAAAAAGACGTGACACTAATCCCGAAAAAGAAGCTATAAGGAGATTTATCAAAGAAAACCCGACAAGCGGAGCAGATAAAGGAGCGATTATAGTAAAAATAAGACCAACTGTAGTAAAGCGCCTAAGTAGAGATAATTAAAAATCAGTTAAAGCTAATTAATCATTTAGCTTCAATATAAACCGGAATTCTTAATTCATCATCATATTCAGGCAAATCTGATGGATTATCCTTCTTAAATACTAGTATGCCTTTTATATCCTCCTCTACATTAAACTCTAATTTTGCTTTATAAGGCACAAAATCCTCAGTCATCCAGTCATTCTGAGCATGAGCAATAGCAACAGCTATCTGATTACCTTCTTCATCCTCAAGGAAAATTGGAAAATCTGCCTCAAAAAACCAAGTACCCCTAGCTTCACCAACAATTAGTAAAGGACTGGCAATAGCCTGATTATAATTTACATTAGCCACACTAATATTTGGATGAATACTTTTGGATTTGTTCATAAAAAAACCCACCATAATTACCACAATCATGATTGCCATAATAAAACCCAGTTTTTTTGTTGATTGGTTTTTCATATTTATTTGCATTATATCAAAAAAATTCATGTTTACAAAATGCGGGGGATGCTTTAGTATATCCAGGCAAAAACGCGGAGCGGTAGTTCAGTTGGTTAGAACGCCTGCCTGTCATCCCGATGAAGTCGGGACGGGTTCAGGTTTATATAGAGAGAAAATGAAATATTTTGTATATATAATTGAAAGTCTAAAAGACCAGAGTTATTATATAGGTTACACTCAGGGTCTAGATAAAAGACTTGCCTATCACAATGAAGGAAGAGGAAGATACACGTCTAAAAAGTCTCCATGGAAACTTGCTTACTCCGAAGAATATAATTCAAAAAAGGAAGCAATAATCCGAGAGAGACAAATAAAAAACTGGAAAAATAGAAGATTAATATTAAAATTAATCAGTGACAATAAAAAAATGGAGCGGTAGTTCAGTTGGTTAGAACGCCTGCCTGTCACGCAGGAGGTCGCGGGTTCAAGTCCCGTCCGTTCCGCCATTAAAATCCAAGAAACATCTCAGTGAGGTGTTTTTTTGTTAATAACCTGCCTGTCATCCCGATGAAGTCGGGACGGGTTCAAGTCCCGTCCGTTCCGCCATTAAAATCCAAGAAACATCTCAGTGAGGTGTTTTTTTAGTATTTCAATCCAATCAACATAAGAAATAAATTTGTCGAGATGAAACGTATTTATGCCATGATATAATAATCTTTAAGAATTTAATAAATAATATATGTCCTCAGATTCCAATGTATCAACAATTAACCAACCACCAATTTCCATTTCAATAGCTGAAGAAAAGGATTTGGAAAATCTGATTATATATCTATCTCAAAAAGAAGTTGATAATGCTTTTGTAAAACCATTATCAGAACGCCCTATTTCCATAAGAGACAGAGTTTTTAGGGATTTTAAAGAAGGATTTTGGTTAATTGGCAAAGATGAAGAGGAAAATGTTATAGCCTCTCTTGCAATAATATATCACGATTATACTGCCGAATGCTCAACTTTCTCTATAAGCCCATTATTAAGGGGAAGGCATATAGGCACAAAGATACTCATTGAAGCCGAGATGATACTACAAAGTATGTTTCCTGAAATACATATGATTGTAATTGATTCATGGGAAGGAAACACACCTGTAAAAAAACTAGTTGAGAAATTAGACTATAAAGAAATTAATCGGTATGTTGATACTCGCAAAAGACCACAAGGAGTAAAAACAATTACATACGGAAAAGATATTAAATAAAAAATTGAGTTTAAAGATTTCATACCTCTTGAACTCAGGTGGTCAATTTAACAAATATGTTATAATCAAAAAAACAAATAAACAATGAACATCTTAATATTTCTAATAGGCTTTCTTCTTATCAGCTATATGATTACTGAAGTTGGTAAATTATTAAAGATTCCTCAAGTTGTAACATTGATAATTAGTGGAATTTTTTTAGGAATGCCATATATTAGAAGTCTAATGACTCAATCTGATATAAATGTAGTTATGAATATTGGGGACTTCGGATTACTATGCTTAATGTTTCTGGCAGGAATTGAAACCAAATCAAGCTTATTAAAAAAAGAATTCAGAGAAGCAACTTGGGTATCACTATTCGCTGCATTTATACCATTCATATTAGGTTTCGTAATTTTTTATTTATTGGGATATACGATTTATATCTCACTAATTGTTGGAATTTGCTTAAGCATAACGGCGGAGGCAACTCAAGCAAGAGTACTTATGGATGTAAACAAATTAAAAAGTAAAATCGGAACCTTAATAATGGAAGCCGGAATAATAGACGATATTTTAGGATTAGGAATTTTTATTCTTATAACCTTTATATCAAAAAATATTTACCTTAAAGAAGACTTATTATTAGGCGCAACAATTTTTGCTTTTTTTGTTGGAGTGATGATGCAAAAAAACGGAAATCATAATGAGATAATTCGTAAAGTAGAAAAAATCATGTATGTGGCTATCGTTCCATTCTTTTTTGTTTCAATGGGTCTTCATTTTGACATAAGTTCACTTCATCCGAACAAAAACATCTTATTAATCATTCTAATAATTGCATTTACAGGAAAAATACTTGGACCATTATTAATAAAACCATTCAATAAACTATCATGGAAACAGCTATACTTAATTGGCTGGGCTATGAATAGCCGTGGCGCAATTGAATTAGCACTTGCACTTATTGCCTTTAGAACAAAATTAATTCCATTGGAAATCTATTCCAGCTTAGTTGTCATGGCACTAATTACGACTCTAACATTTCCATTTGTTATAACAAGAATGATTAAGAAAAATCCAAAAATAATGAATTAGTTTTATTGCAAAAGAAAAATATAATAATAAAAAATATTATAAATGTTTATTGGCTTAAATAAGCATTAATTTAAACTTGCTTTTTTTTATAAAAAGATGATAATTAAGTTAATTTATTATTTAATTTTTAAAAGCTTATGCCAGCAAAAAAAACAGCAAAAAAAGTTGCTAAAAAACCTGCTAAAAAAGTAGTTAAAAAAGTAGCTAAAAAAGTGGTTAAAAAAGTAGCTAAAAAACCTGCTAAAAAAGCAGCAAAGAAAAAGTAAATTTTATTTCATAATTCACTATTTATGTTCGATAGCGAATGTGAATGTGGGAATAATTGCCCACTATGTGAAAATTGTGAATTACATGAATGCGAATGTATCTGCTCGAAAAAATTTGATGAAGATGAAGATATGGATACAGAATGGTAATCTAAAAACCCTCGATATAACATCGGGGGTTTTTAAAAAATTAGAATAATCCAATTTAATTTATACTTGACATATTCTATATAATACCATATAATATAAAACCATTATAAACACCTAAAAAAGTTCCCCACCCGATTATTTTCTAATTGGTGGATTTTATGAATAATCAGAAGAAAGCCTTACAAGCGGCACTATTAAATCTAATGGCAATAAATCAGCTCATGTCACGTCTAATTAAAACAATAGATAAAATCCTACACGAGGAAGAATCAAAGTAATAATAAAGTATAGATTATTGAATTTTTAGCTTATTCATGCTATAATAATTAGATGAAAATATCTGAAAATTCAATTAGGAGAATAAAAAAAGAAATTAATCCTATTAGCAATGAATCTATTCATTCAATTAGAAATAGTGTAAAAAGGGTTCTTAAGCCAATGGGAAAAGTAGCGGGTACTGCATTATTATTAAGTAGCTTACTTGGTACAGTTGCAAGTAGCAAAGCAGATGATTCACCAATAAAAGGATCTCAGAGAGAAGTTATTACAAATCCAACTGAAAATCTAAAAAGAGAAAAAAGAAATAATTAGAATAATCCGGATAAATCCTTTTTCATAGACATTGCAGCATTCCTAGCAGCTTCAGCATAAGCTTCACCCGGCTGATTATCTTTTTCATAAGCAAAAATAATCCCGCGTGATGAATTAACGATTGCACCAGTGCCATTTTCATGAAAACACGGCCTCACATCTTCCGCACCTCCCCCCTGAGCACCATAGCCAGGAACCAAGAATATTTGATTTGGCATTACATTACGAAGCACTCGTGCCTCTTCAGGGTAAGTGGCGCCTACAACAGCACCAACTGAAGAAAAACCATTATCTCCAATTAAATCGCGTCCCCAACCTTCCACAAGGTTAGCAACATGTTCATCCATTAAATAATCACCAAGTGGCTGACTCTGAATTTCATCAGAAGAAGGATTTGATGTGCGAACTAAAACAAAAATCCCCTTCCCCTGTTCCGCACATACTTTAGTAAATGGCAAAATACCATCTGAGCCTAAATAAGGAGTTACGGTAAGAGCATCAGTATTAATAGATGGTATCGATTCACCAAATAAATCGACTAAACCAAGATGGCCTTCGGCATACGCTTTTGCAGTTGACCCAATATCATTCCTTTTTGCATCACCTATAACAAGCATCCCTTTTTCCTGAGCGTATTTAGTTGTCTCTTCATAAGCCCATAATCCATAATGACCATAACATTCATAAAATGCGATTTGTGGTTTTACAGCAGGAACGATGTCAGATATTGCATCTATTATACCTTTATTAAATTCAAGAATAGCATTAGCTGCAGCTTCAAAAGTTTCACCAAATTCATCAATAGCATCTTCAGTAATAAACTCAGGTATTTGACTAAGGCGCGGATCAAGCCCCACAACAGTTGGATTAGCTAAATCACTAATACGATTTGTAAGTCTGTCAGCAAAATTAATCATAATAATAACAAAATAACAAAATAACGGTATAAAGATACTACAATCCACAAAACTTGAAAACTGAAAACTTGTTAGCTATTTGCAAAAAAGTTTTCACTTTCTTTAATTTTAAGTCGCAAATCGCCAGCTCTATTTTTTGCCAATTCATTATATGGCTCAATTGTAAGGATTCGCTCGTAAGTAAAAAGTGCATTATCCAAATCTTCATCATAACTACAGGAATCTGCAAGTAAAAAAAGGTAATCCACAGATCTTGGTTTTAATTCCGCAGCACGACGAAAGCATTCTGCAGCCAATGAATAACGCATCATAAGATGATAAAGTCTACCAAGAGCTATAAATTTCTGATCATCCTTTTCATCAAGCTCTACTGCGTGGACATAAGCCTGAATTGCTTCTTTGTATCTTCGTTTTTTTGTAAAAATCTTCCCTAAATTCTCATAAATCTCCGGATTCTCAGCATCTGTTTCTAGTAATCGTTTATATAAAGTTTCAGCTTTTCTAAAATCACCGCTTTCCATATATACCTTGGCAAGTTTAATAGAAGGTATCATTTCGTCTTTTGCAACCGCACTTGCTTGGATTAAGTATCTTTTAGCATCTTTCCATTGTTTTTTTGCAATTGCCAAATCAGCTTTTCTCATCTCCTCCTTAAACTTAACAAAATCAAATTTTTGCTCTCCCTGCCCCTTTGCGAGCTCATCTCTAAATCTAACTCGATTTTCAGTTTGTTCAATTTTCCTGTTTTCTTCCACCTTTGTTGAAACTTCCTTTTTAAACTCTTCCTTTTCCTTACGTTTAAAAATCACATTGCGACGGCTAACAATAACAATGATAGCGACTAAAGCCAGAATAAATATATAAAGCTCAAGCATAAACTACAATCTACATGAAACATGAAGTAATTGACCAAATAGTCAAAAATTTAATGCTAAATGTTAATAGTTAATAGTAAATGTTTGTTTTTATTTTTCTGTTTGAAGAAAGAAGTTTTCTAGTGCTAATTTTTTATTAGTATTTCTATCAATAAGATAGCGTGTTTTTTCCAAAGATTCAAATAATTCGACTATTTCTTTTAAAGAATAACGTGACTTAAGTGAATTATCCTTTTCTGAAAGGTACACGTAAAGCTGTTTTCTTAAATATCGTGAAAAAGCATCAAAAAATACTTCCATTTGTTTAGAATCTTTGTCTAATTCGTCAACAAGCATAAACTTCCTAGCTATATCATTCTTTTTAAGAAAAAAATCTATTTGGTTATACACATTGCGCTGTTCAGTAAGCAAAACAGGTTTATTCATTAAATTTATTGCAAACCCAGGACGCCCCTGTGCGATTTGAATTATCTCCTCAATATCTGAATTAGAGCCATATTTTTCCTCTAGATACTGTTTAATTACACTATCTTCAATATTATGAAAAAAATACCTTCTTGTTCGGGATTTTGTGGTTGGCAAGACTTGATTAACCTGAGTTGAAGTCAAAATAAACACAGTATCACCAGGGGGCTCTTCCAAAATTTTTAAAAAAGAATTTTGAGCCTCTATGGGCATCCTTTCGATATTTTCAATAAGTATAATACGGCGCTTCCCCTGAGAAGTGAGATTAGTTTTATGTATAAGCTCTCTGACTTGATCTATTTTAATTGTTTCACCTTTATCAGCCATAACGATTGTATCAGGATGTGCACCACTTTGAATCAATTTACAATCATCACAATTATGACAAAAATCATTTGGGCACTGTAAAATATTGGCAAACATCCTTGCAATACGAAATTTACCAACATCTTTAGGTCCGGAAAAAAGATACGCATGCACAATATTCTTATCCTGAATTTCTTTTTCAAGCTGAACTAATTGCTTCTGATGGCCTATGGTATCCCACTTATACTTCATATTAATTACCATTTATATTGGTAGGTAAACATTATACACGAAAACCCGATACTTGAAATTTGAAATTTGATAATTGAAATAAGATTTTCAAGTTTCAAGTATTAAATGTTAAATTTCAAAATAAACTTGTATTAAATGTGATTTTTCACTAAAATAACTGGGCTTATGAGCCGCGGTGGTGAAATTGGTATACACGAAAGACTTAAAATCTTTTTCCTTCGGGAGTGTGGGTTCAAGTCCCACCCGCGGCACCAAAGTAGTGGCGAGAAACGTGGTTTGAGCGAAGCTAGCCCGAAGAAATGAGGGCCTTGCGAAGCGAAAATGAATTCAGAAAAAATTTACGTAGAAAATTTCAATGAATTCAAATGTTTCCCCATTGCACAACATCTTCACAAAACTCATAAAGATCAATATTATGGAAAAATTAATGAAAAAACCGGTTAAAAGCTTTATGACAAAAAAAGTAATAGCCGTTAAAGAAAGTGAATCCATAAAGAAATTGTTCAAATTAATGGATAAGCATGATATACTTGGCGTCCCTGTAATAAATGACAAGAAAGAAATAATTGGAATTGTTACTGAAAGTGACCTAATTAACCACTTTACCACTCTTAAGTCCCCCAGGGGTATAAACTTACTTGGTAGCATAGTGTATCTAGATGATATTAATAAATTTAATGAGAATCTAAAGGATCACTGTGCAGAAACAGTAAAAGATATTATGACAAAAGGAGTAAAGACGGCAAATACCGATACAACTTTATTGGAAGCAATCAATCTGATGTCAAAAAACAAAATTACTCGACTACCCGTTGTGAATAAAAGCAAAAAATTAATAGGTATAATTACCCGCTCGGATATAGTTCATCAAATTGCCAAATTAAAAAGACCTTAACACTATAAAACTTAATTATTATATAAAATGGAAAAGTTCAATCTAGAAGTTACTCAAGGAGTTTATAAAACTGCTAAAGACGCCAGAAATGCTGACCGCATTCCAATGGTTTATTATGGAAAAGGTGTAGAACCAATAAATTTCTCTGCCGACTACCAAGATTTCAGACGCTTATATAAAAAAGCAGGTAAAAGCACAGTAATCTCATTAAAAAATGAAGAGGGAAAAGAATTCAATGTATTAGTCCACGAAATGCAATATGACCCTGTATCAGACAACATCATACACGTTGATTTGATGGCAGTTGATATGAATAAACCTATTACAACAGAAATTCCTTTGGAATTTGTTGGTACATCACCTGCAGTAAGAGATGAAAATGGTATTTTTGTAACCAGTAAATATTCAGTAGCTGTTGAATGTCTTCCAAAAGATTTAGTACATAGCATTGAAGTTGATATAAGCCCTCTTATTGATTTCCATACTGCTATTACAGTAGGAGATATTAAAGCGCCAAATGGAATTACAATTATTGATGCAGAAGATATTAATGTAGCTACAGTATCCGCTCCTCGCTTAGAAGAAGAACCTGTTGAAGCTGCTGAAGAAGCAGAAAAGCCAGCTGAAGAAGGTGGTGAAGAAGGAGAAAAGAAAGAAGAAGGTAGTGAAGAAGAAGGTGAAAAATAATAATACATTTACCAATGACTGATTCCAATTTCCGATTAATTATTGGATATTAAGTCATTGGTAATTCTATGAATTAAATATGCAATTATCTGATTTTGATTATAGTCTTCCAAAAAAATTCATAGCTCAAAAACCACTTGAAAAAAGAGACCAATCAAAATTGATGGTATTAAATCGAAAGAAAAAACTAATTTCGCACCATCAATTTTTTGAATTACCTGATTTATTAGATAAAAATACGATCTTGGTTTTTAATGAATCAAAAGTAATACCAGCAAGACTAAAATTTAAAATTGGAGAAGGAAAGGCTGAAATATTATTAATCAAATCAATCAGTGAAAATATTTGGGAATGTATGGTTAAACCAGGGCCAAAATTCATTCCACAATCGTATATCAAAATCGATTCAGAATTAAGTTGTAACATAGAAAGCATCACACCTAATGGATTAAGGATTATCAAATTTCATTGTGACAATTTTAAAGAATACCTGAAAAAACATGGACATACCCCTCTTCCACCTTATATAAAAGAAGATATTGATAACCCAGATAAATATCAAACAATATATGCAAAAAATGAAGGTTCTGTAGCAGCGCCAACTGCAGGCTTTCATTTTACGGATAATTTATTTAATAGACTTAAAGAAAAAGGTATACAAAAAGAATTTATAAATCTTCATGTTGGAATGGGAACTTTCCAACCAGTCAAAACTGATAAAATCGAAGATCATAAAATGCATAGTGAATTTTTTGAATTATCAGAAGATACTACCAAAAGATTAAATGAAGCAAAAAATAATGGGAAGAAAATTATCGCTGTAGGCACAACATCTATAAGGGTATTGGAATCCTGTTCAAACGAAAAAGGTGAGCTTATAGCAAAAACAGGAGAAACAGATATATTTATATATCCTGGATACAAATGGAAATATATAGATGGAATAATAACAAATTTTCATGTTCCAAAAAGCACATTATTAATGCTTATAAGCTCATTTGCATCACGTGAATTTATTCTTAATGCCTATGAAGAAGCAAAACTCAAGAACTATAGATTCTTTAGTTTCGGCGATAGTATGTTGATTATTTAATGCCTAAATATTTTTTTGTCTCAAATAAGAAGGAAGATACCTTGGCTCTTTTAATCCTTTAACCTTTTTGATGATTTCCATATCATTAAGATTAACCTTTCCATAATATATGTTTTTTAGATTTCCTCCATTCTTAATATAATCCAATATCATTTTATACCCCTTGAAATAAACAAAGTCCTTTGTAAAAGCACCTGGCTTACTTGTATCTGAAAGCCCTCGCTTCGCTTTTAATGCGACTTGCCATGCGCGCTCAGCACCAAAATTATATTTCATAATTTCCTCGTAAACATCGGCAAAACCACCCTTCATCGCAGTATGAATTCCAATAACAGATGACGCAGGCCAATATTTTTTAATAGTCTCACTTGATTCGGTCTGTTCTTGATTATAAACTGCAAGCCCCTCTTCTGTTATTAAATAATCAGCAAGACCTCTTTGAAATATTTTGTAGGGTTGCAATGCTCCATTCATTGCAGTAAATGCATGAGTTTCAATTTCATGAGCAATGGTTCCTTTAAGTCTATCCTTTGTAAATCTCGCATTCGATCTTATTAGAATCGTATTCTTTTTTCCTGCAATTGCATCAGATACCATCTCATCTTTAATCTTTACACTCCAGCCCTTTAGTCCATAATCTGATATAGCCTGTTCAAAAGCCTTCTTTACATCTTTTATAGGCAAAATTTTACCTGGATCGGGAAAACTTTCAGGCATTTGTTTTATTTCCTCTAAAGCCTCATTGTAAAGTGTCTCATCAGGAGCACCATAAAGAAGTATTGATTTTGCAGTAAATTCATCTGTTGCACGAACTTCCATAAGCCCAATTTTTCTATAAATTTCATCAGCTTTTTTTTGCCATAAATTTCCAATTGGAGTATCTGGGAATTCAATTCTCTTTAGCCTATTGTATAAATTATTCGGATCAAAAGATAATTCTTTGTACTCAAACTGAGGATTATATTTTGGATCAACTAAAAACTTTGTATGCTCTTCTTTTAAGTTTATAGGCTTAAGATGGGAAAGTAATTTAATTTTACTATCTATTTCAAAAAGCTCCTGATCAATTCTTTCTAATTCACTTGGGGTAAAAGTTTTTGCTATATAAGGAATATTACTAGCTGGTTTTTCGGAAGCTATCGAAGTCATATGCTTATTTGGATCAATTAAAAAATTTCTCAAATCACGTTGCCCAATAAGCATTTTATATTTCTGTTCACTAAAATCTTTAGTATCCACAACTGTCGTTACTTTTACATTAAGAAGATTAAATTTACATTTACCTGTTGAATCAAGTGAAATTTTCTCAGCAATTTGACTATCTAAAATTGATTTTTCAATATATGGATCCATCTGAGCAACAATTTTGGCATTGTCCTTTTTACCAATCACCTCAATTCTTTCAAGACTTCCAATCACTACTTTTTCCGGCTCCCTAGAAATCTTTACTTCAACTTTCTGACCAAAAATATCCTGAGCAATTCTCACACCTTTTTCAGGTGTATTTACTTTTATACCTTGAATTCGCTCAAGACGCTTTCGAAGAGGTGCCATATTGGCGATTTGTACAGCAAGACCTGCGCGTGCGTTAATCTCGAGAAGTACAGGTCCCATATTTTTGTCCAATGTTAAATCAATCGCAGCAAAACCAAGATTGGTTATTTGTTGTACACGTGAAGCAATAAGAAGCATTTCTTCCCAATGAGGAATTTTTATACCCTCTATATCTCCAAAACCAGGAATACCATTAATTTCCTTATTATATTGAGTTACATGTGTCATATGCCCTTTTGAAATATCCAAGCCAATTCCTATTCCTCCCAAATGGATATTAGCTTTCCCTTGGGATGTTTCAGTTGGCATTCTAAGCATAGCCATTACAGGAATAAGATTGTGCACCACAATTCGAATATCGGGAAGCCCCTTGAAAGCCATTTTTTTAAATAAATCAGGAGCTTCAAGCCTTTGTTCAAAAAGAGCTACATCTGACATATCAGCAATCGAATAACGACCATCAAGAATGTCATTAATATGAGATTCCAATTCATCTTGTGTAAAAATTTCATCACTTTCTTTTATCCAATTACTACCTTTTCTATTTTTTATTATCAGAATTCCCTCACCTCCATAACCAGCATTTGGTTTTACTACAAATGAATTTGGGAGGCTATCAAAATCAAAATTTTTAAGTTCTTTTTTACTACTAATAGAGTTATACATACGAGCCACAGGAATCCCACGAGCTGAAAGAAAGTTTTTAGTCTTAATTTTACTATCAGCAAGCATTACAGCTTTTTTGGGGTTATAAGCCTTAATATATAATAGATTTCGCGCGTTGATTCCGAGCAAGCCCGGATTATGGAAGAACCACATAGATTTTAGATTTTAGATTTTAGATTTGTGATTTATGATTGCTTCGAACTAAAAACTAAATCAAAATTCAAAAATCACAAATCACAAATATTATTTATTCCTCAGCATGCTTCATTACCTCCCTAAAACGAACATATTCCATTAAACGAAGACCTGTCCATCTACCCAAAGCATAGTTTACAAGTATCAAAAGAAGAATTATCTCAGGATGACCTAAAATCAGATTCTGAAGATATTGCCACTCAACAACCCAATAGCAAATTAAAGAAACTACAGTTGTTTCAAACATTAAAAGCAAAGCTGAATAAAAACCTTTTCCTCCAAGTGCACTTACAAATTTTTCCGCAAGTGTTGTCATAATAAGCATAGGGAATACAGCAATGGTTGCAATTTGACTGATACCCATAAATGCACCAAATGCCAACATCAACAAAATAATTAGTGTTGAAATAGTAAGCACTATTGCAATACGAGGTATGTGTAATAATCGAAAACGGTCAAGAGCCTTACGCAATATAGCACCTGTAAAAATAATAATTACAAGAATTACCAATCCAAATTTAAGACCAAGCGCTAAAAATGAAAGAGTAATAATAGAAGGAGTATATAAACCGAAAGTTGTAATACCAATTACCTGCTTTAAAAATGCAATTATTGTTGCGATTACCGGAAGCATGAGCAATAGTACAATTGTATTACTTGGTATCCCTTTGGTAATCATAAAGCTTACCAAATAAGATATTGAATTCCAAATGCCAACACGCCCAGTTTCCTCATTAATAATACTGTAGTCAGAAAATCTAGTTTCTAACTTTGAAACAAATTCCTGCATATTCTCTGAAGTAATAAGGTTATTTAGTTCAGTTTGGCGAACAATAACAATTTGCTCAGGATTTATTATGTTGTAATTAGCCTGCATAATCCTGGCAAGAGTATTTATATTATCATCTGTTATAACAACAATACTTTTCCCTTTTAAGGATTCTTTTATTTTTATCTGCTCATCTTCCGTAGGTTGTTGAATTAAGCGTGTAAGAGCATTAACTCCGCTTCCACGTGATGTCCAAGTTATAATTGGATCTGCATTGTTCAAAATAGAAACCTGATCAGATAATTTCTTTGAAAGTGATTCTTCAGACATAAAAGCCGTAGTACTTTCATAACTATCAAGAAGAAAAATATAAATACCATCCTCCTCTGCCTCAGCTTTAAAATTTGCAATACTATCTTTCATTTCAGTCACATCTGTAAGCATTAAAATAAGCTTAGTATAGGCAAATACATCACGCTGCACTGATTCAACTTCTTCACCTTGAGTAATAGTAAGAGTAACAAGATAATTACCAGGTTCAGAATAAGTATGAACAGCTTCAATTTCACGAGAAATACCACTATCATCACCAAAATCCCACATATATTTAATGGGCTCATCATTATCAATTAAAAATGATGAAGAGGCATCAAAAATAATGTTTTTGCCAACCTGAACCACCTGATCCGCTGTAATAACTGGACGAATTTTATTTAAATCAAATTCAACTGCATTAGCAGTTTGTGTCATTAATATTGACGGAAGCAAAAGGAATGCAATCAATATTGAAATAAGTAATTTTTTCATAATATTTAATTTAATTCGTAATTATCAATTAACATAAGTTAGCCATTTTCTATATTTAGAGTTTCTTCCTCTTACAACATCCATATAATCATCTTTTAATTTCTTAGTAACCGGTCCTATTGTACCACTTCCAATCTTCTTGTTGTCTAAATAACCAATTGGTGTTATTTCAGCCGCAGTTCCAGTAAAAAATGCCTCATCTGAATTGTAAATATCTTTTGGCTTAAAATGTTTTTCTATAACTTTGTAGCCAATATCCTTTGAGACAGTAATAATTGAATCTCTAGTAAAACCAGCCAAAATATTATCCGAAGGAGGCGTATATAATACACCATTTTTAACAATAAAGATATTCTCACCAGGCCCCTCTGCGACATTCCCTTTATAATCCAAAAACAAGGCTTCATCGTATCCAGCCTTATGAACTTCCAAGCTAGCCATAATAGAATTAGCATAATGCCCAGTTATTTTTGCGTTAATATCAGTAGTATTGGGATGGATCCTTATAAATTTAGTTATTCCAACTTTAATTGCATCACCTCCAAGATAAGAAGCAAAACCTAATGCAAACATTGATACATTTACTTTTGCGCCAAGTGGACACAAACCCATTTTTCCATAACCATAATATGCAATCGGACGAAGATAACCACTTTTAATCTTATTCCTTTTAACCAGCTTAACAGCATCTTCACTCATTTGTTTTTGAGAAAAAGGAATTTTTATTCCAATTGCATTTGCTGAATAAAAAAATCTTTTTATGTGATCTTTTAAACGAAAAATAACCGGACCATCTGGAGTATTATATACCCTAAGCCCCTCAAAAACAGCACCACCATAGTGCAAGCTATGAGTAAAAATGTGTATCTTAGAATCATTCCACTTCTTAAATTTCCCATCCATCCAAATATATTTAGTTGTATTCATATGGTTAATAATTTTCTAGCTTAGTTTAACAAAAAAAGGCTCAAAACTCAATCATAGAAAATCATTCCTAAAATACTAATAATCAATCCCCTCTATCGCATCTTGCCCATTTTTAAAATAATGTTTGATTTCCTGTACATCGGACACAAGGTCGGCTTTTTCTATCAACCAATCGGGTGCATTACGACCTGTAAGGACTAAATGTGTATTAGAAGGACACTGATTAATAAGGTTCTGAACAGATAATTCATCTATTAAATCCAAATTCATGCAATTTATTATTTCGTCACAGACAATAAGAAAATAATTATCCTTATATAAAGTATGAACTTTTTCAAGAGCAAGACTTGCCTCTTCCTTGTCGTTATAGGTATTTTCAAATCTAAAAGTTTTGGATTGAGCACTGAATCTTTCCAATCCAAAACGAAATATCTCTATATTAAAAAGATTCAATTTTGAATCTTCAAATTTGAATCTTGAATTTGATTTTTTTTCTTGCAAAAATTCGAAAATATTTTGCTCGCCATAATGGCTACCTCCCTTATCAAAAAAGACTATACCCACCTTCTTTCCCCATCCTAAAGCCCTTAAAGCGGTACCCAAAGCGCTCGTGGTCTTCCCCTTGCCATTTCCTGTTATTACTAAAATCATATGAATATCTATATGTAGTATGTCTAGCGTTATCTTTATACAAGATATGGTGTCCCGTCAAGAATAATTATTTGACTTAGATTTAACTCCACGTAAAATGAGGGTTGCTTTCAAAAACAAAAACAGGTCCGCTTAACGGGTCCATTTTTACCCTCTGAAATCTTTAAAACTAGAGACTATCTTGAACCCCTCCTCTTACTTCAAGATTAATGTCTTTTTGTTCTCTATTAATTAATTAACCACAAAACAAATATGCAGACAACGCGCCCAACACACGGCCTTTCGATTAGCCGATTTTTTACAACTCCAGGTAAAGATCCTTTAAAAGAGATTGAATATGTTCAACGTGATTGCCGTATTACAAAACAAGACGGTTCAATCGTATTTGAAATGAAAGGATTTAAAACACCAAAAAGCTGGTCTCAGAATGCAAGCGATATTATGGCATCTAAATATGCCCGTAAAGCAGGAGTCCCTCAAAAAAGCGAAACTGGTGAAGATATACTAGGACCGGAAAAAGGAGCTGATCAGGTTATTAGCCGTATGACAGGGTGCTGGCGTATGTGGGGAGAAAAGCATGGTTATTTCGCAAGCAAAGAAGATGCAGATACCTACGAAGCGGAAATGAACCATATGCTAATAAACCAAATGTCTGCTCCAAATTCACCACAATGGTTTAATACAGGTCTAAATTCAGCTTATGGCATTAATGGTCCTGCACAAGGCCATTATTACGCCGATCCAAAAACAGGTGAAATTAAAAAATCAGAAGATTCTTACACTCACCCACAACCTCATGCCTGCTTTATTCAATCCGTTAAAGATGATCTTGTTAATGAAGGAGGAATAATGGATTTATGGATGCGTGAAGCTAGATTATTTAAATATGGTTCTGGTACAGGTACTAACTTTTCCGCCATACGCGGGGAAGGCGAAACCTTATCAGGAGGAGGCTTTTCTTCAGGCTTAATGTCCTTCCTTAAAATCGGAGACCGTGCAGCAGGTGCAATTAAATCAGGTGGAACAACTCGCCGTGCAGCTAAGATGGTATGTCTAGATATCGACCACCCGGAAATTGAATCATTTATTAACTGGAAAGTAGAAGAAGAAAAGAAAGTAGCGGCTCTTATTGCCGCAGGTTATTCAAACGATTTTAATGGAGATGCATATGCTACTGTCTCAGGTCAGAATTCAAATAATTCAATTCGTATTTCTAACAAATTTATGAAAGCGGTTGAAAATGATGACGATTTTGACCTTATAAGAAGAACAAACGGAAAATCTTTCAAATCATTAAGCGCACGCAAACTTTGGAATCAAATAGGATATGCTGCATGGGCTTGTGCAGACCCTGGTTTACAATTCGATTCTACAATCAACGAATGGCACACATGTCCAAAAGACGGTCGAATTAATGCTTCTAATCCTTGCAGTGAATACATGTTTCTTGATGACACAGCCTGCAATCTTGCCTCACTCAATCTTGAAAAATTCATGGATGAGAAAATGGAAAAATTTGATATCAAGGCATACCGACACGCTATCCGCCTATGGACAATAACACTTGAAATAAGTGTTTTAATGGCTCAATTCCCAAGTTATGAAATTGCAAAAAAAAGTTATGAATATCGAACTCTAGGATTAGGCTATGCAAACCTTGGCACTGTATTAATGCTTCTTGGAATTCCATATGACAGCGATGAAGGTCGTGGAATTGCAGCAGCTCTTACCTCTATAATCACAGGAGCCGCTTATGAAACATCATCCGAGATGGCAGAAGCATACGGCCCATTCGTAAGATACGAACATAATAAAACAGATATGCTTCGTGTTATAAGAAATCACAAACGTGCAGCATACAATGCATCTAATAACGAATATGAAGACCTTGAAATAAAACCTGTCGGACTTGATAAAAAATATTGCCCTGATTATTTATACGAAGCTTCTTGCAAAGCATGGGATCAGGCACTTGAAAAAGGAAAAGAGCACGGTTTCAGAAATGCTCAAGTTTCAGTTATTGCTCCAACCGGTACAATCGGATTATTAATGGACTGCGATACTACAGGTGTTGAACCGGATTTCGCTCTCGTCAAATTCAAGAAACTTTCAGGTGGAGGTTACATGAAAATTGTTAATCAGTCTGTTACTTCAGCACTAAATAAACTTGGATATTCAAAAACCGAAGCTAAAGAAATAATTGATTATATAATTGGTAAAGGCTCTCTTGTAGATGCACCATTTATTAATTGGAAAACATTAAAAGAAAAAGGATTGAATGAAGAAGAATTAATAATAATTGAAAAAGGAATCAGAAATGCGTTCAGTATAAATATGGCCTTCAACAAATTCACTATTGGAACAGATGCTCTTGAAAGAATAGGTATTGACGCAGATAAATATGAAGATGCTGGATTCGATTTTCTAAAAGAAGTGGGATTTTCAAATGAAGAGATTGAAGCTGCTAACGAATATGCAACAGGAACAATGACCATTGAAGGGGCACCGCACCTTAAAGATGAGCACCTAGCAGTATTTGACTGTGCAAATAGATGTGGATCAAAAGGCAAACGTTTTATCTACCACACAGGTCACATAAAAATGCTTGCTGCAGTTCAACCTTTCGTCTCAGGATCAATATCAAAAACAATTAACATGCCAAACGAAGTTGAAACAAAAGACGTACTTCAAGCATATGAAATGAGCTGGAAATTAGGTTTAAAAGCTAACGCTATTTACCGTGACGGATGCAAACTTTCCCAACCTCTTAATACATCTTCAAAAGAAGCTAAAAAAGCAGATAAAAAGATTGAAATGAGCGAAGTAGAAATAACAAAAAAACCTCTTCGCCGTCGTTTAAGCCCAGAACGCCAATCTATAACTCATAAATTTGCCATAGCCGGTCACGAAGGATATTTCACAGTTGGATTATACGACGACGGCACACCTGGTGAGTTCTTTATTAAAATGAGTAAAGAGGGTTCTACTCTTTCTGGAATTATGGATAGCCTTGCTCTTTCCGTTTCATTAAATCTTCAATATGGCGTACCACTTGAGGTTCTTATCTCTAAATTCACCCACTCTCGCTTCGAACCATCCGGAATGACATCTAACAACGAAATTCCTATCGTTAAATCAATTATGGATTATATAGGAAGATGGTTAGCTCTTAAATTTCTTACAAAAGATGAAGCGAAAAAGTATCATAATGGTGATTTAATAGAACGCGCATATGGTGAAGGAACCATGTCAGCAAAAGGAGTAATCCCAAATATAAGAAGCACTATCACACTTGGCGAACCTAAAGAAAAAGAAGCCGACAAAGAAAAACTTCTTATTAAAGTTCTTGAAAGTGCAAAAATGAAACCAGCCAAAAAAGCTGTTGCTATAGGTTCTAAAACAACAACATATACAACACCCGTAGCTTATCAAAACGACGACGCTCCAATGTGTCACAACTGCGGTTCTGTAATGGTTCGCAATGGAAGCTGTTATAAATGTTTAGATTGCGGTGAAACATCTGGTTGTAGTTAAAAAATTAATCGGACTTGCCCATAACTTAAAAACACTTTCATCTGATCCCGATGAAAGTGTTTTTGCATACATGCCGAAGGATTGTGATATTATTACGACGATATGTATAAATCAGAATTCCAAATCACTGACAATATTAGTAATAATTCATTTTCTTTTTCAAAAAGGAAAACCCCAACTATAACTGTCCCGAAAATTATTGACGGAGAAATTGACGACGTAAAAATCGGAGATAAAATTGTATTTGAAGACTTTGACGAACACGGTGATCTAAAATCATGCGTCGGTCTTAAAAATTTTATTAGAACAACTCACCCAATCACAAAAAAACCGATAATAATTGTAGATAATCATAATCATGTATTTTATTTTTGGTATGAAGCGCGAAAGAATAAACAAGTTAAAGATGGAGGCCTACTTGTCCACATCGACCAGCATAAAGACGTAAGAAAACCAGATTCATATTTATTAAAACCTGAATCGGAAGACCTGAAAAAAGTATTCGAGTTCACAAACACTATTCTAAACGTCGGCAATTACATACCATCTGCAATGGACGAGGGGTTGATTGGAGATTTGATTTCTATAACAAGTGAAACAGAAATCGCAAATCACAAATCACAAACCTTGCCTACCGGCAGGCAGGTCAAAAATCATAAATCGTTAATCGTAAATATTGATTTAGACTTCTGGGCTCCTGAAATGGATTATATTAATAATAAATTAAAAACTGAGTTCACTAAAAAATGGATGGAAGCAGCGGATATTATTACCATTGCAACCAGTCCATTTTTTATTGATCAAAATCTCGCAATAAAAGTTCTAAAAGAACTTCTATTGTATTAATTTATTTCTTGAGAGCTTCAGCCATTTCTGCGATAACCTTAAATCCATCATTTGGAATCATCCAAATAGTAGTATTTGATTGATCAGAAGAAAGATCATTAATTGACTGAAGTGTTCTTAAGTGAAGTGCTCCTGGTGCTTCTGCAAGAGTAGAAGCAGCTTTTCTCATATTATCTGCAGCAGCAACCTCACCTTCAGCTTTTATGATAACAGCTCTCTTTTCACGTTCTGCTTCAGCTTCTTTCGCCATAGTTCTCTTCATATTATCCGGTAGACCAATATCTTTAAGTTCAACTGATTCAACTTTAATTCCCCAAGGATCACTTGCCTTATCAACAATTAATTGAATTCTACTTGCAATTTCATCTCTATTTCTAAGTAATTCATCTAGCGTAGTTTCACCAACAGCATTACGCATAGTAGTTTGAGCAAGTTGAGAAACAGCAAAATAAAAATTTTCCACTTCAATTACTGATTTAGCGGCATCACTAACTTTATAATAAATTACTGCATTAATACGAATAGATATATTGTCTTTTGTAATTGCCTCTTGATCGGGTACATCAACCACTTTAGTACGAAGATCTACCTTTCTAATACTTTGAAAAACTGGAATGACAATTCTCCAACCTGGATTTTTCATACCAGTATATTTCCCCAAAGTAAACATAACCCCTCTTTCATATTCGTTAATCTGCTTAATCATTATCACTATTAAAATTATTATAGGCACAGCCAAAGTGCTAATAATTGAATAAATTATTGAATCCTCCATAATTTTTAAATTATTTAATAAAACAATTCCAAGTATAAATCAAAAATCATGAATTTGTAATTAAAAATTCCATTACTCTTGCCTTTGCCCTTGCCTTTGCCTTATGCTTAACATGTGAACTTCACCCCAACCCCACAAAACATAGGCCAAACTGATTTACTTCTAATCAATCCTGACTTTTCAAAAAATGAATTGGGAGCATATTCAGCACCGGAAAATCATTTAGGCTTGAATAGATTAGCGGGATATTTAGATAATGTTGGACATAGTTGCTCGATTATAGACACTACAGGTCGCAAAAGCGGGACAAAGGGTCCTGAAGAACTTGGAAAATGGATTTTGGATAATGTAAACAGCTTCAAAACAATCGGTTTTCATACAAATTCATGGAATATTAATCACATTTTGAGGATTTTAGATGTTTGCAAAACCTCACTTATAAACAAAAAAATACTATTTGGCGGTCCGCTTGCAAGTTCTGAACCTAAGAAGATGACAGAATTATTTGTTGAGTCAGGACTCCAAAACATCGGCCTAGTTCAGGGCATGGGAGAAGAAATAACAGACAAAATCTTAACAAAAGAGCGTTTATCGGATGTAGAAGGGCTTTGGGTATACGAAAACGGACGGTTTATTGAAGGAAAACAAATAACGCTAAGCCAAGAAAAATATGAAAACACTCCATTTCTCAACTTAAATTACAACACCTTTTATCAGAATTATTACAAACCTGTAATTGAAAGCGGAGATTTGGATGATTATAGTCTGGAACTTATTTTTGGTTCACAAGGTTTGGATGTAAACAGAGGGTGTCCATTTAACTGCACTTATTGTTCAGTACCTCAGTACGAGCAAAAAATGGTTACCTACACACCAAAAAGAGTTGTTGATGAACTAGAATATCTAGCAAAGGAAGCTGGTTTTTTTATGTTCACTTTCACAAATTCGAACATAATGTTTTATGACGAGATGTGGATTACAGAGTTTTGTCAGGAAATTATCGGAAGAGGTATGAACGAATATATCAATTGGACCGCATATCACCATCCAAGTATTATTGCTAAATTACCGAGCTCAACTTTTAACCTTATGAAAAAGGCGGGCTCAGACACAATTGTCTTTGGAATTCAGAGTTTTGATGAAAAGATTTTAAAAACATTTCTTAGGCCGATTAATACCAAAGAATTAACAGAAATAATTAGGGATAAAACAATACACTCAGGGCAATATTTAGTTGTTGATTATATTACAGGAGTTCCAGGAGAAGACTTAGATATAATAGAAAAAGCATTTAATTATTTTATTGATAATGACATTGAATGTAGAAATTATCAGCTAAAATTTTATCCAAACACCAAACTACCATTAATGAATCTTGATTTATCAGATTATGATCTAGTGCCAATAACTGGTGAACTCGCCCCAGAGCTTAATGCCTACGCAATAGTATCAAAACATCCTAACCCACGTTCTGCTAAATTAGATGGGCTTCTTAGAGAAGCCAATACAGAACTAATAAAGAAAAAACCGCCAAGATTTGGAAAATACATTGTAGATTCCGCAGAAAAAGCAAAAGAATTATATGAAAAAGAAATTCCTGATAATCCTAATATTCCCGATAAAGTTAAACGAGCTATGAGAGTGGCATTACATGAAATGTTATATCCAAAACAACGCGAGCAGAATCTAGATAAAATGGACCCTGTTGAGATGATGAGAAAAGTAATTTTAGCAGACAATGATGCACCACCAATGCTAAAAGCTATGCAGGCAAAATTAAAAAATGAATTAGGAGAAGATAAATTCAACGAAATAAAGGATAAATACGAAAACGGAAATTTGTAAAAAGCATAATTTGGAGCTAAACTAAATCTTGATAATAATAATTCATAATTAATAATTCGAAATGATTATTCCAAAAATCGGTGAATCTTTAAACGAGGAACAGGTTAATTTTTTAAAGGTGTTAAGTAAAAGCTGTCGTAATTCCATTGTAGCAATGGTAACAAATGCACAGTCTGGTCACCCAGGAGGAGCTTGCTCATCAATTGATTATCTGGCAATTCTTTACGCTTTTATTATTAGTCAAAGCGGTGAAGATTTAGTAGTAAGTAATGGTCATATATCCGCAGGTGTTTATTCGATTCTTGCAGAGATGGGATATATTCCAAGAGAAGAAGTAATTCAAGACTTCAGAAAAATCGGAAAAATTTATGAAGGACATATAACTAGACACGTTAAAGGTATTAATTACGGAACAGGCCCTCTTGGGGTTGGAACTTCGGTTGCATGCGGTTTTGCAATAAAGGAAAAACTAGAAAAAACCAATAACAGAGTATTTGCTATTGCGGGTGACGGAGAATGCGACGAAGGACAAATATATGAAATGATGAATTTTGCAAATAAATATAAGTTATCAAACCTGACTCTTTTTATTGATTATAACGACGTTCAGCTTACTGATAAATTAGAGATAACAATGCCTATAAACCTAAAAGGTACTTTTGAATCAGCTAATTGGAATGTATTGGAATGCAATGGACATGATTATCAATCAATCTGGAATGCTATAAGTGAAAGTTATAATTCAGATAAACCTACTGTGATAATAGGTAAAACCATAATGGGTAAAGGAGTTACATTTATGGAACCGGATGGTGCAGAATATAAATCAACTTGGCATGGAATACCACCAAAGCCAGAACAAGCCGAAATTGAGCTTAATGGTCCTTTAAAAATTTCCGATGAAGAAAGAAGTATTCTTGATAACTTTATAAAAAATAGTGTGAAATGGCAGCCTGCAGTTCCACAGATAACAAAACAGCTTTCTATAATGCCAAATGTAGATAGTGGAAAACCTAATATTCTAGAAGCAGGAACAAAATCCGATTGTCGCGGAGCTTATGGTAAAGCACTATTAGACCTCGCAAAATTAAACCCTAATATTGTTGCAATGACTGCGGATTTGGGAGGCTCTGTAAAAACAGCGGTAATGGAAAAGGAATTTCCTGAACGCGTTTTTGAGGTTGGAATTGCAGAACAACATATGGTTAGTTTTGCAGGTGGATTAAGTATAAAAAATTATATTCCATTTGCATCCACATTTGGTGTTTTTATGACCAGTCGTGCAAAAGATCAAGCCAGATTAAATGATATAAATGCCACAAATGTAAAAATGGTTTCAACACACTGTGGACTTTCAGTTGGAGAAGATGGTCCAACTCATCAGACCGTAGATGATATGGGCTCATTTCTTGGATTTTTTAATACCTATATACTTGAACCAGCAGACGCAAATCAAACAGACCATATAATCAGATATATCGCTTCTCATTATGGAAATTTTTATGTAAGAATGGGGCGCCATAAGTTTGAAGTAATACTAAAAGAAGATGGAACTCCATTTTATGACGAAAATTATAAATTTGAATATGGCAAAGCCGACAAATTAAGGACAGGAGATAAAATTACTGTAATTGCAGGTGGTTCAACTGTTAATATTGCAGTCAACATTGCTGACAAAATGAAAAATGAATTATCTGTTGAAGTAATTGCCGTAAGCTCATTAAAGAATATTGATATGAGCATTATTAAGCCTTCACTTGAAAAAACAGGTAAACTTATAACTATAGAAGATCACAATCCACATAGCGGACTTGCTAGTCAAATTAACAATGCTATAGCGAAAGAAGGTCTTTCGGTAAAGATTGAAAATCTGGCAGTACGAGAATATCAACTTTCAGGAAAACCATTGGAATTATACGCATCAGCAGGAATTGGCTCAGAAAACCTTGAGGAAGCAATTAAAAAAATAATTTAATTATGAAAAAAATTAAAATACCTAAAGAGATAAATGTAGAACATTTTCGAGTAACAATCTTCGGTTCTGCAAGAATAAAAGAAGATGACTTACGCTATAAACAAATATATTCCCTTGCAAGAATGATAGCAGAGGAAGGATTGGATATTGTAACTGGTGGCGGACCGGGAATAATGGAAGCGGCAAACAAAGGACACAAAGAAGGCAGGAAGAATAACAAAGTACACTCTTTCGGCTTAAATATTAAGCTACCAATGGAACAAAAGGAAAATAAGCATTTAGATATTAATAAGGAATTTGAGAGATTTTCTGAAAGACTGGATTATTTTATGTATCTTTCAAATGTAGTAGTTGTTGCACCGGGTGGAATAGGAACATTGCTAGAACTTTTTTACACTTGGCAACTTGTACAGGTTAAGCATACATGTAGCATTCCGATTATTTTACTTGGACCTATGTGGCCAAAATTAATTAAATGGATGGAAAAATGGCAAGTGGACAAAAAATTGATAAGCCCGGAAGATATGCATACTATTTTTTTGGCAGATAACTGTAGAGAGGCAATGAAAGTAATAAAAACAACATATAAAGAATTCAATAATGGAAATCCCGATTTTTGTAAAATATATAAAAAATATAAAATTTAATATTATTTAATATATTAAAAAATGCCTAAAACAAAACCTAAAAAATGTGATAATTGTGAATTGTCATTACGTGATTATTTAGCTGCACACAGAACAGCACTTGCTAATAACAGAACCTGGATGGGAAACGTGAGAACCTCATTAGCACTTTTTGTTGCTGGCATTTCATTTATCAAATTCTTTGAATCAGAAATATTAGGTATTATTGGATTGATTTTTGTTCCTTTGGCATTATTTAATGCTATAACAGGATATATTAGGTATAGAAAAAGAAAGAGAATAATTCACAGTATCCCGAAAAATAATGATATAGAAGAACATTTTGACGAATAAAACACTAATATGACAGATCAGACATTTAGAAAAATATTTGTTTCACTTTCTGCGCTTGGAATTATTGTATTCCTGGTTTTAATAGTAAGCCTATTGACCAATATCGAATTAAATTCATTGGAGCTGTGGATAGGAATTACAATAATATATTCAACAATTGTTTGTTTTTATACATTTCCATTATATGGAAAAATAATTACTCTATTTTTATCTACTTTTGCCTTCTCAGCATTTTTATTTTTAGCTTTTAGTTGGCCAATTAGTTTCAGCATTATATTTTCATTCATACCAATAGTAATAGTTTTTGGACTCTTTGCCTTACTTTGAAACACAAAAAACCCCCTTTATCTCGACAGGCGGGATAAGGGGGTCTTTTGTCTAGTTCCGATATTGTGTGAATCGTGCGATACATTTATTTCGTATCGAGATTTACTCAGAACCAAACAATTTTTAATGACTAGTTAAAAATAAAACTAAGCTGTATTTTGGTTTTTGTTTTCGTCCGTCCAAGACGTGTCCTTGGGTGTCATCTTTGTTTTTATTTTTGTTTTAAAAATAGATAACAGAACATAAGTGGGTTGAGTTCTCGCTAGTCAGGCAGAACTACATCATAAAGCCTAGAGAAGATTAGGCAAGAAGTTGAAAATTTTTATTTTGTTTTTGTTTTTCACTTATTACCTACGTAATCTTCTCAGGGCTTTATATCTTATATGAATGTAAAGGATCTAATGAGAGATTTCTGCTTTGGACTGTCCGGATCATTTTAATTTGAATTTTGTCCGCGTTCCAAAACTGTTGAAATCAAAGTATTATACCAAGCGTAATTTTATTTGCAAGTTTTTTATATTTACTAAAAAAGTAAATGATTGTGAAATAACAATTTACATAAAATAATTTGGCTTAAATAAGCCAAGTCAAAAAAATCATAATTATACTAATTTTTATTGCTCTTGAGCTGCCTTTTGTTGTAATTCCTTCAATATCTCGAGCATTTCAGTATATTCAGCACATCTAAATGAACAACCGTTATCGGAATCAAAATACCATCTACCTATACAATCCGGAAAACCAGGACGAGGGCCAATAGAAAGTTCATTGGCTAAATTGTAATCACAACATTCATCCCTATCCTGCTGACTAGTAAAATTTGCGCACAAAATAATTGAGGGATTGTTATTATTATCATCATCACCTCCAAAATAATCATCAAGTTCATCTTCATTAAAACAATTATATTCGCAAATACGAGTTGAATTATTAAACTCCCATCTACCAATACACTGAGATGTATCTTCACTTATATTTTCATAAGCACAACAATTATCTCTGACTGACTGTGAACCTATACTACAGTCCTGTTCATCGCCCTCATCAACTTGTTCATCTTCACTCTCTTCACATATAAATTCGCATTCTCTAAATACATTATTAAAAATATAATACCCATAACCATCACATGCTGGCTGGTTTAAATCGCTACCCAATGTCTCCTCGCAGCAATAATTTCTAATTGCTTGCGACCCCACACTACAAACTGGAGGTATATATTCATTTCCTGTTTCAGCTTCTTCATCGCCTTCACCACCACTCTGATTAAGAGATTCCCAGCTATTAGTATCCCAAATAACAGGGTCTGACACACTTTCAATAGAAACAGATCCATCCTCCATTGTTACAGAGGTTACTAAATTTGTATCAACAAGGAATGACTTTGAGTCTCCAACTAGTGTATCTTCATTAGATTTTTTTAAAATAACATCTACTTTATTGCCAGTTCTTATATCCAATAATGTCCCTTCTGGAACAGTAATTGTACCACTTAAAGACTGCCATTCATCAGAAAAAGTAAATCCGGACTTGTTATCTTTTGTAACAAAAAAACTGATTTTATCAATGTCACTTTTATTTCCTTTAATATCTGCAGTAATTTTATCAGTTTTTCCAGTGACGATTTTTATATTTGAATTATCAAAATTATCCAAAATAAATGAACCTGTTTTTGCGTCTATAGAATTATTAAATTCTGCTTGAGCAAAAAACAACTTAAAATAAGCAGCACCAAGAAGTAAGAATATGATTGCCAAAGCAACTAAATAAGTGTTTTTCATTTTTATTATTTGTTATCTGATAATCAGTTTTGTTGAATAAAAAATTATGCTTTCGTTGAAATTTTACCATTCATCACAAAATCTTTCAATCAAGCCGAAAAGTATTGATTTATATTCTATTTTGTGGTAAAATAATGAGATAACATAATAAAAATCATATGGAAACAGATATTAATAAAATTATTAGCCTAGCCATAAACCGCAATGCTTCGGATGTACATATGCAAGCCGGACAAAAACCCATTATTAGAATTAATGGGAAATTATTCATAGTAGAAGATGGTGAAATATTCCAATCATCTGAGCCAAGTGATGAATTTCGCAGCTATATGAACGAAGATCAGTTAAATTATTTTAATAAACATGGTAGTACTGACTTTGCATTTTCTTATGACAACGAATACCGCGTTAGAGGAAACATATTCAGACAACAAACTGGTCTTTCAATTAGCTTACGTATAATTCGAAATCATATATTAAGCTTTGAACAGCTAGGTTTACCAAAAATATTTCACGAAATATCAAATGACTACAGACAAGGATTCTTTTTAATTGTAGGTCCAACAGGACAAGGTAAGACAACAAGTATGGCTGCAGTACTAAATTATATAAACCAAAACAGAGAGGAACATATAATTACTATTGAGGATCCAATTGAATATGTTGTCCGAAATCAAAAAAGTATAATTGAACAACGTGAAATTGGAACACATACATCCTCTTTCCAAAATGCACTTCGTGCCTCAATGCGTCAGGATCCAGATATAATCATTATCGGTGAGATGCGTGACCACGAAACTATGCAGGCAGCTCTTACGCTTTCTGAAACAGGTCATTTGGTATTTTCAACAATGCATACAAACAATGCACCTCAAACAATCGATAGAATTATTGATGCATTTCCTGAGCAAAAGCAGAAGCAAATCAGAATACAGCTTGCAAGCACCCTAACAGGTATAATTTCACAAAGGTTAGTACCTGGGCTAGAGGGAGAATTGGTATTTGCATACGAGCAATTGCTTGTTAACGACGCAGTAAGAAACATTATTAGAACCGAAAAAGTAGAGCAAATATACAACGCTCTTCAAAGTGAAGAAGAAAGCGGATTTGTCAGGCTTGAAAAATGTCTGGCTCAATTAGTAAACGAAAAAAAGATATCAAAAGAAACAGCACTATCATACGCAATGAACAGAGACTTGATTGATATGTTCATGGAATATGAATCCGTTACTGCTTAAATAATAATAACTAACAAATATCTCACTAAAAAAATAATGGAAACAATTAAAATTTCATCAAAACTAAAAAATATTCTATTTGTTGATAGCGACATAAGCCTCACTCAAGAGATTAGAGAAATTCTCAATCGTGATAAAACCGGAAACAGTTATGGTTTAAATATTACATTTGCAAAAGATGCAAGAGAGGCAATGAAAAAAATGTCTGAACTAAAAATTGATTTAATTGTAATGGAAATTGTTCTACCTCTAATAAATGGATATTTTTTATTAAACAAAACAATAAAGGAAAAAATACCAACTGTTATATATACAAAACTTAAGGAATCACAAGATATAGCTAAAATGGCAGCATCCGGTGTAGATAACATCTTTATAAAAGAATTAACTAAACCAATTGAATTGATAGAAAAGCTTAGCAAAGAAACATCGCTTAAAATTGATTTAAATAAAATGGCCCCGGAATTACAGAGTCAGATTATGATGGCCTCAGGCGATGAAACGCACTCAAAAATAAAAATTATGCAATGTCCTAGATGTAATAGCGTCCTCGCTCCTGATTCTAGATTTTGTAATAATTGCGGTCAAAAAATATCAGTGAACCTGAAAGTAGTAGGAGCAAAAACTGAAGAAAATAATAATGAAAATGAAGAAAAAGAAAAGACAACGGAAGAAAAAATTACAGAAGAAAACAATAAGCCAGCAGAACAATAAATAAACTTTCAACAAAAAAACCAAGATAAAAAAAATAATATGAAAATCGATCAAAAAAAATTAATCAAAGGACTTACTTTCCATAAGGTTGACCCAAATGATATTAAGTCAATGATTGAACAATCCACAACAACAAAAACTCCACTTTACGATATTGTTGCGAAAAAACATGTTCTTTCTGATGAAGAACTTGGAAGATTGGTTGCAGAAATTATAGAATACCCATTTGTAAATTTAACTAAAGTTGAAATCCCAAATGAGATATTAGAATTGATTCCGGAAAATATCGCACTTAAACAAGGATTCATTACATTTGGAATTGATGATGAAAAAAACACAATAAAAGTTGCTACCATTGATCCTTTTGATATAGAAATGATTAATGATATTAAAAATAAAACAGGGCGTGAAGCTGAAGTGTATTATACTACTTTAAATAATATCAAAAATATTATTGGTAAATATCATCAGGAATTAAAAAATATATTCCTAGATATGATTCCAAGTCATTTAAGATATGGGCAAAAAGACAAATTAATAAAAGACACAACACAAAACGAAGAAATTACTGAAGAAGAAATTCCAATTGTGAAAATATTTGATGCAATTCTTTTGCATGCATATAGACATCACGCATCTGATATTCATATAGAAACAACAAAAAATAATACTGTAATAAGATACCGAATGGATGGTGTATTACACAAAGTTGTTGAATATCCAAAAGAAATACACGACCCACTTCTTACAAGATGTAAGATTCTTGCAGGACTAAGAATTGATGAAACACGTGCCGCTCAAGATGGAAGAATATCTTTAAAACTTGATGGTGATAACGTGGCATTTCGTGTTTCAATTCTACCTACTCACTTTGGAGAGAAGGTGGTAATGCGTTTATTAGTTGATCTTGAGGAATCAACAAGCCTTTCGGAATGTGGACTAAGTGATAAAAGCTATAAAACAATAATTACAAATTCTACAAAACCATATGGAATGATGATTGTGGTTGGTCCAACAGGTTCAGGAAAAACAACCACCCTATATAATATAATAAAACTACTTAATTCGGAGGAAATAAATATTGCTACTATTGAAGATCCTATTGAATATGGTATCGATGGAATAAATCAGGTTCAGGTAAATCATGCTACGAATTTAACCTTTGCAAATGGATTAAGAGCACTATTAAGACAAGACCCTGATAGTATACTTGTAGGAGAAATACGTGACCAAGATACAGCTCAGATTGCAATTGAATCATCAATGACCGGTCATATGGTATTTTCAACATTACATGCAAATTCAACAGCAGTTGGAATTCCTCGTTTAATTGAGATGGGAATTGAACCTTTTCTTCTTACGGCAGCAATAAATTGTCTTGTTGCTCAAAGATTAGTTAGAAGACTTTGTACCAATTGTATTCAATCACACGTATATACAAGTGAAACCCTTTCTTTAATACATAAAGAAAGAAACATTGTAGAATTAATAAATAAAATTTATGCCAGAAACTATTCAAAAGAAGAACTGGAAGAACTTGATATAAAAAACGAATACATACTTTATAAAAGCAAGGGGTGTAAATCATGCGGTTTTACAGGTTATAAAGGACGTATTGGACTTTATGAAATCATGGAACTTGATGATCAGATTAAAACTGCAATTCTTGAAGGAAAAAGCTCAGATGATATTGAAGATGTAGCAGTAAACAATGGTATGACTATAATGCTTGAAGATGGTATTGAAAAAGCGCTTTCAGGCATAACATCTCTTGAAGAAATAATTCGTGTAATCAAAGCATAAATATGCCAAATAATGTAGACATAAACACAGAAGAAAAAACAATTTCGGCAACTACCGAAGAAACAACCATACCTACTAATATGGGTATGCAGGTATTGCCAAAAGAACAGGACAGGCCGAAAACAAAAGATACAGATAAATTTGTGATCGCTGATGAAAAGAAAAAGAAACTTAGCAGAAAAAATAAAAAAAGTTGGATAAAAAGACTTGGTGAAATAGGTACAATTGACCAAAAAGATGTAGTTGAATTCACCAGACATCTTTCAGTTATGTTAAGTGCTGGAGTTACAATTTTTGAAGCAATTACTTTCCTTAAAGAACAATCAAGAAACAAGGTATTCGCAAATAAGCTTGAAAGCATAATAGATAGCCTTAACAACGGACAATCCTTATCTGCATCAATGAGCAGGTTCCCTAAAGTTTTCCCGAAGATTTATACAAGTATTATTGCCGTAGGAGAACAATCCGGATCTTTACCAGAAACAATGCTGGATTTGTCGAATCACTTGGAAGAAAATGAAAGATTCAAAAACAAAGTTAAAGGTGCACTTATATATCCTAAAATTATTTTAAGTGTAATGGGTGCATTCCTATTAGTGTTATTTTTATTCGTAATGCCAAGAATTCTTACTGTATTTGAAAGCTTGAAAGCCGATATTCCTGCAACAACAAAATTCATAATTGCACTAACAGATTTCATTCAAAATAATATTTTTCTTTTAATAATAGTAGTTGTTGGAACAATAATAGCCACAAAACTATTATTAAGAAATGAGAAAATGAAAAAAATGAAAGATTTATTCTATATAAAAGTACCTCTAGTTGGACATATAGTATTAAATTACAACACTACTCAAACAGCACAACATTTTGGTGCATTGTTTGCAAGCGGTCTAACAATTGTAAAATGTCTGGAAATTACAGAAAATGTTGTCGCCAACAGAGTCTTCAAAGAAGAAATAAGATATATGATTGAAAAGATTAAAAACGGTTCATCTTTTTCACAAAGTTTTAAAGAAAATTCTCATTTTCCACCAATGTTTGTTAAATTGATACGAGTAGGAGAAAGAACAGGTAAATTACCGCAAGTTGTAGAATATATGAGAAATTATTACAAAGGTCTTGTTGATGCTGATGTAAAAAATATTAGTACAATTATTGAACCTGCGATTATGGTGATATTAGGTCTTATGGTCGCAGGACTCGTTATAACAGTTATAGGTCCAATTTACCAATTAATATCTAATGTTGGACAATAGTCCTGTTGCTGAGAAAAAACAAAAAAAATATGATAAAAAATAAAGCATTTTCATTCGCAGAAGTTATAATAACTGTTTCACTATTTTTTATAATAGCTGGTGTTGGAATTGGTGCTTATTTTGAATATTACAAATCATCATTAATAAAAACAGACATTAGTAATACTTTTGAAATTATTAAAAATACTAGATATAAAGCACTTAAAAATCCTACAAATTCAGATTATGGGATTTATATAGATCCACTCACCAGAACACTTACAAGCTTCAAAGATATATATAATCCTGCAAACCCTGAGAATGTAACATTTAAAATGGAGCAACTTGATATTACCGATTTAAATATTTATCCAAATTTAGGGGTTACAAATGAAATTATATTTGAGGCACAAACTGCAAAAACCCTTAATTACGGAAGTTTTACCATTAGCAATGGTTCATATTCAAATAATATATATATAACCTCACAAGGTGTTGTTGAATAAAAATAAAAAAATAAACAACAAAGGATTAAGTATTGTGGAGCTGATTATTGTCACTGTTCTGTTTGCTATTTTAATTCCTGCTTCAGTTTCAATATTCATAGGTGCCAGAAAAATTACTGGTCAGGCTTATATTCAGCATTCAGCAGCAATAACATTAGGAGAAACAAATGATATATTGCGATATATGAGAAATCAGGGGTATAGCTTACTTGTGGACGGATCTTTCTATTTAATTAGAAATCCCGGAACAGGTTCATGGTTAGTAAAAAATGATTTACCGGATTTGGATACATTCGAAAGATATATAACTGTTTCAAATGCTCTGCGTCATACTGATACAAATGATTTATATTTTGATGGTGATTTCGGACCCTCTTATGAAGATCCTGACACGAAAAAAATTGTAATTAATATTTTGTGGGAACCTGACTACATACCATCAGAATTGATTTCCCAAATTTTTTATATATCAAATTGGCAACAGCCAATAACATATGATTTATAACATGAAAACACTATTGAAAAAATATGCAGGCACAACCTTAATTGAGCTTTTGCTATATATAGCAATATTTCTTGCCTTAACACCAATATTATTGGCAATTTCACTAAATGCCATACGTTCTGAAAGTCTAAATTCAAGTGAAAGTAAAGTAAGTTCAAATAGTTATTTCGTTATTGAGCGTATATATGACAACATTGTTAATACTAAACGTATTGATGTTGAGAACTCTGTATTAAATGACCCTAATGGTAAGCTAACACTTATTTTGCAGAATGATGATGAGTTAATATTGGAATTAAATCCTACTACTAGAAAAATTGAAATTACTGAAGATGGTGTAACATCAAATTTAACCTCTGATGAATCAGCGGTTGATTATTTGTACTTTGAAAGAATAACCGATTCGGTAAACGACCCAGAAATAATTCTTGGAATAAATGTTAGGTTGCAAGTTAGTGGACTTGAAGAATATGACGTAGCTCAAAATTACTTACTTTCAGCAAATTTGGAACGTGGTGATTTTGACGAAGATGGATGCCCAGATTATATAGATAAATATCCAAAACATCCTCAATGCTGTGGGGATGCAGACGGCGATGCTGTTTGTGATGAACTGGATAATTGTGTTATTGAATATAATCCATTTCAGGAAGATTACGATGGAGATGAGATAGGTGATGAATGCGATGAAACAGCCTTTGGTGGTGGAGGTGGTGGAGGTGGTGGAGGATTGGGTGGTGCATTTAATTGTAATCCTGATGACCAGCTACTTGCTCTAATTAATCAAGATCCACCTTTATCAAGCTCAACATTAAAATCAATCCTTCTTTCTGCTTCACCGTTGTCCCCTACTGTTTTGATGGCTCTAATAGACAATACATCATTATTAACAAACGGACATTTCAGGCAGGTATTTATAGCAAACACAATATTGCCTGAAGGAATTTTAGATGCAATAGTAGCAGATGGTAGCGTTCCCACATTTAATAAAATTGTAATTGTGGGAGCAGATTTAGCTGCAACATATATTCCATGGCTACTTAGAGATAATAGAAATTATGCAAACTATGAAGTAACATTGTATTCTGATGCAGAGGAACCTGAAACATGGATAAACAGAGTTAAATATCACGATGCCGATGTTTTACTAGGTTCATCAGAGCAAACTGAAAAAACAGATATTTTTGTAATAAGTGTTAATAATGCCTCAAGTGATATTAGTGTTACCACTGAAACTGTTATGGGTTTTGAAACAAATATACTTACAATTGAAGACAACTACATAATTGACGACAATGGATATGCTATTGAACTAGATGGTGTTGCAGGAACAACTTATAACTTCCTTGTAAGCTCGGCATATTCTGAAGATGAATTGATTTCAATTGAATTTGACTTTGGAGAAGGCTCAGATATAACAAGTCCTTCAGAAAGTACTTATGAAACTGATAGATATATATGTTATTGCGAAGGTGGCTGTGCAGATGACTGCGGTGATATTGGAACAGGAATAATCACAACAAATGTATACACCGACAAATGCTATACATGGGATTCATTATTTCCTGAATGGTGTTCTCATTGGTATACATTTGAAGATGATGATAGTGAAAATCCAGCATTCATTGGAGGTACTCAGGAAGGTGAAGCAAATATATACTGGGAAAAATCATTTAAATCAGTACTAACATTACTTCAGCTTGCTGAATTGGACAGCATTACAGTCGGCGCGGAAGTTGCATATCAAAGCCTAGGTCAATTTTTCTGTGATACCTTAGCTGCGAGTTGCCCTATGAACGGCAATTTGGTAGGTGGTCAAGACATTCAACTATACAATTGGGATACGGAAACTTGGGAAACAATTGGAACAGCAGATGTAGATGGAACGATTAGCGATCAACAAGCTTACGAAGTAAAATATGCAGATGCTGATGTTTTGAAATATTTAGGAGGAAAGGATAATGTTGTAATCAAAGCTCGTGCTCAATTTAATTGGAATGGTGTTGCACCTGGAGGAACAACAAGCGCCCCATGTTTTATGTTGATTGATTATTTCACATTACACCTAAAATGGTAAAAAATAATTCAGAATTCATATTTTTGATTTCTGATAAATTAATAATGAGAAAAAATAAGAATAAACCAAAGGGTTTCATAGCAATTGTCAGTATACTGATAGTCACAACCATAAGCATGATATTTGCAATGACAATTCTAAAAAGTGGTGTAAATAACGCAAATTTATCACTCAATAGTATTTATTACGAAAATGCACGTATTAATGTAAATCTTTGTCTGGAAGATGTTCTTTACCGTATAAAACTTGAAGAACAATTCAACAGAGATTTAGATTATACAATTACAGATGAAGATTCATGCACTACAGATATACAATGGTTTGCTCCTACACAATACGACACAGGAATTACAGAAGCTTTGGTTTTACTTGAAATAACAGGGGTAAGTGGGAGTTTTTCAAGAACATATAACTACGGACTAAAAGTAAGACGCCATGACATTAATCATACGGATGGCACTGTGCAATATATGAATAATGTGATTATAAATTATATTGAAGAATTAAATTCCTAACCCAGTTAATGGCAAATTCAAAAAATAAAATATTCGGCTTGGCAATAAATAACACATCTCTAACTGCTGTGGAAATAAGCCATGGAAAATTCGGACCAAAAGTTACAAATTATTCTAGAATAGAATTTGGAACAGGAATAATTGAAGACAGATGTATAATTGTGAATCCCGAAGTATTTCAGGACACATTAAGAAAACTGTTATTAAATGCAAAGAATGGCCCCATTAAAACAAAAGATGTAGTTATTTCAATACCGGAGGAAAAAACATTCACACATCAACTCGAAATACCAAAAGAATATCGCGATGATGATGATTACATTAATGATAAAGCAAAAGATTTTATCCCTATTGCATTGGATGAAGCTATTATTGATTATAAAATTATAAAAAACAAAAACAGTGATAAAATTCTGACTTTGAACTACGTGGCCACCCAAAAAAGCATTGTAAATATGCTTATACAATCTCTTAAAGAAGTAGGTTTAAATGTTGTAGGAGTTGATACAAATAAAAACAGTTTAATAAGAGCTTGTAACAATCAATATAATAAAAATGACGGAGATTTTGCAGTAATGTATTTAAATTCAGAAAAAATCGTATTAAGTATAACAACTGAATCAGGTACACCATTTCACACAAATATAAAAAATATTGGCAGTAATGAGTTATGTGAATTTGTTAAAAATGCTTTACAACTGCCGGGTATAAAAGATGCCGAAGAGCTAATCAATAAATTTAAAAAAGATATAAATTCTGTCAGAGAAGACCAAAGGAAGATGATAGGTAAAAAACTACAGGAGGAATTCTTAATAATAATTAAAAAATTTAACGAACTTAAACGAATTGTAGAAAATAATGAAGATTTAAATCTTAAAACAATATATATAATCGGACAGTGTTCAGGATTACCAGGATTGATGGAAGCTGTAAAAGCAGAGAATCCGGATGCACAAATTAAACAAAAATTGGAATATATTGAAATTGATGAAAATACCGAAACATACTATCCCCATGCAATTGGACTGGCACTGAAAAATGTATTCGAAACACCAAAAGGTAGTGATATAAACTTGTTACCTAATATAAAAAAAGAAGAAATTGAAACAGAAAGAGCTACACCAATTTTCAAGAGATATTTTATTGGAACCACTTTATTATTGGGATGCCTAATGGTATTTTTTGGAACAATGGCTGGTAGGTATTACATGGATTTTAATTTGAGTGATAGAAATATTACATTGCTCAATGAAAAAACAATGAATCCCTATTTAAACGATCTTGCAAAAAGTAATCAGGAAAAAACACTATTAAAAAACGGAATTAAGACTGTACTGAAAGATGCAGTTCCAGGAAGCCTTATCATGAAATCAATTGATAGCTATAATACTGATGAAACTGGAATAATAAATGCAAACTTAAGAATAAATTCATCAAAACAAACTGAATTAATACTTAGGGCAAAAACAACTTCACGTAAAGCAACTGAAGATTTTATTATTGAACTTGAGCAAAATCCATATTTCCTTCAGGTTAATTCACCTTTATCGAATCTGGTTGGAAAAGGGGAGCGTTTTATAAATATTGATCTAATATTAGATACAACCAATATTATAGAATCTTTTGAAGAAAATAGAATTGATCAAGAAAAACAAGTAACAAAAGAATTAGAATCCGGAGTTAAAGAAGAAACTCCAAAGCCAAAATTCGCTACTACTGAAGATAAAAAAACAGAGGAAAATACTGAAAACGATAAACAGGGTGAAACACCTGCAAATAATGAAATTGATAATCAAACTTAAAATGTCAGGAGAAAATAAATTTAAATCATTGAAAGTAATAATAAAAAATAAAGCATTAAGAATTTTTGGAATTTTAAGTGTAACATTCTTAATTTTTTCTATAATTTTTGCATATTTAGCCTATTCTTTTAATGACAGAATCGAAAAAAACAATGTTGAAATGGAAGTTGTACAAAAAAAATTAAGTGACCTCCAATATTTAGTAAATATTCAAACTGAAGAAGATGACATAATATTAGAAAAAAAATCATTTGCAAGTTTTCAAGAAGTAGTCCCCTTTATTACTTTTTTAGAGAGCTTATTCTCAATAATAGATCCAACAACATCAATTACTATTAGAAGTGACGAAAAACAAATATCAAAAGACCATTTCGCCGACTATCAAATTACGGTAAAAATCGGTTCAAAAAAGGAGCTATTTTTTAAAGCATTAGATGAACTTTATAATACGCAATTCATTACAAAATTGACTAATTTTACAATGAATTACAGACCCCTTGAAGAAAGTGGAGAAAATGTATTATACGAAGTGAAATTTGACGTAAGATTATATCTTAATTAAGAAAGAAAAAAGATTTGCTTTTAGAATACGTAATATATATAATAGTAAACGTAGCTTATTTTATTAACAAAACAAAAATGCTAAAAAACAAGAAAGGTTTTACCCTTATTGAGCTCCTAATTGTTATCGGTATTATTGCCATCTTGGCTGGTATCGTATTAGTAGCTGTTAACCCTGCCCAACAATTCGGTAAGGCTAACGACTCAGAAAGAAAATCTGAGATCGGTACAATTTTAAGTGCCGTTTATCAATACCAAACATCTCCAACAGCTCGAGGTGCATTACCTGAATGTGAAGATGTTGACACTGCAACCGACGTAGCTATTCCAGATTGTACAGCTGATAACTCTGGTGCTGTTCAATTAGGAACAGGTGCTGGTAACTATGACTGTACAGCTGCATTGGTCCCAAGTTATTTAAGAGAAATTCCTGTTGACCCTACGACAACATACACTGCTGCCGATACAGGTTATTACATTTGTCAAAGCAATGGTGCTGATCCAAGTACTTCGATTGTTACAGTTTTTGCACCTGGTGCTGAAGTATTTACTACTGGAGCTGACACTTGTCTTGATCCAACTGGAAATGGTACTACCGACTATACAATGTGTGTAGGAGGATGAGCGTAATCATTTATCATCAAACCCCGCACGAAAGTGCGGGGTTTTTTGCGTGATATAACAATAAATGTTAATATATTTTTATAAATAATAAACTATTCATGCTCAGGACTAATAAAGGTTTAAGTTTAACAGGAGTTTTGATTACCATAGGCATTATTATCATTTTAAGCGGTATTATTCTTATAGCCGTAAATCCAGCACAAAAATATGCAAAAAATAACGATCTAGAAAGAAAATCTGAGATTAACTCAATATTAAGTGCTGTTTATCAATATAAGGATTCTAAAATTGCAAGAGGTGAATTACCTGAATGTATTGTTAATTCAGTATTAACTGCAATTCCTGAATGCAATTCTCCACTTAATAATATAAGTGACTTTGATGGAGCTGTTGAGCTTGGAAAGGGAATAAATTCTTTTGACTGCTCAAGAACACTTGTTCCATATTATATAGAAGAAATTCCTGTTGACCCTACGCCAACATACACTGCTGATAATACAGGATACTGGATTTGTCAGGATAATTCAGATATTATTTCAAGAATATATATATTAGCTACAGGAGTAGAAGATTCTTATGAAGATGGTGGATGTACTAGCCCTACTAATAGTCTTAATGCGGTAATGTGTGTTTCGGGATAACTATTAATATTAATTAAAATTAACTTCAATCTCTATGAATAAATTAAAAAAAGGTTTTACTTTAATTGAGCTTCTTATGGTTATTGGAATAATTACTATACTCGCGGGCATTATTCTTGTTTCTGTTAACCCTGCTCAACAATTCGGAAAGGCAAATGACGCTGAGCGAAAAACCTCGATAAGTTCAATTCTTAATGCAGTAATGCAATACACTACAACCCCAACAGCAAGAGGTGAATTACCTGAATGCCTATTTGGAATTGCAGCTATACCAACAGCCATTCCAGAATGTGATACAGACGGGAGTGGCTCAGGAGTTGGTAATGGAGGATTTGAAGGTGCTGTAGAGCTTGGTACTCCTGCGGATGACAACACTTATGACTGTTCAACAGCGCTTGTTCCTAATTTTTTAAGAGAAATGCCTATAGATCCAAATAGTAATTATGATGAAACAGCTACCGGCTATTATATTTGTATGGATACAAGTGATATCAGTCCAAAAATATATGTAATTTCAATGGGAGCAGAAGTATTTTTAGATGGAAATTGCGAAAAGCCTAATACTACTGTAGAAACTATGTGTATTAGTGGGTAATTGTCTGAACTGTGATTTTTGTGATTTGATTGATTAATTCAAATGATTTTAATCCGATTGTTAACTAAAGATTACAATTTGGGATTTATGGATTATTGATAATCATAGACAGAATCAATTCAATCAAATAAATCAAAGTTCAGACATTCTCTTTCTCAAAGATTCCCATGCTTTTTTTAACAATGGATAATCGGATAAATCTTTTGATTTTTCAACGATTTTTTCAGCGGCCTTGCGTACTCTGTCGAGTAGTATACCATCAAGCAGATTTGCAAGCTTAAGATCTGGAAGACCAGATTGCCTGACTCCATAAACTTCACCAGGCCCACGAAGATTTAAATCAATTTCGGCAAGCTTAAAACCATCGGTATAATCAACCATTGCTTTTAAACGTTGATAAGTTAAATCTGAACTTGAGTTTGTGTATAAAAAGCAATATGACTGCACTTTGCCTCTGCCAACACGCCCCCTAAATTGATGAAGCTGTGACAACCCAAATCTTTCAGCACCTTCAATTAACATTATTGTTGCATTTGGAACATCCACTCCGACTTCAATTACGGAAGTTGAAACTAAAATATTAATATCCCCTGCCTTAAACTGCTTCATTATTGAATCCTTTTCATCTGATTTCATCTTTCCATGGAGCAAGCCAACTTTAAATTGAGGAAAACGCTGTTTAAGACTTTCGTGTTCAGCAGTTACAGACTTAACCTCCAAAACATCCGATTCATCAATTAAAGGACATATCACATAAACCTGCTGACCTTCATCGATTTTACCAGTTATATATTTATAAACAGATTCGCGGTTTTCTGGTGGAACAATTTTTGTAATTATAGGTAATCTACCTTTAGGCATTTCATTGATTACGGATAAATCCTGATCACCATAAGCAACTAATGCCAAAGTGCGTGGAATTGGAGTAGCTGTCATATGTAAAACATGAGGACTCCCCTGTTTTACAATAATCTCACGTTGTTTTACTCCAAAACGGTGCTGTTCATCAATTACAAGTAATCCTAAATTATCAAACTCTACATCTTCTTGTATTAGAGCATGTGTTCCAATAACAATATTCACCTGACCAGATTTAATTCCACCTTTAACCGCCTCCTTTTCTTTAGTTTTTAATGACCCAATTAAAAGTTGGATATTTAAAGTCTTACCAAGTAAATCAATTTTTTCAATTTCTTCAACAAATTTGCTTATTGATATTAAATGCTGACGAGCAAGCACTTCTGTGGGAGCCATAATTGCCGCCTGATATCCGTATTTAACCGCTTGAAGCAAAGCGGTCATAGCAACAACCGTTTTTCCGGACCCAACATCACCCTCAAGTAATCGCATCATAGGAAATGGCCTTTCCATATCTTTTAATATTTCATAAATTGTTACTTTTTGAGCACCTGTAGGAGTAAATGGAAGCGTAGAGAAAAAAGCTTTAACGAATTCGGGGTCCATCGGCATTTTTATAGAGTCGACATTAGATGGTCTACTATCTTTCCATTCTTCTTTTGTTTTTACTGCATTTAATTGAAGTAAAAAAAGCTCTTCGTAACCCAAAGTATCCTGTGCTTTTTTTAAACTCTTAGAATCGGAAGGAAAATGAACTTCACGTATTGCTTCTGATTTAGACATTAATCCTTCTTCGGTGATAATTTCCTGCGGTAAAATATTTTCAAACTCTTTTGTAAGGAAAAGAAGCGGATTTATTTTCTCCCTTAACCATTTAGACGTAATAACTTCATGCTGAGGATAAATAGGAACTGTAGCACCTGCATGTATCTGAACCTCTTTGATTGTTTCTACTGTAGGACTTTGTAAAACATATTTACCATAAGAATATTGAACCTTACCAGCCACAATAACTTCTTTATCCATAGGTAGCATTCTGACTAAATGAGGCTGATTAAACCATACAACTTCACATTCTGAGCCACTATCATCATAAAACATAGCCTTAACAAGCTTCATGCCTCTTTTTTTTGTTGGCACGACTCTAATACCATGAAGATATCCTTTTGTAGTAATTATCTCGCCATCTTTTGCTTCCCATATTTTTTTAAATTGAGATAAATCTTCATAACCACGTGGAAAATATAGCAATAAATCACGCACCGAATATAAGCCCATCTCTTTTAGCGCTAAAATATATTCCTTCTTTGTATTTAAAGCCGCATCAAGCGGAGTAAATAAGTTCATCGCTGATTTAAATGATTAAAATGATTTCACTGATTTCACTGAATGTCTGAACCACTGATTTACGCTGATTTAATTGATTTCATTGACGCTGATTTTGTTGATTTCGTTGATTATCACTGATTACACTAGTTGCTCTGATTCTTTTTTACTATTAATCAATCTTTTAAACTGTAGACTCTTTGAGCCAAAATTTATAAGTAATCCTGTTTCTAGATTATATGCTTCAAGATAATTTATTGCTTGTGCCAAATGAGTTTTATCCAATATAGCAATTGCTTTAAGCTCAACCATAATACATTCTTCTATTAAAAAATCCACACGTCTCGTGCCAATTTCGTTCCCACGATAACTAATATTCATTTCATGCTCACGTGAAAATTTAAGATTCCATTTAGGCATTTCTAATGCCAATGCTCTTTGATAAACAACTTCCTGAAACCCGTTACCAAGCTCATTATGCACTTTCATAGCTGCACCAATTATTTTTTCGGTTATATCCGAATGTTTATACTCATGTTTAATCATTTTTATACTATTAAATTATTAAATAAAATTCTCAATGTAATCATAGTAATCAGCGTAAATCAGTGTAATCTGAGTAATCAATGTCAGCGCAATCAGCAAAATCAGTGTAAATCAATGGTTCAGACAAATTATATTGAACATTTGTTCACTTTTCAAGAAAAAAGTATTACAAAAAAGTATAATCATATTGAAAATCATTATAATCACAAAAATCACAGTTCAGACAATTAAGCTGACGCCTGAATCTTAGACTTAACAATCATTGTATTAATCACTGCACTACGTTCCATTTCACCTAATTTCATTTGGATGAATTTAATAGTGTCTTTTAGGTCAGGTATCATACGATATTCAAGCGCATTTACACGACGACGAGTTTTTTCTAGCTCATCAGCCAAAGCTTCTGCGGATTTTTCTATTTCAGCAAGTTGTATTAATAGTGGATAAACTTTCAAAAATGACTGCAAAGCAATATCGAGCTCTCCACTTGTCTGTAAAAAACTATAATTAACAACCTCTCCTTCTATTTCAGCTTTAAATTGAGGAATGCGAACAGACATCACATTTTTTGTCTTAACTTCTATTTTAGCCTTAGCTGTAGAATAAAGAAGTGCCCCTTCCAAAAAGGCTGAATCCATAAGTGAACCAGCACGAATAAAATTCTTAAATGCTGCACCAAGCTTCTCTTCAACTTCTTCACGCATCTTTTTTGCCTCACGTATGACTTCCATAAATTTCTGCATCAAACCATCCTGCTTATCTTTAAGCAGTTTGTGTCCACGTTTAGCACTAGCCATCTTCTTCTTAAGAGTTAGTAGTGCCATCCTAGTTGCATTGACGTTCATTATTGCCATGTTTCAGATTGAGGAGCCGATTGAGGAGCCGATTGAGGAGCCGATTGAACGATTTGCTCCTCTATTTGCTCTCCCATTTGCTCATCTATTAGGTTATTTATAAATATTTCTCAATATATTCTTCCTTAATACGTTTAAGCTCAGATTTAGGTAGAATTTTTAGTAATTCCCAACCAATTGAAAGAGATCTTTCAATATCACGATCTTCATGTTCACCCTGACGAATGAACTTATCTTCAAATTCTACTGCAAATTTCATATATGCTCTATCTATATCATCAAGAGCAGCCTCTCCAAGAATAACCGCTAGTTCACGCACATCACATCCACGTGCATATGAAGCATAAAGCTGGTTCATAACACCACTATGGTCAGCACGAGTCTTCCCCTCACCAATACCTTTATCTTTAAGACGAGAAAGTGATGGAAGTACATCTGCTGGTGGATAAATACCTTTTCTATGTAAATCACGACCCATTACTATCTGACCTTCTGTAATATAACCTGTAAGATCAGGAATTGGGTGAGTAATATCATCTTCCGGCATAGTTAGGATTGGAATTTGAGTCACTGAACCTTTCTTACCTTTAATACGACCAGCTCTTTCATAAATTGTTGCAAGATCTGTATACAGATATCCAGGATAACCACGACGACCTGGCACCTCTTTACGAGCAGCAGATACTTCACGTAATGCTTCCGCATAGTTTGTTAAATCTGTAAGCACTACAAGAACGTGCATGTCTTTTTCGTACGCAAGATATTCAGCAGTTGTAAGAGCAAGACGTGGAATAGCGATACGTTCTACCACAGGGTCATCCGCAGTATTGATAAATAGAACCGCTTTTTCAATAGCACCTGTCTTTTCAAATTCTGATTGGAAAAACTGAGCTTCTTCAAATGTTACACCCATCGCAGCGAATATAACCGCAAAATCAGAACCATCTTTTACTTTTGCCTGACGAGCGATTTGAGCAGCCATACGATTATGAGGAAGACCTGAACCAGAGAAAATAGGAAGCTTTTGACCACGTACAAGTGTATTCAAAGCATCTATTGTACTAATACCTGTCTGAAAGAAATCGTTCGGAAAGTCACGAGAATAAGGATTAATGGCTTGTCCAGAAATATCCAAACGCTTTTCAGGAATTATTTCAGGACGACCATCAATTGGCTTACCTGAACCGTTAAAAACACGTCCAAGCATATCTGGGGATACTCCGATTTTCATAGTTTCACCAAGGAAACGAGCCTTTGAACCTTCAGTTTTAGACCCCTGAGTATCTTCAAACATCTGCACAAGTGCGCGTCCCTCTGAAGCTTCAAGTACCTTACCAAGACGAACTCCTTTTTCACCAGGAATCTGAATCTCAACAAGCTCTTCGTATTTAATGCCTTCTACTCCTTCAACAACTAGGAGCGGACCAGCAATAGATGTAATTGATTTATATTCTTTCTGCATTTCTTATAATTTAATGAATTAAATTTCCATTCAAAACTCGAAATTAATCTTTAATCTTGAATCTTGAATTGTTATTTTAGTGAATGAATAGATTTAGTAATTTCTTTTTCAAGCTCTTCGAACTCTTCCCACTTACCTACTTCAATATCTTTAACTTTTATTATTTTTGCCATTACAGGAAGTTCTTTAAGCTCATTGAAATCGAAATCTTCTTTATCAACAACATCCTGTCCAGCATAGTAAATAGTCATAATGCATTTAAGCATCCAATATTGCTTTTTAAGAGATGTATAAGCATCAACATTATCAAAAGCATTCTGGAACAAAAAGTCTTCACGGATAGATTTAGAAGTTTCAAGAACCAATCTTTCTTTTGGACTAAGGGCGTCTGTACCAACTAAACGTACAATTTCTTCCAATTTTGATTCCTCTTGTAGAAGTTTCATAGCATCACCACGAACTTTGATTGCATCTTCAGCTACTTCTTTTGTCCAGTACCCAGAAACATTCGCATCATAAAGTGAATAAGAAGTCAGCCAGTTAATAGCTGGGAAATGTCTTCGGCGTGCAAGAGTTGCATCAAGCCCCCAGAATACTTTTGTAACGCGTAGTGTATTTTGAGTTACTGGCTCAGAAAGGTCACCTCCTGGAGGAGATACCGCACCAATAATTGTAAGACTTCCATTACGATCACCACTTCCTAAGCATTTAACTGCACCTGCTCTTTCGTAAAATCCAGCTGTTCTTGAACCAAGATAAGCAGGATAACCTTCTTCACCAGGCATTTCCTCTAAACGACCGGACATTTCACGCATAGCCTCAGCCCAACGTGAAGTACTATCAGCCATAAGAGCTACGTTATAACCCATATCACGGTAATACTCAGCAATTGTAACACCTGTATATACAGAAGCTTCACGCGCTGCTACCGGCATATTTGATGTATTTGCGATAAGAACGGTACGTTTCATCAAAGGCTCACCAGTATTTGGATCTTTTAGTTCAGGAAATTCCATAAGTACATCAGTCATCTCATTTCCACGCTCACCACAACCAACGTAAACGATTATTTGTGCATCACAATATTTCGCAATTGTTTGCTGAGTTACTGTTTTACCTGCACCGAATGGACCAGGAATACAACCTGCACCACCTTTTGCCAGAGGAAATAATGTATCAAGAATACGAGTTCCTGTAATAAGAGGTTCAATTGGTACACGTTTTCCACCGTCCTTACGAGAAATACGTATAGGCCATTTCTGAAGCATTGTAACTTTATGTTTATGACCATCTTCACCTTCTATTACGGCAACAACATCTTCAACTGTTTTTAAACCTGAGTTAATTTCAACTAATTTTCCTGACATTCCAACGGGAACCATGATTTTATGAGAAATTAGAGTTGTTTCTTGTACCTCGCCAATTACATCACCCTCGCCAACATTCTCACCAGTTGTTACAACGGGTTTAAAATCCCATTGTTTCTCTCGAGAAATTCCGGGAACACTAATTCCACGACCGATAAAAGAACCTGATTCCTTTTCAATAAGAGCAAGAGGACGTTGAATTCCATCATATATACTCTCAAGTAGACCCGGTCCAAGTTCAACAGAAAGTGTCTGACCTGTTAAGAAAACTGGTTCACCAGGGCCAACGCCACTTGTTTCTTCATATACTTGAATAGAAGCTTCATCGCCATTAAGTTCGATTACTTCCCCTACAAGTCTTTGGTCAGAAACATTAACCACCTCGTACATTTTGGCATTCTTCATACCCTTTGCAACTACGAGAGGACCAGAAACTTTGATAATAATACCTTGTTCTTCACTCATGATGTTAAAATTAAATGTAAATTGTAAATTATTTGAATTTGGAGATTTTGTCATTAGTTTAGTATGTCCATTCCAACAGCCTTCTCAACGATTAGTTTTAATTTTTTAAGTCCATATCCTGTTGAACCCAAATGACTAGGGAGTGGAATAATTGCAGGCAATGGATCAGATGTTAGTTTTTTATAATCTTCCGAAGTAATACCTTCCATCAAGTCTTCCATTACAAATACAATTGCGTATTTGTTTTTACTTTCACCATTAACCTCAACCTTTTCCTTTTTGATAGAAAATAACATTTCGGCAGTTTTTGTAGGATCATTACTATATACAGGTTCAAGACCAAGCGCTTTAAAACCAAGTATTGCTTCGCGGGAACCCATGATTGCAATTTTATAATCCATAAGAAACAAATAAAACTAACTTAATAAAAAAACTTACAACACCACAATATTCTTTGAAATTTCATCTACAGGAAGATGATTAATCTTACCAATCAGCACAGCACGTATAATCTGCATATGTCTTTCAAAACGATAAAAGAATGCAAAAACAGGTTCAGGACCAAATACAATTTTGGAAGATTGATTCATAAAATTTTGTTGATACTCATGAATTTTTCTTTCAAAAAAACACATACTTTTATCTTCAATAAAACGTTCCAAAGCATACGCAAGATCATCAGCATTCATAAGTTTTTCAACAGTCTGCCTAAGTTCATCGTATGTACGACCATGAGAAGAAGCAAAAACTTCTGCAGAAACATATCCTCCATCAAGAAGAACGTTTTCAAAGAAAGAACGATCAAACCCAAGTTCTGTAACACGTACATAAGCCTTTAGATTTGAAAAATCTATTAATCTTTTTAAATATGAATCTATTAAGCCACTACCTATGTTATCTGAAATAACTTTTAGTCTGATTAAATATGCTGCATCAAGTATATAATCCACATTCTGAAGATCTCCGGTTTTTTCATAAGCCTCTTTTACAAGAGATACTTGTTTAGAGAATTGATGAACAATATCTATATCAGCCCCTTCAAGCAAATACCTTTCCCAATCCTTAATAGAATGAGTACCAAAATCTATCAGAGCATGTTCAATATCAGAATAACCATGACCACTAAGAGAAGCCTTTAACGAAAGTTTAAAATTGTGAAAATCATATTTACTCCATAGGAATTCCAAAACCTCAGGGTATGGAGCCATCTGAGTCATAAGATCTTTCATACCCTGCAAAGACCTAATAAGAACGCTATTAAAATCCTTAACTGAGCTATTATCTAGATAATCAGCAACCAACGGCATATCGTTTAGTACACGATAAGCCTGATCTGCCTCAGAGGCATCAAGCAATCTTTCCAAAATACTCTGATTCATCATCTTTGTATCCAAAGCACGTAATCTACCTACGATGTATGCGTATTTACTATTATCCATAAATATTATTCGAATAGAGTTTTCGCAACAGTTAATTCTGTTGAAGGTCTAATTACCTTATTAAGCAAATATGAAAAACTAAAATTAATCTCAGATTTTGAATCAAAGACTATAAACCCGCTCTTGAAATCACGACTTTCTTCTTTAATGTGATAATCTACTCCAGATTTTGACAAAGCCTCTTCGGTTTCTTTTTTTCTTCCGTCGGGAATAATTAAATTTCCTTTTGAAGCCTTTTCTGAAACACTTTTCAGCATATCAACTAACAAATCTATATATTCCTTTCCTTGAATAGCATCAAGTTCTTTCTGAACTTCTGAATAAACGGAATCAAGCACTTCACGCTTTTCTTTAAGAAGATTGCTGCTATTTTCCATTTTAGCAAGCACCTTCGCTTTTTCTACAACAGATAAACATTTCTTCTGAGAAATAGCGCTGATATCTTTTCTTTTTTCATCAGCTTTTCTCTGAGTCTCTTCACCAATCTTGCGAATTTCATCCTCAGTAACCTGCTTCATAAAAGCAATTTTCTTATTAGTTTCATCTGTAATTTTTTGAAGGATATGAGATAAGGCCATTCTTATATAATTAATTAAAAATTAGAAAGTCAAAATTCTGTGCAAAAGCCCATGAATATATGACTTAAGCAAGACTAGGGATAGCAAATACAATTAAAGCGCTAACTAGAAACCCAAGTACAGCATATGTTTCAACCATAGCAGATAGAACCATAGCCTTACCCATATCAGCAGCGTTTTTAGCTATCAATCCCATTCCAGCAGCGGATACACGCCCCTGATGAATACCAGAGAAATAACCAGCAAGACCCACAGGAATACCTGCAAATCCAACTAAAGCACCTTGAGCCAATGTAAGCTCTTCAAAATTTCCGCCCAAAACACCAGTGAACATAAGAATAAGGAAAGCTATAAGGAATCCGTAGATACCCTGTGTAGCTGGAAGCGCCTCAAGAATAAGCACTTTACCGAATAATTCAGGCTTTTCAGCGGTAACACCTGCACCTGCTTGTCCAGCAGTTCCTACACCAATTGAAGAACCAGCGCCTGCAAAAGCAACGGCAAATGCTGCTCCGGCTATAGCTAGAGCTAATCCCCAGAAAGATGGGTTTGTAACAACTTCGTCCATAATATATATAAAATTAAATGATATAATTAAGTTTGAAAACTTGCAGATTTGAAAATTGGACAATTTTCAAATGTTCAAATCTTCAGGCTATTTTTCAGCAAAACGAACAAAACGTGATTCTTTCTCAAATGGTTTAAAAGATTTTCCACCTCCTTCAAGAAATTTAGTGAAAAATTCCACAAATTGAAGACGTCCAGAATGTATAAAGGCACCAAGAGCATTAATACCTAAATTAAAGGCATGCCCTCCTATAAGAACAATAATTGCAAGTACTATACCTATAATAGGTACACCATTAACCATGCCTGCGATAGTGTTAACAGCAAGACCAATAATACTCGTAGCAAGTCCGAGAGCAAGAAGACGTGAATAAGAAAGAATATCGCTTAAATAACCAACAAGACCATATAAAGCAAGAATTCCTGAAACAAGCTTCATAATTGGATTCTTTTTTTCACGACCTTGAGTTAATACTACCAAAGCAATCGCAACATAAAGAAGGTATTGGATACCACTACCTATAGATTCAGGTAGGATTCCAGCTTTTACCATTATCATAAATGCTATTACAGTTAAAATAAAAACCCATGGAAAACTATCGATCATAGCTTCTTTTTTACTCACTGTACGGAATTTATGTGCAAAATTGATTATCACTCCGAAAAGCACTTGAATATAACCAAGAATTAAAGAAAGAATAAGAACTCCCATTGGATTTGTAATCGCATTTATTTTCTGAGCGAAGAATGCTTTTTCACCATCAGCATTAACTGTAGTCATCCATGAAGGAACCTGAGAAACATCAAGACTTCCCCAACCACCATAAAGAGCTCCCGCAAAGAAAGTAACAATACCTGCATACATAAGAAGACGTAAAAGCCCCTGAGAAGCTTTTGGTATTTTAATATAACGTAGGAATGTAAAAATAGAAACAAACATTAATAGCCCGTAAATTGCATCAGTAAGAGCAAGACCAAAGAATACGATGAAGAAAAAAGCTAGATAAGGAGTAGGATCTAACTCATTAGGTAATGGTAATCCATAAATACTAGTCACAGACTGAAAAGGTCTCATGAAATTGCTATTATGAAGAAGAACCGGCGCTGATTCATTCTCATCAGGCTCTACTTCAAGAAGCTCATAAGCAGGAGTAATCTCTTCAATCCCGTTTCTAACAGGAGCTAGAGATGCTTTAGGCATCCATCCTGCTATTACAACTGTAGAGTCTGTTGTTTTAAAAAGCTGTCTAGCATTTTTCTGAATAAGCTTCCAATTGAAAAAATCATATATCATCCTTAATTTAGGAAGATCTTTTGAAAGGGCGACTGAAGCTTTTTTAAGCTGATCACGTCTATCGGAAATTTCTGATAAGCGTTTCTCAATTTTTCTTAATTCTTCTTTTACAGTACCTTCAAGGGCAGGAAGCTCTACGACTTCACCCTTCATGGTTACAACTTCACCCTCAACAGCAGTAATAAAACTTTTTTCACAAACAATCTTACAATACACATGCTCCAAAACCACGCTATCGAATTCAACAACAACTAAATCTGAAAGGGACACTACTTTATCTCTGAACTCCTTCCATGTTTTTAATGGCAAAATAGCAAAAGTAGCCGCAGCTGTATTTGTTTCACAAGGAACAGAAAGAGAATCATTATAAGAAGACCAAGGTGCTAATCTTTCCCTGGTATCATTAAGGTCTTTAACTTCATTTGCTAAAGAATTCATTTCAGATTCAACTGATTTACATCTTTCTATAAGTTCATCGTAAGAAAAACCAGTAACCACCTCTTCCAAATCAGATTTTGAAGACACTTTTACAGAATCACCATCAACAATAGCCTGCAGGCTTTTCTTCTTCTTTTCAAATCCAGAAAGAAACTTTATAGCAAAATCAAGTTCTGCAACTTTGTATTGAAGCTCATGACTTTCATCATCATGCCCCATAGATTCAAGTGGCTCTTCAACAGAAACTCCTGTTAAATGCAAAACTCCTTTGTCCTGCAAAAAAGACATGACTTTTTTCTTGTCTTTCTTGGTTACAAACAAATTGATTTTTTGCATGGGCACAACGGCCATATATCTGTTGGTTTATTTATTAATATTTCTATTTAAAAGACGATATAAAAGCGTCCATTACATATTTCTTACCTTTCTCTATATTAACTTTTCCTTTCTCAACAATATCGCGTCGAGAGTTATCACCATCCACAATCATTCTTTTATATTCATCTTTTGCATCTTCCTTGGCTTTTTCTAAATCCGCCTTCATTAAATCACGAGCTTCAGATTCAGCCTCCGCTACAAAATTATCAGAATCTTCAATAGCTTTGCTAATTAACTTAGCATTCTCTTTTTCGACGCTCTCTATCATAGTCAGCGAATCTTTTTCTTTTTCCTGAATTTGTGAGATAAAATGTGATTGATTAGACATATTTTGAAAGTGTAAAAAAATCTTTTCTCTTTTAAAGCGCAGACATTTTAGACACGGTGTCAATAAAAGTCAATAGTCTTATGCATTGACATATAAGAAAAAGATATCAAAATATAATAAAAAGAGTGTTTATTCAAGTATATAAGCACATATATAAAGAAAATATTCTATTTTTCGCCTTTTCTTGTTAGCTTATTATACAGCTCAAATAAAACAAAAATACTAATTACAAGGTAGTAATCTGGCTGTATTTTTATTTTATTGCTAGTTACAAATATAATATATAATAGAGAACGTAAGTAATCTGAAACAATATAAATTATATACACAGCACACCATTGGCTGACAAAATGCGACCAAAACAGCTTGAAGACTTTTTTGGTCAGGACGAGTTACTTGGGGAAAATAAATTCTTAAAAGATGCAATAGGCAAAAATGAAATTCCAAGCATGATACTTTGGGGACCCCCTGGCTCAGGAAAAACAACTCTTGCACATATAATTGCAGAGAAGACTGACTCGGATTTTATACACCTAAGTGCTGTTACAAGCGGAATAAAAGATTTAAAAACAGTTATAGAACGTGCAGAGCAAAACAAAAGACTTAGAATACGTACAATTGTATTTGTCGACGAAATCCATCGCTGGAACAAGTCTCAGCAAGATGCTCTTCTTCCACATGTTGAAAAGGGAACGATAATACTAATTGGAGCAACAACGGAGAATCCAAGTTTCGAAATAAACAGCGCCTTACTTTCACGCACAAAAGTTTTTGTTTTTAACAGTCTTTCTGAAGATGCACTAGTAAAAATTATAAATCGCGCATTAAAAGATAAAAAAAATGGACTTGGTGATGAAAAGGTAAAAATTGATAAAGATACTATAAGATTTATAGCACATTTAAGTAACGGAGATGCAAGAATAGCACTTAATACTCTAGAAATATGCGCAAAACAAAAAATTGAAATTACCCAAAGCTTAGTAAAAGAAGTAGTCCAAAGAACCAATTTGATGTACGACAAAAATGGTGAAGAGCACTACAATATTATTTCCGCCCTGCATAAATCAATTCGTGGAGGCGATGGAAACGCAGGTGTTTATTGGCTTGCAAGAATGCTAGAAGCAGGAGAAGACCCAATTTATGTTGCTCGCAGACTACTACGGTTTGCTGCCGAAGACGTAGGTGTAGCGGATAACTTTGCGACAGTATTAGCGAATAGCGTTTTTGATGCCTGTAAAAAAATAGGAATGCCCGAATGCAACGTCCATCTTTCCCAACTCGTTATTTATCTTGCAAATACAAAGAAATCAATTACTGCTTATTCAGCTTATAAAAAAGCACAAAAAGATGTTCAGGAGTATGGAAATCTAGGTGTACCACTTCATCTTCGCAATGCCCCTACAAAACTAATGAAGGATTTGGATTATGGAAAAGATTATAAATACACACCACTGGAAGACAGTAGTAATCAGGAATATTTTCCTGAAGAATTGAAAGGGAAGAAGTATTTTTAGCAAAGCTATAACTAAAACTATAACTAATACTGTTACTAGTTAAAGTTATAGTAATAGTTATAGTTTAATTATCTGCCATCAAATTAAGCCACTCACTCGCCTTCCCTGGTGCTTCTTCAAGTTTCATTGCTTCAATGGTAACGTTTTGTGGAAGAGACTTTAGAAACATTTTACCGTAGTCTTTTTTGGTTAAGCGGTCATCTAAAACAATAAATACTCCATAATCTCTTTGAGACCTTATTAAACGACCAAAACCCTGACGGAAACGGAGAACTGCACGAGGAACGGAATATTCCATAAAACCATTATTAAACATCTGACTACGCACCTTATATATAGGATCACTAGGTACATCGAAAGGGAGCTTATGGATTACGAGGGTTGTAAGAGCATCACCAGAAATATCCACACCTTCCCAAAAGCTATTTGTACCAAGCAAAACAGAGTTTTTTGGGTCATTCATAAATGCTTTGAATATTTTTGCGCGACCTCCGCTAAGTCTTTGAGCATATACTTTTGGATCTTTACTAGTAAACTCGTTCTTCATATTCATATAAACGTTTTCCAGTGCACCATGTGATGTAAAAAGACCAAGCATACCACCGCCTACTGCTTTAACCAGTTTTTTTACAAAATCACTTACCTGTTCGATACTGTTTCTTGCTTGAACGGGAAATAAATCAGTTGGAGTAATAATATAAACTTGTTTTTCATAGTCAAAAGGACTATCAAGAATTAATTCCTCAAAATTATCATCAAGACCAAGCATTTTACGAATATATGTAAACGGATGCTGTTCATCTTCACCACTTTCCAACCTTACACCTAGTGTGGCAGAAGTTAATATAATGGATTTTTTTTCTTCGTATAAAGATTTCTTCAGATGAGGACCTACCATTAATGGCGCCAAATGAATTGATACAACTCCGGACATATCGGATGTTATCCAACGAATCCATTGTTTTTCCTCATGGTCCTCATTGAAAAAGTTATGCAAATGGCCAAATTGTTCAGAAAGAATCATGATTTCCTGCATCAATTCGTCTAAAAATTCGTCTTGATCGGGAAAAGCATTGCCATCCGTAAGTTCCAAAGCAGTAGCAAACTTTTTCAAATCCATTAACCACGTCATAATTTTTCCATTAACTGTAGTAAGCGACTCACCAATATTCATCCATTCCTCTGTCGCAGTTATTATTTTATCGATTAAAAGATTCTCAATAAAACCAGAATCAGGCACATTGCGATTAACAAATAAAGCAACTACATTAAAGAAGTTATCAATTGTTTGCTGTAAATCAGGAACTGCATCAAGAAGAGGATCAATTGCCTCAAAAGCTTTATTATTAACAAATAAAGTACCCGTAAAACGACGAGCTAAATCTTCCATATGATTCTGAATAGCCTTAACTGGAATAGCCAAAGATTCCTGCTTTATTTCAATACCAAGTGATTTAGTTGCTACTTCCTCAAAGTGATGAGCTTCATCGACTATCAAATATTGATAGTCAGGAAGTAATACTCCATCGGCCTCCAAATCAGCACATAGAAGTGCATGATTTACAATAATTATATCCGCATCTTCTGCTTTTTTTCGTGCCTCATGCAAGTAACAACTACCATAAGATTTACACTTTTGTGGTGTACAAAATTTTTGATCAGCACACAATTCAAAATCCCAAATCATGGCTTCATCACGCGTTAAATTAATATCACTACTATCACCAGATTCGTATTTAAATTGCCAAACTAGAATTTTAATAAGCAAAATTAATTCAAGGGGTGAAAATCTTGGACGTCTTTTGAATTCTGCTAACCGACGTAAGCAAAGATAATGAGAACGACCTTTTAAAACTGCAACATTCACACCTTTATTACCTGTAGCTTCTTTATATATTTGTTGAAGTAATGGAATGTCTTTTTCAAAAAGCTGTTGTTGAAGATTAACAGTATTTGTAGAAATAACTACTTTGGATTTATTCTGAATAACAATGTTTGCCGCCGCAGATAAGTAAGCAAGTGACTTACCAATTCCAGTTGGAGCTTCACATATTAAATGGTAACCCTGCTCAAACGCATTTAGAATATTATCCGCCATTTCCACTTGCTGATTACGTATTTCATAGTTTTCCATCACTTTATGTAGAGCTCCGCCTTCTTCAAATATTTCATTTATAGAAAGGAATCTTGGAACCAAACTAATACTATTGCTAATACCATTTCTAATACTGGTTGTAGTCTTAGTATTAATTATAGTTTTTCCGCCTTTGACCTCCTCAAAAAACACACCACCTTTCCAATCAGCCCTAGGTAGAATCTCCTGAATTTCTGTAACCAAATTCTTTGGAAGTGTGTTTAATTCCTTCCACATGATTTTCATCAGCTCAAGTGTTGCTTCAACATCACCCATCGCCCTGTGCTTGTTTTTGTGCTTAATATCAAGATCATCCGAAAGCGATTCTAAGCTATAACTAACAAAATTTGGATAAAGAATTTGCGCAATTGGAATTGTGTCGATAAGACCAAGTATATCCAAATCAATTCCTGCAGATTTTAAGAAAGCATAATCAAAATTAATATTATGACCAACCATATATGCCCCTTTTATAACTTTGTTAATTTCCTTATATACTTCCTTGGCCGGCTTACCATTTTCCTCTAAATCTTTATCCGTAATACCTGTAATAACAGTAATTATATCGGGTAATTTGTAATCGACTTTGATTAAATCGTCATAACGAGCAACTTCCACGCCATTTTCATAGCGAATCATAGCCACTTCAATAATATCAGCGCTTTTTGGGTCTACACCGGAGGTTTCTAAGTCGAGAACGACGAAAGGTTTCTTGAACATTTTGTTTATTACAAGATTACAAAATTGAAAATCACAAAATTATTGTAGGACATTCATTATAGCAATGCTAACAATAATTTTAAATCTTATTAACAAATGACTCTCTTTGGAATTTTTACAAAATTATCTGATTATCATTTTCTTCAGGTTGATCTTGAGCTTCATCTTCTACTGATTTAGGAAACTTAGGCTTCCTAACTTCTACTGAATCATCCACAACCTCTTCTACTGTAGGTTCAGCAACTTCTTCTACCACTGCTGTATCATCAATAACATCAATATCATCAATTAAATTAGTTTCATCAATCTCTTCCACAATAGCAGTTGGCTCCATAAAAGTAGTTGGAGGAGTAAAAGAACCACCAGAACTGATTAGACCGAATAATGAAAATCCAAGGACAAGTGTAGCCAGGAATCCAACACCTGTACCAAGAATAGCGGAAAAAATAATATATAAAATCATCATCAAAAGTGTTTTTCCTATACCCAAATCGTACATTTTTTTAGCGATTATAAAATCAACCACAAGCATTACAACAAAAAGGATTGGCAGAGCGATAGCCGCTATTGAAGAAACCAAAAAACCAATTACTGCAGATAATATCCCATAACCTATTCCCACCAAAGTCCACCATCCAAAAGTTTTTAAAGCTGTAGTAAATTCATCATTAATGCTACTGACAAGCTTTGCACTTAAATATAAAGAAACAATTGCTAAAAAAAGTTGTAGCAAAAGAAAAAGGAGAGCCAAGGCAATTGTGCCAAAAGTAAAAGCAGCTAATATATCCATAATTTTTGTATTTAGTATTTATTATTAAAATAATTATATCACTATTAAAGAATTCATAAAACAAAGTTCAAAATAAAAGCAAAAATGATAAATGATAAATGTTAATTGTTAAATGATAAATGTTAAATGATAAATAATAAATTATTTCGCCTCTCTCAAAGTCTTCTTTAATAATTGAGCGGACTTCTTAAGCTTAGCAAGCTCGGATTTGGATAATAGAACTTTCCAAACCCTTTCAGCACCACCACGACCGATTATACACGGTACACCAAGTGACATATCCTTAATTCCATAGACACTTCCAGGAATTGTGGATATTGGCACCACTTTCTTTTTATCCATTAATACTGCTTCTACTAATTCTGTAAGTACAATTCCTATTCCATAATAAGTTGCGCGTTTTCTTTGAATAATTTCATAAGCTGCCCGACGTGTCTTTTTTTCGATATCCTTCATTTGTTTTTTCATAAGGACCTTATTAATAGGTGTACTCGATACATTGGCAGTACTCCATGCAACAAATTCACTATCTCCATGCTCACCCATTACGTATCCATGAACATTGTGAAGATTAACACCAAGCATTTGGCTAATATTGTAACGAAGCCGAGAAGTATCCAATGATGTTCCGGAGCCGAATATTTGGTTTTCAGGCAATTTGATATTCTTTTTTGCAACATAAGTAAGAATATCAACAGGATTAGATACAAGAATTACAACTGTATCAGAGCGAAGCTTGCCCATTTTTTTAATAATATCTTTTAAGATTTTGATATTTTTGCTAACAAGATCAAGACGTGTTTCACCAGGTTTTTGAGCCGCACCAGCTGTTATTACAATAACATCAACGTCACAACAATCTTTAAAATCCCCTCCCCACACATTGCCGGTTTTTGTACCTATAAGACCATGAGAAAGATCCATCACCTCACCAGCTTCTCGTTCCTCAGATGCATCAACTAAAATTATTTCTGCAGCCAATCCTTTTATCATGGAGGCATATGCAAAAGAAGCACCCACCATTCCCGTACCAACTACGGCAATTTTAACTTCACGATTATTGGTTATTACCTTTTTCATTTTATTTTTGATTATTTGTTATAAGCAGTATATCAAAATTTGCCTCAAATCGTAATTCATTATTAAAAAGCGGGGGTGTCACTCAGCATCAATCTTGATACGAAGCGAACACCCCCTTATAAAAATTGCCCTCCATACACAATCAGAACACGACTCTTGCACAATTGGGACAGAGGCTATTGTCGTTCACAAGGACATTCGCCAGTTTACAATGGCTACATTGTCCACGATTACGAAACATCTCCTGAAAACCTTTCGTGTCAAAACCTAATCGAATAGGTTTTTTTGTAGAATATCCAATTATTGGACTCTTTGAAACACCTAGTGTCTCATTCAACTGTTCCATTCTCTTCCTTCCTTCCTTCTCGCCTCTTCACCAAGAGGGCATTATAAAGTGGATTAACCCATGCATTACACACAGACTCTCCAAACCACAAAACAATTTAACGTTTTTTTAATATTTGTCAAAAGTTTTTTATGTAAAAAAGGCGGTGGGGAGAGTGCAAGCACAAACCCCACCGAGTCACCTTTGTCCTTATTGAGCTTGGCTAGGTACCAACCATATCCAAGTCAACTTTTACTTCAGGCTGCACTGGTAGCAACTGCAGTGGTTCCTCGATTGGTTCCTCGATCTCGCATCTTATGCAGAACCCATCCCTCGTAAAGAGTGATGTTTTACCGCAATAAGGGCAAAAATCAATTTTCGCAGCTACTTTTTGTATTCCTGGAAGACTCAACAAGTCGAATGGAAAATTTTCATAATCCATAGGCGTTGGATTCCCAGGAATTTCAATAGGTGGTTCGATTTTGTTCCCCATGGTGTTCCCTCCTGTTTTTATTCATTTGAAATATATAAGGGAAACTCATTGGTCGTAAAAACGAACAAAGGACGCAAGTGACTAGCAAAATAATACCAGGTTTTTTAATAATGTCAAATTAATTATGGAAATTATATGATTTCCATATTTCCATAATTTCCAAATTTTCAGGTAATAATATATAATGTCCTCAACATAAAAAAATAATATTATGCAACCTGCAGGTTACAGCCCATATACAGCAAAACCAAAAATAGAATCTAGATTAAAATTGAAACTTCCAAAGCTTTCTGGGGGAACTAAAAAATGGCTGACCATTATAATAGGTATATTGCTAGGAGTTTTTATCGTCTTTTATTTATTACTGGGAGACCTTCGTTTCTTCGCAAATAATTACTTAAGACTCACCTGGTTCAATAAAAATTACGTAATCCTTCTTCAAAATAATTATGAATCAAGGCCTGGTGGAGGATTTATTACAGCTTATGGAAATTTGGATATAACACTTGGAATACCAAGAAATTTCTCCTTCAATAACTCATACGAAATTGATACTGATACTTATGTAACCCCGCCTTATCCACATGAAGATATGTTAAAAAATGAATGGTATGAAGGATACACATTCAGAGACGCAAATTGGAGCGCAAACTTTCCAGATTCAGTTCCACAGCTAATAGAATTTTATCAAAATAAATTCCCAAACAAAGATGTCGACGGAATAATTGTGGTTAATTTTACATTAATAGAAGACTTAGTTGAAAGACTCGGTGGAATAGAAGTTGATGGAAAAGTTTTAACAAAAGATACGCTTTTCAGTGCTATAACAAATACAGTCAATGACGTAGACAGACACAATGAAGAAGCTCTTAATGAAAGAAAAGATATACTGAGTGACCTTTCTTCGATTCTTATAAAAAAAGCTAAATGGCACCCCTTTAAATCAAAAGCTGCAATAATAAAAGCACTTAATAATAAGGACTTATATATGTGGGTTGATAGCATTGGAATGGAAAAGAAACTAATGAAAAAAGGTTGGGCAAATGCTTTTGAATTACCAGAAGCAAGTGATTTTCTTGCTGTAAATATTGCGAATCTCGGTAGTAAAAAAGCAGATAGATATTTATTAAAAGAAGTTCATCACTATGTGAACATTACAAAAGAATTACCAGAAATAACTACAGAAATTGTGGTGAGATATCCAGGTTTTAAGAACAACTTTGCTGATGATTATAAGGGATATTTACAACTTGTTATTCCTGCAAGTGCAAATATTGTAAACAATATAATGGAAAGTACAGTAACTGATATAGGAGATTTTAAAATTATTGGAGAGAAATTAATATTACCTGCGGGTGGCAAAACAACACTTACTTACACCTACACTTTACCAAGGAATTTACTGAATCCTAACGAATACAAATTAAAATTAATAAAACAATCCGGAGATGAAAAATATATATGGGTAACCGTAGAAACAGCACCTGATAGAATTATTTCCAGTGACACTTTCGAAGTTAAAGAAAACCGTGCATATTTTTATGAAAAACTTCAAAACGATAAAGATTTGTCTCTTAATCTTCTGGAGGACACTGATTCACCTTACCCTATTGAACAGGTTTTTGAGAATCTAAAAACAATCAGCATCTACTGGAACGAACCGATAGATGAATCCGTTGCTAACGATGCGACTAACTATAAAATTACTGATTTAAATGTTACAGACGGAGGAACTACAGATGAAGTAGAAGTAATTTATGCAGAAGTAATTGATGCCAGCGTAAGCAGATTAGAAGTAAGCGGAATCACCGAGCAGAATCTTGAAAGATATCAGATTGAATTAAAAAATATTCGTGATACTTCTGGGAATACAATCAACCCAAACCCTAAAGAAATTACAGTTATACAAAGAATTAGTGAAAAGAAGGCTGTAGAAGAAGTACCAATTCCCACAGAGGCAACAAGTCAGCCGTTTGTGATTGAAGATGTGTCTGAACTGTGATTTAATGATTTTTTTGTCTGAACTGTGATTTTTTATGATTTAACTGATTAATTCAAATGATTTTAATCCGATTATTAACTGAACATTACAAGTTGGAATTTATGGATTGTTGATAATCATAGACAAAATCAATTCAATCTCATAAATCACAGTTCAGACTTCTAGTCCGCTAAACCACTTGTATCACCTAAATCCTGACCAAGTTCAGCTGCTTTAATTACGCGACGCATAATTTTACCACTTCGAGTCTTTGGCAACTTTTCAACAAATTCAATTTCATCAGTAACAGCAATTGGACCAAGTTTATTACGAATATGTTTTTTTAGTTCGACTATAAGTTCTTCATCACCTTTTATACCTTTTCGTAATATAACAAAACCTTTTGCACTTTCTCCTTTAATAGGATGAGGTTTACCAATTACGGCAGCCTCTGCAACTGCCTTATGACTCACAAGAGCACTTTCAATTTCTGCACTTCCTATTCTGTGACCAGCTATTGAAAGAACGTCATCTGAACGACCTTGTACCCAAAAATATCCATCTTTATCTTTTGTAGCCAAATCACCTGTGTGGTAATAACCAGGGCTATCGGTCCAATAAGTTTTTATATATCTATCGGGGTTTTTAAAAACTGTACGAAGCATAGAAGGCCACGGAGTCTTAATGGCAAGAAATCCGCCTTTTCCAACAGGCACTTTCTTTCCATTCCCATCTAAAATTTCCGCCTGAATACCGGGGAAAGGAAGTGTAGCGCTACCTGCTTTAAGTGGCATACTAGGTAGCGGAGCAATCATAAACATTCCTGTTTCAGTTTGCCACCAAGTATCCATAATAGGACATTTACTCTTACCTACAAATTTATGATACCACCTCCAAGCCTCAGGATTAATCGGCTCACCAACAGAACCAAGCAACCTTAAAGATTTCATTTTGTATTTGGAAGGCCATTCATCTCCGTAACTCATCAAAGCACGAATTAAAGTAGGTGCAGTATATAGAATATTAACCTCATATTTTTCAATCATCTTCCAGATTCTATCTGGCTTAGGGAAATCGGGAACACCCTCAAACATCATTGTGGTAATTCCGGACATAAGAGGAGCATAAACTATATAACTGTGACCAGTAATCCATCCCGGATCCGCAGTACACCAGTAAACATCATCCTCCTTTACATCCATAACCCACTGAAAAGTTCTGTTAATTCCAACCATATAACCACCGTGAACATGAACAACGCCTTTTGGCTTACTTGTTGTACCAGATGTATAAAGAATAAATAGAGGATCTTCAGAATCCATCTTCTCAGTTGGACAATTAGATGGTTGAGTTTCTACAAGCGCATCGTAAAAAATATCCCTATTCATCTTCATTGAAACAGGCCCATCGCCCTGTTTAACAACAATCACATGCTGAATAGAACGGCTACCGGAAATCGCCTTATCGGTAAGACTTTTCATATCAATTATTTTTCCACGACGATGACCGACATCTGAAGTAATCAGAACTTTTGCCCCCTGATCATCAACCCTCTCACGTAAAGCATTAGCACTATACCCTGCATATACAACCGAATGGACAGCGCCAATTTTAGCACATGCAAGCATTGCTACCGCAGTTTCAGGAATATTCTGAAGATAAATAGCAACCCTATCCCCTTTTCTTACTTTCAAAAATTTCAAACCATTTGCCATTTTACATACCATTTTATTCAATTCCTTGTAAGAAATTTTCCTCTTATCTCCATCATCACTTTCCCATATAATTGCGGTTTTATTTTCAACGGGTGTACCCATGTGCCTATCTAAAGCATTGTGAACAATATTGCATTTACCACCCAAAAACCATTTAAAAAACGGAGCATTGCTGTCGTCAAATGTCTGCCCCCAATAATTATACCATTCAAGCTCATTAGCGGCCTCTTCCCAAAATTTAATCGGGTCTTTTTCGGCTTTTTTATGTGCCGCTTTCCATTGTTTAATTCTGGCATTTTTAAGAACCTTCTCGGAAGGCTTATATATTTTGTCTTCATTAAGAAGTACTTCTGTGACTTCGGATTTACTCATTTTAATTGAATTTAATTTTTATTTCTTTTCCATTGTATATTTAAAAAAGATGAATATCAAATCAATCAATTGACTATTCATTAAAACACTGTAACATAAAAGTCCACTAGGAAATTTTTTATAGGGTTTACAAGATAAATTCCACAAATCATTACTTAACTGGAATTTATTTTTTAACCTTTTATAATTATGGAAGGTATTATTAAAAAGCTCAATGATAAGGGCTTTGGTTTCATTACTCCGAATACTACGGAAGGAAATGAAAGACCTAAAGACGTTTTCTTTCACAGAAATGATCTTATCGACGTAGATTTTAACGATTTGCGTGAAGGTGATAAGGTAACATTTGATATGGAACCTTCTGATAAAGGTCCAAAAGCAGTGAAAGTTACACTTGTTGCCTAGAGGCATAAAGCGGTAATAAAACTCAAAAGCCATTTATTCCTATTTATTAGAATGATGGCTTTTTTGATTATTTTAATCAATTAAGCAACTTATGATAAAATTAAAGCATGATAGTAATAATATTAATAATCATAGCACTTGTTGTCGGAGGTCTAATTCTTTATTATGCTAGTGAAGATGAGAGTGCAAGGAGAAAATAAATATATATAAAGAGAATAATCAAAAAAACAACAAAAAACCAAATATGAAAAAAAGAATAGACCTTACAGAAGCACCGATAGGAAAATCGCTGATGGTTCTTTCGTTACCGATAATTTTCGCGAATATTCTGCATATGGCGTATACACTTATTGATACTTTTTGGGTGGGCAGACTTGGTGCAAATGCCGTAGCGGCTGTTTCTATGAGCTTTCCAATTCTATTCTTAATGCTTTCGCTTGGAATGGGACTTGGAATTGCGGGAACAATTATGGTCGCTCAATATAAAGGCAAAAAGGACTTAAAAAAAGTTGACCATATTTCTGCACAAATGTTTTTGATGATGTTTTTTGTATCCTTGGTATTATCAATAGCAGGCTATTTTGCATCGGGACCTATTTTGGAATTAATGGGAGCCGATCCATCTTTTCTTGCTGATGCAACTAACTATCTGCAGGTGCTTTTTGTAGGAATGATATTTATGTTTATGTATTTCGTATTCGGTGCACTTATGAGAGGTGTTGGCGATGTAATAACCCCTATGATAATAATGCTCATTACGGTTATTCTTAATGCAATTTTAGATCCAATTTTTATAATGGGTTGGTGGGGCATTAAAGCCTACGGAGTAAGCGGTGCAGCAATTGTGACTATTATGACCGAGGGCTTAGCAGGATTAGTTGGACTATTAATGTTATTCACAAATAGATATGGAATACGACTAAAAATAAAAAATTTCAAACCTGATTTTAAATTGATGTATAAAATGTTCAGATTGGGTCTGCCTAGTTCGATAGAACAATCAATAAGAGCAATCGCTATGTCATTGATGTTTTATTTGGTTGCAGGATTTGGCACACAGGTCGTTGCAGCCTATGGAATTGGAACAAGAATATTAAGTTTTGCGATTATTCCTTCTATTGGAATTGCGACAGCAACATCAACTCTTGTAGGTCAAAATATGGGAGCTGGAAAAATTGATAGAGCAGAAAAGGTTTCATGGTTAAGCTCAGGAATAGGATTTGGAGTTCTTACTATTTTTGGGATTTTAACATTTTTCTATGCAGGTAATCTTGCAGGATTCTTTTTACCAGGTGAGCCGGAAGTAATAGCTGAATCGGTTACAATGTTAAAAATCATTGCTCTTACTTTTGGTTTTATGAGTGTTCAGCAAGTTCTATCTGGAGCATTAAAAGGTGCTGGAGATACAATGATTCCAATGATACTAACGATAATAACAACAGTTGCAATTTTATTCCCATTAGCCTATGTACTTAGTGCACTTACTGAATTGGGGCAAATCGGAATATGGTGGTCATATCCTATTACATATATAATAGGAACAATAATTACACTAATATGGTTTATAAGAGGTAAATGGAAAACAATAAAAATTACTGAAGAATATAAAGAACAGGAAAATCTAACCGCTGCGTTTATAGAAGTAGAGTGATGTATAACAAAATATATTAAGTATAATCACTTAAAAAATGAAAAAATTATCAATTGTTTATTACATTTTTATTATTGTTGGTCTGTCGTTACTTACAGGAGCATATTATACGTACAAAAATACGAATGATTTTATCGGTAAAAGTATTTCTGCAAATGGAGAAGTATTAGATATGGAAATCGGAGATACCTACAGACCAATTGTCCAATTTACAACTCAGGACGGTAAAGCAATTACTTTTACGGGTTCAGTTGGCAGTAATCCACCACAATATAACATTGGAGAAAATGTAGAAGTTTTGTATATAGCGGAAAATCCTCAAGAAGCTAAAATAAAATCAATAATACAGTTATGGTTATTGCCCTTGATATTAGGTGGAATGGGAATTGTATTTGCCGGAGTTGGATTTGGGATAGTGTTTTTTAGGAACAGAAGAAAAAAGACCATTGAATTACTAAAGACATCCGGCAGAAATATTCAAACAGATTTTGTTAATGTTGAAATGAATAAATATATAGCCATTAATAATAGACATCCATACAACATAATCACCCAATACAACGAAAACGGAACGGTATATGCATTTAAGAGCGACAATATTTGGTTTGACCCTACAGGCTATATTACTCAAAATAAAATCACTGTAATGGTTGCCCCAAATAATATGAAAAAATATTATATGGATATTTCATTCTTACCAAAAGAAGGATAATAACTTATTAAAATAATTAATTATGATAAACGTACTAATCGCAATAACACCATTATTTTTAGTTATATTCATAGGTGCATTTTTAGAACACGCAAAAATTGCGGACAAAAATTGGTCACCTGTTTTAAACAACTTTGCATTAAAAATCGGGCTTCCTGCTTTGATATTTGCGTCTCTTGCAAAAATGGACTTTGTATTCAGCGAACAATCTCAATTAATTTATGTAAATTCGCTAGTGATGATATGTAGTTTTTTAATAGCTTTAGTAATAGGTAAAATATTAAGACTAAACCGTAAAAATTTCAGAACATTTTTTATATGCCTCGGTTTTACCAACTGTGCATATCTTGGATTCCCTACACTTACACAAATTTACGGAGAAAGTGTATTACCAATTGCAAGTTTAATTGTAGCTGTATATTTATTTTGGATATTTACATTAGGAATTGGATTTTTGGATTATACTCAAATAAGGAGTCATAAAAATTTAGCTAAGAAAATTTTACTTAACTTAATCAAAAATCCTCTCTTGATTGCGGTGTTTTTAGGTCTGATTGTTGCAAGCTTGGGTATTAATATTCCTGTAATAATAAATAAATCAATCGATATGCTTTCAGCTTCTGTAACGCCTGTTGTTCTTATAGTAATTGGATTATTTATAGGGCAATCAAAATTCGGAAACATAAAAAAATGGATACCGGTTTTCATTTTTTCAATTATGACATTAATGGTAATACCGGGATTGTTTATTCTTGGGATTAAATTATTTGGACTTAATTTGCCAGAATTCACAACTTCGATTGTAATTTCCGCTATGCCTCTTGCTATTACACCTTTTGCATTAGCAGATACATATAAATTAAATAAGGGGTTTATCGCCAGATCAATTGTACTCAGTACAATACTCGCAATTATAACAATTCCTTTTTGGTCATCAATAGCCTAAAAAAATGAGAACAATACTAAAGCTAACATTACTCTTTACCATTGCCATAATTCTATTAAATTCATGCAAAGAAGAATTTAAAGAACAGGCTGTATCAATACATACTAATCCTAGTATTATGAAAATATATAGTGATTCTTTTAAGAACAATGGCCAAATTCCCTCAAAATATACTTGCGAAGGAGAAAATATTAACCCTCCTTTATTAATTCGTGATGTGCCAAACAATACAAAAAGCTTGGCGCTTATTGTTGATGACTCGGATGCAATTTCAGGAGTATGGGTTCATTGGATTGTTTGGAATATAGACCCATCTACATCAAAAATTGAAGAGGGAAAATCAATAGGTATAGAAGGTGTAACAAGTTTTGGAGACAATGGATATGGTGGACCATGTCCACCAAGTGGTACCCATAGGTATGTTTTTAAATTATTTGCACTAGATACAATATTAGATCTTCCAGATACCACTAATAAAAATAAACTTATAAGCGAAATGAATGGTCATATTATAGACACAGCAAAATTAACTGGACTATATTCAAAATAATCTCAAAATTAGCCTATATAAAATAAATATAATATAATGTTAGAAATAAAATAATTCTTAATATGAAAAAATTCTTATTCCTAATTCTGTTTATTCTTACTACTCAAAATGTCTTTGCTCATCAGCCAAGAATTGTTGATGAACAATTTACCAAAATTGATAACCCTGAAATATCTCAAGCTTTTTATGGTTCATTAGACGGAGAAGCTCAACAATTTGTAATCAACTCGGAAAACGAATTTGAATTATATTTAGGAGTCTTAGTACCTGATCTGCCTGATATTGGAAAAGATATAAGTTTTGTTGTCTATAAAGACAATCAGATTTTATGGAGTTTTGACGGGCCAACCTATAAATGGGAAAAATATTACGAAGAATATGCAGGAGATAGATATTTTAAAGGACCCGAACTGAAAGCAGAAGGAGATAGTGAATTACCAAAGGGAATAAAGGTTGATAGTGGAACCTATGTTATAGAGGTATATAGCACTGATAATGAAGGTAAGTATGTTTTAGCGGTCGGTACCATTGAGTCATTCAAATTCAAAGAAATAATAAATACAGTAAAAACTCTCCCAAAATTAAAAACAGATTTCTTCGAAAAACCAATCTATACTCTTGTTCAAAGTAAAATCGGAATGTATTTAATAGTACCAAGTATTGCATTACTACTGATAATACTTGTTATAGCTTATTTTATAAAAATAGCGCAGTAAATCTTATTGTTATTTAACAGTTGTTTTAGCCGGCACCACAGCACCTGGCTGAACAGCTTTTGTATTAACAGTTTGTGTTGTTGCCTTAGCATCAGCATCTTCAACAGGTGTTGATTTTGCTGTTAATACAGTAATCGACATAAAAAACAAAAAAACAATAACTGAAAGAACAATATACACTCTTTTTAGTGAACTTAATTCAACATTGGTATACATTTTATCCATAAGACTTGGCTTTTTTTTCTCAACACCTTCAACCTCTTGCTTACTCAAGGATTCACGATAGACATCCAGCTTATCCTTTTCATCATCATCCAAAACATTATTTGCCTGAAAAAAGAAATAACCAGCAGCTACTATAAAAATTAGCATAAAAGAAATTCCAAGAAAAACACCACTATTATTCACAGCTGCAGATACAGCATCCCGCAAAGACGCCATAAAAAACACTACGAACATAAAACTGACTACAAGATACCTTTTGCCATCTTCTTCTTTTTGAATAAGCTCCTCAGTATCATTTACTTTTTTTACATCTTCCATGTTTTTGATATTTAGTATTTATTTACACGATTATATCAGATTTATATTAATTAATAAAATAATTCATTTTAAAACACGAATCTAATAATATAGGTGTATAATAAATTTATGTTATTTCATTAATTACATTAATACCATGAAAACACCTTGGATTATGTTTGCAATCGGAATACTGATATTGCTCCTTTTGGTTGTAGCTATATATTTTAATAAGGGTAAAAAAAGACCCACAGATTACTATGCCCTATTCACCATAGGAATAATATGGTTAGGAGCTGGAATCGCAATAGGGATTGCCCCCTTATGGATAATGGGTATGGTATTTATAGCAATTGGCGGTGCGAATAAAGACAAATGGAAGAAGAACAGAATAAAATGGAAAAAATTATCTAAAGCAGAAAAAAAAGTTAAAATAATCACTATTATAGGGCTTACAATAATACTTGTGGCTGGAGTTGCTGCCTTTTTTATAACCAATAACACAGCTGAGAAAATTAGGGGCTCAAAAGAATATAAAGAAACAACTGAAATAAATGTTTTCTTTCCTACCTTAAAAGACAATGAAGACTTTCTAGACTGTGGAAAGACTTATCCGTTAAAAAGAACAATTGTAAAAAGTGACAATATGGCCAAAATTGCACTTGAAGAATTATTTAAAGGACCAACATCTGAGGAAATTAATGAAGGTTGTACTAGTCATATGATAGATAGAACAAATTCATATGCACTTAAAAGAATTTTTGTAAAAAATGGTACAGCTTATTTGGACTGGTTAAATCCAATCGCAGTAGAAGGTATGAATAGCGTATCATCAAGTTGTGGTTCGGTATTTTTTATGGCTCCAATTGAAAAAACACTCACAGATTTGCCAGAAATAAACAAAGTAGTACATGCGATTGATGGTAACCCTGAATATTTCTACAACCTTGTTCAAATGGGATGTGAAGGAGATTATGCTGGATACTGCGACCCGACACCCTTCCAATAAAATAATGGCTTATTAAAGCGATTCCTTAAACGAAACATTACTCATTTCGCGCAAGGCTTTTTGCTTTTAAACATAAAAAAAGAGGGTATTATGAAATTTATAAGAAATATTTTTTAATATAATTATTATGCCCCCCAACAGATGCGACCTAAGCCAAGAAAATGATAGCTTAATGCATCACCCACAAAAAAGCAAAGTTGAATTATTTCACTTACTGAAAGATATCGACCTTATTGACATAATATGCCCAATAAAAGACTCTATTACAAAAAAAGATGTAGAATTGTATAGTGAAAGTCTATTTGGACGCACCAAGCCAATATTTGATGATTTAGCTTACGATGATAAATTAAACGTAATTACTTTTTCAAAACTAAGTGATGAAGCTATTCGAACGTTAGAACTAAATCCTCACTATCTTGCAGGAGTACACAGCCGTGATATATGTTTTTTATTAAGAGTTATGCATGCATGCGAAGAATGCAGAAAAACAAAGGAAGATACTCATTCATCTGTAAAAAATGTAATAAATGACAAAGGGGCAGAAAGATAAATTATTTCTCTCTATTCGGGCTCTAATTAATGCTATTGCTATTTGTTATATATAAGTCTAGAGTGTATTTCAATAATACATAATATATATAATATGAGAGATTTTAATAAAGGAAGAGGAGGTGGAAATTTTGGTAACAGAGGCGGAGGAAGAGGATTTGGTGGAGGTGGTGGTAGAAGTTTCGGTGGAGACAGAGGAAGACCAGAAATGCACAGAGCTGTTTGTGATGAATGCGGTGATCAATGTGAAGTTCCATTTAAACCAAGTGGTGACAAACCTGTTTTATGCAACAATTGTTTCAAAAAAGATAACAAAGGTGGTAGAGGAGATAGAGATAGAGATAGAGGAAGAGGAAGAGATTTTGGAGGAGATAGAGGAAGAGACAGACAAATGCATAAAGCTGTTTGCGCTGACTGCGGAAAGAACTGTGAAGTTCCTTTTAAACCAAGTGGTGACAAACCTGTTTTATGCAGTGATTGTTTTGGTGGAGGGAATTCATCAGGAAAACCTAATCAATCAAGCGAAAAACATGATGAAATATTAGCAAAATTGGATAAAATTCTTAACCTTTTACAACGTACAAATTCAGTTAAAGAGGTAACAGTTATGAAAGAAAAGGAAGAAGTAAAAGCTGAAAAAAAAGCTGAGCCAAAAGCTGAAGCGAAGAAAGCTCCGGCAAAGAAAGCTGAAGCGAAAAAACCTGCCGTTAAAAAAACACCTGCTAAAAAGAAGGCATCTACAAAGAAGGCTCCGGCAAAAAAGAAATAATATATTTTACACACCTAGGTATTTTATCTTGGTCAGCGCCCTTAGAATTTATTCTGGGCGCTTTTGTGTATTATAATAATTAAAAGGAATACTGGTCAAAAATTGCCTTTATATTGATATTTTCTATATCTCTATGAGCAAGTGGGCCTCTTTTAAACTGAGGTTGCTCATCTTCATACACCTCTCTTTCTTCTTTATAAAAAATACCAATAGGAAGTTTTTCTGATTTATCAAAAATCATTTTCAAAGCCGCCTGTTTATTTGTGACATCATGATTAACCGTCGCTAAATCAAAAGTTTTTTCCTGATAATAAGCATATCCATGTGTTTTATCCCACGCTACACAAGGTTGGTAAATATCGATTAAAGAAAATCCTTTATGTTTTATCCCCTCAGCAATTAAATTAGAAAGGTGAGGAAGATTTCCTGCAAATCCGCGAGCAATAAATGAACATTTGGATGACATAGCCAGTGCAAGTGGATCAATGTTTGGGTCAGGAGTGCCAAAAGGTGTGGATGGAGAAATTTGACCCTTTTCCGCAGTTGGTGATGCTTGACCTTTTGTTAAACCATAAACTGTATTATTACCAACAAGATAAGTAACATTAGCATTCCTGCGCATAGCATGAATAAAGTGCCCCATTCCTATACCATAAGCATCACCATCACCAGACCAAGCTATAACAGTTAGCTCGTGATTACCAAGCTTTACACCAGTTGCGACAGGTAATGGCCGACCATGCAGAGTAACCAAACCGTAAGTATTAAACCAATAAGGTGCATTAGCCCCGCATCCTATCCCAGAAACAAGTGCAACATTATCAGGATCGAGATTGAGCTTAGACATAGCCATTTTAAGACCTGCTTCTATTCCAAAATTTCCGCATCCCGGACACCAGTTTGGTTTTCCTGTGTTGTCTGTATAGTCTTTTGGAGTTCTCAAAATTAATTAAAATTATGAATTACGAATTATTTTATAATTTTTATAACCTCACGGGCTATTTGATCCGGAGTAAATGGTCTTCCTGAATAATCAAGAATCTTGCTTTGAATATCAATTCCAACTTTTTCTGCAATCAATCCACCAAGCTGAGCTGTAATATTTCCTTCAATAAGTATAGGACGTTTGGTTTTACTCAATGCCTCATTAATTCCCGGCTGAAGCGGAGACAAATATTTAACATGAAGTAAATTAGCAGATATACCTTTCTTTTTCAGCCATTCTATTGCTTCATAAGCAGGTCCATATGTAGCACCCCAGCAAACTAAAGTTACCTCCGCATTTTCTTTTCCTTCAATAACAACGGGGGGGAGAAGATTTTTAAGGGTATCAAGCTTTCTCATGCGTCTTTCGTGAATACTATTGCATTCATCAATTTCTTCAGTAAAATAACCATCTTCACGATGCTCGTAAGATGAAGCTGTATGAGCGCCACCTTTCTGACCAGGAATTGAACGTGGGGAAATGCCATTTTTTGTATTTTTATACCTCAAAAAATTATCATCTATTTGATTATCATCAAGTAATTGACCTCTATTAATCTTTAAATTTGTTGTATCCGGGAATGGAATATTTGCATCCCCTTCACCAAGATATTTTTCAGTAAGCAGAATTACAGGACACTGATACATTTCAGCAAGATTAAAGGCTTCAAATGCCATATAAAATGCTTCCTCGTGAGTACCGGGAGAAAGTACAATTTTAGGAAAATCACCCTGAGAAGCATGCAAAACTTGCCTTAAATCTCCTTGTCCAGACCTAGTAGGTAAACCTGTAGAAGGACCTGGACGCTGGACTTCAACAATAACAATAGGAATTTCTGTCATACCGGCAAAACCGACAGCCTCAGTCATAAGTGAAAACCCACCACCAGATGTCGCAGCCATACTTCTGCAACCAGAAAAACCAGCTCCAATAGCCATATTTATAGCAGAGAGTTCGTCTTCGACGTGATTAACGGAAATTTCATACTCACGAGCATGCTTAGCCATACAATGTAAAACTGACGAACTTGGTGTCATTGGATATTCCGAAACAAATTTACAACCAGCCTTAATTGCACCAAAAGTAATCATATAATTACCATTTGCCATAAATGTTTTTTCCGGATTCTTTTTTGGTTTGATAATATAATCAAATTCTTTTGGAAAATTCTCACGTACATAATTATATCCCGCCTGAGCAGCATCAATGTTTTTACTGGTTATCTCCTTCCCCTTTCTAGCAAATGTTTTTATTAATAAATCAAGTAAAATATCTATCGGATAATCCAATAAGCCACATGCTGCACCTATTCCAACAACATTTTTAGCCAATTCCAAACCCACTTTTTCCTTGGCAATTGCACGCAGTGGAACAGGAAAAAGCTTAACACCTTCTCTTTCAACTTTTGTAATATCAGGGTCATAAATAACACCACCACCAGGAACAACATCATCCATATATAAATCCGTAGTATCTTTATCAAGAGCTAAAACTAAATCGTATTTGCTCATATGAGAATAAACGGGATTTTCGGATGCACGTATTTGGTAAATATTATTATAACCTTTTATGACACTATGAAATTCAGCATTAGTTTTTAATCTAAGCCCCGCACTCATACATAGTTTACCAAAAAGAGTACCAGGAAGATCAACGCCTTCGCCCGCAGTACCACCCACCATAAAATTTAATTCATTTATTTTCACGTTTGTTTTTTGATTACAACTTATTGTAGCAAGTTAACCACTAATTATTCAAGATGAATTACAATTCTCCATTAGCACTTCCATTGCTTTTTTGCTAATTTTTGACTAAAATTTATTAGCTGACAAATCAATTCATAATTCTTAGTTCATAAATTTAATTATCATAAATGGATTATTATAAGGCTCTTGGAGTCGATAAAAACGCATCAGAGCAAGAGATAAAAAAAGCTTATCGCAAACTTGCACACGAACATCATCCCGATACTGGAAAAGGTGGAGGTAATGATAAAAAATTTAAAGAAGTAACTGAAGCTTATGAAGTATTAGGCGATAAACAAAAACGCCAACAATACGACCAATTCGGCAGTGCAGGCCCAGGCTTTGGAGGAGGGCAAGGATTTGGCGGTTTCGATTTTGGCGGAGGTTTTAAAAATGTAAATGTTGATTTCGGAGCAGGGGGATTTGGAGATATATTTGAAAGTTTTTTTGGTGGAGGTGGAGGAAGGAGAAGTAAAGCAGGACCTCAGCAGGGAAGCGATATTGAAATGGTCATTCAGCTTAATTTTGAAGAAGCAGTATTCGGAGTAACAAAAGAAGTTGAAATTTCCAGATATGAAAAATGCGAGCATTGTAATGGAAAAGGAGCTGAACCTGGCACTGAACTCAAAACATGTTCGGATTGTTCTGGTACAGGTCAACAAGTAAGAATTCAAAGAACACCACTAGGGCAAATTCAGACTTCTGGAATATGTTCATCATGCGAAGGTAGAGGAAAAATTCCAGAAAAAAAATGTAAAAAATGTGGAGGAGAAAGTAGAGTTCTTAAAACTTCAGTAATTAAAGTTAAAATTCCTGCGGGAATTCATGATCAAGCAGTAATAAAACTAAGAGAAAAAGGTGAAGCAGGAATTCAAGGTGGAACGTATGGTGATTTATTTGTTCATATCAGCATAATTCCAAGCAAAGAATTTGAAAGAATTAAAGACGATATTTATACCACAGGACATATACATTTGGTTCAGGCAGTACTTGGAGATGAAATTACAGTTACAACAATACATGGAGATGTTAAACTTAAAATTCCGTCAGGAACAGAAAGTGGTAAGACATTTAAAATCAAGGATTACGGTGTTCAAAAAATAAATAGCACGACAAAAGGAGATCATTATATTAAAGTAATTGTAGACATTCCGACAAAACTTTCAAAGAAAGAAAAAAGTCTATATGAGGAACTGGCTAAAGAATCCAATCTCAGTATAAAACCGCAAAGCAAAGGAATGTTTGGATAAAAATAACTATTAAATAACTAATTATAGACACGAATGAAATCATCTCAAAAACCACAATCATCATCACCTAAAATACTAGGTTTTATTATAATGCTGGTTTTTGTGTTTATGCTTGGGTGGAATGTTGGTGTTAATCACACTTATCAAAAGGATATTTTTGATTCAAATAATATTGTGCTTAGCCCTTACGGAGAAGCTGAAACAGTAAATATGCAATTATTCTGGGATACGTGGAATATACTTAGCGGAAAATATGTAGATCCTCATAAACTTGATTCACAAAAAATGATTTTTGGAGCAGTAAGTGGAATGGTAGATTCATTAGACGACCCTTACACAGGTTTTATGACACCAAAAGAAAATAAAGAATTTCAAGATAGTCTAGATGGTACATTAGAAGGAATTGGAGCAGAGCTTACAATGCGTCATGGACTTATTACAGTTGTTTCTCCTTTAAAAGGTTCACCTGCAAAAAGAGCAGGTCTTCAGCCTGAAGATATTATTGTTGAAGTAAATGGTGAATCAGTTGAAGAAATGAGTTTTGAACAAGCTGTTATAAAAATCAGAGGTGAAAAAGGCACTGCAGTTGTTCTTACAATCATACGAGGAAATGTTCCTGAACCTATTAAGCTTTCTATAGTACGGGATAAAATTAATGTCGACAGTGTAAGCTGGGAGATAAAAGACCAAATCGCCATTATCGAAATCAATCAATTCGGCAACGGAACTAGGTATGAATTCAGCAAAGCTGTCAACGAAATTCTAAACAAAAGACCAAAAGGTGCAATTCTTGATCTTAGATACAACGGCGGAGGATACTTAGAAGGAGCTGTAGATATTGTTTCTGAATTTATTGAGTCAGGGAAGGTTGTAACAATAAAAAAACGAAACCCTGATGAAGATGAAATAATATATACAAGTGGCCAAGCACGTATAACAAGTATTCCTTTAGTAGTTCTTATTAATAAAGGAAGTGCATCCGCATCAGAAATTGTTGCAGGAGCTATTCAGGATAATGGACGTGGATATATAATTGGAGAAACAAGTTTTGGAAAAGGAACTGTGCAAGAAGTTGAAAATTTAATTGGTGGTGCAAGTCTTCGTGTTACTGTTGCTAAATGGTTTACTCCAAATGATAACAATATAAGCGAAGTTGGAATTACTCCTGACTTAATTGTAGAGCGAACTCCGGAAGACTACGAAAACAATACTGACCCACAAATGGATGCAGCTATGGAGTACTTGAAGAAGTAATGGGTAATCCGTACAACAATCCTTGTACGGTATATCCACCCATCAATCCGACATTCAATCAGCCCTACTTTCAACGCTATAAACTTGTGTGGCTAACGGCTATCGCCTTTGCCACCCATTTTTTGCCTTGATGCAAAAAACCGGTGGCGCCGAAAAAAGATCAAGAACCTGACTAACCG
>JAFGCT010000008.1 GCA_016932505.1 Candidatus Peregrinibacteria bacterium
AGTGAGGAGGGAGAGGTTTGCAGATGAAGCGTAATTACCAAGCTGTCTTTTATGCGAACAATGAGGGGAGAGTTTGCGGGCAAACCGTCTTCAAAGTATCGGTTTGACCGCAATCTCGATCCGAAGAAAAAACGAGATAAATAATAACCGACGTTTTGTAAAGTTTAAAAATTACACTTGAAAAAATAAACTAAAAATAACAGTATAAAACACTTAAGGCAATGCAGTTGTCCAAAATATCTTATCAAATAAAATCGTGTGGCTTGCACTTTTTGTAAAAGGGCGGTTACTGTAAAAAATGCCTATATGTAGGCATAATACCAAGCAAGCTATGCAGTATAATATATATGTTAGGTTTAAAAAAAATCATAATATTTATATAATAACACTTGACGTTATTATTGCCAATTGTTATTATTAACTATGATTAAATCATTCAAGAGCAAAGAAGCTGAAAAAATATTCAGACGAGAATTCTCTAAGAAAATTGCACAAAATATTCAACGCTTAGCGATGAAAAAATTATGGATGCTTGATGCTTCTCCTGATTTAAATTCTCTTCGAATTCCTCCGTCCAATCATTTAGAACAATTATCAGGAGATAGAGGCGGACAATATAGCATTCGTATTAATAATCAATGGCGAATATGTTTTGAATGGATTGAAAATAACGCTTATAACGTTGAAATTATTGATTATCATTAGGAGAAGCAAAATGACTAAGAAACAAAACAAAATACATCCCGTCCATCCTGGTGAAATATTATTTGATGAATTTATAGAACCAATGGGCATCACTCAATATAAATTAGCAAAAGACATCAATGTGCCGGCAAGAAGAATAAATGAAATCGTTCATTGTACGCGTTCAATCTCTGCTGATACAGCTCTTCGACTAGGCAGATATTTTAATATGTCACCCCAATTTTGGATTAATTTGCAAACGCATTATGATCTTGAAATTGAATTAGATAAACTTGGGGATAAATTATCCAAAGAAGTTAAAGTTTTTTCTCAAGCAAGTTAAAATTAATAAAATATTCAATAAAGGTTTTTGCCCTGTAAGCTGCAAAAACCTAACATTAAATCAAGCCCGATGCTCCCCGCCGTTTGCGACAGTTGGACTTGGCAGTCAAGGTTTAATTGGTTTGCTAACAGAGTCGGCATCGCGGGTCGCACGGCTTATTTTATAGTTAGCGTCAGGGACAAAGGAGCATATTCGAAAAAATGGATGAAAAAGCAAAATTATATATTCTATGGACAAACGATAATCCGATCACCTCAGAATTGATGGTTTTCATGTATGGAATCAATTCAAAAAGAAAACAATGGTGGCAAGAGGTAACGATCATAGTTTGGGGAGCGACAACAAAATTGGTTGTTGAAAATCCGAAGATACAAGAGCTTATTAAAGAAGCGAAGTTGGAAGGGGTTCATATTTCAGCTTGCAAAGCCTGCGCTGATCAGCTTGGCCTTTCAAGCCAATTAGAACGACTCAACATCGAAATGATATATTGGGGTGAACCACTAACTAAATTGTTGAAGAACAATGAACAAATATTAACAATATAAAAATATGGTTTAACCATTTGCTGCACAGGAGCGCTAAAAACTGCGCCCTGTGAGTAATTCGTTAATTTTACACCAACACCCTTCATACCTCAAAAACAGATAAACTGCAGATGCCGATAAACAATTAACCGGGGGAGAGTTTGCGGGCAAACCGGCTTCAGAGTTTCGGTTTGGCCGCAATCCCGACACGAAGCAGAGATGAGATAAATAGTAACCGACGTTTTGTAATTAATCGAAAAGCAAGGAGGCAAGCTATAATATTCAGATCAGTATTCATTGTTTTGATAATTACGAATGTTATTATCCGGGAACCGGATAATATGATTATTGTAATATTATCCGGTTAGATAAATCCATAAAAGTAGTATAATTTACCAATAAATGGTTGAAATTTACTTTAACGTCCGGGATTATATGGTTTTCCATATAATTGCTTGTTAAAAATAAAAGGTTTATGAGTGTATTAATATTAAATGTGAATTTTAGTAAAAATTGGATAACTTCAACCATACCTGCTGGACTTAAAAGAGCAAATAATTCGAAAAATAATGTACATAATGTTGAAGCCATCAGAGGTCAAAGTAGTGAAAGACAAAAACATTATTCCAGAAACTTTTGTGAATAAAACAAAGCTGACGTTCAGAGAGGCAATTCAGAAAAGGCAGTTTTCTGTTACATGGGAACTCGTGCCAGGGAGGGGTGCATGGGAGAAATCCCAGGAACATGTTATGCGAATGGCTGAGCTTGCTGCGAAGAATCCGAGAATAAACGGGATTACCATTACGGACAATCCAGGAGGAAAGCCAGCGATACTGACTATACCAGTGGCAGTGGAAGTGCTGAGGTTTGGCATTGAGCCTGTCATACATTTTACATGCAAAGACAAGAACCGAAATGATATAGAAAGCGAGCTGTATGCCATAGCGAGGCTGGGATTGAAAAATCTCCTCGTCATGACAGGGGATTATCCTTCTGAAGGGTACATGGGTTTACCCAAACCTGTTTTCGATCTTGATTCTGTGCAGACGCTGCGGCTTATAAATTTTATGAACATAGGCGAAGCTATTCCGTCTTTTAAGGGGAACGTCACACTTCAGAAGACCGACTTCTTCGCAGGTGCGGTAGTTTCGCCTTTTAAGTACACCGAAGCCGAGATTATGGCGCAGTATTACAAGCTGCACAAAAAGATACAGGGGGGAGCCAAATTTATTATTACTCAGCTGGGATATGACGCACGCAAATTCGATGAGATAAAGAAATATATGGACGAATGCTGCATTGATGTGCCGCTTATTGGTAATATATTCGTGTTAGGCAGCCAGATAGCGAAGCTCATGAATAAGGGTACAATTCCAGGATGTGTTGTATCTGATGAGCTCCTTGCTGTAATTGAGAAAGAGAAGAACGAAAAGAATTTTATAGAACTTCAGCTTGAACGCTCCGCAAGGCTCTATGCAATATTCAGTGGACTTGGCTATGGCGGAGTGAACATAAGTGGGCATGGGCTTGGTTATGAAAACATTGTATATATTGTTGAGAGGGGGGTGGAACTTTCCAGAAATTGGGTGGATGTTCTTGATAGCGTGAACTATTCTCAAAAGAACGCATTTTATTATTATGAGAAAGATTGTTCCCGCTATTTTAATTCAGATACGCCTGTAAACAGAAAAAGGACTGGTGCGAAGGCATATTCAGTGAAGTTTTTTATAATGAGTGTTTTTCATAAACTCCTCTTTAACAGGGATTCTATACTGTTCCCGCTAATCCGCTTTTTGATGAGAATAATTGACAATACATTTCTTAGAAAGCCGTTCGCCCTTTTTGAGTATTATATTAAGACATTCACGAATCAATGCAGGTTTTGCGGCGACTGCGCGATACACGAACTTGGATTCATCTGTCCTATGGCTATATGTCCCAAGCAGCAGAGGAATGGAGCCTGCGGGGGCAGCCGCAATGGCTGGTGCGAGGTTTATCCCGGAAAGCAGAAATGCATATTTGTGATTATGTATGGGTATTACAAGGCTGCTGGAAAGGAAGAGATCATGAAGGATGGATATATTCCACCTTGCAACTGGGACCTGCACAGGACATCGTCATGGATAAATTTTTTTCTGGGACGGGATTATAGCAGTAAAAGGTGTTTATGATGAAAAAAATATTGTAATTCTAATTTATATTTAAAAAAATACACCCAGAGAAAAATTTTTTACACGAGGATTTATTTTTATTCTTAAAAGACTTACTAAAGGCTGACGATTATACTATAACAGAAATTAAAACGCTGTATAGAGCAAATGGTAAAGGTTAAAAATAAGAAAATGGGGATTTTTCAATAAAGAATCTAATAAAGTAATTACTAACAATAATTACTTAAAACTAACATAAATTTCCTTTAATAATTTTTAAGCAATCTCAACTGCTGACAGGGAAACGCCGACAGCCTGTTTAATATCATCGACAACAAATCTAAAAAATTCCTTCATGGAATCGAGGTCATTCTGCGAGTCTTTAAGCGTATACTGCAGCTGGTTTAAGTCAGAGTTAAAGCCCCACGATTTCAGATATTCAAAGCAATGGCTGAAGCGTTCCTGAAAATACTGTTTCACCTGAACTAAAAGAGGCCTGGTTATTACTCTAAGCCCGCCGGCTTTGTTTTGGGATTTATTGCGCATAATGCCTATGAGATAACTCATTGAGCCTTGCCTGCCTTCGGCTGGCTTTGCACTCCCTCGCCTGACGGCTCGGGACATTTGGCCTTGACATGCGGGAATAATCTTTGCCGTCAACACAACACACCCGTGCCGGTAACCAGTTTCCTCTTAGCAAGGGAAAAGAGACCGTCAGGCCGGAAGGCGTTGCTTTAGCTCGTTGTCTTGCTGTTAGGACCTTAAGTGCCCTCTTGTTTATTGTTTTTCCATCAATAAGGTAAAAAAAGTTATAGCGCAGAAAGAGTTAGCACAAAGCAGTCTAAGGAAATTGCCGCCCATAAAAGAACTATAATTTGCCAATAAATGGTTGAAATTTATTTTAATGTCCAGAATTATATTGTTTTCCATATTATTGTTTATTAGCAAATAACCAGCGGCGGCCGCCGGACAAATCTGGAAAAAAAATAAAGCATTCAGCCGATAATTAACTATTGTAGTATTATGGACAATGGCCGTAAATTCAATGATGTTATGAACTCGTTTGCTAGCATGGCTTCAAGTATAAAGGACAAAATTTTAGGGAAGCATTTTTGCTACTCTGTTTAGAAGATTACTTTATTTACCTTTACCTGAATCACAATAGTTCAATAATTAATTATCTATTGAGAATAAGCTCAAGGGTTCAATGACTCAATTATACTCATCTTCCTGTTTTAGGCCATTTTAGTTTCTTGGAAAAAGATTATTATTTAATATTTTTAAATTTATTTAAAAGTTATTAAAATAACGATAAATATATAGTGAGGCATTTAAAATGGAATCCGCAAAAAAAATTGAAAAAATCCAAACTCCAAGTAAAATTAAAAATTCCAAAGATGAAATTATAAATACCCATACCGATGAAATTGTAATAGCTCTTTGTGGTACAATAGGTTCTCCATTGCATCGAGTTGCAGAATCTTTAAAAAAACAATTAGTAAATAATTTTGATTATCATTGTAATATTATTAGATTAAGTAAATTTATTGAAAAATCAATTGATTCTGATATTAGTCGGCTAAAAAAATTTGATAGATTTAATAAATTAATTGAGCAAGGTAATAAATTAAGAAAAAAATATGGACCAAGTATTTTAGCAGAATTATGTATCCATAATATAGCATTAAATAGAATAGAAATAAACAAAGAAAAAATTAAAAAGCCTAATCGTATATGTCATATTATTGATTCAATTAAAAATGATGAAGAACTAAATATTTTAAGATTAGTCTATGGCGATTTATTTTATTGTATAGCTATATCTTCCTCATTAACTTTACGTGAACAAGAATTATTAACTCAAGAGATGACTAGTGGTGAAATCCATCAATTATTTGATAGAGATTCAGGCGAAGAATTTGATCATGGACAACGTGTAGATAAAACTTTTCCTCAATCTGATTATTTTATTCGCATTGATAACGAATCAAGTACTAAGTTAGATGATAAAATTGAAAGATTTTTAGATTTAATTTTTAATTCAAAAATTATAACACCAAATAAATATGAAAATGCAATGTATTTAGCAGCATCAAGCGCATGTAATTCATCTTGTTTATCTCGTCAAGTGGGAGCAGCTGTTACTGATGCAGAAGGTGAATTGATTTCAGTAGGGTGGAATGATGTCCCTAAATTTGGTGGAAATTTATATACATATAATGACTTTGCTAGTAATTCAGGTATTACAGATTCTAGATGTATGAATTATAATGATAATAAATGTTATAATGATTTTTACAAAAAGAGTTTAAGAGATGAGATATTCGATGATTTAGTTGAAGCACTGGAAATAACAAGTGAAGAAAACAAAAAAATTGTTGTAAAAATTTTAAATGAGTCTAAAATAAGTAATTTAATTGAATTTTCTAGATCAATTCATGCTGAGATGCATGCAATTATAATTGGCAGTCAATTAGCTGGGAATAGAATAAAAGGTGGTAAATTATTTTGTACCACTTATCCATGTCATAACTGCGCTCGTCATATTATTGTTGCTGGAATAAAGGAAATATACTATATTGAACCTTATAGAAAAAGCTTAGCTATCCAATTACATCATGATGCTATAACAGAAACAGAAACTGATAAAAACAAGGTGAAATTACTTGCATTTGAAGGAGTTGCTCCAAATCTATATTATAAATTATTTAAAATGATAGATGATTCAAGAAAAGTAGATGGGATAAAAATTATTATTAATAATAAAGATGCATCTCCAAAACAAAAAACAACACTTGAATCTATTCCTGTTTTAGAAAGCATTGTTACTCGAAAGCTAGATCAAACTGATTCTGAGTTAAAGGAGTTACTATCATGAAAAATAAAACAATTTCCAATGATACGCAGTTACAATTAAATTTTGATAAATTATTTGTTGAAGATAAAAATACTACACTTCCTTCAAATAAAGTAGTATCATTTTCAGATTTACAAAATAAAAAGAAAAAATTTGAAAGAAATGAAGCAACTCAAAGAATTATTTCGTTATCAAATCATCTATATGAATAATGTTTTAAAATATTCTCCTTCTTTATCTCCATTTATAGAAAATGAAAATAAAATACTCAAATCATCCCAAAATAATAGTGTTTATTTGTTAAAGCTTTTACTCCATCTGACACTCGACGATATTCATTGGTAGTGTCTGGAAGACTGAATCAAAATTTCTCTCGTTTACAATTTGTTTTGAGTCCAAGAATGTTTGCATCGGACTTTTTCCAAATCAAATTTGCCGTCTCCTCCGGCCATCTTTTATAATTCAAAACACGATAATTTTGTCTTTTCTGTTTTTCCTTCATCGCTGGTTACACAGCTAAATTTATCCTAAATTTTAAATCAAACGCTTCCGAACCTCAAGAAGAGATAAACTGCAGATGCTGATAAACAATGAATCAAGGGAGAGTTTGCGGGCAAACCGGCTTCACAGTTTCGGTTTGACCGCAATCTCGACCAGAAGCAGAACTCAACGTCGCATAGTATCCCTCACCTTGCCTGACCGATGAGGAAAGGGACCATCAGGCCGGAAGGGATTGTTTTAGCTCGTTGTGCTGCTTATGGTATATTGTAACTTCTCAGTTAAATTTACCAAGATTCAATAATATTTCCAATTACATAACTATCCAACAATTGTACACCCTTAGAAGTTAGTCCACCTGCATTAACACCACCTGGCATATAACAACTTAACGCTCCTAAAGCGGCACCTACAACGAAATAAAGTGCTAATTTACTATTATCAGCTTCTCCGCTAGCACATGCCATTAATACACTTGTGAATCCACCGACTCCTGCACTTGCTAATGTGTTTGAAGATGGAGTTAAATACCATTCTAGTGCACTAGGACCAACAGCCCCTACAACACAACCTATAACAAATCCAACACCAGCACCTACTGCTGCGCCTTCCCAATTCCAGCCACCTTTAAAACCATTTGTTCCGCCATAAGCACATCCGACAAGAACACCTATTAGTGGAGCAGCCCCCCATGCAAAAAAACCTGTATACCATAGGATAATGCTGATAACTATCAATACGACAATTACAATAACACATACAGCTACCTTTGCCCAGCTGTCCCATTGCTTTTGCCACCAATCTCCGCTCCCAACTGTATTTTCTAATATATCTCTAAATTCTTTGTCTTTATCAACCAGCCAGTCTTTTCCCAGATATCCTCCAATAAGTTCTCCAATAGGCCCACCAATCAAACCTCCAATTAAACTCCCTTCAAAATGATCCTTTATTTTATTTGAATTTTGTTTTGCCCAATTTTTTGCATTATTGAAAGTATCTTTAAGCGAATGCGCTGTATGTTTTATCGTATTAACAATATTACCTTTAAAGACATTGCTAACTGCATTCCTTGTTTTACCAACTATATGTTTAATCATTGACCCTAATCCATGTCCGCTAGGATCATTAAATACGACCGGATTCCCATTAACATACATATACCTGTTAAAGTCCTGAGAATTCAAAGGATTGGGGATTTGAGAGTCCGCAGTAATAAACCGCCCGACTTCAGGATCGTAGAAGCGCGCGTTGTAGTAGTACAGGCCCGTAGTGTCGTCGGATTCCTGTGCGGTGTACTTATACTTGGACACTTCCGCGCCCGAAGAGCCTGCAATGAGCATTTCCCCGTACGGCTTGTACTTGTAGCGCGCAACAACGCTTACTGCACCGCCTTCGGATCTGGTGATCATCTTTACGGAACCGTTGTGGTTCGGATGGAAGTAGTACACTCCGTTTACAACTCCGTTGGGGAAAAGACTCTCAAAGCATCCGGTGAGGCCGAAGCTTGCGAAAAATATAATAAGCAGCATTGGAACCGAATGAGCCATCCAGCGCGGAATGAGTATTGTGCGCTTTTGCCTGAAGAATACGTTGTATATCAGGAGGCCGATGGCGCCCAGAAGCGCAAGTATAAGCATTGCCATGTTGACTGCCCTTGCACTGGCTGGATTGTCGACGAACGCCCTTGCGTATGCATAGAGCTTTAAGAACAGCCCCCTGGGGTCTTTCCAGTTGTACAGATTCTTTGCAACAGGGTAAATGCTTGCTTCAATTGCTGTTGTGCCTACGACCTGCGCAACAAGGTCATTGCTCATGCCGTAAATATAGTTTGTGTACCTGTATTCAGTCTCGCCCGGAATTCTCCTGAGTTCGTAAAGGCCGTTTATGTTTAAAACAGCAGTGCCGTCGGCAAGCAGTTTCCC
>JAFGCT010000009.1 GCA_016932505.1 Candidatus Peregrinibacteria bacterium
ATTATTAATTTCAAGTATTAGGATTATTTTGCAGGATTATGAACTGTTACAGAAGAGAAATGACAATTAACAACCTGCCACTAACACTATTCTAAGGAAAAACCAAAATTTTTAATAAAAATTTAAGCAACAAATTTATGTATATCCACATATGGTGTTTGTCTTTTTGCCACAGCAAACATTCTGGCAACTAGCTTATTCCTTATGATATTCAATGTGCTCATATTATTTTTACCAAGTTGTTGTCTCCTCTGGTAATATTGTTTGTATTCACCCGGAATAGTAATTGCGTTCATTGCTGCCAGATTTAGTAAGGATTTTAGCTGCTTATTCGCACATGGATGCACCCTGGTTCGGCCTTTTATTGATGAACCCGACGAGTATTCAAATGGTGCAATACCTGCATAACAGGCAAATTTCTTATGACTTATGAAACGAGTAAAGTTTTCGGTGTAGATCATTATATACATTGCTATTATTGGGCCAATGCCTTTCACGGTTTGAATTAAGCAATAATTTGTATTCCACCCAGGCATTGTTTTTATCATAGTCTCAATTTTATACTCAATATTCTTTAATTCAATATCTAGCTGTTTAATAAGATTTTGTTGAGTTTGTCGCATAAATTGGGTTTCACCCTCAAAAAAGCAATCATTCAAATCTTTAAGCGTGTTCTTATAAGCCGTACGATGTTTAAGAAGCTTTTCCCTTAATGTCAGTAACTGACGTAATACGCCAACCTCGGCTGAATGCAATATGGTTGGACAGAGCTCTCCTCTTTTCCGGTAAGCATAAAGAGCTATGGACTTTGCATCATTTTTGTCAGATTTGCCACGTGTCAAACCACTCGATTTCTTAATATCTAAAGCCGGAACTTGTGAAAATGTTATACCTGCATCACTTAAAAAAACACTTAGTAGACGGCTATATTTACCCGTATTTTCATAACAAAAATACAGGTCATTCTTTGTACAAAAGGCCTTATTACAGCATATTTCAAGTAACTTGGAAAATCCGATCGGATTATTTTCAACAGAAAAATGAAACTGCTTATTCAAAATAAAAACATCAAGCACAAGCTTAGACACATCGATACCAATAAATACTTTGTTTTTCATACCTTTATATAAATTAAATTTATAGAAAAGTTGCTCAGACTATTAGCTTTAAAAGGTCCCCGATAGCCATCGGGACCTACAATTCTAAATGGTTCTTGGCAACTTAGAAAGGAATGGGGACTAATAGTGTTGATAAGTCATTAGCTTATGGCATATAAAAGTTCACCCCATTCCTTTTACAATAATTAACAAATTAACAACAGTTAACAAGAAAAGAAAAAGTAGCAAAAAGAAAAGAATTTCAACTACTTACATTATCTTGGAAGAATTATTGTTAATAAGAGAAGCTAATATAAAGCCGCATATAGCCAATAGCGCGGATTGTAAAAATGCAAATGTACGTATTCCATTGTAAAGTTGGAGTATAAGTGTTCTCTCTGAATTGCGCTACTGGCCATATGCAAAACGTTGGCAGCAAGCAGAAGAAATACGTATAAATTTAAAATAATTTGCACGTGAATGGAATAATTCATAATTTTACACGTATAAATAATTATGAAATTAGAAGTATTATGAACACAAAGCTGACTTTAACGATAGAGCATACAATTATCGAGAAAGCAAAAAAGTATGCTAAACACAAAGGATGTAGCCTTTCAGATTTAATTGAGAATTACTTGAAAGTAATTACAAAAGAGGAATCTAAAGTAAGTATTGAAATATCACCTATATCAAAATCATTAAGAGGTTCATTCAAAGCACCATTAGATTTTGATTACAAAAAGGAATTATCAAAAGGGTTATCAGATAAATACTTACAGAATGGATAATATACTTATTGATACTGATGTAATTTTAGATTTTTTCTTTGATAGGTTACCTTTCTCTGAAAGTGCAACCCAAATTATCTCTTTATGCGAATCAAAAAGAATTAATGGATTTGTAACGCCTGTGATATGTAATAATTCTTATTATTTGTTAAGACAAACTGCTCAACATAATAAAGTAATTGAAAAACTTAGGCAACTTATAACTTTTATGGACATCTTAGTTATGGATAAGGATGTTGTATTACAAGCATTAAGTTCCGGATTCAAAGATTTTGAAGATGCACTACAGAATTTTGCTGCAATTAAATCAGGAAATATTGATGTGATAGTAACTCGAAATACAAAGGATTATATAAAGAGTAAAATTGGTGTAATGACACCTGAAAACTATGTAAAATCAATAGCTGCCTGCCGCTAACACTGCGTATAAAACATCGCTCAGAAATTATTATATTTCAGCGCATTAAAACTTAAAGACAATTTTTTTGTTAATATAGACTTAATCTCTATGGCGCAACGTTTCATATGCGAAAACGTTGTGTGCAAGTGTGTTTGAAAATTGAGAACAAATTAAGTAAATGATTCGTTAACCTGATTTTATTGCCAAAGGCTATGCCCCATAAGTAATTAATATTAAAAAAATAAGCATATTACCTAATTTCAAAAGTTGAATTAAAAAATACTTAAAATGGCCCTAAATCGATTTAACTTAAAATGCTTTTCTTTTAAGAATTTTCTACTTATTGCATTACTATTTTCCGGATTAAAAGTATTTGCTCAATCATGGCCAGCCGGGGTACATGATCCTTCCAGGATAATAAAAGAAGGGGATAAATACTGGATTTTTTCAACAGGACAAGGAATTTGGGCAATATATTCTGCAGATATGGTAACATGGACTGCTGGTGAAGTTCCTTTCCCTAACGGGGAATTCCCCGAATGGGTAAAAAATTATGCCAAAACAGAAACTGATACATTTTCAGGACTCTTTTGGGCCCCTGATATCATTTATATGAACAATCAATATTACCTGTATTACACCTGTTCAATTTGGGCTACCATGAGCTCATGCATTGGAGTAGTAGTAAACAAAACACTCGATCCGGAAAGTCCTGATTACGAATGGATCGACCAGGGAGATATTGGTATTTATAGTCCTGATTTCTCAGTAGGAGGTATGGGATGGGATGTAAACGCACTTGACCCGGCTCCAATGCGTGCCCCGGATGGAAAAGTATGGTTGGTGTATGGTTCGTTTAATAAAGGTGGTATTCTGGTTACCGAAGTTGATACCGTAACCGGAAAACCGATTGGTGATAGAATATCTATTGCCAATTCATGGACAGGTACCTATTCTGGTTATTTCGAGGGCGAAGGAGGCTCTATGTTTTACCGCGATGGTTATTATTACCTGGTTTATAATAAAGGAATTTGCTGTAATGGTATCGAAAGCTCTTATTATATGGTTATAGGGCGCTCCGAAAATCCAACAGGGCCATTTATTGACAAGGATGGTAATGCTATGAAAGTAATTGGGTCTGCAAGCGGCGGCACAGTTTTATTTAAACATGATGATACGAGAGGTGAAGAAGACAGATATTTTGGCCACGGGCATTTTGGCCTTTACAGCGAAAACGGTATCGATTATGTCACCTTTCATTACTATAGTCCAACCGGAGATTTTTCAGAAGGTCTGAAAGGCTGGCCTGCACTTGGTTTTGCCATGTTAAAGTGGGGCGAGGATGGTTGGCCAATGATTTCTTTCGATTTTATTGAAGATGGGACATATTCTTTAATCAATGCCAATAGTAAAAAAGCAATGGATGTGCAAAATCATACCTCTGGTGAAGGAGCCTTACTTTGGCAATACAGTTTTGATAATTCGCTAAATACTCAAAAATGGATATTCAAATCACTTGGTACAGGGGAATATACAATCCAGAATTATGATGATTTAAATTATCTGAGCACTTCGGATCAATTGCTGTCATTGGCATCTACAGCTGAGACTATAAATCAAAAGTATAGAGCAGTAAAAGGGATCGATAACAAATTGATTATATATCCAACAACGCGGGATGAGATGATTGAAATTCCATATGCATATACAGCTGATTATCAAATTAAACTCTGGTGGAATACAAATCATGCTTGTCAAAGGTGGAGCCTTATACCATTTAATGGCGAAGCTAATTTCTTATCAACTTGTGAAAATGAAGATAGTGTAAAACTATACCCAAATCCGGCTAATGATAAAATCTATATTGAAGTAGTTAAGAATGCAACACTTGAAGTATATAACAGTGCAGGTCAAAAAGTATTGGCAGAAGAAATGATTGAGTCAGTAAATACTATTGATATTAGCCATTTAGAACCAGGCTTATATATTTTCGATGTACTTATTAACAAAAGCAGTGTACGGCAACTGATTATAAAGAAATAAGCTATTCAACACGATGTATAGTAATGGATTACACTTTAAAATTAGCACCTTTTTTGCCTAATAAATTATAAGATAGTATACAAGAATAATTTTACAAAAACTTGTAAAAGATTGACTTTGAATAACCAACACCAGCATACAACAATGTGTATAAGTAATGGCTGGGTTTATGGGTTGCCAAGCGCAGTGCTTCAATTTAAGTTACTGCCTCGGTTGATAGATACTCGCTCCGAAACCCGCAACTGCTCATACGCGTAAACGTTGTGCAACATGCTGATAACGGGCATCATCACAGAATAGTTGATAAAAATACTATCTTTGAAATAAATTGGATAAATGAGAAT
>JAFGCT010000010.1 GCA_016932505.1 Candidatus Peregrinibacteria bacterium
AACGTTCCTCGTATATGGTGTCGTTTGGCGAATCGGAGTGCGTTCGTATCCACTGGCAAAAAAGCTTAGTAAATGAAACCAAGCCAAAACCTTTGTACGACTCGCCAAATGCACTATATACGATGTTGTATGCTGGTGTTCATTCTTCATTGTCAATCCGTTACTTATCTTCTCAAAACTAATATTTTTTCTAATCAATCCGCACTGACCTTGCAACGGAACACGAATTTATTTTGTTTTTTGTGGGTGGGAAAATCCCAAAACCGCCCATAAAGGCGGTTACTCGGGCTGGCTTTGTAAGCTCTTTGGCAAGTTTTGGTTGGAGCATGGCTCGTGCGACTTGCCAATGTGCTTACAATTTGGGTTGGCAATCTACAACATAAATATATCCAATAATTGAATATAAAGAAATAATTCAATTCTCTAACCATTGTTTAAAATCCTGTACTTTCTCTCGGCTAACTATTAAATCTTCCGATTCGTTCGATTTTAGTTTAATCCGTAAACGACTGTTGGAATAGTTTACTATAGTGGTTATAGCTGAAAAGGATACAAGAAATTTACGGTTTATTCTGAAAAATTTTGCTGGGTCTATTAAATCCTCTACCTGATCAAGTGAATAGCTAATTGCATAATCACGTCCTTCATTGTTTTGAAGAAAAGTGTATTTCTCCATACTATAGAAACATTGCACATCTTCAATTGTAAATACTTTAATGTGTTCACCTACTTTAATCACAAATTTGCTTTTATATTTTTTTGTGAGCGAATGCAGTATATTGTCAAATACTTGGGAAGGAATTTCCTTTAGCGTATTGCTTTCTTTGTATTTATCAATCGCTTGATCCAATTCACTCTGATCGATGGGTTTTAATAAATAATCGATGCTGTTTACTTTAAAAGCTTTTAGGGCATATTCATCATAGGCGGTAGTAAAAATTACCGGGGCTTTAACGATGGTTTGTTCAAATATCTCAAAGCTTAAACCATCGGACAGTTGAATATCCATAAAAATCAGATCGGGTGTTTCATTATTATTTAGCCATATTACAGCATTTTTAACCGATTGAATGGTGTCAAGAATTACAATATTCTGATCGTGTTTTTTTATTAATCCTGCAAGCTTAATGGCAGCTTCCTTCTCATCCTCAATAATCAAGCAATTCATGGCTTTTTGATTTTATTATGGGCAACCTGACAAGAAAAATTTCATCTGATTCTGTAATTCCGATTAATGAATTGGTATGGTATGCATATCTGTTTTTAAGATTTTCTAATCCATGCGGTTTCCTGTCAGGAATTATGATGTTCTTCTTTTGAATATTATTCTTTAAAACAATGAAATCATCCTCCATACCAATATAAATTTGCAGAGGCATATCATCAGAAATGATGTTGTGCTTTATGGCATTTTCAACCAAAGTCTGCAGCCCCAGCGGAACAACTTGAATATTCGTATTTTCGGGTATAGCTGAATGAAATGTAAGGGCATCGCCAAATCGTATTTTTGAAAGAAATATATAATCCTCAACAAATTTCATTTCAACATCTATCGGAACCAATTCTTTATCGCTCTGTTCCAGTACATACCTGTAAATATCAGATAGTTTTTTTACAAAATCGCTCCCTAGTTCAGGATTTCGCTCTATTACACTGCTTAACGTGTTTAAACTATTAAACAGAAAATGAGGGTTTACCTTATTCTTCAAGACCTCGTATTTAGCAACCAGGTTCTCTCTTTTTAATTCTTCGTTATTTTCGATAGCTTTTTTCCAATATTTGGTAAGGTACGTTGAATAATAAATAGCTATAAAAATCAGATCAAGAATAATTACAAAAAAAGCTTTAAATAGAGCATCAACATGAAGAGATTCCCCACTATTTTCCAATACAAAGTAGCCAAACACGTAGGCAGTAGCAAAAGCGATTAATATTCCATAAATTATATACAGCGACAAAGTTATTATATTTGCCTTTTTTAAGTTTTTAGTCCAATTAAGTTTTTTTTCAGTATAGTGGCCAATTATAGAATGCCCTACAAAGAACGAAATCCCGAGGCTCCATCCGTATGAGGTGAACTTCATAAAATACAGGAATGATGAAAATAGCTTCTTACCCTGAAAGGAATAAGCTATTGGAGTAGAAAATGCAAGAATTAATAATATCCATATTATAATTTCAAGGTAGGGCTTTCTTTTTTTATTTTTAATTATTCTCATGATTTCCAAGATAAATTATTTTTTAAAACTGAAGAAACATTTTCATTTATAATCTTCCAGGTTATTATAAAAAGCCTAGAAGTTTCTTAATAAACAGGTTAGTTATCTTTCACTATCCTAAAACTAAGACCGTTTCCTCTATTAATTGGAGGGTCGCCTCCACGACAAGCTGATCTGCTATTTGCTGCAGGAAGCCAAAAACCTCCGCCTCGAAAAACTTTGATGTCACCTGTTTCTGGTCCTTTTGGATTTGTTTTATCATTAATGTTGTACTCACCGTACCAATCGCTGCACCATTCCACCATGTTACCATGCATATCGTATAATCCAAAGGCATTGGGCGGAAAACTTCCGACAGGCATTGGTGACCTTATTAATTTGTGATTAAAATATGCCTGATCAGATGTAAGGTTTTCACCAGTATAAAAAGGGGTAGTGGTATTGGCACGGGCAGCATATTCATACTCTGCTTCAGTCGGCAGTCTGCACCCCATCCATTCGGCAAATGCGTTAGCATCGTACCAGGTTACCCACATAGCAGGGTGTTTGTCACCCCCAACCGGCCTATAATATTTCATTATTCTACCCGTTGCCTTGATAAATAATTCGTATTGCTCACGGGTTATTGTATACTTACTCATTTTAAATGCACTTACTGTAACTTCGTGTTGAACTTCATCGCCCTTTCTTCCTACTTCTGCTTCAGGGCTACCCATTAAAAAAGTTCCTCCGGGAATATCAACAAATTCAATCACCGGCTTTTTTACTGTTGTATCCTCTTTTGGCACTGCATCTTCTTCAGTCAGATATTTTAAGTCCCTGGTTTTTGTAACTTGAATTTCAGGGGTATTCTTATAAATTCTTTGTAATTTCGAAAGATTGTCGGCATTAAGTGATTGCATTAATTCGCATATATTGTCTAATGTTCCGATATATTCTTCTGGCAATTGTTTTTCCCCTTTAATATAATTTTCCATAATTGGAGGATACATTGTAAGTGGATATTCTGTTCCCAATATTGATGCAAGATCTGCGAATATTTTTCCGACAATGGAACCCTGCCCTGCATATTTACCGGGAAAGCCATATTGATTAGGATCAATTTCACTTTTTTGCATTTGTAACCATACCTCATTGCTAATATCAAATTTATTCGCATTAAAATCTACCATATTAAGATTGGGGTCTACTAACATCCAACGCTTTTCACTCTTGTTCCATACCTCACATATTACATGACTCGTATGAAAATCGGGAATTAAATAAGTAGCATGGCCATAACGAACCCTTACAGGAACGCCTTGATATTTAAGAATTGAGGCAAACAATAGTGCATAATTCTGGCAACCGAGAACCAATCTGTCTTCAGGTTTCCGATTTAGCGTTAAACCTGTAGAATCATAGTGCTGAAGTCCCTCTAAAATTGATTTTACAGATGTATATTTATTTATATCGTAGCATCTGTCACTCGGCATTTTATGCTTATATGAAGGATATTCAGCAACGATATGCAAAAATTGCGAACGAACTAATTGGCATAATTCAGATAAAGAATCGGGAAGGTTTTTATATAAATATTCATACTCTCCCGGATCAGTATAAACACTGTATTGTCGATAGAAATCTAAAACAGATTCCTCATCTGTAAATTCAACATTTTGTTGAGCGTTACATCCTGATAATGTTAGGATCGAAATTGTGATTACTAATAATGCGTTTCTCATGATTTATAATTTTAATTGATTTAATAATTCTTGACAAATATTTCTTAAATCAATATTTAATCATAATTTAAATCGATGAGTTGTTGAATTATGCAGATGAATTGTGGAATTGCAATTATTCTTGAAGCGGGTGAGCAAAAAAACAGCTCTTTTGTAAACTTTGGTTTGCAGGGCTGGCTCGCAGGGGTTTACAAATGTGCTGTTTTGTGGGCTGGGTTTCTTTAGTCTTTGCGCGGGGGGAGAAAAACAAAATAAATTCCCTTGCACTACACCAATCTATCAACGGAGCACCAGACCAATCAATCCGTTTTTTATAATTATTTCAAT
>JAFGCT010000011.1 GCA_016932505.1 Candidatus Peregrinibacteria bacterium
CGAAATTTCCTGCACCTCTATCATCCAATCGTACGGACGCGAAATTTCCTGCACCTCTATCATCCAATCGTACGGACGCGAAATTTCGCGTCCCTACGAAATGCAATACCCCATGCAAATGATTTGGCATCACAATCCACTCATACAATCGGACAAATGGAAAATGATTTGGTATCTCCTGCCAACATTTTGCTACCCTATCACCAATATCAGATAAACCCATAATGGCATTTCTTACATCCCCAAAAAACATGCCCTTATCTTTCGTGCAAATTGTAACAAAATATATTCCATCCTGTGAATAATCATACCTATTCAATCGGTACGATTGGCGATTTGGCCGATAATTAAAAGAAAACATAACTCTTATTCACTTAAATACTATTAATTCACTAAATACAAAAAAACGAGACACAAATATATCACACGAAAAAACAAATGCAAAATTAAAATTTTATCTCAGTACCACCTGTCACCTTTCCAATAACCTGAGATTGAATTTGTTGATCTGAAAGACCATTAATAACCTTATCTACATCAGATGAATTAACAACCATCATCATTCCAATGGACATGTTCCATGTTTTATAAGCTTCAGACCTTTCAACATTTCCATACTCCATCATCTTCCTCATAAATTCATGAGGCTCTATAAGGCTGTCCAAATTAGCACCTAGCCCCTTTGATTTTAATAAACGAGGTAGATTACCAGGAATACCACCACCAGTATTATGAACAATACCTTTAATATTCACCTTTCGTTCTTGCTTGTAACCACCTATAAGATTTAAAATTGCACGATGATATATTTTACATGGAGTTAATATTACTTCCCCCCAAGTACGACCATCACCATAGTCCGCACTTACCCAATCCTCGCCAAATTTTTCTTTTAAAATCATACGTGCAAGACTCAAGCCATTTGAACGAATGCCATCGGATTTTAAACCAATAACAATGTCACCCTCTGTAATGTTTTCACCTGTTATTACTTTATCTTTTTCAACAATACCAACGGCTGTTGCATTCCATACTGATCCATTTAAAGCATTACCAAGTTCTGCAAGTTCCCCCCCAGGGACTACAATTTTTTGTTCTAAGGCAGCTTTTTTTAAACCGAACATCAAACCCTTAATCATTTCTTCATCAAGTGATGGGCTATCCAAAGTATTTGTAACAGAAATAACTTCAGCACCAACACAGATGCCATCGTCCGCCACCATCGCAACAAGATCATAACCGAGAGTATCAAATTTTTTCATCTTTTCAGCTACCTCAATTTTTGTTCCTACTCCATCATCATTTTGAATCATATAAAAATCACCCATATCAAGCATTCCTGTAAAACCGCCATCCTGTACAACTGGCTGACCAATCATTCCGTTTCGACCAACAAACGTTTCTTTTGCGGCATTATAAGCCAATTTAGAACATCTGTCACCAAGCTCTACATCTACACCTGACTCTTTGTAATTCGACATTTTTAATTGAAAATTTAAAAATTAAGATTTGAAATTTAAACAATCTTTCCGTTTTCAAGATAAATTGTTCTGCCTTTTGCCAACTCTTCAACTAAAGGGTCATGAGTTGTCATTAAAATAGTTGCACCTTCTTCATGTAACTTCTTAAACAATCTGATTATCCCCCTAACATTCTCCTCATCCAAATTTCCACTCGGCTCATCCGCAAGAATCAAACGTGGTTTATGCACAAGCGCTCTAGCAATCGCAAGCCTTTGAGTTTCTCCCCCAGATAAATTCTCAGGAAATTTATCCTGGAAACTAAGTAAACCGACTTTTTCCAAAATCATTGGAACTCTACGCTGAATTGCTTCATCAGATTCACCACAAACTTCCATAGCAAACGCCACATTCTCAAAAACAGTTTTCCTTGGAAGAATTTTGTAATCCTGAAAAACAACACCAACCTTTCTACGGTAGAGCTGTTTAGTATCTTCATCCATTGCATTTACAATCACTCCATCTACTTCAACAGAACCATCATCGGGAACTTCAGCACCAATTAACATTGAAATAATTGTAGACTTTCCAGCACCTGAAGCACCTTTCATCACAACAAATTCATTAGGCTGAATATCAAAAGAAAGCTTGTCCAAAACAATATGTGTACCGAATTTTTTTGTTACATTACGAAAGCTTATCATAGGTATTTTTTTACAATACAACTGTACAACATAGAATTAAAATTGAAAATTGAAAAATATCAAATATGTTTGAAAAAATAATAAACTTGCTATAAAGCATTCTTTTTACTAGAATAACTTGGCTTTTGTGCGCCAGTAGCTCAGGGGATAGAGCGTCCGGTTGCGGTCCGGGAGGTCGCAGGTTCGATTCCTGCCTGGCGCACCACAGAATTAACATGGTATTTTAAAACTATGGAAGGTTTTTTCGATTCAAACACGTACACCTACGTCATCATCCCACTAGTAATAGTACTAGCAAAGATTGCGGACGTAACTCTAGGCACGATTAGAATTATTGTGGTCGCTAGGGGAAATAAATTTTTAGCCCCTATACTTGGTTTCTTCGAAGTACTCATTTGGGTTCTGACAATTGGCTTGGTCATGTCAAATCTAAATAATTGGTTAAACTACCTCTTCTATGCCTTAGGTTTTGCAATCGGTAACTATATTGGAATTCTTCTGGAAGAAAAATTGGCTATGGGAAATGTAATGGTTCACATAATAACCAAAAAAAAAGCTGGTGATTTAATTAGAATATTAAAAGCTAATAAATATCGCATTACACATTTCAGAGCCAATAGTGATAAGGAGGAAGTTTCAATTATCTACGTTCTCATCAAAAGAAAAAATTTAGATAATTTAATAAACAGAATCAAAAAAAGCCATCCACGAGCCTTCTTTTCTATTGAGGATGTACGCTTTGTCAGTGAAGGAATGATGCCACTACATCATTCACCAGAGAGAAGAAATAGAACTAATTTTTTAAAAATAAGTCGTCACGGAAAATAATATGACAAAAGAAAGAAACATTAAATTGTTTTACATACACGAGCTATTTTTTCAATTCAACGAAAGCATGTTAGCTATTGTGCTACCAATTTTTATATATAAGTTATTTGATTCAATTAGTGCTGTTTTCCTTTTTACTTTTGTATGGGGAACATTCTATTTTATATTTTTCATACCTACATTCAACTTAGCCATGAAACTTAAAAATCCAAAATATTTTATGGCATTGGGTATAATATTTTATATAATTGCACTTACCTTATTTGGCAAAACAACTCAAAACAACATAAACCTAATGTATTTAGCTACATTGTTTTTTGCTATGTATATAACATTCTATTGGATGGTGAGACACTGGTTTTTTTCAGTTAATTCAGATTATACAAAAATTGGAAAACAGATAAGCACATTAAACATTATTAAAATTTTAATTGGCTTTATTGCTCCTATTGTTGGTGGTTTCCTAAGTCTATTTGTTTCTTTTAATGCTTCATTTGTACTTGGTGCAGGGGCTGGCATATTAAGTCTAATACCTATTCTATTATTTAATGCACCCCCTCATCCACGTGGCTATAACATTAAAAAAATAATTGGAATATTAAAAAAACCGGAACTAAAAGCAATTAGCCCTACATATTTTTGGGAAGGAATTGGTTCAGTTTTTATTAATTGGACTTGGGTATTAATTTTTGCAATATTTATTGGAAATATATTAGATTTAGGAATACTTTTTGGTGTTTCAACATTAGCAATCGCATTAACAACATGGTTATCAGGTAACTGGTTTGATAAAAGAAAAAGAACAACAATTCTAAAACAAGTCGTTGGCTTTAAGTTCTTAAGCACTCTTTTATATACATCTGTTTTCCTTTTTCCAAATATAATATTTGTATGGGCTATTGAATTCGCGAACAGAATTTCTACAACAGCATTATATACTGTCTCAGATTCATATTTATATGCATATAGTAATAAAATCCATCCTATACATTTCCATTTAAACAGAGAAATATGGATGAGCATGAGTCGAATATCGAGCGCAGGAATCCTAGCAATAATATTCTATTTTTTACCTGCAGAATATCTTTGGATTAGTATTGCGATAGGTGCATTTTCATATTTAGGATGGCTTACACTTAAAAATAGTGATCATCTGCTTAACTAAATTTGAAATCATGTAAAAGATACCTCATGTATCTTATTTGGCGAATCTATTGACTTTAAAAAGAAATTTTTTATAATGTCCGCACAACTTAATTTGATCATTAAAATATCAGGTTGTCACCAATAAAAAATTATCTACTTAATTGGAAAGCAGTTCATTGTTTTTTTTATTTAAGAAAACAGCAAGCTGCTTTACATCTTTCGGAATTCCCGAATTTAGGTGGAGGCTTCGGCACGTCCGTAGTCTTTTTTTAGAAGTGGCAGAAAGGAAAAAATGATTGATTCATCATGAATTATTGCTAAACTAGCTCCAGTTTTCATAGGGGTGACGTTAAGGGGGAACTCGATTTGTCATGTTTTAACAAAATAGTTTTAAACAACAAAAAAGTTCAAAGGTTAATTGGAGGAAAAATGTTACGTAATGTGTTAATTGTTTTATTTGTAACGGCTTTTGCATTTAATGCCGTTGCAGAAGAAGTAACCTGCACAACAGACCCGTCGTGCATCATGCTTGACCAAATCGAACAGGCAACAGCTGAAGAACCGGTGGATCTGACATTGGTTCAATTGCTCCTTCAGGCATTTTTCGTACTTGAAACAACACAGGAGCCCGCAATACTACCCTTCTGGACATATCCAGAAGGAATCGAGACAGAGTATCTCGCTTTTACGGCACAAGCTCAGTTTGGTGAAGGCCTAAGCGAGTATATAAACCAGACGATGTTAGATAACGTATGGAACGCAATCTACAACAAATTCGAGCTCGAGATCGATACGTATCGAAACGGTATGGGTAGCTTGAACCAGATGGTGGATTACTTGTTCGCTTCCGGAGGACTTACTGCTCATTTATTCAAATCGACAGTAAAGTCCAAAATGGCAGCTTATAATCCTCCATATTTGGAGCCGGCTGCGCCCATTACCACTCCGCCACTTCCTTCCAACGTGACATATCTGGAGGATTTTCAGAACACAAATGGAAAAATCGTATCTTGGCCTCGTTTCAACACTGAAGTCTGGGAAGAGACAGGACGACTAATTAAAGCTTTTTCAGATGACGGACTTCCTGTGTATGTTGTTGTCGGAAATCAGTACTGGGCCCGTGCGGCCATGTATTATCTTCAGTACAAAACCGGCATGAGTGTCGCGGAGATCATGGAAGATGTTCAATTTATCGAACTCGAAAGCGACTGGGTAAATGCAGGAGATTGGGCGCCATATTTCGCCACATCCGGAACTGATAAATTGGCCATGTGTCCGGGTAGCGGAGTACCGTGGGCTCCAACCACAAACGACAATTTGAACTGCATACGCCTCGCGGAATACTTCGGTATTCCGGCATACCAAATCATGTACACGGACGACAACAATCAATCTCAATTGCTGTATCTTGAAGGAAGTAATTTCCTTACAGACGGAGACGAAACCGCAATAATAGGTCCTTCGATATTTACGTTCAATGAAGGATTAGATATGGCAAGTCTTGAAGCGTCCCTCGCCGAGTACCTCGGCATCGAAGAAGTGATTATTGCTTCTGAGCTTGGAGAAACAACGAGCTCCGGACAAATCAATGCATTTATCGCACTGATTGAGAACACGGCAATTGTGGGCAGTAGCTACTTCTGGTTAACGGCAGAGTTGGACGCAACGGCAACACAACTTGCTAATGAAGGTTTCGACGTTCTTCGCATTCCACTCCCCCTAAAAACCGATTTCGATTTGACGGGGATTACGGCAAGGAGCTACACAAACGTAGCCGTAACCGATAGTACAGTTTTTATGCCTGCATTCGGAGACTTCTGGCATCCACTCGCAAAAGAACAAGACGATACAGCTGCAGCCGTTTATGAGTCACTGGGACTAAATGTGGTGCGAGTGAAATGGCAAAAGCAACCCGCATGTATGGTTGGATACTCTTCGTCAAATATTCCATGGACATTGTAAACCGCTGATTTTCCTACCTGATTTAAAATTCAAATAAGTTGAAAAAGGGTGCTCCTAACGGACGCTCTTTTTCCACATATAAATAATTTTCATCTACTTAACTGATTTACGCTCCTTAATTAGTCTAAACCAAACTGGCATAAGGCTAAAAATCACCAAAAGAATAATTATTAGAATTATTCTCGGACGGAATAAATCATCCATAGTACCAATCTCACGTATTGTACTTCCTCCATATGCATAAATAACTGCAGAAGGAACAACTCCAATAATAGTACTAATCAAAAATTTATAGAAAGGCATTTTGGCTGAACCTGCCGCATAGTTTATAAAAAAATACGGTACTGCTAAAGAAAATCTCAAACTAATTAAATAGGAAATTCCATGCTTAGATATTCTGCTTCGAAGACTCTTTAAATTTTTAATTAATTTGATTTGAATAAAATCATGAAAAATATAACTGGCAATAAAATACCCTGTTACCGAACCCAAAATCATCGCTACAATATTAAATACTACCCCATGTGCAAAGCCAAATAAATAGCCACCTATTAATTCAAGTGCTGTAGCAAAGGGTATAGGAGAATTTACAAACAATGAAGAAATGAGAAAAAAGATAATAACAGTAAAAATATAATTATTTTCAACAAAATTAAATATTGCCGTCTCATGAAGTTGAAAATTATCAATCGTCAAAATATGCTTAAAGAAAAAAGTGGAAACTATAAACAATATAAGAACAATCAATGCTGTATATCGAAAAAATTTATTCAATGGGGGTTTTATTTACCTGCATTTCTAAGTTTATTTGCAGCCTCTTCGGGATTCTCATTTTTTAATATATAAGAACCAGCAACTAGTATATTCGCTCCTGCTTCAATTGCAAGTGGAGCTGTTTTATCATTTATTCCGCCATCAATTTCAATATCTAAATCTGGAAAATGCTCACGTAACCACTTAACTTTTTCTAAGACTTCCGGCATAAATGACTGACCTCCAAAACCAGGTCGAACAGACATAATCAAAACCATATCAACCATAGGTAGAACTTTAGCAATTGCATCAACAGAAGTATCGGGGCTAATTGAAACGCCGGCACGACAACCAAGTTCTTTAATTTTAGTAATATCTTCTGGTAAGTGACGACTTGCTTCTGCGTGAATAGTAATTGATGATGCACCTGCCTTTGCAAAATCCTCAATATACAAATGCGGGTTATTTATCATAAGGTGACAGTCGAGAGGCAATTTGGTTTTAATTCCCGCTACAACACAAGCACCTATAGTAAGATTCTTAACAAAATTTCCATCCATTACATCCACATGAAACCAATCAGAAAATGATTCTAATTCCTTAAGACTTTCATTTAACCGCCCGTAATCGGCCCCGAGTATTGATGGTGCTATTAATATTTTTTTTGACATATTATTAAAGCTTAGGAGCTTATTAAAGCTTAGGAGCTTATTGAGCAAAGGCATTCTGCACCTTTTAAGCTCCGTAAGCTATGTAAGCTCTATAAGCTAAATAATTTAATTGTTTCTCTCGATATCCATAATCTCCTCAACTCTTTTTGCGTGCCTTTCTTCACCAGAAAAATCAGTTGTTAAAAAAGTTCTTACAATATCCACAGGGTCATCCATCATAGAAGATCTGCCACCAACCGAGACCACGTTAGCATTATTGTGTTGCCGTGCCTGTTTTGCCGTTTCTATGCTATAAGCAAGACCACAACGAACTCCGTTTACTTTATTTGCCGCAATACATATACCTACTCCATTACCACAAATAACAACACCTAAAGCATCAGGACTAACGGCAACTTGCTGACCAACTAAATTTGCATAAATGGGATAATCTGCGGCTTCTTCACTATCTGTTCCAACATCAATAAATTCAAACTCGTCATCAAGAACCTGTTTTATACGTTCCTTTAATGAGTAGCCAGCATGGTCTGATCCTATAACAACTTTTCGCATAATTATTAAATTATTTTGTATTCGAAATCAGTCTAGCAAAAAAATCGTAGCCTGCATACTATCAAGCAAATTCGTAATTATAAATTTAGAATTCTAAAAATAATAAGGATTCCAAAATACCCAACACAACCAATTAGCAAAATTAATCCACATAACTTAATAATGCGACGCTTTTTTTGCGATTCAATAAATGATTCAATATCAAAATTACTATTAATAGACCAGAGGAAACCAACAACAAAACCGCAAATAAGACCAACATACAAAATGCCTTCTAATATAAATGAAAGGGCAAAGCCAAAAACAGACATTAGGAGTGAAAAACCAATTACCCGAAAAATCCCCTGCAATAAAATCCTCCGTTTAAAACTTCTCATTTCTTTAATTCTATAAGCATCAGCATCCGCATTAGTACCTTCATTTTTAAATATTGTTGGATGTTCAGGTACTTCATCAACAAGAATTTTTTCAATTTTTCCACCACCAAAAGATAAATCATAAGCCCTTCTTTCTTCAGTGTTAGACAAAATCTGATATGCTTCAGCAACTTCATAGAATTTTTGTATTTCATTTTTATCAACAGCATCGGGATGATACTTTTTTGCCATTTTAAAATATGCTTTTTTTATCTCTTCCTGAGTTGCTGTTTTTTCTATACCTAAGATTTTGTAGAGGTCTTTCATTTTGTGGGATAAATGGGATGAATGTGATATTTGGGATAGTAACTAGTTACATTCGCAACCAATCCTGTTCATCCCATTCATCCCAATAATTTATTTATTCAATTGTTTAGCTCGTAAAAAAGCCGCCTTAACAGCATCATTCACAATTCGTTTAACATTATTTTTATCAAAAACTGTAATTGCAGCTTCTGTAGTTCCTTTTTTAGAAGTCACTTTTGCACGTAATGCTTTTGGAGATTCGCCTGAAACATTTACCATTAAACTTGAGCCAATAAAAGTACCCATAGCAAGGGCTGTTGCCTCTTCGCTTGTTAACCCAAGTTTATGACCTGCTTCAAATAAAGCTTCCATAAAATAAAAAACATAAGCAGGGCCTGAGCCACTAATTGCAGTTACAACATCAAGTTTGTTTTCATCTGAAAAATTAATCTCATACCCCATTGAACCAAGTAGCTTAGCTATAAGTTTTTTGTCTGATACTTTTACCTGGGAATTTGAAGACCAACCTACTATCCCCATACTTATTTGAGCTGGCATATTAGGCATAGAACGAACAATTTTTGCATTTCCTAATATAGATTCAATGCGCTTAATGGTAATTCCTGCAACGATAGAAATAATAATAGTTTTTTTAGACAGATGCAGTTTGATATTTTCCAAAACACCAGAAACATCCTGTGGCTTTATAGCAAGCACAATAACATCGACTTTTTTAAGTTTTGAATAATCCTGTTCAAAAACAATCGGTTTCGAATTTCGTTCTTCAATCTTCGAATTTAAAAACGCAAGTTTTTCGGAGTTCTTCTCAAACACAATTAAATCAGAAACTTTACATACTTTTTTAACAAGCCATGCATTTATCATAGCCGACCCCATATTCCCACATCCAATTACTGCAATTTTCATGATTATAATTCGTAATTCTATAAATTAGAATTGTTCAATAAAACGTAAGTCATTTTCAAAAAATAATCGCAAATGATTAATTCTGTATTTAATCATCACCATTCGGTCTAACCCCATTCCAAAAGCAAACCCAGTATATTTTTTTGAATCATACCCAACGTTCTCCAATACTTTTGGATGAACCATTCCCGCCCCACCAATTTCTAACCAACCAGTTTGTTTACATAATTTACACGGAACATTTTCAATTTTCCCCTCACCATGACAAATAGGACATGTGCAATCTACCTCAAGCCCAGGTTCTACAAATGGAAAAAAACTAATTCTGAATCTGGTTTTTATTGATGAATCTTCAAAAACCTGTTGCATAAAATGAGTTAAAATTGCTTTCAGATTAGCCATTGAAACATTCTCACCAACCATAAGCCCCTCACACTGGTGAAACATTGGACTGTGAGTAGCATCGTTGTCTTTTCGGAATGTTTTTCCAAGAGAAATAATACGAACTGGTGGCTCATGAGCTTCCATAAATCTAACTTGAACGGGTGATGTTTGAGTGCGAAGAACAGTTTTATCTAAATTTTTAACCCAAAACGTATCCTGCATATCACGAGCTGGATGGTCAGGTGGTATATTTAATTGATTAAAACAATAGTGTTCAGTTTCAATATCCGGACCATCAGCAACTGAAAAACCCATTTTTCCAAAAATCAATTCAATATCATCTATAAACTTAGAAATAAGATGCCGATGACCAACAATAGGTCGAATTCCTGGAACGGTAACATCAAGCCATTCGGTATCTGCAATCTGTCCCAATTCCTCAGCTTCCAATTGTGCGTATTTTTTTTGAACTGCAACTTCAAGCTCAGTTTTAACTTCATTTGCAAGTCTGCCAACAGTCTTCTTCATATCATCGCTCATATCTTTCAGACTTTTCATAATATCATTGAACTTCCCCTTTCTTCCTAAGAAATCTACTTCAAGGTTGCGTACGATTTCATCGGATTTTGCTGTTTTTAAAGCATCAATTAACTGCTTTTTTAATTTTTCAATTTTTTCTTTCATAATTGATTGTTATCTTAATTCAAGAGTTATTTTAAATGAAAAATGATAAATGATAAATGATAAATGAAAAATGCTTTGAAATCAGTTAAAAAATTTGATAGCATACAGCCTCAGTTTGTTCATTGACATAAAGTTTGATAGGTATTTATTTGCATCCGAACTGAATAGTGATTCGAAAGATATCACTGTTCTCAGATGCAGTTGCCCTACCTATCAATCAAAAGCATTTTTTCAAATGCTTATAAATAATAACAAGAAAAGGGAGAGAAAAGAATGAGTTCTAAAACACAAGGAAATCCAATTGTAAGGAGAACGATGATTATTTTGTGCCTGTTATTTTGGATAGGACTTTTCCTATTCAGAATGGCAAATTAATAGAAATTCCGCCATTCATGAATTTGAATGGCTTAAATTTGGAGTAACACATGAGAATGGAAGTAACGGAGGAGGAAGAACAAAGAATGATAAAAGAGGGTGAAAGACATCCACCGATTTTGATAATCGGCACTATAATGGCTTTTATTGCCTTTATTGTCGGGATAGTTGCACTAATCATGCACGCATCCATGTAGGGCAAAATAGGCGGTTATGGACTATACATCCATAGCCGTCTTTGTCGTGTATCACAATTACCATTTAGTATTAATCCGTCACTACTCTTTGGGTTGTCTGAACTGTAATTAAGGATTAACGTTGCACGATTTACGATTTACGTTAATCATTAATCGTACAACGTTAATCGTAGTTCAGGCATCATTTAATCCTCTCAATTTTCGCACCGATTGAATTCAATTTTTCATCCAAATGAGCATAACCACGGTCGATGTAATATATGTTACTGATTTCTGTTTGACCTTCAGCGGCTAAAGCTGCAAGCACAACAGCCGCACCCGCACGTAAATCACAGCTGGCAACAGCCGCACCCTGAAGCTTTGTAGGCCCAGTTATTTCAGCCTGATAAGGATTAAGGATTTTTGGATCAAGCCCCATCTTCTCAAGTTCATATAGATATTGGAGGCGACCATCAAATAATGTTTCAAATATAAAACTTGTACCTTTAGCTTGAGATAAAAGCGCAGTAAACGGCGCTTGCAAATCAGTTGGAAAACTAGGAAATACAGCAGTTTGAAGCCGAATAGCCCTGAGTTCTGGGGAAGGTAAAACCCTTACCATATCTTCACCAAGTTCAAAAATAACACCGACCTCCCTAAGCTTCTGCCAAAAAATATCGAGATGACTAGGATCAATATCCAAAATATCCACAGTTCCTCCTGTTATTGCCGCAGCAATAACAAGTGTACCTGCCTCAAGATAATCGGATGTTACCCTGTACTTAGTTCCATGTAGCTTTTTAACACCTTTAATTTTTAGCTTATGATTACCGATTCCATCAATTTTTGCACCCATTGAATTCAGGAAATTGCACAAATCTTGCACATGAGGTTCAGATGCAGCAAGGCGAATAACCGTTTCTCCTTCAGCTAAAACAGCTGCCATAATTGCATTTTCTGTAGCAGTTACACTGGCTTCAGACATAGTAAATTTAGCACCTTTTAGTCTATCTGCAATTAAATGGACTACTTCGCCATCTTCAATTACTTCAGCACCAAGTTCTTTCAGAGCCAATAAATGAGCATCAATAGGCCTCTTACCTATAACACATCCACCAGGAAAAGCTAATCTGACTTCTTTGTTCCGAGCCAACAAAGGACCTAAAAAAAGTATAGATGCTCGCAATTTACTTACCAATTCATGTTCAATCTCCAAATTTGCTACCGCCTTTGCATTGATAACCATTTTTTTACCATCAAAATCTGTCTCCACTCCTAAGAAGTGAAGAATGTGTTCCATTGTTGCAATATCGGCAATATCAGGAATATTTGTCAGAGTTACAGGCTCATTTGTCAGTAATGATGCAGCAATAATAGGCAAAGCGGCATTTTTAGAACCACTTACTCTTATCTGACCCTCTAACTTTTGTCCACCTGTGACTAGAAAACGGTGTGTATGCATATACTAATTACTTGGATTATTATTACATATGGTTATTTACATTAACGTCAATCTATGCTATAATATAGTATTGAATAAGTCATATTTGACTAAACAATGATTAGTTATAAGATTATAAATTAAAAAATGTAAATTGTGAATGTATTGTATATCGCATCACTGCTCGTGGCAACCTTCATCTGGGGATATATATTCTATAAAAAAGACTATCATCCGCAGCCTACGAAGGTAATCGCCCAAATATTCGGAATCGGACTATTTTCAATGGCACCGGTATTTGCATACAAATACATTTACCAACATTTTTTACCAATAATTGCCGAATACGAAATATTTAAACCCCTTCTGCATTCATCACTTTTGAGCGGTATATTCTTTTTCTTAATCAACCTAATTCTCCTTTCTGTCTTACTCTTTACATTCAGTGCTACTATTAGTCTACTTTTAACTCTATTTAAACACGACACACTCGCTAATATAAAAGATGCAATTAAAGAATGTGAACTCGGATTTGTAACAGTCAGTATTTTGATTGGCTTTTTGATTTATTTTGAAACATTTATTCAAAACATTTTAAATATTCCCATAATCAATACAATACTGGGGACAATTCTATTTCTTTCGATTATTGAAGAATATATAAAACATTTGATTGTAAGATTTGTTGATGATAAAAGACTAAAAGATATAGATGATGCTATTACATTAAGTATTATGGTCGGCCTTGCTTTTGGACTAATGGAAACATTTATATATGGATTTATAAACGGTGATTTAAGTCTACTATTCTTTAGATCTCTTCTTACAATTCCTGTTCACGTTATCGCCTCAGGAATATTTGGTTATTATTATGGACTTTCTCATTTTGCAAAACCATTAACAAACGCAACCGTTGGAGAAAAAAAATATCGATTCAACTCTAAATTGCTTCATACAATTCTAACTTTAAAAAGATCGAGTATTTATGAAGATGAAAAAATGGTTCAAGGAATGGGCTTGGCAGTTCTTTTTCACACAACATGCAACATTTTATTTGAATTGGATTTGGCTTTCGCAGTAGTACCATTATTAGCAATAGGACTATTACTACTTTCATATTTATACAAAGACAGCCATATACTATATAGACTGATTCATGCACATTAACATTTGTGATTTTTGATTTGAGATTTATTTATGAATTACAATCTCAAATCAAAAATCACAAATCTCAAATGTTCTCCCAAGCCTCTCCTTGTCTACAAAGTAATTCAGGAGCTTTTTCAGGTTCAGCCATAATAACCTTAACAAATTTCTCCATTCTTACATGATTCTGTGACCCCTTTACAAGGATTAAATCCTTTGGCTCCAATTTATCTTTCAAAAAATAGCCTGCCTCTTCTGAATCAAGAAAGGTAAAAATTTTATCTTCAGACATCTCTGCATCAAGTGCCCCCTGCTTAATTGTAGAAGCCTCTGGTCCAACAGCAATAAGTATATCGGAAAAAGAAGCAGCCGATCTTCCTAGTTTGAAATGAGATTCTTTACTGATTTCTCCAAGCTCATTCATTGTCCCAAGAGCTGCGATTTTTCTATCTGCTTTTAGCTCATCCATTAATTCAAGTGCACTCTTCATAGTAACAGGAGATGCATTATATGAACCATCGATTATCATACTTTTATTTAATCCAAGTATTGGATTCATACGCCCTGCCGGTAAAGAAAATTTATTTAAAACCTCAGAACATTCCTTTATTTTCATTCCTAAAACAAGAGCTACAGCAATAGCAGGAAGAAAAACATAAACCTGAAATTTACCCAAAACCGGAATAACGAATTCTTCCGATTCATCTTTGTAAGTTACAGTAAAATGAATATCCCTGTTAGTCATTTTAATATCATGCGCACGAACCATAGCAGAGGGATCAAGACCAAAAGTTATTTTCTGAGCATTCGTTTTCATATCGCGTATAAGAGGATCGTCATAATTCAAAATTGCGACACCGTCTTTAGGCAACATTTTAACCAAAGTTTCTTTTTCCTTCGCTATATCATAGATATCATTAAATTGACCTTCATTCAAATGAACAGGCGCAATATTTGTAATAACTCCAATTTTTGGTTTTGCAATTTTTACCAGCTTTTTTATATCCCCCGCATGATCGGCACCCATCTCTAATACCATTTTTTGATACACTAATTTTTTATCGAATAACACTCGCTTTAATATGGAAAACCATGCCCTTATAGATGAAAAACCTGATTCTTCTTCTTGTAGTACAGCAAGACTAAGACCTAATTTTGTATTAAAACTTTTCTTACTAGAATAGACATTAAAATGATTTTTTAGTATTTGGTATACAGCTTCTTTTGTACTGGTTTTACCAATACTACCTGTAATTCCAATAACCTGAGTTCGATGTTTGCGTAAGTATTGCTTTGCCTTAATAGACAGAACCATACCAATAATAAATTTGAAAAAAAACTTCATTATAATTTCGTTACCTGCCTGCCAACTATACGTCGTGACGCAATAGACAGGTTTCGTTGTATTGTCATTTCGTTGCCTAGGAAGTTTAATAAAAAAACAACTTGTAAGCAAGTTGGTTAAAAAAATATTTATAGAGAGGAGCCGACCGGTAAGATTGAGTGTCAGATGGATTAGTACTGAGACTTTCCATCTTCTAAATCGAGAAACCGGTCGGCTATATAAAGGCCATTCATTGCAGGGTAGGAAGGTAAAATCCTGCAATAAGTCTCATGTGAGACCATTTAGGCCTTTAGAAGTTAAAGCGATCCAAAGCAGGTACTTATCCAGGGAGGGAAAGATAAATAATAGCCTGCTTCGGATCATAAGATCGGGTAATTGGTTTGTTTTGCGCCTACTATAATCGCAGAACTGAAAAATCATAACAAACGACAAAACAATTCGAGAAGCTAATAAATATATCCTGCTTCCCGGAAGAAACCTATGTCTCTCCAGCCAAAGGAGGAGAAATCCCTCGACATTTTACCAATTACCCTACTATGGAAAAGGCACATCAACTCCGATTAAGAAATATTTAAAAGAGTTGAGGCCATAACCATTAAGTGAGAACAAAGTCAACCGTACTAGGAAAGCAACGGGAAACACAGGTCACAATGACTTCATTCTCATAATATATTAACCCCCCGTTTAGTGGGGGGAATAATAATAGGTGCCCGAAACAGAGCTTGAGTCAAAAACAAAAACTTGAAAGGAGGAGCTCTGACAAACAGCTCTGATCGGGCTAAAGAGAGATGATAAATGCGAACTGTTATCGCACAAACCACAAGTTAAAAACAAAGGAGGAAAAAAACACTTGTGATTTTTTAATCATCTCACTTATATGTAAACGACTAAAGGAAGGTTAAGTTCCCTAGTCGATTATATGAAAAGATCATGTCATAAAATTAATTAATGACAGGGTATTAATTATATACTAAAAACCTATAAATGATAATTGATAAATGAAAAATGTATTTACCCTCTAATTACAAGAAAAACTATATAACCTATATAACAAGCAACAAATATTCCACCCTCATGTCGTTCGATATGGTTTTTACCACCGGTAATTGCAAAAAGAAAAAGCATAACTGTAGCCATCAAAAATATTAATGCATCGGCATTTAATTCAGGCTTAAATAAAATTGGATTAATTACAGCACTTATACCAAGTACCCAAAATGCATTGAAAATATTTGAACCAACCACATTACCTATTGCTATATCGGTACGATGCTTATAAGCAGCAACTGCGGAAGCAGCAAGTTCAGGCAAAGAGGTTCCGAGTGCAATAATTGTAGCCCCTATCATAGCCTCACTTAAACCAAAAACACGGGCGATGTTAATAGCACCTTCTACAACCCACTTTCCTCCATAAGTTAATCCAAATATTCCTGCGACAGTCATAAGTAAAGCAACCGGTAATGAATACTTAAATATTTTATCTTTATGATTTTCACCATTTTCATGCTTAGCTAAACTGAATGTATAAGACATAAAAACAACAAAAAACAAAATTAATATAAAACCATCTATTCTACTTATATATGAACCAATTGCATTATCAATAAAAATATCATTAGCCAATAATAAAATAGCGACCGCAGCTAAAACATTTAATGGAATCTCTTTCCAAGTTGTACTTTTTCTTACACGTAATGGGTAAATTAGTGCAGATACACCAAGAATAAGAAAAATATTTGCAATATTGCTACCTATAACATTACCAACCACAATATCACTTGACCCCTTAATACTAGCCATTACATTAACAAGTAATTCAGGCGCAGATGTACCAAAGGAAACAATTGTTAGTCCAATTACCAAATCCGAAACTCCTATTCTCTTAGCTATTGAACAAGAACCATCAACTAATAAATCCGCTCCTTTTATAAGGAATACAAAACCAAGAGCAAAAAGAATATATGTAAGCATTTTATGTTTATTAAACTGCAAACAGTTTACGAGATAGCGAGAAAAAATGCAAAATTAAAGAAAATAACGACGTATATAATATATAGATGAAATTAGAATTATTAACCCTACAAATATGTAATATTTATTATAAGAACTTCCAAGGTCATCTTGTATAACTAGATCTGACTGGTTTATAGCAACCAATTTATTAATTTCAGCACCACTTAAGTATTGAACCTCTATTGGTTCATTCAAATCAAGAAGTTGTTTTGACATAGCAAAATCTACAGAACTACCAGCATAAGAAACTTGTATCATAGAATCATCTTCTAGCGTTAAATATAACAACTCTCCCTCCTCATAAATCAACTCAACCATTCCTTTTGCCTTTTTGCTTTCAAGGTCATATTTGTATGCAATTGATTCTCTTTTAGGAGAACTTGATGAATTACTTTTACTTCCGGAAGTAGACTTTGGAGCAGATATATAATCACCTCCTTCATGAGAAAAAACTTCATTCTTATGAGTTTTTCCGTAACAAATTTGATCAGCAACTTCCCCATTTGGACTGATTAATGATGCACAATCATTACTATTATTAAGTGCAATATTTGTTTCATCTTTTCGGAAAGTTCTCATAGCACCAGAAGCAATTGAACCATCTGATATTACGAATTCTTTCGACCCACTTCCGATTACATCATCCAGTTTCCAGCCATCCAAACACACATTATTTAGACCAGTATTTATAAGTCGGATATATTCGACAGCTTCACCTTTTTGAGGTGCTGGGAGTATCGTATCTATCTTTAAATAATCGGAATTACATTCGGATTCAAGAGAGACCTGAAAACGCGAATCATTATCAACACCCTCAGCAGTCTTATAATCAATATCTTCAAAATCCCCATCCGCCAACTCAGAATCATCTTCCAAATCTTCTTCTAATTCACCTTTCTCAAAAACTTCCTCTGGATTCTCATTCTCCCAAATTCCAACTTTTTTTAATTTCGCATCCTCCTGATATTGTAAAAAATCGTCCATATATTTAAAAGGGAAACGCGTATAAACATAACCATATCCATTTTTGATTATTTCCGCATTCACAAAAAAATCATCGACATAAACATAAGCAAGCAAACGTCCATACACATCAATTTTATCTTCCTCAAATTGTAAATGGACACTTTGTCCACTAATCAGATTATTCAGATAACCAGAAGCCTCATAACCATATTCTTCAACTGCTTTGTTTGGATGAACTGTTTCCGGTGTATCGATTCCTATCATTCTCACAGACATTTTTCTGTCCCCAACCTGAACCTTAAATGTATCACCATCTACCACTTCCAAAACAGATGCAGAAATACCCTCATACAAAAATGATAAATTTAGAACCCACTGACCTGATGTTGAATTTGCCCAATTCATTTCATCAATTAAATTTCCTGCGGGGTCATACAATTGAAGTACTTCATCGCTGTTATTCAGGCTAATTTTGAAAACATCCTGATTGATTTGAACAATCGACTGAGATGGCAAATTTAATGAATCAAATATTTTTTTATTGTCTCCCGCATCAACTATTTTCCAACCTTTTAAATCGATAGTTTGATTAGTGGTATTTTTGATTTTAATAATCTCAAGACCGCTATCTTTCCCCTCTGGATTAGGTAGTGCACTATCAAAAACAATATCACCTTTATTATAAGATTTTGGAGGTTCGGTATTTATAGGTTCCTGATAAACAACTTTTGTTCCACCTGTATTCACAACCTTTTCCTCCGCAATAAAAATCTCATCAACTGAGCCACTTAAACCAAATTCATCAGTAACTGTAAGAGTAATAATTTTTTGACCAGGCGTTGAATAATAATAACTTTTTGGGTTTTTATCAGTGCTAATAAATCCATCACCATAATCCCAAAAGAAAGTAAGTGAATCACCATCAGGATCATAACTTTCCTCCCCCGTTACATTCACATGCATATAATTTGAATCACCCTGTATTTCAATAATCGGAATTGGCGAATTATTAACAGCACCAATTGGCTCATCCCCGCTAAGCGGGGGCTCTTCAATAGGAACACGACAATTGTTTTCACTCGAAGGCGAATTAACTTCACTCGTACACCACGCAAGTGAATCGTTTCCAGGCAAATTAAAATCGCATCGGCTCATTGTAGATTTTGTTTCATTATCTCCTGCATACCACATATCAATTTCATCAATAACAAATTCAGACTGATCCAATAATTGTATATTTAGCCCATCATTTCCCAAAGCTCCGGTATAAATTTGATCTGCTTCAATATCAACAATTGATTCATCATCCGTCCGCTCCAAAATATAATATGAATTAAACCCAATCACCCCATTCAACAAAATTTCAAACTCAGATGTTGGACTTGAAATCTTCCATCCACTCAAATCAACATCAAAATCATTAGGATTATAAATTTCTATCCACTCATCATTACTGGAAACTTCTGTCCCCATCCAAGCGATTTCCGAAAAATATAAATAAATAGTTTCAGTAACTGGTTCCTCGATTGGCTCCACGATTGGCTCTTCAATTGGCTCTTCAATTGGCTCTTCAATTGGCTCTTCAATTGGTTCCTCGATTGGCTCCACGATTGGCTCTTCCCCGCTAAGCGGGGGCTCTTCGATTGGTTCCTCTATTGGCTCCACGATTGGCTCCACGATTGGTTCCTCAACAACCATGTCCTCCTCTACGGGCTGGATATATCCAGCCCCTACATCGTCGGTTGGGATTGTTTCATCATCGCCTGATTCTGTTTCATCAATTATATCTTTGACTAACTCAATAATTGGTGGACTCTCCTGCCCCCAAACAAAAAACGCTGGAGATGTAATAAATAAAATTACTAAAATTCCGACAAATATTTTTTTCATAATACATAGTCGGGTGGGCTGTTAATAATATAAACTTACATCCAGAGCAACGCTTACATCCAGAGCAACGCAGGTTTTCTAACCTGCGGGGCGATATACAGAATTACCCAAAGCGCCTCAATAAATATTACATATGTAATTGGGGGGCAACTTTGGGATTCCGTTAAGCAAAACTATGGAGTCACTGAATAGTGGTCAAGTATTGTAAATGGTTTTTATGTATTTGTCAAGTATAATTTGAAATTTGATTGTATCGATAAAAATACATTGCAGTCAAATATTTAAACATATCGAAGAACCCCGGACGGCCAATTCCGTCCGGGGGGTGCTTCTTACATGCAAAACCTGCAAAGTGGGATACAAGTTTTACTCAATCGCTTGCGGCAAGGTAGGAGCTAAAAAATGAGATGATGCAACTAGAGAAAATGTGTTGGGCGCAGGTTTTTCAGTGAAACCACAGCCCAACAGAGGAAAAACTTTTGCTTTCGCACAATTCGTGCAAATTCACTGCTACATCCTAGATGAAACACGATTGCTTTAGTGGGATTTCCTATTAATCCGCAACCTGCTCTGTAGTGTCAAACACAGTAAACCAGCACACCTCAGTCGAGGCTTAGAAAAAAATTCAATTATGTGTTTTACAAATGTTCTATGTTTTGCATTCTCCTTTCTCCCCGGAGGGGATCTATCCGCCCTGTTGACTGACGACTACATTATGGGTGTCTTCGCCAATCGCGGAGATAACGTTTCCTGGCAAGCCAGAGCGTCCTTTCGACCTCTTCCCCGTTGGAAAGAGAAATCGACTACTTGAACAATCAAATTGGAAGAATTTGACAATCTCGTTGCCGATCCAAATCGAAAGGAAAATCATAAAAACAAAATGCCAGATCATTTCCCTCCATCTGTTGTAAGGGGAAGTCACAATAGGAATGACTTCACAGTTAAACATCCAACGACACTATTACCAACCCCGCATCGCGTGGATGAGGGACAAAAAAGTATCCATACTTTTAATATATATAGCAACTATCCAAAAGGATAGGCTCAGCCATTAACAACAAGGGTAAACCTATATTTTCAAAAAATAAAAATACAAGACTACCCTTGTAGAAGGCGAACAATTTGCTTCTTTTTTTGTAAAAGAACAGGTTTTTGTAAGAAGATAATAACTTTATACCTCCTATATAAATACTGTCAAACTAAAACTCAGCTTTTTGGTGGAATACAAGCGTAAAAACATTGATTTTTGAGTTTGAATAAGGTATAATGATTAGATAACAAAAAATAAAACTACCCCTTATGACAACTAGAAGTTATTCACCAGAAGGATTTGCCGACCTATTATCGCAAGAAACTCAAAGAGGGATAGTTGATGGTGAATTTTATATTGAATGTTTGGTTAACGATTTACTACCAAAAATTATTACAGACTTAAGAGGCGAAATGAGGTTGAGTTTAATAAAAGTTGGAAATGAAATTCAAGTTACACAGCATCCTACCAAGCTTTCCATGGAACAAATTGGTGTATTTGACTTAGAGTCACACAAAGCTAGAAAAAACATCATAGGGGGAGATGTTCTTGATATTGCAGCTTAAAGAAATATTGAGAAACAAATTAAAGATATAAAAAAATAATTATATATAGTATTTAAGTTATTTCGTTATTTCGTCATTTCGTCATAATCAACAAAAAAGCCTCCTCCAGACTTTTACATCTGAATTAGACTTTTTTGAAACTCCCACAGAAAGTGCAGCTTAGTGTTTCTCAGTACTTAATAAAAAGTGCCGAGAAATCCAAGCGATAATGGAAAGAGTATTTTTATTCTCTACGGCAAGCCGCAAAGGATAAAAGCTCAAACCATTACAAACACAATCAGTGAGAGAAAACTGCTCGAAATTCTACGACCAAGACTAATCAAATTCCGTATCTTTGACAAAGTCACACACAGTAGCAAAGCTACAAATGGTGAGAGTCAAAGGCGTAAAAATGAACATTTTTGATTTTTGTTTTTCGAACAGATTTCTGCTCACTGGATTAAATCTAATTTTTAAAGAACTTTTTTTCTTAGTGTTCATAACATTATAACAAATTTTACTATAAATAGCAAGAGTATTTTGCATTTTAATCATATCTCTTAATTGGTATATCAATGAGGTTTGAGGTTTTTTAAACATTATATTAATAAATAAAATAGCATTATTAAGCCAAATAAAGAATATTTGACATTTGTTGTTCTTGTTATACAATGAGTGTAAGTTTAAAAACATTTAAACAAACTGATTTTATTTCAATCTCAAGTTAATAAAAAATAAATTGGATTTGGTGTGATAGGTTTAGGGGAATCAAATTCAATGCAGTAATTCCTTCGGAAAAAATCTTCTAAAAAAATTTAATTAATTAGTTGGAAAAAAAGAAACTACAATTAAAAAAGGAATGTTAACCGCAAAACAAGCGGTAAATACTGTATGATTTATAATTTTTGTTAACTATGAGGTTACCCAACTAACCTTAATTAACTATGAACACCATTATTTCCATAATAATTGGATTAGTGATTGGTGGCGCAAGTGTGTATACATTCTTAGTTTGGGGCGGTAAAAAACGCCTTAGGAAATTTGAAGACTCCAACAAAAGAAAAATGGAAGCTGCCGAAAGAAAGCTTTCAGACTTAGAACACAAAGCCGGCATTGCTGAGAATAAGCTTCGAGAAAAGATTTTAGATGCTAAGAATAAAGCTCTGGAAATCATTGAAGAAGCAAAACAAGAAGAGCGCAAAATGCGCACTCAATTAGAAAAACAAGAAGAAAGACTTATTTCCAAAGAAGACGTATTGGAAAAGAAGCTAACCGAAGTTGAAAACATTCGAGATGCTTATAGTAAAAAGGAAGAGGATATTAAAATTCAAGAAGAAAAGATAGAAGCATTATATGCAGAACAAGAAAAGAAACTATCTGAGATTACCAAACTATCAAAAGAAGATGCTCAGAAAATGCTTTTAGAAAATGTTGAACGTGATTATAAAGATGAAATAGTTTCACACTATAAACACATGGTTCAAGATATAAAAGAAGATGCGAATAAAGATGCAAAGAATATCATTGCACAAGCAATTCAAAAGATATCATCTGATGTTACCTCTGAGGCAACTCAAACAATGGTTGATATTCCAAATGACGATATCAAGGGCCGTATTATTGGTAGAGAAGGAAGAAACATTAACGCATTTGAGCATTTAACCGGCGTAGATGTAATTGTGGATGATACTCCAAACGCAATTATGATTTCCGGATTTGATTTAGTAAGAAGGTATGTAGCAAAACGTTCGCTGGAAAAACTTGTTGAAGACGGAAGAATTCAACCAGCAAGAATTGAACAAGTTGTAGAAGAAACCAAATTGGAAGTACACCAGATGATGAAAGAATTTGGTGAAAAAGCAGTATATGAAATGGGTATTACAGGTCTACATCCTGATTTAGTTAAAATAATTGGACGATTGAGATTCCGAACAAGTTACGGACAGAATGTTCTTAAACATAGCATGGAAGTAGGTTACATTGCTGCCAGCATTGCAGCGGAAGTAGGAGCAGATGCTACTGTAGCAAAAACAGCTGGATTCCTTCACGATGTTGGAAAAGCAGTTGACCATGAGATTGAAGGAAGTCATGCACTAATAAGTGCAGAAATATTGAGAAAATACGGACTTTCAAAAGAAATAGTTCACGCAGCTGAAGCCCATCACGAAGAAGTACCAATGATGACGGCTGAAGCAATGATAGTACAGGCAGCAGATGCAATATCTGCAGCACGCCCTGGCGCAAGACGTGAAACACTAACAACTTATCTAAAGAGACTTCAAGAACTTGAAACTCTTGGACTTTCGTTTGAAGGAGTTGAAAAATGCTATGCAATTCAAGCTGGTAGAGAGATTAGAGTATTTGTTAAACCAGATGAAATTGACGATACAAAAGCAATCAAGCTTTCACACGATATTGTTAAGAAAATTGAAGCCGACCTTGCTTATCCAGGTACAATCAAAGTACAAGTGATTCGAGAAATGAGAGCAATTGATGTAGCTAAATAAAAAATTGAATATAATAAAAAATGCATAGTAGGCTTTCTAAGCTACTATGCATTTTTTTAAATTGTGAGAAAGTTAAAGTTGCCCCTGAACCTCCTGCAAAGCTTCAATCATTTGAGGTAGATCCTCAGCATCCATCATTATGGTGCTTTTTCTTCCATTGCTCTTTTCGCTGATTTTCAAGAATTTTCCATTATTACTTTCTTTTAAATCCACAAAAAAAGTTCTGAATTTTGCCTTAATTTGTTTTGAATATAATTCGGTTGCATAACTTCCTCCTCCGCCACCATTAGAAACAGGTGGTCTGGAATCAGTATTTTCAACAACAGGAGCAGAACTAGAATCTACATCCTCAAATTGATAATCATCATTATCACTCATTTTGTTTTGGGTTAATTAGATAAAAAAACATTATCTCTATTATACTGATGAATTACAAAATTTCAAGATTAGGAAGATTGGATTTGATTTAATAGGAGAAAAACCAATCATCATATAAAATAATTTTGTAATCTTCAATTTTCAATCTTCAATGATATTTATTGATGCCTCACGATATAGCAACACAGAAAAAAGAACTGGAGTAGAAAACTATTCATACTTTTTGATAAATGAATTAATAAAAAATCATTTAGATGAAATCATATTAATCTCACCAAAAAAAATCTCGTTAGATGTAAAACAAATTATTATTCCTTTCCCAAGATTGTGGACACAAATTAGATTAAGTTGGGAAATTTTTAAGAATAGAAAAATAGATAATATATTTGTTCCATCTCACGTATTACCAATTGTTTGCACTAGCAATTCGACCATTACTATTCACGATGTGGCATGGAAGCACATACCGGAAAGCTATGGGTTTTTATCAAGCTTATATTTGAATTGGGGAACAAAATTCGCCGTTAAACATGCAAATAAAATTATAGTTCCTTCGGAGGTAACAAAAAATGATCTGATTAAATTCTTCAAAGCGGATTCAAAAAAAATTCACGTAATTCCCCTTGGATTCCAGTCCCCAGAGATAAAATTATCAGAAAATGATGAACAGAAAATAATTAATCATTGGTCATTGAATATTGGTCATTATTTTTTGTTCATTGGACGCATTGAGCACAAAAAAAATACCGATACACTAATTAAAGCTTTTGCTGAATTCTCCAAAACCAATCCAGATATAAAACTTGTACTGGCGGGTAGCGTTGGTCGTGGTGGCGAGGAAATAATTAAAAATATTCCGGATGAAGTTAGGGATAAAATTGTAATAACCGGATACGTACACGATAAAGAAAAACATACCTTGTATAAAAACGCTCTTTGTTTCGTATTCCCCTCTAGATATGAAGGATTCGGTATACCTCTTTTGGAAGCAATGAGTTATAACTTACCAATAATCGCATCCAAAATACCTACATCGGAAGAAATAGCTGGTAGCAATGTGGAGTTTTTTGAGCTTTTGAATACTAAAACGTTGGAGAATATAATGAAAAAGGTAATTTCAGAAAGAGGCTCAAAAAAGGACTATTCAGAAGTACTTTCAAAGTACTCATGGGAGAAAAATGCGGAAAAAACATGGGAAATATTAAAATTTCATTAAAAAACGTTTAAAATTAGGGGAAAAGTTGCAAAAACCATTGACCGAGGGGCAAATAAATGATATAAAGTATAACCTCTCGCTTTTTAAATGAGGAAAAAGTTATTCATTCTATACTCCATTCTCTTTATAAATATGCCCCATAGACCTTTCGTTAAACCATCAATCGGCCCTTTCAGAAAAGCGTCCGTCAGACCTTCTGACATGCCACCATCAGTTGATAGAGAAGGTTTGCATTGGATAATGAACCCAGACCTTCCACCATTAACTCAAGTTTCAGCAAACAGTATTCTTAAGCCAATAGGTAGAATTGAGCATATTCGTGATGAAATAGCTAAACAAATTGAACAAAAAGCTTCTATTGACCCTCGTATGATTATTCAGGACAGACTAGGAAGGCATCATAGACAAACAGCAATAATTGCCATGCTTATTGTTGATGAATTAGTAAGGAGAAGAATTATTCATAGAGATGACTTAGATTACATAGCCGAATCAGCCCTTGTTCACGACACAGGTAAAACCCGAGAAGATATATTTGATATTGTAACAAGTCCTAGGAAGCCAAGTGCCGATGAGTGGGAAATTATTAAAGAACATCCAACGGAAGGAATTCTTAGGCTAAATAATATAAATGTTGCAATGGAAGAACTAACAGGAGAGCCATTATTTCAGGGAATGGAGAAAATTCTGGGAAATGTAAGGTATCACCACGAAAGACTAAATGGTAAAGGATACGAAGCAAAGTCACCATTTAGCATATCTATAACCTGCCAAATTTTAGCAGTAGCAGATACCATTAGCGCTATGACACAAAATAGAGATTACGGAGGACGACATCTGGCAAAAGTTATTCTGGCAGAGTTAGATAGATGTTCAGGAAATCCAAAATTTAACAGATCTATGGTCTCTCTTTTGGGTGCAGGTGCTATGGAAAAAGAAGCCGAATATCATCTTAATCCAATTGTTGTAAGTGCTGTTGAAGGAATAGCATCCGGGCTAAAGGATGACGGAAAATTCTTTCATTATGCAAATGCAGTAAACTAATCAGTCCAATTCCAAATCTTACTTTTTCGCTGAATTTGACCTTCTTCCGAACTAACCGTAAGTTTTACTTTTGATGTAGCTGCGTCTTTTCCAACATATTTAATTACAATCATAGTGATGTCATCAACTTGAACGTACTCACCAACGAAATTTGCGAAATCTTTAGACAGGTTGTCGAAAATACTTTCCGCAGAGGGGCGATATCCATGTTTTTTAAGGGATTCTACAAGCCCTGTTACTTCGAACATTTCACCTGTTTGATTTTTAGCCTCAGTTATACCATCTGTAAATAAAACTACACTATCACCTATTTCCAAAGGTATTTCAGTTTCTTTAACAATCTTACTAACATCCGGAATCATTCCTAGTGCAATACCACCTGATTTTATAGACTCTACAGTTTCAGTGTTTTTACGATAAACTAGTACATGCTCATGTCCCGCACCTGTGTAATACATCTTCTGATTTTTCTTATCCCACCTAAGCATTACTGATGTCATGAATAATCTGGAGCTTATACGTGGATATAACAATGAATTGGTATTAGCTATTAACTCACGACCATTATTTACCCCACGTGAAATCATCGCAGTTACAAGTGTATCAACCATCATCATAATAAGACCTGCCGGTACACCATGACCTGTTACATCCCCAATATAAACAAAAAGCTGATTACCATCGGGAGAAAGAACAAAATCAAAGGTATCTCCACCAACTTCCGCAGCTGAACAGGTTTTTGCAACTATATCAAGACCAGGAGATTCAGGAGCTTCTTTTGGGAGAACATCTTTTTGAATCTGGGCAGCAATATCCAATTCAGAAGACATTCGTCTACGCTCTTTAATATCATATGAAATTTTCTCTAAATCATGAGTAATTTCATTAAAGAAATGAGTCATAACACCAACTTCATCTATTGTTGTAGGGTCGACTTTTTTATAGTTTTTACCTGTTAAAAGATTTGTTACTTGTTTAAGTAAACGATTAACAGGAATCATTACATTTATAATAAATACTAACAAAACAAATAATAAAAGGGATATCACCGAAATTAAAAATACATTCAGAGGAATATCCATAATTCCTTTTCTATTCAAAATAATTCCCACAAAAACAACGGCTGATGTTAGCAGAGTGAATATTAATAATGCCTTATTTGTTAAGCTTTTTCGTATAAATTTCAAAAGTATGTATTGTTATTGGAGTTTTTTTATTGCCTCATCAATACTTGAAAAAGTAGGGATAAGATTTTTTAAACCAACTAAAGTTAAGGTATCATCTACAGCTTCAGTTGGTGATATTAATGCAAGTATTCGACCACTATGATTTAACGTTGTATATAAAAATGTAATGTAACCAACCACTCTGCTATCTATAAACTGCAAACCCTTAAAATCCATAATAAATATTCTGTTATTAGGATCTTTCAATAGTGGCTCAACAACACTTTCCAATTTATCAAGATTATTTCCATCTATTGAACCTTCCATATGAATAACACAAGAGGTAATTAGAACTCGAGATGTGATTTTAACTTCTGTTGGCATTAAATTATTATTAGTATTTGGTTTTTTTGTTTTTAAAATTTTATTCAATATTTAGTACTCGGCTCAATCCGACTAAATCCAAAACATCTTTTATTTGATCATTAGCATTTATTACAACTAATTTGCCCTTCTTTTTTTCAGCATCATTATGCCATTCTGCCAGATGACCAATCACAGTACTATTTATATAAATAACATCACCAAAATCCAAAACAAGCTTTGCCCCTTCAGGCAAAGTATCCAATTTTTCCTTCACAGGAGTTGTCATTTTTTCAAGGTTTGACTGATCTATTTCACCTTGTAATTTAACCGTAATTATCGGACCTTTTAATTCCACAACCGGCTCCTCAATTTGCTCCTCAACTTGCCCTTCAACTTGCCCTTCAACCGATTCCACAATCTGCATTGGTGGCGGTGAAGTCGTTTCGATTTTTTTCATAAAATAAATAGCGATTCCACCTATTGAAGCTTCTTCTACCTTAAGCTCATCTGTCCAAAGACTTGTAATCAAAGCAAGACCACGACCAGAAGTTGCTGTTACATCATTTGAATCTGCATTTTGCTGAATACGCTTTTTTAAATCATCAACAGATATTTTATGTAAACCGGTTCCATCATCCTGAATTCTGAATTCAACCATAGTCTCATCAAATAAAAGCTCTATATGAACTGTACTCTTATCTTCCGTTGAACCGTACTTAACAGCATTCATAAAAAGCTCATCAACTACTAATTTAAGCCTACTACTCCATTCTTTTGTAAAACCAATATAACTAAAAACCTCTTCAGTCATGTGACGTACAAGAGAAGAAAATTTTAAATTCGCCGGTAGTTTTAATTCAATTTTTTGTTTTTCCAATTTTATTTTTTGAGTTTTGGATTTTGAGTTTTAGATTTTATCTAATTATTATACCAAATTTTCGCTTATTTATCAACAGAATCATTTAGTAAATGATTCAATTTTAATACTTCAATAGTTTTTTCTACAATTTCAGAAGGACTATTGTGAGATTTTATTAAATATTCATCAATATCATCATACTGTGCTTCTCGCGTAAAATCGTTAGCATCAAGGTTGGTAAGCATGATTACAGGTGTATATTTACTGACATTTTTTCTTATTTCCTTTAGAACCTGATAGCCATCAACATTAGGCATCATTATATCCAAAAGGACAATATCGGGATTCTTATTATTAAACTTTGTAATTGCACTTCTTCCATCTGGTGCTGTGTAAACAGTAAAACCCTTACGCATAAATGTAATAGCATACATTTCACATATATCACTATCATCTTCAACTATTAGAACTTTGATATTTTTAACTGCTTTAGCCATATTACTTAATTGGTAATTGAATAGTAAATGTTGTTCCTTTGTTAATCTCACTCTCTACTTTCATTATACCATCATGCAACTCAACTATTCTCTTAGAAATAAAAAGCCCCAAACCAGCACCCCCCTTGTATCTTGTTTCAATACTTTTTACCTGAATAAATTTATCAAAAACACTTTCAATCTGAGATTTTGGAATACCTACGCCATTATCGATTACCTTAATAACTGCATTTCCAGAATCTATACTTATTTCTACAACAATAGGCTTGCCTCTTTTTGAAAATTTAATTGCGTTATCTAAAAGATTTCTAAGCACTTGAGTAAGTCTTATTGTATCAATTTTAATAGGAAATTTATCTAACTTAGTCAAATTATTTAAACGAACATTAAGATCTTTCTCTTGAATCTGAAATGAAAGACTGTCTATCACATTTTTTACTAAATTAATAAGATTGGTCTCAACAATCTGAAGTTCAAATCTCCCCGTATCCAACCTGGTAACATCTAGTATATTATTTACCAAATAATTAAGAGATTCCGCATTATTGTAAGCCCTTAATAAATATTGTTGCATGGCCTCTGGTATAGAATTAAGTGATTCATCTTCAACAAGAAAGGAAAGATAACCCCTAATTGAAGTAAGTGGAGAACGAAGCTCATGCGAAGTTATTGCAATAAATTCATCTTTAAGTTTATTAATGGACTGTAAGCGCTTATTGGCAACCTGCAGATGATGGGTTTTTTCAGCAACCATTTCCTGCAATTCCTTGTTGAAATTATGCATTTTTCTTTCTGCCTCTTTTAATTTTGTAATATCATGCGCCCTACCTAAAATACCGATTTTTCCATGATAATTGATTCTTTGCAAAACGACATCGATATCAATAAGCTGACCGTCTTTTCTCCTTCCTTTTATTACATTGGAACAAGAAGTGACGTTTGAATTCAATAGCTTATTATGATCATCATAATCTTTTAAAAATTCAGTAATATGCTTTCCAACAAAATCCTTTTCTTTGAATTTAAATATCTTCCCGAAACGTGAATTTCCCTCCTTAATTATGCCATCATCCATTATAAACAAACCCGTAACTGATTTTTGTACGATTTTTTGATATCTCTCATAAACTTCACGACTTGCTATATGCCGTCCTATAACTCCAGCAACAGTTTGAGCAATTTGCCTTTCTATATTCACGAAATACTTTTTATGTTGCCCTGAAGGGATTTGTGTATAACCAACACGAAGAATTCCTCTTTTCTTCCCACGAATTATAATCGGCTCTTCAATTTTAATCTTAAATTCTTTGCAATGTTTTGATGATTCATAGTTTTTATCATCAAAAGTAATACAAACCTGAGAAATATCTGGAAATCTCATTGTAAGAACAAGGTCTCGACAAATATCGGTTAACACCTGTGACAACCTTTTAACCATTCTTATATGGGAATGTACACGATACAACACATTAAATTCCCTAACACGCTTTTCAATAATTCTTTCCGCTTCTTTTTGTTTGGTAATATCATGCGCAGTACCCACAAAACCGATAGGTCGGGATTTATCATCTTTTATAAGAGTTGTGCTCATAAAAGTAGGAAACTCTGTTCCATCTCTTTTTACATGACCAAGCTCCCCCTGATTACCACCAGTTCTATATACCTTTTCATTAAACGGAAGAACCTCTTCTTTCATCTGACTTTTTGTATGAAACATGCTGAGATGTTTTCCGACTAATTCCTTAGATTTATAACCATGCATTTTTGCCCATGCAGAATTAACGAATTCTATATTGCCATTAATATCAAACATAGCCACTCCGTCCATTGAATGTTCAGTCGCACTTCTAAGCTTCAGAGTAAGTTCTCTTGCACGCTTCTTCTCTGTCATATCAATCAATATTCCCCTAATTCCTATTGCTTTATTGTCTTTCAAAATTGGCTTCACATGAATGGTAGCAGGAAAGATAGATCCATCTTTCCTAACAACATTGTATTCAGCGGATACTGGAATTTTATCACGTAAAAATCTATGTGTATTTTTTAATGCTGACAATCTTTCACTTTTAGCGACAAGATTAAAGACATTAATACCTTCTCTTATCTCTTTCTCGGAATATCCGAACATTTTGTGAGCCTCTTTATTTACAAATAGAAGATTACCGGAAGAATCTGTTTCAAATACTACCTGAGGTAGCAAATTCGCCATATTTTTAAATCTTTTTTCACTCTTTCGTAATTCTTCATCTTTTTTCTTGAGCTCGCGTATATCAGTAACAATTACAACTGTACCACCATCAGGCAACGGTGTTCCATGAGAAAGAATAGGAATTCTTTCACCAGACTTTGTGTAAATACCACCCTCATAACTTGAAGAAATTCCTCGTTTACGATCAGTAGAAAGGATTTTTTTTACTTTTTCAATTGTACCCTTACTCCATAAGTCAAACTCATGCATACCAATCATCTCATTATAAGTATATCCGAGCAATTTACATATAGATGGATTAGCATAAAGAAGCCTTAGGTTACTATCTGCAACCCATACACCATTTTGCATATGTTCCACCATGCTTTTATACCAATCGGATGTTTTTACTAATTCAGACCCAGCATTCACTAAAGGACCGGTTTCACCCAGTTTAATGGAGAGCTTCTTTGTCGTCTTTACCCGAGTATTCTGCTTGTGAGATGGCTTAGGCATACGCGTAAGAAAATAATAAAGAGCCGTTCATTTTTTGATTTGAAAGGTTTTTATTTTTATTTAACGGAGGCAATTATAACACAAAAATAAAATAATGCAAAACAAAAAACATTTATGTCAAAGTCAGTTTTAATGGTGGGCGATAGAGGGGTCGAACCTCTGACCTTATGAACGTCAATCATACGCTCTAGCCAACTGAGCTAATCGCCCGTAAATATGGAATTTTTCCCGATAAAAACACTAAAAATTATACGTATCAAAAACGCAACAATCAAGACTGATATAAAACTATGTAACAAAACAGTACTTTTGTAAGTTAAAAAGCGCATTTTCGTTTTGTTTGAACAACTTTTTTTGATACAATAAAATTTGGTGTAATATTGGCTATTTGTCTGTCTATTTAGACCAAAAAACAAAATAAAAAATATAAACTAAAAATTAAAAATTTTAAAAGATACATCGCAGGGCTTATTGTAGCGATAATGCTAGGTAATAACTTGGCTGTATTAGATGTAAAAACTTTTAAAATTCCGGAGGCTCATGCACAAGAAGTTGCTGGACCTATTGTAGATACACCAATGGAGCATGATGAAATTGGACTAATTGCCCTTTTGGTTGAAAGTGATTTATTGGAAGATCAGGCAATAAAAAGCAGAATAAAAACATATGCGAGAAATGCACAGGAAAGAACTCCTCATTCACAATCTTTGATAATCAAAGTAGATAAAAATGAAGAAACCTACAATGTAGCAAAGCTACTGGAAAAATTATATTTCGAAGGAATAGACACGGATGTAATCGATGGAAATCCAATTAATAATAATTCTGTAAAAGAAGATAACAATAAGCTGATAGGCATTGTTGTTATCGGGGATGTGCCTATTCCTGTTGTAACTGAAAGTGGTGGAGATTCATATCCAAGCATGTATCCTTACACGGATTTTTACCGTAAGCGATTTATTTACAATCATGAAACTGATAAATTCGAAGAAAATTCCGATGTGCCATTTCCTAATCCGGAGGTATGGCATGGGGTTATTGTTCCACCAAGTAAAGATGCCGTGCAATCAAGAACCGAGCTTATAGAGTATTTTGATAAAAATGAAAAATATTCAGATGGCGATTCGGAATTTACAGATTTCAACAAAAGAATGCTTTATCTCAATCATCCTGCAATGGAGAAGAAGATGAATTATATGGATTTTGGGAATTATCTTCGCTACATAGCCTTTATGGAGGAAATGTCTTTTAACAGATATAACAAACATCTATTAAAAGAATTAATTAAATGGGTAAGTTCAGACATGGGGGCAGAAGAGCCGGTAATGCCGGATGAAGCAATAGATGCCATGCTGGATGTAAGCACTGAATTTATTTTTAAGCAGTACACTTCCCCTCTTGCAATGGCATTGAAGATTTATAGAGGTCAGCTTAACGGAGCCTTTAAAGACACCGGAAGATGGTATGGGAATAAAGTGGATACCGCGGATGAATTGATCACCTACCGTGATGAATATGCGAAAACGACTCTACGCAAAAAGCAATTGATGCTGGAAAAAGAGGTGGATGATTTTATTAAAGAAGAAGTACCTGCAGAAGAAAGAAAAGCTGAAATAACAACAAGTGCTGAATTAAAAATAAAAACCGATATACCTGTTATTGGAGAAGGAACAAAACACTATACTTTCTTCACATATATTGACGGGAAAAAAGTATCGGAAATGAATACGGTCGAAGATTGTGGGATTAATGTGGGACAGGAAAGGGGTGCGGATGAAGAAGTATTGGAAAACAATTCCGTATATGTGGAAGCAAACAGGATGTATAACCCTGAGACTTTAATTGAACCACCTAATGATGAAGACTGGAAACTGGAAGAGGATGGAGATTACATCGATTACGCGGGTTGTGTGTTCAACAATTCATACGAAATAGATACGGGGAAAATGCTTCTCAGTCCTTCAAACTGTAATGTCAGAATGTCCAATAAACCTATTTTTGACATTGTGGGTTCCAAGGAGATAGAAGACGAAACAGGCGGAAATAGATGCTCATATTCCAGAATGACTTTCAGCACTGGGGATGATGGTGTATTTAATAACAACGCAAAAAGTGGCGGAGCAAGTGAAGTGAAACTTAAAAATGTGATTAATCACGTATATGGAGTTTTTGTTAATGACGGTACGATTACCGAAAAGCCGGATATATCCATGAGAGAGAAAGCTTCTGATGTTGTTAAAGCGCTTGTAAATACAGGTAGAACAATACATTATGAACCGGATATTCCCCTGCTTGATGTAGTGGATATGTATATTTCGGCGGAAATAAATGGAACAGGAGAAATAGATGATTATTCAACTCACGTTGAACCAACAAACGAAACCATTCAGGCTATTAAACAAGAAAAAACAGACACATGCGGACCAAACGGCTCAATAAATTTTCCGCAAATTGTTACGCCAAGTACACCTGCAGATGGTATTAGATACACAGAATTTCAGCGCGAAGATGAAAAAAGAAGATTCGATTACATGAATTTATACAGGATTGGAGGTAATAATATTGAAGAAATTGAAAACAATTTAGAGGAGGAGATTTCTTCAAAAGAAGTTGAACTTGAACAAGCCGTAGGCACTCCGACAAATTTATTAATCAATTCTTTCGCGGAAGGTATTGATGCAGATAATAATATAATATGGAAAGATGATATAGATGAACCGATTATTTGGAATACTCTGAATGTCGATCAAAAACTCGCAAATATAATTCAAAAATACACAGACCGTGACAGCGTAATGCCAACGCCTAATTATATTGTTCCTCATATTCCTCAAATGAAACCAAATGGATATGAAGTTCTACATATTGTAGCCGAGGGAGATCCATGGGGTTATACGTACGGACTAAACAGAGCAATGGTGAATCAGATGCAGGGAAGTGAATTCGGAGAAGCAACAGTGGAAGATGAGCAAGGAGATGGAGTAGGAGATTCTGCAACTACAGGCGATGAAGGTGGAGGGAATGACGATGAGAACAATTATGTATGCGGAGACCCAAAGGGCGTGGAAATATGGGAATGGTTCGACGCTCTTCAATGCTGGATAGAAGAAGAAATACTTCCGGCTAGTGAACTTTTCAAATTAGATGAAACTTGCGGTACACTTGCCACAGCCCCGGAAAATCAGCAGGAAGAAATTGCTTTCCCTGATCCAATGGATGATACAACCACCAAAGCTGTAGATATCGAAGCGGAAATGGATAGGAAAAGTCTTGTGGTAGGACAAGAAGAAAGTATTTTTGTATATCCTATAAACGCAAATGGAAATAGTGTTATGGGCTATCTGGATGAAGTAGTTCATTTAGAACTAGCTGATTCATCGCTTGGTTCATTCAGTAAAAATGACTTTCACTTCTTTAAAGGCGAAGACGAAGTAAAGTTCACAGCGGAAAAAACTGGAACAACACAGCTTAGAATTACGATGGGTGATATTGAACTACAGCCTGCAATCACTATTCATATTTACGACAGCATTAATCTTCATTGGTCGAGTGAACTTCAACAAAGTGGTAATCAAAATTCATACAAAATTAATGTTGATTTAAGAACCCCAAGCGGTGATCAGGTTACAGACGTAAATACTGTGATTTATCTTGCTCCAGCAAAACCTACAGATGGTGGATTTACAAATAAAGGAAAAAATCAGCTTGTTGCAGGTGAAGGTGAAACAGAGTTTGTTCCAATGGCGGGTCCGACAAAAATTGATTTAATTGAAAAGGATCCTTTTTATACAAGTGCGCCTTATAGCATTAATCCACCTGCCAGTCCTGCAGTAAAACTTGCTGTGGATTCCCCTGGTTATATTGAAATAGGAGAAACAAAAGAAATACCTATAACAGCAGTAAGCACTTTCGGAACAATCGCTACAGGCTTTAATAACAATATTACTATTAGCCTAAGTGAAGATACAGAGAAATATGCAAAAGTAATTACAGCAAATGTTCAAATGGTAAATGGAAAAGGCAAAGCTATTATTCAAGGAGGAAAAGATACAGCAGATATAAAAATAATTGCCGAATATCCGAATTTGCAAAGCGGTGAAGGAGCTATTCCAATACTCGCAAGAGTGGATAGTGAAGATTGGATGGGGAAATATCCTCAGAATTTATTTGCTTCGTTTGTAGGCTTCCCTGCAGGTGACTTTTTTGAAGAAAATTACTTTGGAGGTATCCATTTATTTAATGGAAAAACCGAAGCAGTTTATTCGTTCTTAACGGGAAATAATCCAGCTCCGGAAGTTTATGTAATGCCAAATTATCAGGTTAAAACTACACAACCTCAGCAGAAGGTCTATCTGGAATTTCCTAATAATCAAATCCTTTTACAAGTCTTTGATCAAATAAAATTACAAACATTATTAAGTAAAAATATTCAACTGAATTTTAATGAAGTAATTGAATGGGAGGAAGAATCAAAACTAGAAGTAAACAAAATGTATGTGGAAGTGCTCTCGGATATTTTCACATCAAAAACAATAGAAAATGGTATTGAATTATTAGACTATGAAGGTAATGAAGTTTTAAGACTTCAGAAAAATAATATTGATTTGATTAACCCAAGCTATAGCTTCTATTACAACAATGAACCTGAACTTGATGTATTGGAAATTATTCTTTCCGACGGTTCTGAGGATATAACAAGAGTTATGTTGAATTTTGAACCGGTTCAAATGGAGCCGGAAAATTTTAATGAAATAAGCGACAAATATGTAGCTAAAAAAGTTTATAGTGGAAATGGAACCAATAAACCTAATGGATTAATCCTTTATAATCCGGCAGGAGATATGCCTGAAGATGATAAAGGTGAATATTTTGGACTTCAGGGGGAAAATAATTATCTTCAATTATTCGCAGGTGGTAGTTCCGCAGGAGAATCAACAAGATTTAATCTACCGGCAAATGCAGTATTACTAGGTGACCCTACTATTCAGTTGGATTTAAGTCCAAGCGGAGGATTAGATTATGATTATTCCAAAGGACGAAAAATTTTTCAGGATCCAAATGGAAGCCAGATAGCATCCATGACGTATTTTAATTTTAATAACGATGCATATGAAGATGTAGCATTAGTTATGAAAGATGGAAGGGTTAGATTAATGGAAGGTGGACCGACTGAACCTGAATACCGTGATAGAGGTGATATTGCCTTTTTATCCGATGGTGCTGTTGCGATAGAAGCATTTGATTTTCAAAAGGATGGATATGAAGATTTGGTAGTAGGAACTAATGAAGGAAGACTGGCTATTCTAAACAATGATAAAGAACTCATATCTAGAACTAATCAAGACATTAAAATCGGCAAACAATTATATCAGCTAAGAAAAGGTGATATGGATGCAGACGGAGAAGAAGACCTTACCGTTCTGGATAGCCGTGGTGACATTTTGGTATTTTATTATGAAAATGGAAAGTTTAAAGAAAACGGAAAGCTATTAGGTAATTATGGATTTAGCATCAAAGATACAAACTTATATAAAGACTTAGAAATTAGATATCAAGGCTTGGCTACACCTAACACGACACTTGGTTTGGACCTTTCAGCGCTACCTGATACTGAACCCGGCACACCTGTTCTTGAAGCGTCCGATTCTCAGCTGGATGCAATAACTAATTTAATAAATGGCAATGCCTCAAACCCAAGTGAAGATGATTCAAAGGCATTGATTGAAGCCGCAGCGGCATTGCAGGAAGCGATAAAAAATAATCCAGAAGCCGCAGCTGGCTTAAATGGACCACCAATGTTACCTTGGGCAGAAGACGACCAAACCAAAACATATTTTGAACCGGCAGAAAATTTATCGTTCTTAACTATTACAAAAACAGTTCGAAATAAAGACAGACCTGATTCCAAAAATGTCGATTTAGAAGAAAAACTTATTTATAATATTACGATTACTTCAAGTATTAATCTTTCAAATTTTGTTATTGCAGATACCGTACCAGATTCGCTTTCAGCAGACATGACAACAATTAATTGTAGCGGAGTTGGATGCCCAGAGATGCTAGATACACAAGAAAGCGGAATACGTATGTTTATTGGTGAAATGAATCTTAAGGCTAACCAACCGCTTTATTTAGATTATGAGGCATCTGTAAAACACACTCCTCAGGCAGCAATTATGGTTCAAAAACTCACTCAACCTAATGCTATTAATGATCAGTATTTGGATGTTATAGTATCACCACCGTACAACAATACTCAGGATTTTATTCAGCATTATTCAACAGGGTCAAGAAGTTATAGCATACGTTCAACCAGTGAAGATGCGAAACCACCAAGTGCAGACCTAACAGCAATTCTGGATAACAATTCATTCATTGAAGCACTTACAAATTTCAGCACACAAGAATTCAGCGGAGATAACCCACCAGAC
>JAFGCT010000012.1 GCA_016932505.1 Candidatus Peregrinibacteria bacterium
GAAGCTCCCAAGGGTATGGCTGTTCGCCATTTAAAGCGGTACGCGAGCTGGGTTCAGAACGTCGTGAGACAGTTTGGCCTCTATCTGCCGTAGTCGTAGGAAAATTGAGAAGCTCTGCTCCTAGTACGAGAGGACCGGAGTGGACAAACCTCTGGTGTACCAGTTGTCGTGTCAACGGCATTGCTGGGTAGCTACGTTTGGTTGTGATAACCGCTGAAAGCATCTAAGCGGGAAGCCATCTTCAAGATTATTTTCCCTATAGGTCCGAAGGAGACTACTTCGTTGATAGGCATCAAGTGTACGCACAGCAATGTGTTAGCTGAGATGTACTAATAGACCAATCGACTTTTTATCGAATTTAATGGATCTTCTTTCCTTAGTTCCGATTTATCGGGATATGGGAAGGAGGATATAAATCGACTAGCAATTAATTTCTAATATATAGTAAGTTTACATTGATATTTTAAAGAAGACATTATCTTGGTGTTTATCGAGAGTGGGGTACACCTGTTCCCATCCCGAACACAGCAGTTAAGCCACTCATCGCCGATGGTACTTGGGCATTAGTCCTGGGAGAGTAGGTCGACGCCAAGATTATGTCTTTTTTTGTACCCCGAATTTGATAATATTAATCTTCGATGGTACTTGTCCCGCTAAGCGGGACTGGGAGAGTACTCCGCCAAGCGGGGAAGATTATGTCTTTTTTTATTACTTCATTCTAAAACGATGGAGTATTTTTGTTGTATAAATAATTTGTTCAACATTTGATTTTAATTGTATATTTTGGCTATTTACAAATGTTTTTTTAATAAATTTGATATTTGTATTATTACTGATATAATAAAGTCTTTCCTTCTTTTTTATTTTTTAATAGTTGCTCCTATGGAAATTGGAAATGACAATATCGATGATGACCATGGAAATGGTCGAATATTTCTGCTTGAACCTGAAAGAGGTGATGTCGTAGATGAAATAAGAAGTTATTTAAAGAAAAGCGGTGTTGATATCAATGCTCTTAATGGCTATGACGGGATTTTGGTTACTACTGAAGATAATAAAATCGCCGGTCAATTAAGACAGCTTCTTGTTATGGGTAATCGCAAACGATTTTTTGATTTCTCTTTTAGCGCAACAGGAGGCAGTGGTAAGTTTGAGATATTCGGCAAAGAGTTTATGAATCTAAATTAATCTTGCTGAACAAATTATTTATACAAAAAAGCCATCCAGAGTATCTTGGATGGCTTTTTAAGGTTAATTATTAAGTTATGCTGTTACTAATTTATTGTCTAAAAGTTTTTTAAAGTGAAAGAAAGCTACTATGCCTCCAATTAATAAAGGAGGGATTATTAAATAACTAATATGACTTTCGACTGAAAAAACATATAGATAATGTGAAACGCTAATAATCGCGATTCGAATATAATAACTTAGAAATTTCAATATACTTTCTATAATTGTTTCAGCGAACATGTTACCGATATTAGCTAGCGATGCTGCAGAAGCAAGTACTGTGTGTATTAACATCGCATAAGCTGTTTTTAATGGCAGCTGACTAATTATTTCTCCTATTTCTGCATGAGAATGAAGTATAAAGAATGATAATTCCGAATATGTAAAACCTATTCCTATAAGAATAAAGCTGAATATTCGAAGATTTTTTATATTATGATGTAAAAGATCGTGAAAAGATTTTACGTGTTTTTCTGAATATATTATTGCGAGTTCAATTGCAATAAAAGCGAGAATTACTAAATAAAATTTCAGATGTACCCCGAGGTATTCTATAAGAATAAATGGGATAGATATGAGTATTCCGGACAGAAATAGTCCGGCCGATGATTTGAAACTGATTTTTTTGAACCAGTCCATGCATATCAGTATGCCTGCTATTAGAGCTGTGAAGCCCAGAAAAAGCAATGTTTGACTCATAAAGAGGGGTTATTTTTATTTTTTAGCTATCGTATTGTTTGGTTATCTTCGTCCATATTTTTAGAATTAATATTGTAGGAACTGTGAAAAAAAATATGATCGCAGATATGCCGAGAAGTATGAAACCTATGATTATCAAAAGCTGGGTCATAAAAAAGGGTTAGTAGTATTTTAAGCTTCCAATTCAAAAGCTACTTATAATCTATATTTTTTGATTATATAATCCCTTGCTTTAATGAAGAAGATTATTGGCAGTGCTATTTTAAAGAACACATGCCATATAAAACGTAACAACTTCATAAACTAATTATTAAGAAATAAATTATTACATTAATTAAATAAGAATTGTTAAGAAATAAAATATGCTTAAATCCCCTTAAAAAGGGTTTTGTGGTGCATTTTACGGTGGTGAACGTTTTTGTTTTATCATTTGTCTTTATTACATTATAACACATAGTTATAAATATGTCAAATATCTGTCAACTCTTTCTTTGATTATTTTTGTTGAAATGATGAATTAAAATAGGTAAGATTTATATCTACTTTAACCTTTAATTCTACGACATATGTACGCATTAAATCGTGCTCAAATCATAGGACACTTAACAGAGGACCCTCAAATCCGTCAAACCCCTAGTGGGCAGACAGTAGGGGACTTAAATATTGTTACAAAACAATCATTTACTAATGTATCCGGCCAGGTTCAACAGGGAACATCTTTTCATAGTGTTGTTGTCTGGCGTGGTCTTGCTGATATAAGCAGCCGTTTCCTTAAAAAAGGAAGTCAGGTGTTTATTTCTGGACGAATACAAACAGATGAATGGGAAGACCAGCAATCTGGTCAGAAACGTTATAAAACACGTGTTGTGGCTGATGAAATGATTCTTCTTGATCCTCGCAACCCAAATCCACCAGTTTCTGCTGAATCTAAAGTTGCAGGCGGTCTTAATCAGGCTGAAATTGTAGGTAATTTAACTAAAGATCCTGAACTACGCCAAACTCCAAATGGAGACAGCGTTTGTTCTTTTGGTGTAGCTACAAATTATTCATGGAAGAACCGTGAAGGACAGGACCAGGATAAGACTGAATTTCACAATGTAGTTGCATGGGGTGACCTTGCTACTTCACTCGCTGAAAGTGCTAAAAAAGGCCGAAAAGTTTATATTTCCGGTCGTTTACAAACTCGTAGCTGGGAAACACCAGAAGGAACTAAGCGTTATGCAACTGAAATAATTGCAGAAAAGGCTTTGGCTCTTGGCGTACCGGATAGTGAAATTGGCAGTCCTATTGCCTCAACCGAAGTACGTGTTTCTGAACCACAAATCAAAAGCGATCCAATTGTTTCTGCTCCTACGGAGGTTCCTGCAGTTAATTACGAAAGCGAAGTTAAGCCTGAGGATTTGCCGTTCTAATTACATTAACATCCGTTGCCATTCCAAATACGTGCTAAGCGTGTTTGTTTTGGCGAAATAGTACGTATAATTACTAGTTAAGTAAAAACAGTCTAATATATGTATCAAGATCATCCTTCATGTAGTCCGCCAACTAACCAAACCATAAAAGTTTGGCGTTATATGGACATAACAAAATTACTTTCTATTCTCGAAAGCAATTCGCTTTGGTTTACAGATATAACATATCTTGATGACCCATTAGAAGGCTTTCTGAATCGTGCCACAGTGGAAAAATTCCGCAAAATGCCAGAGGATACACCCAAAGAACAAGAGGAAAAAACAAAAAAAATTATTGAGACTAATTTGCAGCTGCTAAAGCAGGCAAGAAATATGCTCAATGTATCTTCCTGGCATATGAACGAAGGAGAATCAGCGGCTATGTGGCAACTATATTTAAAGAGTCATGAAGGCATAGCAATTCAATCTACTTATGAAAGACTTAAAGGGTCTTTTAAAAATGCCAAAGAAGATGTATTAATTGGCGTCGTTAAGTATATCGATGAAGACACCGATACTATTGATTGGACCAATGTAATCAACTATGCACTTCACAAGCGAAAAAGTTTCGAACACGAAAGAGAATTGCGTGCCATTGTACTCTCGCCATCAGATAATGGGGGTGGTTCAGTAAATGTTGACCTTGAAATATTAATAGAAAGAATATATGTGGCACCAAATTCATCAAAATGGGTGCATGAATTGATGCAAGAAGTAATTAAAAGATATGGGCTAGATAAGATTCCAGTTGAGCAATCTAAATTATACGCTAGCCCATTATATTAAACTGTCATCACTTAACTAGATATTATATGCAGTAATTACTTTATAATTATTGTTTTTTACAAAGGTTAATCCACCCCTCTAATCCAACAGTCTTAGGGCTTTCAACCTCTTTTGTCGGAAAGTTCTCAAAGTGGTAATTGACTGTATCCCAGAAGTTATCTGGTAGGGGAATGGGGTTATGGGTTATTTTCATGATACAGCTCATTACTTTTGGTTCCGGATAAACGGATGTAGGTGGTACGTCCGATATAATTTCGATATCACCATAGCTTTGAGCTTGAAGTGATACGCGGTAGCATCTTGGGGGTTGTCCCATTAGAGTTGTTGCATATTGTTTGTCGGTAATAAATACCATACCGTATGGTTTGTTTTCAATTTCCGACATGAACTTTCGGTAGAGTTTTCCGGAAATGTGGAATGGTATATTACCAACAAGTAGATATGGTTTTTTTGGAATATCGTACTCTAAGATATCCTCTTTAATTAGATGTATATTAGATTGTTGTACAAATTTATTGTTCAGTATTTTATATAGCTCATCGTCGATTTCCAGTACATCAATATCATCAAATTCTTTCGCCAAGCGTTCGGTTATATATCCAAGTCCACCACCAATTTCTACAATCTTAGTTCCGGGCTTATAAATGGATTTGATAGTTTCAATTAATTCATCAATAACTTTTTCATCACTCGTAAAAACCTGACCGTAATATTTTTTCGGAACGATATTTTTTTCCTCAAGCTCTGATTTACATTGTTGCTGATTCATATTTTTGATATTTTTTGGAAATTTGGAAATTATGGAAATTTAAAAAGTTGAGAACTTCCAAGTTTCCAAGTTTCCACGATTTCCATTATACTATGTCTGATGAAAAAGTTGTTAGCATTTTTATTGGCCTTGGTAATTCTTGCACCCGTAACAGGGGAGCTTTGGCGATTGCCTTTAATGGGGCTTGAGTTTTTACCATCCGATTTACTTATTCCTTTGCTCTTTGTGGTTTGGGCAGCAGATAAAATACATAGTGACAGAAAGATTCGTTTGGGGAAAATTGGTAAATCAATCTTTATCTTTTTGTTTGTACTGATAACCACGTATCTTCTTAACCTATTCCGCTTTGATACAACACAGATGATTACGGCATTTTCTTATCTTGGGAGATTTGCAATGTATATTATACTTGCGATTATAGCCTTTGATTTACTGGATAGAGATAAGGATAAATACTTTTATAAGGTTATTTTAGGAAGCTTCTTTGTCAGTTTCGTATTAATTACAATTCTTGGATTCTTGCAATTAAAGTATTTCGGCAATTTTTTTGAGCTTGGTATGTATTTAAAAGGTTGGGATCCGCATATTGGGCGTCTTCTTTCTACTTGGTTTGACCCGAATTATGTTGGTGGTTATTTATCTTTTATGCTTAGTATCGCTATTGCAGTTGGTCTTTATTGTCGTAAAACAATTAATAGGAAGTGGTTTATTGTATTCGGAATAGTATGTTTTATGGGGCTGATTGCAATTTATCTGACTTATTCAAGAAGTGCCTATCTTGCGCTTATAGCTTCTCTTGGTGTTCTTGCCTTTCTTAAGTCCAGAAAGCTTCTTGTGGTTGCGGCACTTGCTATTACCCTAGGTTTTGCATTTTCACCTCGTGTGCAACAACGGTTTATGGATATGTGGGGGTCTGTGCGTGTAATAACCGGTATTGATACTCAGCAAACAATAGACCCGACAGCTTCTCTTAGGCTTTATTCTTGGCAATTTGCTACCGAGATAATAAAAGACCATCCGTGGATTGGAGTCGGTTATAGTAGATATGCTTATGAAATAAATTACCGTGGTCATGGGCTTCTTTCTGGTCATGCTTCAGGTGGTTCCGATAGTTCACTTCTTACTATTTGGGCAACGACAGGACTATTTGGTTTTCTCTCTGCTCTTGCTATCGGTTTTGTAGCTGTTGTAACTGCTTTTTCTAATATTTGGAAGAAGGAAAATTTTAAAAGTTACCTAAACGCGGGTTTGCTTGCAGGTTTAGCCGGAATGTTTATTCATTCGGTGTTTGTAAATTCCTTACTTTTCCCATTAATGATGGTTTATTTGTGGGTTGGGTTGGGTTTGATGGATCAGAGGTAATGTCTGAACTGTGATTTATTTGATTATAATGATGGTCGTGATTTTTTGTTATGGGTGAATTGAAATTACTTCAAATATACGTAAATACGTGAGACGCATTACAATGCGTCTCTACGGTGTATTTTTCATAAGAAAATCAATTTAATAAAATAAATCACAGTTCAGACAAAAGAGTTGCTTAATCACAAAAATCATAGTTCTGACACCCTTTTTACTCCTCCAATTTCCTCTAAATAATCTACGGTTGTTTTATCCAGATATTCTTGCCAGTTCTCATTTTCAGCCATAAGCTTGCGGATCTCCGTTGCGCTTATATCGATTTCCCATTTAACCTTTTTAACCGGTACTGAATCGTATTTTTCAAATAATTCTTTTACAATTTCATTTTTTCCTACGAATACTATTTTAAAATCAGGCACAAGTGAATGAACATGTTCGGTCCACTTAGCATTGTCATTGATATCTGGAATCGGGATTATTTTGTATTTATCAGTTGAGATATTATTTGCAGGTAGCGCCTTATTTATCATTTCAATTCTTTCATCTAGAGTAAATGGGTTATTTGGCAGGTTATAATACTGACTGCTTCCAATTCCAATATATAAAAAATCCACAATGTCTAGCGCTTGTTTAATAGCTGAAAGATGTCCTAAGTGTAGTGGTTGGAAACGGCCTATAAAGAATCCTGATGACATAATTGATTTGAATTAGACAAAAATATATTACCATATTTAAAAGGAATAAGGACTAAAGAATAAGGATTAAGGAAATATCCTATAATTAATTTTGTCTTATTATTAAAGGTAATGTCATATTCTGAATTTCTACTACTTTTACTCCTGCAATCAATGGATCACGATTGGCTTTAATTGCAGTAATTAGATTTTCCAGCTTAGGTTTAAAGAAAACATAATAACCCTGAAGATTTGTATATGCGCCTAATTTTGCTTTAATTTCCGATTCCTCTTTTTGTAAACCTATAAAATCACCGAGTTGTTGTTCAGCATTTGGTCCATTAAACATTTCTAGATTACTGAAAAATGCTTGTTCGCTTGCGGTTATTAAATTTTCTGTATTTAGTGAGTTGCCCTTTAAAAAGTCGATTTTATATTGTAAATCATTTATTCGTTCATTTGTTTTTTCCAGAAGTGCGTTGAGAAGACCCAGGTAACTATTTAAAGTGTCTGCTCTGTTTGAAGATTGGTTTAGGTGTTGGAATAAATCAACAGAAAGGGCGTTATTAATTTGTGTGAGAATTTGAGTATCTTTTTGAAGAGTAGAATTTATATCTATGGTTTTTTCTCCAAGGTAGTAAGTTGTTAAAAGGCTTTTTTGAAAAGATTTGGCCATTTGCTGGTCCATTTTAGTGAGATGCTGTCCTGTACTAATCATGTTTGTGAGCCATATACTGTTTTTCATGGCATCTTTTACAAAAAGTCCTTCTTGGCTTTCGCCTTCCAGTATCACATTCATTTCCGGGGGTCTTCTTGTTATAGGTGTATCACCGACTAATTGTGTTGTATATAAACCTGTCATCTGAGCCTGAAAAGTAACTTTATCAAGATGTTTACCATCTAAGTCTGAAGCCATTTCATCAACCTTATAACTTCCAAGTGCCCCTGTTTGATAACCGTGAACCTGTACATTTGGAGCTTTTCCATTTGGAGTAAAGAAATTTACAATATCTCCCCAGCTTAAAAATATTATAATTGTTGTTAATGTAGCTAGAAAGGTTGTAAAAAATATACTCCAAACTTTTTCACGATAAACCGGCCTTTTAAGTAGGTCTTTTAAATTTTTATGCGCTTCGTCATGCTTTGTGGCATGTTGCCTTACATGGTGTATTGGATGGTTTGTCATTATTTGGGTTCTATGACTTCTATTTATTATATCACTTTTTTGGCTAAAATACAATTAAATAAGACTAAAAACTTATAAACTAATAAACTCTTAAAGCTAGTAACAATTAGTTCTTCCGTTATAAGCTAAGTTGTTGTATCGTTATAGTGTTATTTCGTTATTTCGTTATAAGTATGAAAATAGGAATCGATGCCAGAATGTATGGTGTTAGTTTTACAGGAATAGGGCGGTATACATCCGAAATGATTGAAAATCTTGCAAAGCTGGATATTGAAAATGAATATGTTGTTTTTATGAGGAAAGAGGCTTATGAATCTTTTACTCCACCAAATAATAGATTTAAAAAGGTAATGGCTGATTTTTCACATTATTCTTTTGCTGAGCAAATTGGTTTTTTGAAAGTTTTAAATAAGGAAAAGCTTGATTTAATGCATTTTACACATTTTAATGCCCCGCTTTTTTATAATAAACCTTATGTTGTTACTATTCATGACCTTACGCTTTCATTTTTTCCTGGCAAAAAGATGACAAATATTTTTCATAGAATCGCTTACCATATGGTAATTAAAACTGTTACAAAAAAGGCAAAGAAGATAATAGCCGTATCCGAAAATACAAAAAAAGATTTAATAAATGCGTTAAAAATCAATCCTGACAAAATTTCTGTTATTTACAATGGTGTTAATCCAAAATTTGGCGATGTCGATCCGACTCCAAGGCCTGATCTAATGAAGAAACTTGGATTGCAGAAGCCTTTTTTCCTTTATACAGGTGTTTGGCGTGATCATAAGAATATAGTAGGTTTAATTAAAGCGTTTGATGCTTTTAATAAAGAGGTTGGCAATCAATATAATCTTGTAATAACAGGGCCTCATAATCCCACTTATCACGAAATTCCGGATTTGGTCCGTGAGTTAAAAATTGAGAGCGATGTTCATTTGGTAGGGCTGGTTTCTGAAGCTGATCTTTTTGGATTATATAAGAATGCTCTTTCATATATTTTTCCATCTTTTTATGAAGGATTTGGTTTGCCACCACTTGAAGCTATGCAATGTGGAACACCTGTTGCTGCATCTAACGTTTCCGCTACCCCAGAAGTTTGCGGAGAGGGGAATGCATTGTTTTTTGATCCTTATAGTATTGATGATATGAAAAAGGCGATGAAGACAATGGCGACTGACCCTTCTATTCGTCAGCGACTTATAGATAGGGGGTTTGAGAGGGTGAAATTTTTTAGTTGGGAGAAGATGACAAAGAGCGTGTTGAATGTTTATAATTCGATTAAATAATTGTGCGGAGTGCGAAGTGCGATGTTCGACGCACTCCGCACCCCGCACTCCGCACATCGTACAATTCAAATGGATAAAATAGGAAACATCATAGGAATACGATTAAATCAACATAAACTTGGCGAATCAGCTCGGGCATCTGAGGTTATTTACAAAGCGAATGAATATTTATGTAAAACACTTAAGTGTGAGGCTGACGATGTTCGGGCATGCCAGTTAAAGAATGGTATTCTTTGGGTTAGGGTGGGTAATGCAACGTGGGGGCAGGAGGTTTGGGGGGTGACAAGCCTGCTTCTCAAAACACTTCACAACGAGTATGGAAGTACTTTAGTTAAGAGGATAAGGACAATGAGCAAGCGTAATGACGAAATGTTTCAGTAATTTTAATTGTTAAACTTTTTCATCATTTCGCTATGGTAAGTCAAAATGTTAAAAAATTGTTATGTTTTTTTGTTTGACATTGATTTGAATCTTATATAAGCTACTTGAGAACTAAACATTCAGTTAATTATTTAATCAATTTCAGTTGTGCTAAGAATTCGCTTACAACGTACAGGTCGTAAAAAAAGGCCAAGTTATCGTATCGTAGTCGCAGAACACAGTGCTGCAGCTACTAAAAACAATTATATAGAGGCATTAGGGCATTATAATCCAATTTCTAAAGAGAAATCTTTAGAGGTAGATAAAGACAAATTGTTAGAATGGATTAAGAAAGGTGCTAAACCATCAAATACATTGGCACGTCTCCTTAAAGGTGACGGACTTAAGGGTATGGAGCCTTATATTGTGGAAATGAAGGATAAGAAAAAGAAGAAAGAGGAAGAGGCTAAGCCAGAGCCTAAAAAAGAGGAAGCTTCTACTGAAGAATCAGTAGCTGAAGAACCAGTAGCTGAGGAAGCTCCTGCTGAAGAGCCAGTAGCTGAGGAAGCTCCTGCTGAAGAACCAGTAGCTGAGGAAGCTCCTGCTGAAGAACCAGTAGCTGAGGAAGCTCCTGCTGAAGAAAAGCCAGCTGAAGAGCCGGTTGAAGAAGGGGAAACTAAAGAGGGTTAACTTTAAACATTATTCCCGCTTTGCGGGACAGATTTTTTTCATTTTTAATTTTTAATTACAAAAATTATGGCTGATGATCCATCAATTGGGGCTGATAAAGATTTTGTCGAATATGTCGTAAAATCTATTGTGAGCCAGCCTGAAAAAGTTGTAGTTACTCGTACAGTTGATGACATGGGTGTTCTTTTAACACTTCAGGTCGCCAAAGAAGATATGGGTAAAGTTATCGGAAGAAGCGGACAAACTGCAAAATCTATCAGAATTTTACTTCGTGTTATCGGATCTAAAGATAATATCCGTGTTAACATGAAAATCGTTGAACCAGAAGGCGGAGAGGTAAGAGGTGGAGAGCTTGAGGAAGACGTAAAAGAAGAAAAAAGCATTTTAGATGAACCTGAGCTTGAGGTATAATCACCTTAGATTAGTTCTTTAATTATATAAACTGCATGGAAAGTGGACTAATGGTCACACAGGAATTTAATATTGTTGACCTTATCAATTTGGCTGTAGCAATTGCAATTATTCTAGCCGGTACGCTTTCCGTGTTTTATATATTTGTTGGAGGTATTTCTTTTATTTTATCCGGTGGGCAAGAGGATAAAATTAAGCAGGCTGTTCATACAATCCGTTATGCAATTATAGGTCTTATCGTTACAATAATGTCCGTTACTATTATTAAAATAGTAGGTTATGTTTTTGGTTTTGATCTTTTAAGCCTAATTAGCTGGGATAGGATTTCCCAATTAATGAGTGATTTAATTGATAGAATTGTATCTGGTAGTAGTCCAGGGATGCCAGGAAGTGGCTCTTTGCGATAATGCAAAGATTTGTGATTTGTGAATTGTGATGTCTGATTTAATTTGTTTTTTTGTTACATTAAAATTCACAAATCAAAATTACTCATCCTCTCCCATAGCGCTTATCTGAATATTTTTCCAGTCATAAGGGAATTTAAAGTTTTCAAATGCACGGACAAGTGTTGCAAAAAAGCTCCATGCACTTTCTTTGTTAAAGACAAATGCATTGCCTGATTCTTGTACAGGATCGTAATTTTTTACAAAATCCTGATCACTGACAATTGGCACAACACCGTAGTTCATAGCCTTTTTTACTTCCTCCAGGCATTCTTCGCCATCACAGGGCGCAAGAATCATATTTGAAGCTGCGTATATTTTTCTTTTATTATCATCGTTATCAGGAATAATAATAATTTGTTTTTCGTTATCCTTGGCAAGTTCAGTAAAATATTGCTGATATTTAGGAGTACCTATTCCAGTCAATACAATCTCGACTGGTAATTCCAATATACCATTCATTACATCTTGAATAATGCTTATGTTGTTTTTTTCGGTAAGTGGATATGTAATACATAAAAGAGGTACTTTTTTATCGTAAGGTAAGCCGAAATCCTGACAAAAAGCGATTTTGTTTTTTTCCTTATTCTGAATCATCTTTTTGCTGTATTTTTGATAAATTTTATTATCGTAAGCAGGTGTGATACTATTAGGCATATGTTAATTTGATTGAAAATTAAGGATCCAAAATTAATTACAAATTTCTAATTTTGAATTTTCTTATCTCTTTATTATAGCATAGTTTTATCGCAAAATAAAGGCTAAAAACTGCTCATAATACATTTATCATTTGTCAAATTAGCTAAATATTTCCTAAATAAATTTCGTGGACGATCAAATATTTGAAGAAAAACAGAAGGGGGAGAAGAGACTTATTATAATTGATGGCAATCACCTTATACATAGAGCATTCCATGCTATTCAGAATCCGTTGCATACATCAAAAGGGGAGCAGACTAATGCAATTTATGGATTTGCCAGTATGCTTTTAAATATTATTGAGCTTGATGACCCCGATTATATAGTTATGACATTTGATGAAAAGGCTCCTACTTTTCGTCATGACGAACATGAAGGTTATAAGGCGACTCGTGCAAAATCTCCTGATGCGCTTTATGAACAGATCCCTCGCATTCGTGAGCTAATTGAGCGATTTAAAATGGCTAAATTTTCTCAGGAAGGTTTTGAAGCGGATGACTTAATGGGGACTCTTGCACGAAAGGCGGCAAAAGAGGGGATTGTAACCTATATAGTAACTGGAGATATGGATGCTCTACAGTTAATCGATCCTATGACCTATGTTGTTTTTCCACATAAGGGTTACAGGGAGCCAATGGTTTATAATAAAGAAGAAGTCATAAAAAAATATGGCATTACTCCAGAACAAGTTATCGATTTTAAGGCTCTAATGGGTGATACATCAGATAATATAAAAGGTGTTGAAGGTATTGGTGTTGTAGGAGCGACAAAGCTCTTAAATGAGTACAAGACGCTTGATGGTATTTATGAACATTTAGAGGATATTAAGGGCTCTATTCACGATAAACTGGCAAACGGCAAAGAAGACGCGTATTTTTCACAAAGGATGGCTACAATTGTTACAGATGTACCTTGTGATTTTGATCCTAAAAAAGCTTCTCTTGAAAAGTTGGATTATATAGGACTTGAGAAGTTTTTTGAAGAAATGGAGATGCGTAGTCTTCAGCGTCGTATTAAAAAAATGATACCCGATGAACAATTATTGGGAGAGAATCAGATGAGCCTCTTTTAGCTATTAGTTTTAGCTATCAGCTGTTAGTTCATTGCTCAGCTATTTTATGAGTTTTTTTTAATAACGATATAACACTAATATAAAATTATTTTGATATCTCGTTATTTTGTTATCTCGTTGTTTCGTTTTTTGGTTATGTGTATAATAAGTCCGTAAATTAAAACAAAAATATATGAAAATAATGATAATAGGCGGGGGGACTACTGGGCTGACTCTCGCGAATTTATTAGGGGAAGATCACGAAATTACTATCATTGAAAAAGAGGCTGAGGTTGCAAAGGATATAGCGGATAAGACACATGCGCTTGTTGTTGAAGGTGACGGCAGTGATATTTCGATATTAAAAGATGCAAATTTTACCGAAATGGATGCCATTGTTACTACTGCGGATGACAAAACAAATCTGATGGTATGTGAAATAGGAAAAAGTGAAGAGATTGCTAAAATAATATCTCTTGTTAATGAACCTAAGAATGAAGAGTTATTTGCAAGTCTTGGAATTGTTCATCTTGTGTCTGTTGTTGGCACAAATATTACTGCAATTAAAAAATTACTTTATCAAATAGGAGATGCTCGTATTATTGCGCAGATAGGTCAGGGGGAAATACAAATTCTAGAGCTTATTATTGCAGAAGAAAGCAGGCTTGTTGGTAAGGAGGCTCAAATTCATGGAGCTTCAATTTCTGTTATTTATCGGAGTGGTGAGTTACTGATTCCTAAACAAAATACAATTCTGGAAAAAGGAGATCTTATTATTTTTGTGGCTAAGACAGTTGATCTTCCTAAAATTACAGATTTAATTACAGGTAAATGAAATTAATTTTAAGATATTTAGGCTATTTACTGATTGTTTCAGCTTTATTCAGAATTGTACCTATTTTAACTGCACTTAATTACGGAGAATCAATTATTAGTTTTGTATTAACTACTTTGGTATCTCTTATATTAGGTGGAGTGTTTGTTTATATCGCTCGATTCAAACCTGATGACAAACAGCTGAGCCTTACACTTTCTAATGGTTTGATGTTGGTTGCTATTTCTTTTATTATTATTCCTCTGTTTGGTGCGGTCACCTTTCTGCCATCCCTTGAATACAACTTCTTAGACGCTTATTTTGAATCTATCTCCGGATTTACAACAACAGGTCTTACTATGTATCACAATCTTGATGCTCTGCCTAAAAGTCTTTTGATGTGGAGGGCTATGATACAGTGGATAGGAGGTATTGGTATTATTATGGTGTTTCTTTTTATTTTTAGTCGTTTGCATTCTCATGATTATGTAAATGTTAAAGATGCTGAATCAAAAGCACAATCTACAATGGCCTTATATCAGTCGCAAGGCTTTACTCAGAAGTTGGAAGGAGGGCTTAAAAAAACCGTAAGCAACGTACTTATTATTTATTTTGGTCTGACTCTTATAGGTTTAGTTTTACTGTTTATTGCAGGCATGCCTTTTTATGATTCTGTAGCAATGTCATTTACTTCCCTTTCTACTGGTGGGTTCAGTGTACATGATACTTTTTATACAAATGGATTTCAGTTAATTGTACTATGTTTCCTTATGTTAGCTGGTTCTATTTCATTTGTTACTCATAACAAGCTTTTGCAGAAAAAGTGGAAAGATTTTTTGTTTTCGTTTGAAAAAAATGTACTGTTTTTAATGATAATCGTGGCCTTTATAACAACTCTTTTGGTATCAACGGATGTTAAAAATATTGCTTTTGTTTTGATTTCCGCTTTTACAACAACAGGATATTCCACTACAGCTCTTGCATTACTGCCACAGCTTTTTATTATGATGATAATGCTTGGAATGTTAATTGGAGGCGGTTTAGCAAGTACTTCCGGTGGTATAAAGGTATTTCGTGTGTACTATTTATTGCGTACGATCCCATGGTCTATTAAAAAACTAGCATCTCCATCCAAAGCTATTATTCCTTTAAGTATTCATGGTGAAAAAGTGGATGAAGCTAAAATCGTGAATATAAGTATATTTGTTTATACATATTTTCTTATTCTACTTATAGGAATAGTCACGTTTATGGCCTTTGGTCATGATTTCTTTACGTCTTCCTTTCAAATGATATCGGCTTTGGGTACTGTTGGATTGCAAACGGCTGACCTTTCCATGTTTAATCCAATACTTAAAGTAATATTGATGATAGCAATGCTTTTCGGACGTCTTGAAATATTTCCTTTACTAATATTGTTCAAGAAGATGTTTTCAAGGTAAAATCAAAACGAATGAAAAAAGAAAAAGAAAAAAAACCAAAAAAAATAGGAGCGTTTAAGGGTGTTTTTGTCCCGACTTTTTTAAGTATAATTGGTGTAATACTTTATTTAAGGCTTGGCTATATAGTAGGAACAGCAGGTTTGTTTTATACAATAGTGTTGATACTGCTTGCGTCTTCGGTTTCTTTTTCAACCGGACTTTCTTTAAGTTCTATTACATCTACTATTAAGCTTGGTGCAGGAGGTGCTTATTCATTGGTATCCAAAACTTTGGGTTTGGAAGTTGGTGGTAGTGTGGGTATTCCGCTTGCTTTGGCACAGATTTTTTCAGTTGTATTTTATATATTTGGTTTTTCTGAAGGTTGGGCTTATATATTTCCGACTCATCCTCAAATCGCTGTTGTTTTCGCAGTAGCGGTACTATTGTTTCTTCTTTCGTTTTTTAGGATAACAGTTGCAATTATTGCTCAGGTGGTTGTTTTCGGAATAGTGGTATTATCACTTTTTTCTGTTTATGCTGGTGCCGGATGGATCCACCCAGAAATTATTACAACAGCGTCATCTCATAGCGGTAGTATTCCTTTTTGGGCTTTGTTTGCATTGTTTTTCCCTGCTGTTACAGGTCTTATGTCTGGAGTAGGACTTTCTGGAGATTTAAGTGATCCAAAAAGGCAGATACCAAAAGGAGTCATTTGGGCAATTAGTGTTACAACGGTTATCTATATATTAACAGCCCTTTGGTTTAGTCGCACTGGTAGCGCTCAGGAGCTTGTAAGCAATAATCTTTTTATAGTTGAAAAATCCCTTTATGGTCCAATTGTACTACTTGGAATTCTTGCGGCGACATTTTCTAGTGCTCTTGCCACTTTTGTTGCGGCACCACGACTTATACAAGCTCTTGGTGAAACATCTATTGTTCCCTTTAGTTCATTCTTTGCAAAGAAATCCGATAACGATGAGCCTCGAAGAGCAACAGTGTTTGTAATATTAATAATTATCACGTCACTTGCTTTGGGCAGTTTGGATTCCATCGCATCATTACTTACAATGTTTTTCCTTATCACGTACGCGATAATAAACATTTCTGTATTTACCGAAATAGCGCTTGGGCTTGTAAGTTTCAGACCTACCTTCCGAATACCTAAAGTAATACCGTTGTACGGTTTTTTGGGTTCGGTAATATTTATGTTTCTTATAAATCCTATTTCGGGATTTGTTGCGTTGATATTTTTATTTACAGTATATTTTTGGCTCTTAAAGCGCAAATTACCCCAAAAAGAAGGGGATGTAAGATCTGGATTTTTTATAAGTATCGCCGAATGGGCTGCTAAGAAGATAATTCAACTGCCTGAGTCTGCTCAGCATATATGGAAGCCAAATATTCTTATTCCAGTTGTTATTACACGCACGTTACTTGGTAATTTTCCACTAATAAAGGCTTTGGCTTTTCCTAATGGAACAATGACTGTACTTGGTGTTAATATGCTTAAAAAAGAAGAAACAGCACCGGATTCACACGATTTAACAAAAGAGGAAATTGAAGAGGAGTTAAAAGAACTTCCTGATTTAGTGAATAAATTTGGCGATGAAGGGATATTTACCTCATCTTCCATCGTAGATGTTGATGATTATACGGATGGTATATGTATATCTCTCGAAGCTATGGAAAGTCAGGTGTTTCATCCAAATATTTTATTCCTTCCCTTTAAAGCTGAAAGGCTTTCTCGTCCTGATTTAAGGAAGATATATCAAACTGCCAGAAAGCAAAATGTAGGTACTATTATTTTTGATAGAGATGAGGATATAGGCCTTGGTTCTGAAGAAGACATTCACGTTTGGCTTAACGATAAAGTAATTGATGCCGAATTTTATGACGATCGTGATTTTGACTTGGCCATGCTTATTGCTTACAAGCTATATAGGAATTGGACTGGAAAAGTGACTTTATGGATGTGTACATCTGAAGAACGCAAGGAGTCCGCACACTACTACTTAAGAAAACTTGTTTACGAAAGCCGATTTCCATCCAACACAAAAATCAATGTTTCTACCGATAGCTTAAAAAAGACAATGTCAGATGCACCGCAAGGCGATATTCATATTATGCCTGCCTCTGAGGAACTGGTGGATTTAATGCTGGATATTGCAAAGGTACAAAATAAATCCTTTCTTTTTGTTTCTGACTCAACACAGGAGAGTGTTTTGGCTTAAGTCAATTTAACAGAAGATGGACTAATTTGAATCTTCTGGTCCTTTATTTAATGCTGAATCAGTTTTGTAGAAACGAAATTTAAACTTATACTGAGCATTATCATATAATACATCCATTTTAAAATGGAGTATTGTTATAAAATCAGCTGTAATCCAGCCTTTTTCTATTAATTTATCAAGAATAATGTGATTTTGTGAATTTGGATCCCATAGTTCGGATAAATCTTCTATTCCTGCTTCATTATCTAATTTCAATTCAAAAGTAATACTATCGTTATCCTCTGTAATCTCTTCGTTTAAAATAACAATTCCATTATCAAGTGTTTTATATAAGTTGTAATCTGGTATTTCACCCATAATATATATAATTATTTTGCCTTCTAACCAAAAATTTGTATCGTTAGGGTAAAGTTTTAATTATTAGTTTTGTATAATACTAGATATTCCGGCTTACGTCAAGCATTTATCTATAAGTTGAAGTTTTAGTGTAAGTATAAGTATTAGTTTGTTTTATTCAATATATGCTATAATAATCCCGTCATAAGTTAATTTTGCTATGACTACTACATTCATCAACGAAAAGGAGTGGGGGATTGATAAGAAAATATTCACCCCTGTAATAAATCGCTTACAAGAGGCGATTGAAGTTCTTGATGGTATAATTAACGTAATTTTCGTTACAGACGTTTATATCAAGTCTTTGAATAAGTCTTATAGGGATAAAGACGAGGCGACTGACGTTCTTTCTTTTAATTATCAAAAAGAAATGCCTGGGGATGATAGTAATCTTGTAGGGGAAATATATATAAGTATGGATACGGCTAAGAGGCAAGCAGAGGAATATGAAGTTCCGTTAATCGATGAACTTAAAAAATTATTTGTTCATGGGTTTTTACATATACATGGATATGATCATGAGTCAGACGAGGATTATGAGATTATGTCAAAAATTGAAGAAAAAATCTTAGCGTAATTTTTGGTCATAGAAATTTTTTTTTAGCTTAAATCGAATGAACAAATAATGTGTTCAATTATTTGGCATATATAAGCGCAAAAGAAAGTTGTGTGTTTTTTGAAAACATAGCTTTTTAGTCTCTTTGGGGGTGTTTTTCTGAGATATTGCCATAATATCGTAATATATTGAATACTTATGTTTTTAGGCATATTTGTCTATTTTTACTGTATACTTAATTAGTTCATTTATTATGGCTTTGGTAAGCTTTTTTTATTACTATTATGGTCAAAGTAAATTCAATAGAACAAATGTTCTAATTTTTAAATTCCGCATAAGTAAGCCATTTAAAAACCAGTGTATAAAATTTTGTTTCACAGATGATTTGCTGTTCAACTTTTGTAGACAGCTTTTTGTCTACGGTGTCTACTGGATAAGGGCGTTTTGTCCAAGATTACGATATAAAAATTTGTTCAACTCATTTTAGCTAAAAAAAGCCATGCAATTTGTACTAATTATTTGTTCATGTCAACAAAATATTAACAATTTCATAAAAACCATTTGTCAAAGAAAAGCCTTTGCGGTAGACTACGTTCTGACCTTGGATGTAAATCGACATGTTGGTTTTGTATTGAAGTGAGTGACCCAGTTTTTATCTTTGTACAGCGGTATTGTGATGATCACAAAAAATATACATCCTAATTTTAAATTCTAAATCAACAATTTTTCATGCCGAAAGAACAAATTATTGCCAGCTTGGATGTCGGAAGTTCAAAAATCCGAACAGTTATTGCACTTCTTGAAGAGGATAAGAAGATGCCTAATATAATAGGCGTTGGCGTTGCTCCTTCTACGGGTATGAGAAAAGGTAATATTATAGATGTTGATGAAGCGATAAGTAATATATCGGCGGCTCTTGAGGATGCAGAAAGAATGTCCGGAGCTCCGATTCATCATGTATTTGTTGGCGTGAGTGGTAATCATGTTGAATCTTTTGACAGCAAGGGTGTTATTGCTATCAGTCATGCAGGAAGTGAAATAATTGAAGATGATATCAATAGGGTACTTGAGGCAGCTCAGGCTGTTAATATGCCGTCTAATCGCAGAATTTTACGTATTATTCCTAAGTCCTTTTCAGTTGATGACCAAAAAGGTATTAAAAACCCGATTGGAATGATTGGAGTACGTCTTGAGGTTGATGCTCATATTATTACCGGTCAATCTACAATTATTAAGAATGTAGAAAAGGCAGTACATCAGGCGGGAGTAGATATTGATGATATTGTTCCGTCTTCTCTTGCATCTGCTGAGGCTGTTCTTTCACGAAGACAAAAAGAACTTGGAGTTGTTGTAATTGATGTAGGGTGCGGAAGTACTTCTCTTTCTGTATTTGAAGAAGGTGCAACATTGCATACTGCCTCTCTTCCTGTTGGTGCGGAAAGTGTAACTAACGATGTTGCTATAGGTTTACGAACTTCTATCGATACTGCAGAAAAGATTAAGATTGAATATGGTACTGTGACTCCAGATGAAGTTAATGACCGTGAGACAATTGATTTAGCACTTATTAGTAAAATTGATAATCAGAAAGTTTCTAAAAAACATTTGGCTGAAATTATTCAGGCTCGTTATCACGAAATATTTGTAATGATAAAAGATGAGCTTCGCTCTATCGGTCGTGATGGCATGCTTCCTGCGGGTGCAATTCTTACAGGTGCCGGTGTTAAGATGCCTGGATGTCTTGATTTAGCGCGTGAGGTTCTTGGTCTTCCTGTGCAAATCGGATTCCCTACAGAGGTGGAAGGTGTGGTTGATAAAATTGATGATCCCGCTTATGCAACTGCAATCGGTTTGGTTGTATGGGGTAGTAAGTATGAAGGGCGTTCTTATAGAATGAGTTCCGTAGATTTTGGAAAAGTATTTAGTGGCGCAAAGAAATGGCTTAAAAATCTTCTTCCGTAATCTGGAAACTTGGAAAGTGTGGAAAATTGGAAAGTAAAAAACAAAAATAAAATTTATTCGTCTTTCGTTCTTCATTTTTAGTTATTTGAATAACAATCAACAAGCAACGAACAACGAGCAACAACATTTTATTTTTGACTTTTGGTTTCTGGCTTTAAGCTTCTGGCTCGGTGTCAGACATTACATGTCAAATGTAACTAGTCCTAAAATATTACTAATTTAAGTATTATGTCCCAATCACTAAAGAATTTATTTCATGGTAGTACAGGTAATGGCAGTCGTCATTATTCATCTGACCGTTCTATGGAAGTAACTCCGGATATCACTCCGCTTGCTTCTATAAAAGTAATCGGAATAGGTGGAGGTGGAGGAAATGCCGTCAATCGCATGATAAGTGCGAAAGTAGAAGGCGTGGATTTTATTTCTGTTAATACTGATGCTCAGGCTTTGTATCATTCACAAGCTTCTCATCGTATCAATGTAGGTAAGGCTATTACAAGAGGTCTTGGTGCAGGTAGCGATCCTAATATTGGTAAAAAGGCTGCTGAAGAAAGTAGTGAGGAATTGAAGAATGCTATTGATGGTTCTGATATGGTTTTCATCACTTGCGGTCTTGGAGGTGGTACTGGTACTGGTGCTGGTCCTATTGTTGCTGATATTGCAAGAGAACTTGGAATCCTTACAGTTGGTGTTGTTACACGTCCTTTCTCTTTCGAAGGTGCACACAGAACCGAAGTTGCCATGGAAGGTCTTGAAGAGCTTAAGTCTAAAGTCGATACACTTATTACAATTCCTAATGATAGAATTCTTTCTATTATTGATAAAAAAACTCCTTTAACAGATGCTTTCGTTGTTGTGGATGATGTATTAAGACAGGCTATACAAGGTATTGCAGATCTTATTACTACTCATGGAATGATTAACGTGGATTTCGCTGATGTACGTACAATTATGCAAGATGCTGGTTCTGCTCTTATGGGTATTGGTTACGGTAGCGGTGAAAATAGAGCAGTTGATTCAGCTCGTGCAGCTATTGAAAGTCCATTGCTTGAAATGTCTATTGCTGGAGCTAAAGGAATTCTATTCAATATTACTGGTGGTAATGACCTTTCTATGTTTGAAGTTGATGAAGCTGCTAAGATTATTACTGAAGCTGCTGATAGTGATGCCAATATTATCTTCGGTACAGTTATTAACGAAAACTACACAGGTGAAATTAAATGTACTGTTATCGCAACTGGATTCAGTGAAGAGGAGCAGAAGAGACATCTTAATATGTCAGCTTCTGGTACCATCCAGAGACTTGGAAATGCTCCTACATCATCTATGAAAATGGGTGATATGCAAAAGCCTATGGCTGCACCAAAGAAAGCGGAAGAGGATCTTGAAGTACCAGCATTTATGAGAAAGAGTCTTAAGAAATAGTATTTGATTTATTTTCAAAATAAGCCGATTTCCCGCCTAAAGCAGGGGTCGGCTTTTTTGTAACTACGATTAACGATTAACGATTAACGTTGTACGTTGTACGATTAACGATTAATGGAGAATGTTGACTCGTTATTTCGTTACCTCTGCCAAAAGACTTGTAATTTATCGTAATTTTTGGTATAATATATAGATATAATTAACGTAAATCATATAACGTTAATCGTTAATCAATTAAGATATGCCTCAAGCAATAACAGACTTCAAATCTCAGACTCAGGTGCAAGATATTAATCAGCAATTTAAGGAACGCGCTTTGCAGAATAAGGCTTCTGAAATGAACATGCCATACGTGAACTTGCTTACTGCTCCAATCAATTCCGATTTTGCAAGTTTTCTTTCACAAAAAGATTCGGAGAGGGCTAATGCAGCAATTTTTTCTAAAACTGGTAAGAAAATAAGATTAGCTGTTATTGACCCTGAAAATGAAGATACAAAAGCAATAGTTGATCAGCTCAAGGTTGCTGGGTATCAGGTTAATGTTAGTCTTTGCTCAGAGGAGTCATTAAAAGTCGCACAGAAAATTTATTTTACAGAAAAATATGCAAAAAAAGAAAAAGCGGATTCAGAAGTAATAGAAGAGGATCTTGGAAGTTTTTTGCAGGAAATAGAAAATCTAGAGCAACTTCGCGATAAAATTGAAAATTCGACATTTGATGTAGCGTTGAATCTTATACAAGTTGGTGCATATAAAACTAATGCATCAGATATACATTTTCAGCCAGAAGAGAATGATGTGCTAATACGTTTTAGAATTGACGGTGTTTTAAAGTCGATTTTTAAAATTACCCGTCATGCTTATGACGGAATTATGAAGGAAATAAAATATTTGTCAGATTTAAAGATGAATATTACGAATATTCCTCAAGATGGTCAGCATTCATTTATTATTAATAAGAGAAAAATCAATGTTCGTGTTTCTTTAATGCCAAGTCATTATGGAGAAACTTGTGTAATGAGACTTCTTGATTCCAAAAAATCTTTTATTACTATTGATAAAATGGGGTTTGCCGGTGAGGCGCTAAAAAATATACTTGAGGCAGTTCACCTTCCTCATGGAATGATATTGGTTACGGGGCCTACCGGTAGTGGTAAAACTACTACATTGTATTCAATGCTTCAGTCTATTGATACTAATGAAAAAAAGGTAATTACCCTTGAAGACCCGATTGAATATAATCTTGAAGGAATAACCCAGAGTCAGGTTGACCCTGAAGCTGATTATCATTTTGCATCTGGTCTTAGGGCTATTTTACGTCAGGATCCTGATGTGATTATGGTAGGTGAAATACGTGATCTTGAAACTGCGGAAACTGCGGCTCAGGCATCACTTACTGGTCATTTGGTTCTAACAACACTTCATACTAACTCTGCTGTGGAATCTATTGCACGTCTTGCAAATATGGGGGTAAAAAGCTTTATACTTGCTCCTGCTATGGATCTGATTATCGCTCAGCGATTAGTTAGAACTTTATGCCCACATTGCGCTGAATTAAAGCCTATAACTGAAACTGAAAAAGAGCATATACAATTTTCACTTCAATCGATTGCAGAAAAGGGGCTAGAAGCTCCTGAATTACCTACAGAGTTAAAACATCCGGTGGGCTGTGAAAAATGCGCGAAAACAGGCTTTCTGGGGCAAATACCAGTTACTGAGGTTCTAAGGTTCAATCAGGAATTACGTGATTTGATTTTAGAAAATACTCCAATGCCGGAAATTTATAGTTACATAACTAAGAACCTTAAAATGGTATCCATGCATGAAGATGGAATCCTAAAAGTAATTCAAGGTATTACTACGCTTGATGAAGTTTATAGAGTGGCTTCATAATCGATTAACGATTTACGATTAACGATTAACGATTTACGATTATCGATTTTTAGTTAAATACCAAACAAAATCAATCTTGTAATTTTGTAATAACTAATCTTGTAATAAAATTAGATATGAGTTGGTGGGGGAGTTGGTTCAACCTTTTTTTCTTCTGGCACAACTCCTGCTGCCACAGGTTGTGTTGTAGGCTGAGGTGCAGATTGAGGAGCTTCATTTTCTGCCTGAGTGGTTGCTTGTGTTTTTGCGTGTGACTGAATAATGTTATCGGTTATAGCATTTGGCACTTTTTCTTTATCACCAAAAATATTATATGGGATTTCTTTTTCGAAGGCAGTATTTGCAGCTGTAAGTATAACTTTTTCAGAATCCGGTGTTCCTTTTTTCTCAGGCACTTCTCCTTTTTTCATGCTATCCATTGTTTTTAGGAATGAACGATCATCTTCATCTAGTTTAAGAGTTCTTATTGGGAAAGGAATATTTATATTAAGTTCATTAAAGGCTTTTTTGATTTTGTTTGCCAAATTTGAACGAATTTTCATCCAGTTCTTATTGGATTCAATCCAAAATAGAATTTTGATGTTAATAGAACTGTCACTGAATTCGTCGATTATAACTATTGATTCAGGTTTCGGAACAATGTCTCTATCTCTATCGATAACCCCTTTTATAAGGCTTGTTACCATAGGAAGATCTGTTCCATAGTCCACTCCTACAATAAGCTCAATTCTACGGAAAGGATTAGTTGAATAACTGATAACTGTTTGCCCCAACATTGTTTGGTTTGGAATAACAACTTCGGTGCCATCAACAGCCTGAAGAATCGTCGCACGCGTATCAATACTAACTATTGTACCTAATATATCACTGACTTTAATAAAATCCCCGATTCTTACGCGATCCTGTGAAAGCATGATAATTCCGGAAATGAAGTTCCCGATAATGTCTTTTAAAGCAAAACCAATACCTAACGAAAGAGCACCGATTACTGCTGTAAAGTTCAGTCCGTTTATTGCTAGTGCAATTGTGGCACCAATAGTGACAACAAGGATCGTAGTCATTCTTTCAACAAGAATTAAAACACTTTCCTGTACATCATCTCCTTTCTTTTTGATTATCTCGGCTTTTAGGGCGCTTGCCCCCATTTTTGCCAGAATGTAGAAAATTACTATTATAACGACACCTGCAATCCAGTTATCAATATTGCTTGCAACATACGAAAGTAAACTTTGTATTCCTGCCTCACTCCCTTCTACTGCAACATCCTTTCCTGCTACTGCTGTGTCTTTAATGGTTGTTGTAAATTGTGCGTAAGCCGTTGGTATAAGTTTTTCCAGAAACATAATCTTGTTTTTATTTTTATCACTATATTATACCAAAAAACAGACTTAAATGCAAGTGGTAAGGCGTCTGAACCATGATTATCTTGATTAAATGATGATTATGATTTTTTTGTTATAGGTGAATTGGAATTACTACAATTATCCAAACATAAGTAGGGACACGCTGCGGCGTGTCCCTACGGTATTAAATCGTTAATCGTAAATCGTTAATCGTAAATCGTAGTTCAAACTGTTAAGCGGCAGTTTCCATAATGCTTTTAAGTCTAGATAACGCAGGTCCCAGTTTTTCTACAGGTATATTTTGCTCTCTCATAAAGCTTTGTACTATGTGTGCATCTTCAGTCGTTAGTCCATTAATTGCAAATTTCATTTCACTAAGCCTTCTTTGAATTTCTAGGTATTCCTCATGTTTAACCATAAGAGCCTCTGGATTGTTATTGTCACCATCATGATTATCTATTTCATACTTTTTTTTGTTTCTTGGAACTGTTTTATGATTTCTATTGTCTAAAAAATCAGCATTGTATCTATAAAAAGGATTTGTCATTAATCTGCTGCTTGGAACCATTTCCACCAGAACATACAGCCAATCTACCTTACCTTGATATTTTATATTTCTATAAATCCATTCACATAGATTTATTCTAGAATCGGTTTTTTCGCTTCTGAATGAATGAAGAGTTTGAGGGGACCAAGGTGTTCCATTGGGGAGTCTGTCAAAGAATTCAGATAATAATTCCTTAATTTTTTCAAGAGATGGATTATTCAATTTCTCAAAAGGATTTCTTCTTAATACTTCATCTGCTGACTTTCCAAGGAGCTCTCTTAGTGATTCTTCGGTAATTTCTCCTGAAATATTTCTCTTAATAAAATTAATAATACTATGACCTCTTGTTCCATCTTGTGCAGTCCAGCTATTAATTGTTTTAACTGATACTCTTTTCCCCTCAGGTTGAGACATATATAGTTCTACAAGGTAATTGTGTGCTTTTGTTTTACTGGTAATGGTTCTTTTTAGTCTTTCAAATGGATTTTTTTTAAGTAATACCTCTGCGTCTTCACCTAAGAGTTCTTCGATATATTCAGAGGTTATTCCTTTTGTTGCATATTTATTCATCCATAAATATGTATTTCTATCTGCCTCCATTAATTTTTTTGGATTCCATGTCTGTCCTTCAGGAAGAGTTTTTAAGAATTTTAGGAGATGTATTCTAGCATCTCTTTCACATGTTATTTCACGTTTTTTTGTTTCATATGGATTTCTTTCCAGTAACTGATCTGCCTTTTCTTTAAGAATGTATCTAACAGATTCTTCGCTCCAGCAAATAGTACTACTAACTTTTGAATATAGCTTTTGGCCATTATTAGTTGTTTTTTTCTGATTACCAAGTCTAGATTCCCATTTTCTTATATTTGTAGAACTCCAGCTTTGACCTTCTTTTAATTCAGCTAAAAATGATTCCAGTACTTCTTTACATGACATACCTGTGCTACCAACTTCACCTTCAATTATTTCATCTGCTCCTAATTCTCTTGCAATGTTAAGTCTTATGGCATTACAGTTTTCTTTAACAAATTCACCATATACATTGTTGGTTTGGTCACTATTATCTAATATTTCTTTAACTCTTTTGCAGAATTTAGAACTAATATCGAGATAATTATTAATATCAATTCCATGAAATAATGTGGAAAAATCATCATCAATATCTTCAGGAATTGAAGATCCGTTTGAATCCGCAGTTTTTTTCACAATATCTAATATTGCCTCAGATGGAAGTGGCACTCTTTTCATTTACCTCAAAAAAAATAATTAGAGGTAATTTAATCATGTACTCTAAAAAAAGTCAATAATTGTAGAAGTCATTTATTTAGATTAAAACAGCTTTAATACGACGTATTCCGGCACTACTTGATTGCTCTTTTTTAATTTTGAAAGTACCTAATTCTCCAAGGTTTTTTACATGAGGACCTCCGCAGATTTCTTTAGACCAAGGTGACATATCATAAACCTTAACTGTTTCGCCGTATTTACTTTCAAAAAGTCCAATTGCCCCTGATTTCTTAGCCTCCTCAACACTCATTGTGCTCATTTTAACTTCAGCATTTGATTGAATTGCCTCATTAACATATTTTTCAACTTCACTTAATTGTTCAGGGCTGATTTTATCTGGATGGGAAAAATCGAATCTAAGTCTCTCCGCAGTTATATTTGAACCTTTTTGTTCCACATGGTCGCCAAGTACTTTGCGAAGTGCGGCATGGAGTAGGTGAGTGGCGGTATGAAGCCTTGTTGTTGCTTCGGAGTTGTCTTGCAATCCGCCTTTGAATTTTTCTTCTGCACCTGCGCGGGATAATTTCTGATGTTCTTCAAAAGCTTCCTGAAATCCCTTTTCATCAACTGTAAGATTATGTTTTTTTGCTTCTTCAATGGTCATTTCTATAGGAAAGCCATAAGTGTCATATAGTTTAAATGCCTGTTTACCGCTAATTTCCGTAATCTTTTTACCAGCATTCTTAAACGCCATTTCAAATCCTTTTAGTAATTTCTCAAATTCCCTTAGACCGCTATGAACAGTTTTGCTGAATTGTTCTTCCTCTAATGTAAAAGTCTTTAAAATCTCTTCCTCATGCTGAAGTTCAGGGTAGCTATCTGCCATTAAATGAATGACTTTTTTAGCTATTATATGGGTGAAGTTCTCCTCAATTCCAAGTGTTTTGCCATGCCTTATAGCTCTGCGCATCAATCTGCGCATAACATAGCCTTGATCTAGATTACTCGGTTTTACACCATCTGCCGCCATAAAAGTTGCCGCACGTAAATGGTCTGCAATAATACGGTAAGATGTTGGATTATCCGAATAAGCAATATTTGTAAGTGCACTGATTTTTTCGATTATTGGTTTAAATAAATCAGTTTCAAAAACATTTTTTGCGCCCATTAATACTGTTGCAACCCTATCTAATCCAAGCCCTGTATCAACATTCTTTTGTTTAAGAGGCTCAAATGTACCGCTTTCGGTTTTGTTATACTGCATAAAAACATCGTTCCAGATTTCCATCCAATCATCTTCATTTGTTTGAACATTTCCATGAGGTTCTCCTTCGCCAACCCAGTAGAACATTTCACTATCCGGACCACAAGGGCCGGTTTGACCTGCAGGCCCCCACCAGTTGTCTTTTTTAGAAAGATAAGATATTCGATCTTCTGGTATTCCAAGAGACTTCCAGATTTTAGCTGACTCTTCATCTTTAGGTGCATCATCATCACCCTCAAAAACTGTAACTGCAAGCATATTAACCGGAATATTAAGCCATTTTTCGCTTGTCAAAAATTCAAAGCTGAACTCGATTGCTTCTTTTTTAAAGTAATCACCAAGAGACCAGTTCCCAAGCATTTCAAAGAATGTAAGATGACTGTCATCTCCGACTTCATCAATATCACCTGTTCTAATACATTTTTGGCAGCTGGTAAGTCGAGTCCCCGCGGGGTGAGGTTCACCAAGAAGATAGGGGACTAGTGGATGCATTCCGGCTGTTGTGAATAGTACTGTAGGGTCGTTTTCTGGAAGTAGCGGTGCAGATGAGATAATCGCGTGCCCTTTTTCTTTAAAAAATTCTAGATATTTTTTACGAAGTTCTTTTGCTTGCATAACTTAATTACGAAATAACGAAATAACGTGATAACTATACTTGAAAATTTTAATTTTTCCAATGGACTTCCATAGACTTGCGATTGACCAAGTCAACTGGCAGTCTATTGGAATATATTGATTTCTCAGTTAAAAAATGCTATAATATAAAGAATAAATAAAAATATCGTATATATCATGACTGAAAATACACAAACAACACCTCAAGCATCTGTAGCTCCAGCTAATTCAGCACCTGCCCCAGTTTCTCACAAGGTAACTTTGGATCAGCTTGTTAATCTATGTATTGAAAAAGAAGCATCCGATATACACTTTGGTGAGGGTAGTATGGTGGCTCTTAGGGTTGGTGGAAAGCTCGTGTTTATAGAGAATATTGAGCCTCTTTCTAAATCAGATGCCGATGCTATGATTAATTCAATAGTACAAACTGATGATGAAAAACAAAGACTTGAGCGCGTAAGAGAAATCGACCTTTCTTATACTCATTCCAGCGGTGTTAATTTTAGAGTTAATGTATTTTATCAGCGTGGAAGACTATCTGCTTCAATGCGTATGATTTCCAAGCATCTACCCACAATGGATGAACTTGGTATTCCAGAGATACTAAAGAAATTTTTAAGTCTTAAAGAAGGTCTTATTATTGTAGCTGGTTCTGCTGGTTCCGGTAAATCTACTAGTGTTCAGGCTATGCTTGAATATGTTAATCAGAATATGGTTGAACATATTGTTACAATCGAAAATCCAATTGAACATGTTTTTGAAGACGAAAAATCGTTTTTTTCACAAAGGGAAATTGGAAAAGACACTCTTACAATGGCGAATGCTTTGAATTCTGCAATGCGTGAAGATCCTAATATTATAATGGTTAGTGAAATCAACGACCTTGAAACACTTGAAAATGTTCTTACAGTTGTTGAAACAGGTCATTTGGTTATTGCTTCTATGTCTACCAAAGATGCTAAACAGACCCTTGAGCGTATGGTTTCAATGTTTCCGTTGAATCAGCATCCTCAGGCTCAGGATCGTTTGGCTGAAAATATGATTTGTATTTTGGCTCAAGATCTTGTAGATAGAATAGATCAGGTTGGTCGTATCGGAATTTATGAGTTGTTAATGTTTGATTCCAGTGTTAAGAATATTGTTAAACATGGTAATTTAAGCCAGTTAAAAACTGCTATTCAGTCTGGATCAAGTGAAGGAATGATTAGTATGGATAGCTATGCTTATCAAATGGCTGAACAGGGTGTTATTTCTAAGGAAGATGTTGAAAAGTTTGTTCAGAGAGACTAGGGGTAGTTTTCATTTATCATTTAACATTTATCATTTATCATTTGATATTTGTTATTGAAAATAATTATGTTTGTTTTTTTTGTAATGATATAATGGGGGTTGATATTTATTAACAAAAAACATATGGATTCGAAAAAATCTTTATATATCGCAGGAACGATATTTTTGGGCTTGCTTTCCTTGGCTTTAATAGCCAGTTTCATTATTCCGTCAGATAAATTAATGCTGGATATTCAGTCTACTACTCGTCCTGAATCTCGTACCATTACGGTTAGTGGCGAGGGGAGTGTTGTTGTAAAACCGGATGTTGCAAAAATTACCGTATCGGTTGTCTCTGAGGGAAAGGTTATAAATAGAGTAATTGGAGAAAATAACGATAAAATGAATGCTATTACAAAGAAATTGAAAGAAATCGGCATGTCTGCTGATGACATCACAACATCTGGTTACTATTTATATCCTCAATATATTTATCCTGAGCGAGAAATGCCTACAATAAGTGGTTATAGATTGGAACAGACATTGGCTCTGACAATACGTAAACTTGATTTGGTTGATGATGTAATTGATGCCGCTACGAATCTTGGAGCAAATAATATTTATGGCCTAACATTTACTCTGGATGATGATACTGAGGTTATGAATCAAGCTCGTGAAGAGGCTTTTGCTGCGGCAAAAGATAAAGCTGAAAAGATGGCTGATGCGGCTGGTGTAAATTTAGGTGATGTGTATTCGTTTAATGAGGGATATTATGGAGGTCAGCCAACACCTATGTATGGCGAAGCTGCTTATGGACGTGGAGGTGGTGGAGGTGGTGCTGATATTCAGTCTGGTACACAGGAGTATAACGTAACTGTAAACATTACTTACGAGATTGAATAGATATTAGTTATCAATGAAAAACAGAGACGCGATTAATCGCGTCTCTGTTTTTATGTTGTATAAAAAATTTGTTCAATAAACTAATAACCAGATAAGAATTGCTGTTATTAAAGCGCCATCTAGGAATATCCCAAAAGTAAGAAGTCCGAGATTAATTTTAATTTCTTTCCCGAACATATGAAATTGAACAACTCTGTTTCTGTTTTGCCAGAAGGTGACAAAATATGTGAGAGTCAGAATTGCAATGATGAAGAAAATAATTGATTTATATTCCATATTAACTCTTTGCTAACCACTGTATTACCATATTTACAATTGCCATAATAATTCCAACAGAAAGGTAAGTAAATATACTTCCAGCGATTACTATTGAAACTCCCTCGAATGCAAGTACATCAATTGCATATTTTGCAAACCAGACTAAAAACATATTAATAACAAGCGTAAATAGCCCTGCAGTAATAAAAACAAATGGCAGGGCGATTATCTTTAGTATTGGTTTTACTAATCCATTCAAAATGCCAAATATCAAAGCGGCAATAATATACCCTTTCCATCCTCCATTAATTATAAAATCACCACCAAGGGTTTGGACTGTAATATACAGTGCCGCTGCGTTGGCTATTATGTGTAATAGAAATCTTTTAATCATTGATAATTTTATTTATTGTTCTTAAGGGAATTTTAGCAATTATATATTCTATTTAAAAAGATAATGATTTGACAATGCTAAGAGTATATTTTAAAATATTTGCCACAGAATTGTGATTCTTTTACATCATGGTAGTAATAGAGAGCAATATGCTCTTATTCTGCATTCATCCGAATTGTCGGCTGTTGCGATAAGAGTGGGTTCACTCTCTATTAATTGGAGTGAGATTATTAACTATATGGTGTCTACTGCAGATAAAAGGGGAAAAAAATGATAAGAATATTAAAGAGTTTATTGCCAAAAGGACGTACTTTAAGCCTTTTTGAAAGGAAGAACAGACTAAGTGAATCGTATTGTTCTATCTTTGAAGCCGTCCAGAATTACTACATTGACAAATTAAATGGAGATCAGTCTGAATTTAATGATATGTTTGACGATGTATCAGAAAGGATTCAACAAATACAACAGCAGTTTACTAGCAGAAGGACTAGTCTTTCTCCGCTTCATGTATCTGTTTCAAGAACAAAGGATGATTTCAGGGTTTCTAATAATCCTAATGTTAGGAGGTTCTGGGTACTTTTTGAAAAAGATGTTTGTGCATTGAAGTCCATTAGAGACTGCGTAAATATGCATTCTGAGAGCGAGATTGCAATTGCAAAGGCTGAATCAACAATGGAGGATTTGAAGAATTCATTGAAGGAAAGAGGAATTATTGAGTGAACCAATCATCTTATGGGTCGCCGGGTTATGCATGTTCTATTTTGAACTGTGCCCGGCGCCTCTTTCCCTTATTTTTTAATTTTAATAGTAATATCGTCGATTTCCGTAAACTGGTCAGGTTCAATAATATCTTCTTCAATTGAAGTGGTTAGGGTTTCTGATTTTATATAATCGCCAAATTTATCAATAAGTTTTTTATCCACGTTTATAAGTGCAATAGTAATACGGTCGTCAACTTTATAATCTGCAGATTTGCGTAGCTCCTGAATTTGGCGGACAAGATCACGTGCCTGACCTTCTAGTTCTAATTCAGGTGTAATTATTGTATCCAGTGCTATTAGGATTCCTGCCTCTGTTTCAATTTCTTTACCTTCTTTCCCCATGTAGGCTATTTCCAATTCTTCCGGTGTTAGCTCAAAGTCGAGTACTTTAAGATTTCCATTATCCAGACGCTCAAATTTACCGCTTTTGGCGGTCATAATAATTGTTTGAACATCTTTTCCATATTTTGGTCCAAGTAGCTTTGCGTTTGGCTTAGCGATAACTGTGGCTAAATCTGATGGGTTATCTATAAATTCAATTTCTTTAACGTTTAGCTCTTCTTTGATTATTTCCAATTGGTCGTTGAGAATTGATTTGTTGTATTGGTCACCAAGTGCAACTTGTACTTTGGAAAGAGGCTGACGGACTTTTAGCTTTGTTTTGGCTCGGGAAGCAAGACCTAGAGACACAATCGTTTTGGTTACGAACATCTCTTCCATAAGGCGAGAATCTCCACCCTCGCTTTCGGGAGATGGATACCTGGTTAGATGTACTGATTCTTCACCAGTTAGGTTTCTATAAATTTCTTCACTTACAAACGGCATAAAAGGTGCGATGACTTGGCAAAGTTTTGTAAGAACAGTGTATAGAGTTTGGTATGCCATGTTTTTATCATCATCGTCTTCGCTTTTCCAGAACCTTCTTCTACTACGTCTGATATACCAATTTGTGAGACTATCTACAAAAGAGTAAATTGCGTTGCTTGCCTTTTGTAAGTCATATTTGCCCATAAATTCAATTTCTTGAATAATTAATTTGTTCAATTCTAATAGTATCCATTGGTCCAATTTATTTCGCATTTCCGATTTCGCATTTTGCATTTTTTCGTCAGGTGACCATCCATCTATATTTGCATATGTTACGAAAAATGAATATGAATTCCAAATCGGTAGAATAAAGTTTCTTACTACATCCGATACACCTTTTTCGCTGAATCTTATATCATCTGCTTTTACAGCAGGGGAATTCATCAGATAAAAACGCATAGCATCTGCACCGTAAGTATCCATTATATAATTTGGATCGGGATAATTATTCAGACGTTTGCTCATTTTTAACCCATCTTCCGCAAGTACGATTCCATTTACAATAATGTTTTTAAAAGCCGGTTTATCGAATAATGTATTAGAAAGTACATGTAGTGTATAAAACCATCCTCTGGTCTGATCTAACCCCTCTGCGATATACTCAGCAGGGAAGTTGTTTTCGAATTTTTCTTTGTTCTCAAATGGATAATGTAATTGAGCGTAAGGCATTGAACCTGACTCAAACCAGCAGTCCAAAACTTCCGGAACTCTTTTGTAAGTCTTTCCATCTTTTTCAATTTCGATTTTATCCACAAAGTGCTTATGAAGGTCTTTTACTTTCTTACCTGAAAGTTCTTCTAGTTCTTTAATTGAGCCGATTACAATCACGTCCTCTGGGTTATCGGTATTACGCCATATAGGAAGAGGTGCACCCCAATATCTATTACGGCTTATAGCCCAGTCACGCGCTCCTTCCAGCCATTTGCCGAATCGTCCTTCTTTTATATGCTCTGGAGTCCAATTAATAGATTTATTGGTTTCAATCATTCGTTCTTTTATTGCCTCCACATTTACAAACCAAGTTGAAATAGGTCTGTAAATAAGGGGTGTATCACATCTCCAACAGAATGGGTAGCTGTGATTATAAGTTTCATGTTTTACAATCTTATTTTCATCCTTAAGCTTTTTTATAATTAGCGGATTTGCTTCAAACACATCCATTCCTTTGTATTCATCAACAAGTTCATTGAATTTACATTCTGCATCTAGCGGATGAACAGCTTCAATATCCAATTCATTTAAAGTAGCCATATCGTCTTCACCAAAGGGTGCCATATGTACAATTCCGGTACCGCTATCTAGTGTTACAAAGTTTCCAAGTGTTATAGTAAAGACTTTTGGTTCTGATTTATCGGCAAAATAAGGTAATAGAGGTTTATATTTCATTCCTTCTATCTCTTTTCCTAAAAATTCCTCTTCAACAGTGTAGTCATCCGGATTTTTGTAGTAATTAGGTATGCGGTCAAGTGCCATGATATACCTTTCTCCATTTGTATCCTTAATTCTTGCGTAGGTAATATCTGGGCCAACTGTAAGTGCTAAATTGCTTGGCAGAGTCCATGGAGTAGTTGTCCATGCAAGAACATATACACCAGGTGTTTCTATTAGTTCAAATTTAACTGTAAGTGCAGGGTCTTGCTTATCTTGATATCCCTGATTAGTTTCGAAGTTAGAAAGCGGGGTAGCACATCTTGGGCAGTATGGAACCACTTTGTGTCCTTCGTAAATCCTATCTTTATCCCATAAACTTTTGAATACCCACCAAATCGATTCCATATACTCAGGATTCATAGTTTTATAATCATTTTCCATATCTATCCATCTCCCCATTCTTTCAACTGTTTTCTTCCATTCCTCTGTGTATCTAAGTACTACAGAACGGCATGATTCATTGAATTTATCCACGCCGTATTCTTCGATATCGGTTTTACTGCCTAAATTCAGTTCTTTTTCCACAATATTTTCTACTGGTAATCCATGACAATCCCATCCCCAGTTTCTTTCAATTCTGCGCCCTTGCATAGTCCAATATCTAGGTACTACATCTTTTAACGTTCCACCTATCAAATGGCCGTAGTGGGGGAGTCCTGTTGCGAATGGAGGTCCATCGTAAAAGACGTAATCTTTTGGACTATCTTCACCTGCTGGGTGGTCGATAGATTTTTTAAACGTATCGTTATTTTTCCAATATTGGATTATCAGTTCTTCCATTTTTGGAAAGGATTGTTTTGGGTCAACAGATTTAAACATATTAATATTTTTTTATATAAAAACACTCTAATAAAATTGAGTGTCTCGGGCCCGATGTAAAATCGGACGGTACCACCTAGACATTATACTTAATTTTTATTTTTGTAACGAAGTGATGTCTCCGAGCCGTTCTACTTTCCTAACTTGTCAGGATTTCTTCGGCTAGCATCGTTCGTTGATGGCGAACTCAAAAGCTTTGAATTTAGTTTATATTATGCTGTTTAAAAGTCAAATTATTTGACACACCATGTATATAGGTATAAAGTAAAACACTTAATTTATATAATAGCCTATTTGTGCCCTCAGAAAACCCAAAAAACATAGTTCCATATGGTTCACCAGTTGTGATTCAATATGAGAAAGGTGTATTAAGAAAATCTAATCCTGATACATTAATAGATACTGATTCAATGCGCAAGCTTGAGCACTTTGTTTACAATGTAAACTCTTTATTAATGGGTGAAAAGATGAGTGTTATCAAAAATCTTCCATCAAGCTTTAGTAATGGAGAAAGCACTGCGGAATTGGTTGTATGTGCTGGGCAGAAAATAGAAAATTTGATTGAGACTATATCAGTAAAACTCAATAACACTGAATCTGATATTGGTTTTTCTGAATCTATTGAAAAAACCGATGGATATGAAGCGGATTTGGAATTTGCTGAATATCGTAAGGTACTTGTTAGGTTAAAAGATGCTGATAATCTTGTTGCAGAGGTTCAGAGTGAGCTCAAAGTGTTGCAGGAAATGCTAGAGTCTCTTGCGGATTATGCGAGTCTTGTAAAAAGTTTTGAAGCTTCAGAGGCAAAAGTGGAGGCTGAAAGTGAGGCTATTAAGGCAGAGCTTGCTAAAGCGAAGCGAGAAGCAAGAAGTGTTTTACAGACCATACCTGCAAGTTTGATGAAGAAGAATCTTGGTGGTTTTGCGGATTCTGTTTTAGAAATAACCAGCAAAATGGGAAAAACCAAGGATGTGGATGACTTAATGTCAAATATGCGTAGTTATAGCCAAAGATGGAGAAAATATAAAACATCATTAAATAGAATAAAAACCGCTGGAAGAGAAAGAGAAAGAATCGAAAACGAATTAATCGAATATTTTAACGAGGATACAAAGAGGAAAGAGAAACCTGACACAAGAACTACTTATTCCGGTCATATTAGCTTAAGTGTGCCTGATTTGAATGATGCAGTTTCAAAGGCTCTTAGTGCACCTAATATTAAGGTTTTTAAACTTGTTGATTCTGATATAAGAAATGAATATGAAAAAAAGAGAAGCAGTTTTCCGCCACCGCCTGATTCAAAAAAGAAGGGCAAGAAAATCGAAATTGGTAAATCAAGAAATATTTTTCAGAAGCTAATGGCTTCGTGGGGAGTAAGAATAGCTATATGTGCAGGCGTATTTGGAGTTGGAGTTGGAGTTCGTCAGCTTATTTCAGATGATGACAGTAAGAAGAATAAAGATGATGGAGCCTTGATTATTAATGACTCCAGAGATATTCCTTTAACTGAGGAACAGAGAAATAGGGTGTTAGCTTTTTTCGAAGGTGAAGGTGAATTGACGCCTGAACTTAGAATTCAAATCGATAATGTTAAAACACTTGGTGATATGGAAGGAATTATATTTTTAGGTTTTGGTTTAAATACTATTAGATATGGTGTTCAGGATACAAACGGAGATGGCAGATATAGCCCTAATGATAGATTAACAGCTAAAATTCACCCCAAGGTAAAGAGAGCTATTAGAGCTTTGCATTATGGAGATTGTGAAAGTTCGGAAGTGAAATTTGGGGTCATAAAAAATACTTTTGATGGTGATTTTATTACAAATCAATCTGAGGAGCTGGATATGACCTTAAGAGAACATTGTAATTCTAAAACCGCGTTGGTTGTAACAAGACATTATAAGGAAAAAAAGGAAAATCCATTTTCTCATGAAAATCAATTACCTAAACCATTTTGTGACTTTGGGGAAAGGATTTCAGATTCTGAATTTGAGAATGTTATTTCTTTAGGAATTTTTAATGGCAAAGCTACAATGTTGGATTTTCAGAGATATTTACCTGCTTCACATGTTCAAAAAACCAAAAAATTGTTTTTTTCCAATCCAGAGTTAGTTGAATATAAAAAGAGAGCTTTGCTATATTCATCAGTGTTGGGGGTGGAGATTAATACTGAGTTGATAACTAAGATTTCAGTTTCAAGTAGTGTGCAGAATATTGCTCAGGTTGTTGCAGATGGTCTTAATGGAGTTTTTACTAATGAGGGTAATTTAGGTGGCAATAAAGGTTCTGATCTTAAGCTTTCTGACGGGTTTAAAAATGCAATGAATTTTTTACTATCTGAAAATCCTGATGAAGGGGTGATTGAAACTGCTCTTGAAATGGAAATTCCTGGTGGAGTTGTTATTACTACTGAATCATATAGTGGTGATATGGGATTTGCATGCAGGTCTAGACTGCATGCTGTTCTTAAAAAAGGTAATACCGATATTACGGTACAATTAAAAACGCCAGATATTTGCGATAGGAAAAATCAAAAAGATAACTAGGAGCTATTCCCTTACTTCAATTGCATCATTTCCTTCAATTTTGAATATTTGAATCCCGACAGTAATAAAAGCTTCTACTGAATCTCTTTTTCTGTAGTCAGTATCAAAGAATATTTTTTTTACGTTACCTAGGTTAATCAGTCTTTTTGCACAAGCCATACAAGGTAGGTGAGTACAGAATACGTATTTTTCAACGAATCTTGGCGAATCGCAGTTTATTACAGCGTTTTCCTCTGAATGTAGGCATCCACAATTTCCGACTTCATCTCTGTCACAACCGTTTGGTAGCCCTGAAGCATTTCCATTGTATCCTACTGCTAATACCTTTCTAAAATCAGTTGTTGTAATTACAGTTCCAACATTTAGCCTTTTGCAAGTTGATCTTCTAGCAATTTCTTTTGCAAAATTCATATAAACTGATTCGAAGCTCGGTCGTTCTTTTTTGTTCATCTTAATTGGAATTATTGATAATTTGATTATACAGTTTCATAAATTCAGATTCAACTTCTTCAACAGGCATAGTGTTTTCGAATATGTAGTCGGCCATATCAATACATTTGGCAACTTGCTGGCCGTCTTCCGGTTCACCTTCCCCCATTTCGCGCTTTAGTTGTTTTCGAATTGTTTCTTTATCCAAAGTGTCATCGTCTCTTTTTCTGCCGAAAATACGTTCTACTATTAAATCTTCTGGCGCGGTATTTGCAATTAAAATAAAATTTGGATTATTTCTTAGTTCCAATACTTCTGCAGGATTTCTTATACCATCTACAAGCCATTTATCACCACCTTCTGATATAATTTTTTCTAAAGATTTTTTAGCAAGAACACCAGCTCCGAATTCCTCGCGGAGCTTTTGACCAATCGCCATTAGATTTTCTCTTTTTTCCTCGATGTTCTGATTTTTGGCTTCTTCACGTATTATGGCCGAGAGAGTTATATGCTTAAAACCATTTTTCTTTAATGCATTAACAACAGTTGTTTTACCCGAGGCCATTGGGCCTGTTAGTCCGATTATCATTGTTTAATTAATTTAGTATTAATGCACCCATTGTTTAGCTTTTAGATGCTTATGATGTTCAGGATGTTTTTGATTGTGTAATGTTGCCAGAATAAGTCCTATCACAATCAGAAGTCCGCCAACCATATGATGTAGATATAATGTTTCCTGTAATACGAACATTGCTATTAAAACTCCAAACAAAGGAGAGCTCATACCCATTGTAGAAGCTTCAGTTGCTGGAATCATTTCTACGGCTTTATACCATAGATATTGTGCTCCAACAATTGCAAGTAATGTGAATGCACAGACAATTAGAAAAGTATTAAAATCAAAAACCTTGCTGAAATTGTGTTCGAAACCAAATACAAACGGAACCAAGGTAAGATTAAGTATCGCCCCAGTTAAATTGCGGAAGAAGACTGTTAGTTGCGGAGATATATTAGTTAGGTAGCGCTTAAATACATTTGTTGAAAGAGCTCCAAAAAATGCAGCACCTAGCAGTAGAATATCTCCTCCTGCAATATTAATTTGTTCTGTTAACCCTTTGGTGGCAATAAAATAAGCTCCTCCAAACATTATAATAGTACCCCATATTTGTTTAACTCCTACTCTTTCCTTAAGCCAAATTGCTGAAATAATACCTACAATAACCATTTGGGTACGGCTAATTAGAACGCCGTTAATAGCACTTGTTTTCAAAAGTCCATTAAATAGAAAAAGTGGTTGTATAACTGCCGAAAGAATTCCGACAAAAATCAACGCTATCATTTCCTTCCGTTTGAGTTTTCCAAGATCTTTTAATTCGGACCATGCACCGAAAAAGAGCATTAATGTAATTACTGAGAATATCTGTGCTATGGCTGCAAGTGAATAAGTTGAAAAGTGCTCAAGTAGAATTTTGCTGAATGTGGAATAGCTTGAAATGAATATTGTCGATACTAACGCTGCAAATAAACCAAATGTAGTTTTTTTCATATTCTATTGGTCATTTATTTTTTTGAATCTTGGTATTTTTTTCCCATCAATTTCGATTTTTTCTTTAAACATTGTAAGTGGTCTAACCCAAAGTTGGTGTTCGTCTTTCATTGTTCTATAAACAACCATATCTTCCAATGTCTCAGAATTCTTTGCTATTCCTATAACTTTATAAATACCACCTTTGAAGTGTTCGTATGTGCCTGCGTATATTAATGGTTTTGAATTCATATGTCGTGTTGGGTTTTGTGTGTTTCGTTTTGCGTGTAGAGTAAGCGCACAACGAGCATCACAATACGCATAGCGTTTATTTATTTAATTTTATCCGCTAGCCCAATATATTTCGCAGGAGTTAGTTTTAGCAGATTTTCTTTGTCTTCGTCGTTGATTTTTAAAGTTTTAATGAATTCGCGCACTGATTCTTTATTAATTTCTTTTCCGCGGGTGAGCTCCTTAAGTTTTTCGTAAGCATTTGGTACTCCGTTTTTGCGCATTACAGTTTGGATGGGCTCAGCTAAAAGTGCCCAGTTATTATCCAATTCTTCTTGTATAACTTTTGTGTTCAATTCAAGTTTTAAAAGTCCTTTTAATGTTGATTTGTAGGCAAGAATACTATATCCGAATGCGATGCCAATATTACGCTGAACCGTTGAATCAGTAAGGTCTCTTTGCATTCTGCTAATTGGTAGTTTTTCGGACATATGACGAAGTAGGGAATTGGCTAGTCCCAAATTTCCTTCTGAATTTTCAAAGTCTATTGGATTTACTTTATGAGGCATGGTTGAAGAACCAACTTCACCTTTAACAACTTTTTGCTTAAATACTCCACGACTAATATACGTCCATATATCTCTATCCATATCAATCAAAATCGTATTGAACCTCGCCATTGTATCGTAGATTTCGGATTGAAAATCATGTGGTTCTATTTGCGGTGTATATGCATTCCAGACAAGTCCTAAGTTCTGAACAAATTTTTTGCTCAACTTAAGCCAATCTACTTTAGGGTAAGCCGATACATGAGCATTAAAATTACCAGAAGCTCCATTAATTTTTCCAAGTGTTTCTTGTTTGATTAAAGCTTTCATTTGACGTTCCAATCTCTTTGCGAAAATCAACAGCTCTTTACCAACGGTAGTTGGTGTTGCAGGCTGACCGTGAGTAAGAGAAAGCATAGCCACCTTTTTCCATTTAACGGATAGACCACTAAGGGTTTTAACTAATTCTTTCATAACAGGTAGCAAAGCATTGTTGCCAGCACCCTGAATCATAAGTGCGATTGCGAGATTGTTTATATCTTCCGATGTGCAGGCGAAGTGAATGAATTCTATATATTTCTTCATCCCTGCTTTTTCGAACTTCTCCGCAATATAATATTCAACAGCTTTCACATCGTGATTTGTTGTTTTTTCAATAGCTTTAACTCTTTCAGCTTCTTTTTCATCGAACTTTAAAATCATATTTTCCAACACTTTCATTTCTTTGTCAGAAAAAGGAGGTAGTTCTTCTATCCCGGGTTCTGCGGAAAGCATTAATAGCCAACTTATTTCAACAATTAATCTATGTTTAATAAGTGCATATTCAGAAAAATAGGGGATTAGCTCTTCGACTTTTGAGCTATAACGACCATCGAGTGGGGAGAGTGCTGTTATCATAAATATTTGTGATTTGTGATTTGCGACTTGTGATTTGTGATTTAATTTTGAGTTTTATTCAAATATCACAATTTGCAAATCTAAAATTAAAACGATTCTTTTACTTCATTTATGTGCTTAGCAACAAGTTTGCGTAATCCTTTATCTGAAAGTGCTAGAATCCTGATAGCTGCCATTGCGGCATTCTGAGGATCTATGACTGTCATTGCTGGAGTATCACTTGGCATTTGCACAGATGAATGAATGTTTGTTAAATAGTCCGCTTTATCGGTAAAAGGTGGACATGCGATTACTGGATGAATCGAGTTTGCGGCAACTACTCCAGAAAGACCGTTACTGCGTCCTGCGATTGTTATGTAGCAAATATCATCATTTGTTTTATTGAAGTCATCTACAATGCTTAAAACAAGTTCAGGCACTTTATGTGCAGAACAAACATATAGTTCGGCTTTAACACCGAATTTTTCAAGATGATCAGCTATTTTGCGAGCGTGGGTTTCGTCTGACTGACTACCCATAAGAATTGGTACTAACATAATATTTTGATTAAAGATTGAAAATTGAAAATTGAAGATTAACCAGAGAAGTATTGATTTAGGCTTTTTTGAATTCTTTCGTGTATTGGCATATCTGCATTGTACTTAAATTCTTTGCCAGTTAGCTTTTCATAAATATCTATATATCTATAAGAAAGTTCTTCTACTAATTCGTCTGGTGCGTCTGGTAAAACTTCATCGTTGTATGGGTCGCAGTGTTCTACGAACCAGATTCTTAAGAATTCTTTATCAAAATTCTGTGGTTCTTCACCTGCATTAAATCTTTCCTCATATGTATCTGCAATCCAGTAGCGTGAAGAATCCGGAGTGTGAACTTCATCGGCAAGAATCACATTTCCCATTTCATCCAAACCGAATTCATATTTTGTATCAACAAGAATAAAGCCTTTTTCTGCCGCAATTTCCTGACCTCTCTGAAAAATAGCTAATGCCGCTTTTTCAACCTTATTCCAGTTTTCTTCTGAAACAAGTCCTTTGGAAATAATTTCATCACGAGAAATCTTCGCATCGTGTTTTTCTTCTTTTGTAGTAGGTGTAATAATTGGTGTATCGAATTTCTGATTTTTTTTCATTCCTTCGGGAAGCTGAACTCCACAGAAAAGCCTTTCACCGTTTTTGTAGTTTACCCATGCAGAAGTATCAGTTGTTCCTGTTATATAGCCTCTGACAACTACTTCAACAGGAAGAATGGTTACTTTTTTTACAATCGCAATATTTGGGTCTGGAATTGAAATCAGGTGATTATCAATAATATCCTTTGTTTTCTCAAACCAAAATGCGCTGAATAGATTCAATACAGATCCCTTAAATGGAACAGAAGCTAGAATTCTATCAAAAGCGGATTGCCTATCTGTTGTAACAAGAATGTACTTACCGTCTTTTTCATAAGTATCGCGTACTTTACCTTTATAAACGCTATTTACTCCTTGAAAATCAGTTTTGGTTAATGTGTTTTTAAGATTAGCTTTTATAATAGCTCTGTCGGGCATGATTTTATTTTATTAAAAATTAAAATTATGAATATATGGATTAGTAATCTTAATCTTATCAAATTATATGGTGATAAGGGAAATTTTTTTTCGCGTGTGTGTTTTTCCCCTCATTTATTCCTTATGGGGTAAGAGGGTAAGTAATAAGAGGGAAGAAAAGAATTATAACAAGAAAAGAAAAGATTTCTGATTTGTGATTTTTGATTTCTGATTTATCATAAAGTTGAATTAATTTACAAATATGAATCGAATCAAAAAACTTCAAAAACAGTTGTCAGGGCAAAAATTTAGCTCTGTGCTAATTACCAAACCAGAGAATATATATTATTTAAGCGGGTTTACGGGGTCTAACGGGATCCTTTATATAACTGCCTCTAAGGCGACTCTTATTACGGATTTTCGATATTTCACTGTCGCTAAAAAACAATTGCCTAAGGGGGTTGATGTTTTTGATCAGAAGGAAGGGGTGGGAAAGTTAATTAAAGCAAAATCAGTAGGGTTTGAGGAATGTCATATTACTGTTGTTAAACTTAGAGCGTTAAAGAAGTCACTTAAAGGAGTTAAATTTCTTCCATCGGATTATTTAGTTGAAAGAATGAGGATGATAAAGGATAAGTCGGAAATTCAGATAATTAGAAAAGGTGTGAGGATTGCGGATGAATGTCTTAGAAGATTTATTAAGACTGTTAAAGTCGGTCAAAGTGAAGATGAGATGGAATGGAATTTGCTTTCAATTGCTCGCAATTTGGGGGCTGATGATTTTTCATTTCCTCCGATTATCTGTTTTGGGAAAAACACAGCAGATGTTCATCATCAAAAAGAAGACAATAAGCTTAAAAAAGGAGAAAGTATATTGGTTGACTTTGGCATAAAATATAAAGGGTATTGCACGGATATGACTAGGATGATTAGGGGCAAATCAAAAGTCAAATCAAAGGATGTTGAACAAAAAATGTATTCAATAGTTTTGGAGGCAAATCTTACTGCAATTAGAGCTATAAAAGTTGGTAAAAAACTTTCGGAAGTAGATAGAGCAGCTAGATTGGTAATTGAAAAAGCTGGTTATGGTAAATACTTTGGTCATTCAACTGGGCATGGGGTTGGTTTAAAAATCCACGAAGCTCCAAATGTATCAGAGTTATCTAAGGAAATTGTTAAGCCTGGAATGGTTTTTACAATTGAGCCAGGTATATATATAGAGGGTGTTGGGGGAGTAAGGATTGAGGATATGGTTTATATCGATAGTAAGGGGAAGGTGGAAGTACTGACGGGATTTGGTAAATGAGTACTGGGTAATTGAACCCCCTTTATATTTTATTTATTAATTCATCATCCCCCTTATCAAGGGGAAGTATTTTGAAATTAATAGTTCATATTAAATACTAAATGTAATCCCCCTGATAAAGGGGTCTAGGGGATTCAATTACCCAAATCTCATTTTTTACTATGAACTACTTTTTTATTCACGCAAGACTAAAAACTTGCGGTATTTTTTTATATAGGTATAATGACAAGATTTTTCCCTCCACGGAAAAACATGAAAAAACAAATACAAAAAATCATTGGCGTTATAATATTGCTCTTACAAATTCTTACCGCAGCTCCTTCTGTTTTAGGTCAGGATACTCCGGGTGAGAAAAAACTTATGCTGATAACAGGTTATTATTCTCCGTTACCCAATCAGTCATATTATGTAAGAGGAAGTTACGAAGCTGACGTTCGGTTAAACGGGCGTGGTACAAATGGTGCAGATGGTACAGAGGTATATACAGGTATGCTAGCTGCTCCAAAAACATATGCATTCGGAACAAGGGTAAAAATACCTGGTCTTGGCGTTGGTGAAGTTCATGATCGTGGCGGAGCTATTGTAGCGAGATCAAATTACGATAGAATCGACATATGGATGGGTAAGGGTGAAGAGGGACTTGCAAGGGCTCTTAATTGGGGCGCTCGTTTTGTTGAATGTGAAGTATATAGGAATCCTGAACAGGTTGAACCAGGCCTTAGTTTTGGTTGGGTTGGCAATAAATTGCCTGAATCTGTTGAAAATAAATTAAGAAACAAAACAATTCAAAATCCACAGGTATTCAGTAAGCCAATTCAGGAATCTAACAACGCTGATATAAAGGAGTTACAGGAAGCTTTGATAATGTTTGGTTATTACCATGGAGCAATCGATGGAAACTATGATGATAAAACACGGGAGGCTGTTTTGACATTCCAGCTTGCAGAAGGTGTTATAAGTAATAAAAATGATGCCGGTGCAGGGAATTTTGGACCAAAAACTCAGGAAACTTTAAAAAGAGTATTGGAGGATTATAATTCCGAGATTATCAATGAACTTGAAAGACTTCAGGCTAACAGAGAAATGCTAATCGCTAATTTAGGTAAGATGTCGAGTGGCGAAGATGTGGTAAATCTTCAGCTTATGCTTTGGGAAATTGGGTATTATTTAGGACCGTTGGATGGAGCTTATGATGAAAAAACCATTAATGCTGTTTATAACTTCCAGTTAGATTTTGGTGTTGTACAAAATGAATGGACTACTGGTGCAGGTTATTATGGTAAACAGACTCATTCTGCTTTATATAATGCGGTAGAGAAAAAGATGGAAGTTGTAAGGACTTATCCTAGGGAAATGCAGATATGGGTTCCGGCAAAAAAAGATTTACCAATGATTGCTACTTTGCAAGTTGAACCAGTAGCTTTAGAAAGACAAGAATTACACTTTTCATCCGACCTTATGAACAAAAAACTTGTTCATTCCTCCGCTCTGGTCGGAATGACGATTTCAACTGATCTTAGCTTAAATGATAAGGGTGAAGAAGTTGTAAAATTGCAAGATATCCTTATTAAAGAAGGTTTTCTTTCTGCTGGGCTTAATACTGGTTATTACGGTAATCAAACCAAAACTGCCGTACTTAAATATCAATTACAAAAGGGCATTGTTAATTCGGAATTCGATGCTGGAGCTGGGCGCGTTGGACCTCAGACACGTGCGACATTAAACTCATAATAAATATTTTTAAGAGCAATATTTAACCAAAAAGGCCCGCTACTGCGGAGCCTTTTTGGTAATGACCAAAATCCAAGCTCCAAGCTCCAAAGCAATTGACAAATATTTATTATACTGATATAGTTGCTTACTAAATATTAAAATTCTATTAAAATGTCTGAAAAACTATTAAGTAACGATACTTCTACACCAACAGAGCAAGAGAAAAGAAAACCAACTCTTGAGGAACAGTTAGCAGCAAGAAGAGATAAAAGTTTGCTTTTTAAACCTTCAGCACCTGTGGATACAAGTGAACAATTAAGAGATGCCGTTAGAAATGCTATGCAACGAGGAAAAGCTACTAGAGAAAGACAGGAAGTAGAGAGAAGAAGGACAATGAGGAAAATAGGAGAAGAATTACAAGTTGAATCTGGTAATACTGAACAGCCGGAAGCTTAGTTAATTTTTTTTCATTTATTCCACCTCAGCGGATTTACAACATTTTTCAATTATGCTTATAATTGATTTATGATTATTAAAGATGCACTTCGTTGGGCTCACGAGTTCCTATTGTTATCATCCAATTCTGCAAGGCTGGATGCGGAGATTCTTTTGTCTTATATATTAAATCGTCCGATGACCTTTTTGCTTGCACATGATGATAGCGAGATTGGCTATTTTAAGTTACGTAAATTTAAAAATTTAGTCGAAAAGAGGAAAGGGGGGATTCCTGTTGCCTATTTAACTGGTCATAGGGAATTTTATGGGTTGGAGTTTGAGGTTAATAAGAATGTTTTGGTACCACGACCGGATACGGAAATACTTGTTGATTCCGTCATCTCGTATTTAAAACTCGAAGAACAAAGAACGAAGCTCAAAAAAAATCACAAATCACAAATCACAAATCACAAATCACAAATTCTCTTGGATGTTGGCACTGGTTCTGCTTGTATTCCAATTTCAATTCTCAAAAATGTTCCCGAAATCCAGGCTATTGTAACGGATATAAGCGGGTCAGCTATTAAAGTTGCAAAGCGGAATATTTCAAAGTATAAATTAAAAAGTCGGATTGATATTATTAAATCTGACTTAATCGCTAGTATTCCTATTCAGTTATTAAAAGATAAACAAGTTATTCTAACGGCTAATCTTCCTTATATACCAGAACAGTTCCAAATTGATCCATCCACTAAATTTGAACCTTCTGTTGCGCTTTATGGTGGGGAAGACGGTTTGGATATCTACAAACGTTTAATCAAGCAACTTGAAGAAAATGATATTAAGCCAATAGCAATGTTTTTTGAATTGTTTGAATTTCAGGCTGCAGCACTTTGCGCGAATATGCCTGATTATAAGCTAAAATTAACGGAAGATATGACAGGGGAGGCACGTTTAATTATGTTGGAAAGAAATATTTGAGAATTGTGATTTGAGATTTGTGAATCGGGAAATATAATTTATAAATATTTTTCCCCTTGATAAGGTGCTTTTTTATGGTGAAATCACATCTATAACCCTTGAGTTTTTGGCTTATTTTTGCTATAATATAATGATTATCTTTGAAATTCGAAAATAATTAATCGAAACCCGAAGAAATATCAAATTTCAAATATCAAATATCAAAATAATGAAAACAAAAATTAAAGCATCAATATTCGCGTTTGTGATTGCAATACAAACATTCATGATTCCTGCAGTTTCTGCTGGATTCCTCTCGGTAAGGGCATATGCAACTGATACTGTTGCGGGTTATGCGTCTGGCTTAAAAACCTCGCTTATAAACCCTGCACAGAATGTTGTATTTGTGGTTGAGAAACCGGATATGTCCGTTTTACGCATTCCTGCTCAGGCGGATTTGGAGGGTATTGCTGAAGCTGATCTTTACGGTCATCAGACAAAACTAGCAGGTGATTATAAGGTTGCTGTTCTTTTTCCAGGTTCAGCAGAGTCATCTCCTCAGAATACTTTTAAGGTTTATCCAGATCAGGTTTCTACAACGCAATCCGATATTACTAGTACTAGTCAGATGTTAACAGCGGATGGTGAGGAGAAAACATTTATTACTGTTACTCTTTTTGATGCTTATAGAAATCCTATAAAAAATCACCATGTTCAATTAATTTCCAGCAGACAGGAGGATAATGTAAGTGCTATCAATGGAGCTGTTACAGATGTTGATGGTCGTGCTAATTTTAAGGTTACTTCAAAATTCTCCGGTATTTCTGTTTTTACAGCAATGGATTCTACTGTAAACAAAGTACTAACAGATCGTGAAGAAATTGTATTTACCAAACCAGTTTCTACTGATTACGCATGGGGTGGTAACACAATAATCGCTGACTTACTTAGGGCTGATATAGGTCAGGGTGATACTTCGGTGTTACCTGGGCCGGTACATCATTTTGATATTGAAGGGCTTCCTTCTAGCATTAAAGTGAATACTGACCAGACTCTTACAATAATTGCTCGTGATAAAGACGGCAATGTTGCTAAGAATTATACCGGAACAATCCTTATTTCTACTCCAGACGATGAAAATGCAGTACTTCCTAATAATGGTGAGTATACTTTTAAGGAATCCAATCAGGGGCAATTTACTTTTAATTTGGCATTACGATTAACACAGCTTGGAAATCAGACAATTCAGGTTTTAGATAAAACTAATTGGAAGATAGCGGGTGAATTACAGGTGGAGGTGATTTCTGGTTCTTCAGTAGTTGTTGGACCTACTTCGGACTCACTTTCAATTAAATCTCCTGTGGATGGTGCTGAACTTGGTAATAGCCTTGTTGTGATAACTGGGCAAGGTGATCCTAATATCAACTTAAAGGTATTTGATAATGATACAAAAATAGGTGATTCAGAAACAGATAGCGATGGATTCTTAAGTTTTCAGGCAAAGAACCTTATAAGTGGTTCACACACTTTCTATCTGATGTCGGAAAATGGTGATGTATCGAAATCAGTTACTGTTCAAATTGATACAATTCCTCCTGTTTTAAATAGTTTTGAAGTTTATCCGGATGGAGTAGTTCAACCAGGTGCTTCTTTAACTGTTACATTACAATCTGAGCCAAATCTGGAAGAAGTAAAAATTCGTATTCAGGGTGTTTCTGAAGAATTATTTCCTGCTGAGGCAGGAACATATAAGGCAGTTGTAGCCGCTCCCGTTACAGAGGGAAGTTATCCTATCGATGTAATTTTAGTGGATTCACTTGCCAATAAGGCTGAGCTTTTAAATAAAGCTGTAGTATCTGTTGCAAAAGAACAGGAAGTCTTACCACCAATAGTTGGTGCGCTTAATGGTACCGAATCAGATTCGTCCGTTGAACTGACTTGGGATGAGGTAAAAGGACATGAAACAGGAATACAAAAATATAAAATTTATTATGGTACTGCTTTCGATAAACTTGATAAAACCGTGGAAACAGATGAGGCGGTTACAGATTATACAGTAAGTGGTTTGGATAATGGGACTCAGTATTTCTTTGCAGTTACTGCAATTGATTCAAAGGGTTTAGAGAGTGCAGAAAAGAGTACTACTGTTGCAGTTACTCCTGCGGCTCCTGATGAGCAGATTGATGGGCAAATCGATGGGCAAATTGATGGGCAGATTGATGGGCAAATCGATGGACAAATCGATGGACAAATCGATGGGCAAATCGATGGGCAAATCGATGGACAGGATGTAATTCCTGGAACAATAAGTGCTACCACTACTCAAAATACAGTAACTCTTAGTTGGGCACCTTTTCCTGGTATTCAACCGTATTTTTATAAAATTTATTTTGGTTTGAATTCAGGAAGATATGACGATTATGTAATTACTCCAAATAATACACCAACTTTTGTAATGACAGATTTAATACCTCAGATTCCTTATTATTTTGCAGTTGCTGCTTTGGATATTACAGGAAGAGAGATTTCATCATTATCTCCAGAATTCACAATTGTATCCGGAGGAGGTAGTTACCATTTAGCGCCACCAGAACCATTAACAGGAAATCAATCTTCATATCCTTATAATCTAGGTTCTCAGCTTTCAAAAGTTCCTTCAACTGAAACTGGACCTGAAACTATATGGATAATTTTGACTTCTGTGTTCGTGGCTAATTTGCTTTATAGACACAAGAAAAAGATAGTTAAATCCTAATCTGCTAGCTTACAGAGCTTAAAAGCTTATATAAGCTCCATAAGCTCCTAAAAAATAATGAACCCTCTAAAAACAATAATAAAAGATTCAAAAAAAATTCCTCTTGGCGTTAAGCTTATTGTATTGGTGATTTTTTTAAGAATGGTTGGGTGGGGTTTTGTTGATCCATTCTTTTCAATTTTCATACAGTCTTTTGGTGAAAGCTATACTGCTGTTGGTGCTTTTGTTTCTCTTATAAGTGTTATTTCTTTACTTGTTATGCTTCCGCTTATAAGACTTGCGGATAAGGTTCAGGATTCGAGAATTTTACAAGATGGTGAGATTTTCTATCTTTTTACTATTATCTTTTATATGGCGGCGGGGATATATTCAAGTGTTCCACTTCTTTTAATAGCCTTTGTCTTAAATGGTATAGCACATCCTTTTGTATTGGTAGGGGCTGAATCTTATATTCGTAAACACGGAGGACAATTTGATAATGGAAAATCATTTGGGTACTATACTGCTTTAAATTATTTTGGCTGGATACTGGGTATGATAATAGCTGCATATATTGTGCCGTATAGGTCTTTTAATTTGATGTTTTTATTCGTTCTTCCAAGTATTATTGCTAGCTTATTTATTTTGCCGAGAATACGAGAAAGAGGATTCAAGTCATTTTTTACCGGTTTAAAAAGATATTTTCATAAGGCTCAGGATTTTAAAGATTTAATTCAGGATATTAGAACTATAAATAAGAAGATGTATTTCTTTTTGTTTCTTGCGTTTTTTGATGGGGTAATAACTATGTTTAAGTTTGTATTCATTCCCTTGTTCGCTTTGGCTATTGATTTAAATATGCGGCAGATAGCTCTATTTATGGCTGTTATGTATTTACCTTTTATATTTAGCTTTTTCTTTTCCGAGGTTACAGATCGTTTTAAAAAAATGAATGTAATAGCAATGGGGTTATTTATAGGTGCTATTTCATATATTTTACTTTCTTTTATAGTAAAACAAGAGTGGGTTGTTGTTCTCGCATCAACTACTTCTTTAGCATTAGCAATCATACGTCCGGCATATAATGGTGTTATTACAGCTTTAACACCAAGAAGAATGCTTGGGGAAATAACAGGACTTAATAATCTTATGGTGAAATTGGGTCATATTGTAGGTCCAATTTTTTCTGGTGTTATTGCGGATGTTTATGGAATACAAGTTGCATTTTTTATAATAGCTCTTGTGGCCTTTGGATTAGGAATGATAACTTTACTTATGAAAGAATATGATTCTGTTTCAGCTGTGCCTATTAATGCTAATTCTTAAAATTGAAAATTGTAGATTAAGGATTGAAAATTAATTCTCAATCAAATCTATTTACAAAATTATGAAAAAGACAAAAATATTTACCATAGGCGGTGCTACATTCGATATATTTGTTAAAGCAAAAGATCAGGCTATTATGGAGCTTTCTACTCCTGATGATAGGAATAAGTGGCTTTGCTTAAGGCATGGTGGGAAAATTACCATTGATGCGGTTATAGAGACTTTTGGTGGAGGTGCAACAAATACTGGAGTTGCTTTTGCGAGAATGGGGTTTGATGTTTCTACAGTTGTTAAAATTGGAGCTGAATACGGTGAAAGGGTTATTGAAAATTTGCAATTTAACGGAGTGAATACCGATTTTGTGAAAAAGACGAAGCGTGATAGAACAGCTTTTTCCAATATTATAAATACTTTTGATGGCGATAGAACTCTTTTAGCTTATGCAGGTGCAAACCGCTTTTTTTCGGATAAAGATCTTCCTGTTAAAGAACTTGAAGAAACTGATTGGATTTTTCTTAATCATCTAACGGAAGAAAGCAGCAAGATACCGAATGTACTTCTATCTATACTTAAAAAAAATCCCAAAATTAAATTCGCCTGGAATCCTGGGAAGGAACAGATTACTCAGGGGCTTTCTAAATGGAAAGGTTTACTCAAGAGAACTGAGATTTTATTTCTTAATAAGGAAGAGGCATCATTATTTGCGCGAATGCCTTATAAACTTGCAGGTAATAAAAAAGATGATCCACATCATCATGTTCATATATCTAAAAACTTTTTACCTCCATATGCGGATGACGTAAGTGAAATAATGCTTGAATTCTTTAAATATGGAGTTAAATATGTAGTGATTACCGATGGAAAAAATGGTGCTCAGGCGAGTGATGGAAAGAATATTTACTTTTGTCCTGTCTATTCTCATAAAAGAATTGATGTGCTTGGAGGAGGTGACTCGTTTGCAAGTGGCTTTACAAGTGCACAGATTTTAGGTAAAAACTTGAGTACATCGTTAATCTATGGTACACTTAATGCACACGCGGTTGTAAATCAGTATGGTGCACAGGTGGGGTTGCTTAATAGAGATGATGTGGAAGCCCTTTATAAAAAGCAGAATATACATGTTACAAAATCTAAATTACAAAAATAAAAACAATTATTTAACTATCTAACACTAAAAATAAAAATGTCCGATAACAAATTAGCAAAAGCCCATGAGGCAATTGAAACAGCCGAATCTGCCTTGAAACTTGCAAAGCAGCTTATTAGTGAAGTTGGAGATATTCCTATGTCTTCAAGAACAAGTTCAAGAGAATACGCAGATAAAGCCGCAACGGTTTCAACTGTTTTACCTGGTGAAGGCAGAATAATAGAGGGTGTATTTGATGGTCAAAATATGATTGATAAAAAAGGAACTGTATATCCTGTTCCTGCAAATTATGCCAGTAAATCAAAACTAATACCGGGTGACGTGCTTAAGTTGACAGTAACTGAAGAAGGAAAGTTTTTATATAAGCAAATCGGTCCTGTTGAAAGAAAGACAGTAATCGGTCCTTTGGTATATAGTGATGGTCAATATCAGGTATTAGCAGATGGTAAAGCATATAATGTTCTTCTTGCTTCTGTGACTTATTTTAGAGCATCGGTTGGAGATGAGGTTACAATTATTATTCCTGTTGGTACAAAATCAGATTGGGCTGCTATTGAAGCAGTTCTTCCAAAATTCGGAGATTCATCTGATGAAGAAGCTGATAAAAAGCCAAAAAGCAGAAAGAAGAAAGAAGAATTGGATTTAGAGGCGGAGCTTGATATCTAGTTATCTCTGAAACCTTTAATTCTGTCTTGTCGAGATCAAAAGCTTTCCCCATGGCCACATGTCGCTTCAGGGTCTTGCTTCGTCGTGCGCTCACTTTCTTTCAAGCTTACCTTATTGTGCTATATATTGATGGTTTTTTTGTGTATTTCTGAAAAAAATGTAAAATGATAAATAATAAATATTAAATAAATAAGGTATGTCATCTACAATTAAAAACATTCATGCGCGAGAGGTTTTAGATTCACGTGGTAATCCAACGGTGCAGGTCGATGTTGCAACCGATGATCTTTACTCTTCCGCAATAGTTCCCAGCGGGGCTTCAACCGGTCAGCATGAAGCTGTAGAACTGCGTGATGGTGATAAAAGGCGATATGGAGGAAAGGGGGTATTAAAAGCTGTAACAAATGTCAACACAATGATCGCTAAAGAATTTATGGGTGCGGAAGTAAGAAACCAGCGTCAGATCGATCAAAGGCTGATAGATATGGACGGTACTCCCAATAAAGGTAATCTTGGTGCCAACGCAATACTCGGTTTTTCTCTGGCTGTAAGCAGACTGGCTGCGAAAGTCGAAGGAATACCTTACTTTCAGTATCTGGGTAATTTGGGTAATAAAGGGCAATCTTATTTGATGCCTACGCCAATGATGAACGTCCTTAACGGCGGTAAACATGCACTAAGGTCAACTGATCTTCAGGAATTTATGATTATGCCAATTGGAGCTCCTGCTTATCGTGAAGCTTTAAGATATGGCGCTGAAACTTTTCATGCACTTAAGAAGATAATTAATGAAAGAGGGTTATCTACTGCAGTTGGTGATGAAGGTGGCTTTGCTCCAAGTCTTAAGAAAAATGAAGATGCAATTATTTTGATAATTGATGCCATTGAAAAAGCTGGATATAAACCTGGTGAAGATATTTGCATAGCAATGGATCCTGCTGCATCTGAATTTTACGAAGATGGTAAATATAATTTGAAAACGGAGGGTCGATTACTTACTTCTGAGGAAATGGTAGATTATTACGCTGAGCTTGTAAGTAAGTATCCAATTATTTCTATTGAAGACGGACTTGCTGAGGATGACTGGGAAGGTTTCAAGCTTATGACTGAAAGAATGGGCGATAGGGTACAGATAGTTGGTGATGATTTACTGGTTACAAATACTGAGCGTCTTATGAAGGCGATTGACGGAAAGAATTGTAATTCAATTCTAATTAAACTTAATCAGATTGGAACTTTAACTGAAACTATTGATGCAATAAATATGGCTCATGATGCTGGATTTACTGCGGTTGTATCTCATAGAAGCGGGGAAACAGAAGATACCTCCATTGCTGACTTAGTAGTTGGTATGAGCACAGGGCAGATTAAGACAGGCTCATTGTGTCGAAGTGAAAGAATAGCAAAATATAATCAGCTGCTTCGTATCGAGGAAAGTCTTTCAAATCCGAAGTTCCAGGGGAGAATAAACTAGTCTCGTGACTCGTGACTCGTGACTCGTGTTGACCGCTGTCGCTAGCTACTGCAGCTTAACATTTTCACTTTGTAAAAAAAATTGCAAATCAGGTGAAAAATTGATAATCTATATTGGAATTTACAAACAAAATTATTTTCTAAATATCAAAAATTATGAATATTAAAAAGCTATTTAAAGTGTTTGCCGCATTTTTGCTTTCTTCTTTTCTGCTTACTTCTTGCGGTGGAGGTGATGAGTCACCTGAACGTGTTATTGAAAAATTTAAAGAAAATTTAACTGAAATCGAATCAGCTGATATTACTACGACAATAGTAATGAAAGGGGCAAATGTGAATGAAACTGTTGATTTTGACGCTGACTTAACTATTAAATTCGACCGCAGAGATACCGATGATCGTAAAGCTGACATAAAAGTAGTGCTAAGCGGTCTTATGGAAACAGCTGGTCAGGTACTTTCCGGTGATGCTGATCTTTCTTTAGTTACCTTGGCTGAGGAATATTTTATTCGTCTTGATGAATTGAAGATGACTGGTGAGAACATGGATGTAATTGAACCGATTTTCGAAAAATTCGGCAAGAAATGGTTAAGGATAGATCCAAACTTTATTCCTGAGAATATAAGAGAGTTACAGCAGAAAGATGAAGCTACACTTGCTAAGGAAGAAGAACTCAAAGAGCTTTTTATAGAATCAAAATTAATTAATGTAAATAAGGAATTCGGAGTTGAAACAGTAAATGGTCAGAAGGTTTATCATTATGGAATTGGGTTTAATCTGGAAGGTGTAAAAGATTATGTTCGAAAGGCTTCAATAATTGATGGAAGAGCCCTTACTGAGCCTGAGGTAGAAGAGATGTCAAAATCTGCAGCTAATTTTAAGAATACTGAATTATGGATTGGCATAGATGATTATTATCTATATAAAGCTGTTACAGATATAAATGGCGGTGCTGAAGGTGTTGATTCAAATATTAATGTTTTATTGGAGGGTAAAGATTATAATAAGAAAATAGAAATTACTGCACCAGAGGATGTGGAGGATTTGGATCCTTTAGAATTACTAATGACATATAGCGAGTTAAGTTCTGGTGCTGAAGAGGTAGCTACAGAAGACGATGTTTTGACTGAAGGTGCTACTGATGAATCAGGGGTGGAAGTTGTTATTCCTGAGGGTGATGAAGTATCTGATGTGGATGTGATTGAATTATTGGGTGAGGAATAAGCGTTTCTAATTATTAAAAACCCTGTTCCAATAAAATGGGATGGGGTTTTTTATTTATCATTTATCAATTATCATTTATCAATTATCATTTATCAATTATCATTTATCAATTATCATTTATCAATTATCATTTATCAATTA
>JAFGCT010000013.1 GCA_016932505.1 Candidatus Peregrinibacteria bacterium
GGGAACATAGGACTTCAATTTGGAAATTCAATTGCTGAAACTCTTAGCTGGAATACTTCAAATTCACGCTTTGAATTTAGCGACGTTGTTAGCTTAAATGAAAATCAATTGGTAGAAATGGAAATAGAAAATGTTTCCGCATTACCTGGAGGGGCAGGAGGACTTGGTGCAGGAGGAGAAGGAAGGTTGGTGATTTTAGATACAACAGATAGTACTGCACCAGGCTGTACTAGTACACCATGTTCACCGGGCACATTTATTTGGAATGGAAGTACTTGGGAATCACTAACTTCTGGCAGCTCAAGTACTGACCCTACCAAAGTAGTTACAGTAGCTTCATCTGGCAGTGATTATACTAGTATTTCTGGGGCAGCAAATGACCTAAATTCACGAGGGGGAGGTATAATACTTCTTTCCGCAGAAAGTCATTCAGTAACAACTTCGGTAGATTTAAGTAATATAACACTGATTGGAAAAGGACAGACAAAAACAACCATAAGTGTTTCTGGGAGTGGTCAATTGGATGGTAATGGCACAGTTTTTAAGTTGTTAACACTAAGCGGAGCGGCAGGACTTACGGATGATATGATAATTGATATGGCTTCAGACTCAAGCTCTATAATTTTTGAATATTGCGATCTTGCAGTAACAGATGCTGGAGATGTTGTAATAGATAGTAATGCTGGAACGGCACCTACAATAGCAATTAAATTTGTTAATACCAACTTTACAGCAGGTTCGGGGGCTGTATTAAAAACAGTAGGAAGTGCAAATTTAAATACTTCTTCTGAAATTTATGTAGATAATCGCACAAGTGACAACTCACTTGAACTTGCTGATTGGGATATTGTCTTAGTAAGCAAAGGAGGTGCAAATACTACTGGTGCAATTACAAATGCACCCGGAGGTGTAATATTCGTATCACCTGATATGAATTTACAAAGTGCAATTAATAGTATCGAAGCAGGAGGCATTGGAGGTTCAATTAAAATTCTCCCCGGTACTCATTATATAAATACAACACTTACAATTGAAGATGATAATATCCACATACATGGATATGGTGATTCATCAATAATATCTGCATCTGGTTTTACCGGAGGAGAAACTGTAGCCGCCATTCAGGTTGGTGCAGCAGACGGAAGTGCTTCGGTAAATGGGGTAACGCTTCATCATTTCAAACTGGAGGTAACAGGAACAGGAGCGAGCGATATACATGGTATAAGAGTAACAGGTGGAGAAGATAATAAAATTGATGATGTTACTATCCAAAAAGTATCGGGGGCATCAGGAACAGGAACAGGAACAAGGGCCGGAGTTCAAATGACAGATGGATTACCTGGTGGAGAAAGTGTCGGTGGAGGTGGAGGAGGTGGAGATGGCGGACCGGAGGGATGGGAAAAATATTTTGAATTTACTTTGGAATCATCATACATTCCAGAAGACCAAAGCAATTTCCCAGTTTATCTGGATTTAAGCCAACTAGGAGATAGTCATCAATTTTGGACTGATTATGACGCAACAACAGATAATGACCTTGTTATTACAAATGCAGACGGAAGTGTAAGATACCCTGTAGAAGTAGTTTATATAGATGAAACACCTACGCCAAATGAAGGAGAAATATATTTTAGAGTAACCGATTTAGATGGTGATGCAGATAGTACTTTTAGGATTTATTATGACAATCCTTCAGTTTCAGCACAGCCATCATCCACAAACACTTACGGAAGAAATGCAGTTTGGAGTAACTCATATCTTGCGGTTTATCACTTTCAGGATAATATTGCGAGCACCACAGTTACAGATTCCACCGGTAGCTATAATGGAACTGCAAATATAAATACTTCAACTTTTACAAAATCTGATATTTTTTATGGACAAGGTTATGATTTTTCAAGTGATTATATTAATTTGGGAAGTGATTTTACAAATTCCATAAACACTCTTACTCTTAGCGCTTGGGTAGAGTCAGATGACAATACAACTAAGCACAACATAATTTCATCAAAATCAAGTGATGAATGGAATGCACCAGGTTTCAACTTTATGCAAAGATGGTGGGATATAGCTATAGCGGGCAACTCAATGGCAAATTACAATATGACTTCAACCCCAGTAGACAGACCATTATATTTTGCAGGCACAATAAATAAAACAGGTGGAACTAATAACATAGCACTTTATGAAGACGATAATGACAGAGGAGATTATTCAAGCGCATTTACATCCTCTACGGGAAACATTTACATAGGTAGTGCGGCAAATGGAACAACGGATATGTATGATGGTGTCATAGACGAAGTACGTATAGCAAGCGTAGTAAGAAGTGCGAATTGGCTCCTTACTGTGTACAACAACATGAATGCGCCTGACACTTTTACTACTTACGATTCAACTGTTTATAGTGCTACCACTACAGTATCAGGTGAATGGACAAAATATTTTGAAATCACAACAGATGCTGATTTAATTCCAAGTGATCAAACAAACTTTCCGGTTTATTTTGATATGAGAGAGCTAGGTGATACTCATGAGTTTTGGGATGATTACGATGCAACAACAGATAATGACCTAATTGTAACCAATGGTAATGCCACTGAAAGATACCCTGTTGAAGTAGTTGATATTGATGAAACAACAACACCTAATTCCGGAGAAATATATTTTAAAGTACCGGTTCTGGATGGTGATGCCGATACAACTTTTAGAGTTTATTACGCAAATGATAGCGTAAGCTCACAACCATCGGTAAGTGATACCTATGGAAGAAACAATGTTTGGACGAATAGTTACGCAGCTGTATATCACATGGAAGAAAGCCCTGACAACAGTGCCGATCAAATAATTGACAGTACGGGAAATGGAAATGATGCACAAACAGCGAATATGGAATCTGGAGATGGTGCAAATGGACAACTAGGTGGTGGAATAAATTTTGGGGGAACTGATGAATATGCATCTGCACCAAATGCGGCAACATTGGAAGTAACTGGTAATGCAACAATTAGTGCTTGGTATAATCGTACAGCATCGACTTCTAATGAAGCCATTGCCGCGTTAAGTGTGGATGGAGAAGATGAAAATTTGAACTGCCTATACCAACTTAATGTTATGGATGATGACACTCTTGTTATGGAATGGGAATATAGCACGGGAACAAATGTGGAAGTTAATTCATCTTCAGTAGTTCCTGACCCTACAGGAAGTTGGGAATATTACGTATCTACAAGAGACAATACAAGTAATGAAGTTACTTTTTATTCAAATGGATCTCAACTTGGAACTGTCCAATCATTTTCCAATGATCCAACAGGAGGTACTGATACCCCTTTATATATTGGTGCAGAAAGAGGTTTAGATTATTTTGCCATCGGTGTTATTGATGAATTACGTATTTCTAGTGTAGAAAGGACAGCTAACTGGGTAGCAACTGAATATGCAAACCAAAGCTCACCTTCAACTTTTTTTACAGATATTTCAAATGTTGTAAGTTCTACAGGGCATCCACTCATAAGACCAACCATAAGTGACTCAAGGATATTAGGTGATAGTACCGCAGGCGCATATTTTACCGATGGTATTCATATCACTTCCGATGGGGATTATGGTTCTGGTGTAACAGGAAATGGGGGGGTAATACAAAACGCAGTTTTACAGAGAAATGAAATTAATGCTGTAGGAATAAATGGAATGATTTTAACAGGCTTAAATGAAAGTGAAGTAAAAAACAATATAGTAGCAATATTCGGAGTTGACACAGCAGGCAATGGATTACTTATAGGTAGTGCGGAAAACTTGAATGTAAGCGCAAATACAATAGAAAGTCCACAAAATGCATTGAGCATTGGTATTGCTGTGGAAAATATAAACACGGGAGGAGCAAAAACAACTAGCTCTATATTCAATAACAACATACTAGAAGGAGCAACTTATAATGGCGCAGGATTTACACAGGGAATAAGCATTGGTAATTCCAATAATACAGAAGTAAGTAAGTCAAATTTTATAGGCAATAAAATCAAAGGAGCGGCATCTGGCACTTCTATTGGTATAAATGTAACAGGAAATGCAGATGATAACCTCTTTGCAGATAATTTTATTGATGGAGGTGATGCAAATTTATGGGACACAGGAATATTTCTATCAAGCAATCTGCAGGATAGAAATATTATAAGAGATAATAGATTTGATAATACCACAGTAAATATTAATGAAACCGGAACTGGAACAAAAATTGACACCTCTCATCACAGAGATACTACCGACCCAACAGGAACTGAGGATATAGGCGATGAATATGAAGTTGGAACGATTTGGGTAAATACATCTTCGGATACAGCATATATGCTTACCGACAGCACAACAGGAATTGCCAACTGGACACTTCTGACAGGAGAAATATCTTTTGAAGAAGAGGTTGGACCAACAGGCTACACAAAGTATTTTGAATTCAATACAGAATCATCACAAATACCGGGAGATATTACCGGCTATCCTATTTATCTGGATTTAAGCCAACTGGGAGATGGGCATCAATTTTGGACAGATTACGATGCAACAACAGATAATGACCTTATTATTACAAACGCAGATGGAAGCGTGCAATACCCGGTAGAAGTTGTTTTTATTGATGAAAGTACAACACCTAATACAGGTGAAATTTATTTTAAACCACCAACATTGGATGGTGATGCAGATACAACTTACAGACTTTATTATGACAACCCAAGTATAAGTGCTCAACCTGCAGTAACAGCAACTTATGGAAGAAATAATGTATGGACAAACTATATCGCTGTTTACCATTTAAATGAGACTCTTGTTACAAATGCTGTTAATGCTCAAGGCACTACTGCAATAAATGGTGTACCCGAAAGTAATATGACTGCTGCAGACAGTTTAACAGCAGCAAACTGTAAGGTTGGACATTGTATAGATTTCGATTCAGATGGCAACAGTACAATAGTTGCTCCGGATAATACTGCCTTAGAGCCTACTTCGATTTCAGTTTCGGCTTGGATATACAGAAACGGTGGACAAGATACATGGGCAAAACCATTATGGTATGGAGCAAACGATCCATCACCTTGGGGAGTTTACGGTTTTGAATTTATAGATACTTCTGATACAAATTTGGGGTGGAAAATCCAAAATAGCGCTTCCACAGCACCAACAATAAGTGGCAGTAATATACCAGATACTTCCTGGTCACATATATACGGAACTTACACAAGTGGTGATATGAAGTATTATGTAAATGGAAGTTCTGTAGGCACTGATACTATTACTGGTTCGTTAACAGGATACGCCGGAACAAATGGCTTGGCACTTGGCGGAAAAGACGCCGGAACAACAGGAGATCAAGAATTTTTAGGAAGAATAGACGAGGTTCGTATCGCAAACAATGCCAATACCCGTGACACAAACTACCTTCTTACTGAATACAACAATACCAATACACCAGGTAGTTTTATTACTTTTTCCTCTTCTGTGGTATCTGTAAGTACAGGAGGCACAGGAGTGGGAAGTAACACTTATACACTTGATGTTGATAACACAGGAGGAAATGTAACGCTTCAATTTGGTGCAACACTTGGAGAAAGCCTAGCATGGGATAGTGCAAACACTGAATTTGATTTAAGCGACAACCTAGATATCAATTCCGCAGGTGAAGCCTTAGTAATTGGTACTGGAATTAGTGGGGATTTATATATTACTTTTGACGATGGAACAGATAGACAATTTGGGTGGGATGATGTTTTTTCAGCTACTCATTCAACTGGCGCCTTTTCAACCTTTGATCAGGAATTAGCATTTAGAACAATACAAAGTTCATCAACACCTGTAGCTTGTACTGCTGGAATTGGTGGCATGCAATGGATGGATACAGATACTGGAATAATTTATGTTTGCGATACAAGTAATGGCAGAGACAAGTGGCTAAGTATTAATGAATTTATGTTATTTGGAGAAGAAACAGGTACATGTGCAGCTGGATCAGATGCAAGTTCAAGTGACACTTGTAATGTAGACTGGGGAAATGGACTTGGGCCAGATACCAATACTGACCTTGGAATGTTTGTTCCTCAACCTATTACAATTACAGGTTATGGATTTTCACAAGATGATGATTCTTGTACAAGTGGTTCGTTTGATTTAGAAATATGGTCAACTGGAAGCGCTAGTGATGACGACGGGTATACACTAGAACAAACACTCGCAAGTGGATTAACCGATGAAATATATAACGCAAATGGTTTAAATGTTAACTTAGCAGGAAATCAATATACCCTATGGGGAATAGACAACAACTGCGGACAGGGAATGGATGACTGGAATATGGTTGTTTATTATAGATATAGGCATGACTAAATATTTGTGATTTGTGATTTGTGATTTGTGATTTGTGATTTGTGATTTGTGATTTCTTTTTGCGTTTTCAAAATACATATTATAAAATTTATTACCTAAGTTATTAAATGAATATTTTGTATTAATATGGATAAAAAAGAATTAGAAAAGAGAACTCTTGATTTTAGCATTCGCTTAATTAAATTATTAAAAACACTACCAAACAATCAGATTAATAATAAAATCAGTGAACAGCTTTTTAAATCTGGTACAAGTATTGGTGCAAACTACAGAGAGGCAAATGCTGCAGAGTCACCAAAAGATTTTCAACATAAAATAGGCATATCATCAAAAGAATCCAGAGAAACAAACTATTGGCTGGACTTGTTAAAAGCAAGTAATCCACTGCTAATTTCAGATATTAGCCCTTTATGGTTAGAATCTGATGAATTTAGGAGGATTTTTGGGTCAATATATTCAACATGCAAACGGAAATTCAGATAAAATCACAAATCTCAAATCACAAATTTGAGTTATATCGACCTACAACAAAAAATCAGATAGAATCACAAATCTCAAATCACAAATCACAAATCTACCTCGTTACCTGAATCTCAAGAGGTGTATCGTTACCTCCAGGCCCTTCGCCTTCCGGTTCACACGCATAAATAGTAACCGCACCAGAAGTTTCTTTCATAAGCATATAACCAGTAATTGCCTGTGTACCAACTTTAGGATCAACAGGTACAACTGCTAAATAATTTGTTCCGATTCCTGTTAAATCTACACAACTAGGTGATGGAGTTTGCCCTGCGCAAGATTCATCACATATAGATGATGACTCGGTTCCTATACGATAATAATCTCCATCGGTTAAATTCGCGATATCTGTAAAATGAGTTCCCTCGTTATCTGCCTGATACTTCTTAACAGCATCAAGTATAGTAGAAATATCACTCCACCTTCTGGCATTTCGAGTTTCATGTAAACGACGCGCAGGATCAACTGCTACAAATATAGCTGCAGCTAGAATTGCAATAATAGCAATTACAATAATTAATTCTATTAGAGTAAAACCTTTTTTTGTCATAATTTTATTATTATATAATTGAAGAATCTCTCTCTTATTCATCTAAATTTAAGTATATCAGTTTGAAAATTTATAGGCAAATAAACATAATTCCAAATATCTATTCAAAATCAATTTTTTTTGACAATACATATTGTAACAAACCAATTAATGTAGCTCGATTGAGTTCGGTTTTAAATAACTTATTAAAAGTAGATTGAGTTTCATCAATAAAATTACAATTCAAATCTTGAGAATCAAGAAATGCCCCTATATGGTTATGAAATTCTCTTGGGAATCCAATGAAATAAACATCTTTAATATCAATGCTAAATTTGTTTTTTAAATCATCCTTCCCTGTCAAAAATTCCTTAAAACAAACAGGGCAATTAGGCTTTCCTTCAAGGAGGCTAAGCATTAAAAAGTAACTGTCGTAAAGTATTTTGTTATGGAAAATTGAAACAAATACTCGGTCTTTATGAAACGAGAATAATGTAAAATCGTTAACGTCATCATCTGTTTTAAAAGTTGTACGGATGTATGGTTCAGGTATAAATTTACAATTTTTTATACCAACATTTTTACATACTTCTAGCAGTTGATTCTCCCAATGTTTTGGGACGGCAATTACTCCATAAGTAAAAATATGATTCTTATGGAATTTAGTATGAAGCGATAAATCACTTAAAGGAATTGGGCTATTATTATTTATAATATCATCAATTGACCGCTCAGCTATTTCCTCTGTTGTATTCCCAGAAAAATCCTTTAAAAACGGATAAATGACTTCAAATGGTATATTAATGTAGATTGTATCGGTTTTTATTGAATTGGGTTTTGCTTCCTTAAATAACTTAATTAAAACCTCCTGAAAAGAATTTGTATCCCATATTGCACCCTCTTTCATTACGCTACCATCCAATTCAATTTCATTATAACCAGAAACAACAAACTTTCCTTTTTTATTTCCGAGCTGAACAGCAATTAAAAAATTATTATTAATAATAAGAAAAGATGAAGTCTTGTTTGCATCTAATCCCAGTAATTTTAAAAATGAGAAAGTCATAAAAAATGTTAATTACTATTCAACCCAATCTATTATAGCAAATACGGAACTTAACTGAACGTCGATAGAAATTTCATGAGTAAATTCATCGTTTGTACCCTTAATAAATAAGGAGCGATTATCACCTGAACCACTAATCTGAATATCGCATTCAATTTCACTAATATTATATGTACCACCGGAATAATCGTTATTACGATTAAGCTGAATCAATGCCTCTTCAACGCAACCTTCAGAAATAATAAATACTTTTTCAGACTGAATCAGGTTATATATATTCAATCTACTGGAAATCCCGGTAAACAGCATACTTATTACAATAGTACCCATAACAGCAGTTAAAATAATTGTTGTTGTTAAAGCAATTGCACCTCTGATGTTTCTTGTAATTAATTTCATTAAATTTCCTTTCTAGTTGTTACGGAAGTACGAATAGAAATTTCGTCATCATATACCAAATCATCAGTATTGTTTAAACTGGATATGGTCAAATCAATTAAAACAGTACTTGTTCCTGATTGGGTCAGATTGGATAATTCAAAATTTGTGACATTAACTTTGTCGGATGTGATATCTGTCGTTGAATAACCAGATTCAGCTAAACGCAATTTTCTTATATTAATATATTCACTACCAACTGGAACATTTTTTGTGTAAGTATCTATTGTAATTTGTCCGCCATTATCCGAAAGAACCAAAACACCTGGGCTAATTCCAAATAATGAATCATTCACATTTACTTCATCAACATTTCTAATATTACGCTTAATTATATCAATGACTTGAGATGAATTTTCTTTGACTTCACGGCTAACACCACCTTTAATTTCGGAGAGCTGAACCTGCCAAAAAAGCTGTACAATTATAAATAAAACAACAGCAAAAATACTTATATAAATAATCATTTCCACTAAAGTGAAACCTTTTTTATCCGCCTTTGTTTTATTAGCTATAAAATTAATAATTGAAATAAATAGGAACTAAATTACTCTTCTTCCGGCACTTCGGGTGGCCAGATAGATGGATTTTTATAATTATGAATATAAGAATCAAAAGACAATTCCTGAGTATCATTTTCATATATATCCCAGTAAATCCGAACAGACATTAATTTGCTGTCAGGATCAATTTCACCTCCGTACTGTACAATATTCCCATTAACATCACGTTTAGCATCACTAATGGTTACTTGTCTTATAATTCCATTCAGTTCATCTGAACTTCCGGAAAATTCCCAATAACCATTTAAATTATTTAAACCGTGAGCTCCATTCGTTATATCTTCCCAATCATTATTTCTTATATCGCGTAAAGCCTCCCATGTCTCCGAAAGCATTGCGTATGCCTGTAAACGCTCCTGATTTTCATAACTCGACATATAATTACTAATGGCAAAAACCACCAAACCACTCGCCAATATTACAAACATTGCAATTGCGACTATCAATTCCACCAACGAAAAACCTTTTTTGTTTGATTTGGTTTTTATCATTAATAATTAAATATTATAATCAATTAATCCTAAACGATTAACGGAAATACCAAATTGGTCGTTACTTGTTACAAGCCTTAATGAACCAATATTATCTGTCCCCCCTCCTCTTACATCAAATACAATTTCGCTACCTCCGGAAATGCTAATATTAGAAAAACTTACAGCAGAAGGAAATACTCGTATTAAGTCATAATCAGAATCACGGGATGAATATGTATTTCCCTTAAATAATATATAGCTATCGGGATTAGTTGATGTGTTTAGATAAACACCCCATTTGGAGTTAAACCTGCCTGCAACTGCATTTGTTCTGGCTTCTCGCAAAGTTTGCACAATTTGATTACCTTCATTCTTTAAATTGTGCCTATTAAGCGTATCTCCAATAACCATTACAGCTGTAGAAAAGAGTATTACAAATATAGCTATTACTACTATTAGTTCAACCAATGTAAACCCTTGATTACTTGCTTTTTTACCATTCATATCAACGCAAACTGCCAGTTAATGAGTAAATTGGACCTATGATAGCAAGGGCTACAAAGCCAACTAAAAAACCAACGATAATAAGCAGAATTGGCTCAAGGCTAACCGCTAAATTCTTCATCTTCTCATCAACTTCAGTATCATAAAATTCAGCAAGGTATGCAAAGGAGTCTTCCAGACTTCCTGTTTTTTCACCCAAAGAAACTAAACTTACAAAAATCTGCTCAAAATATTTTGGATATTTACTAAAGTGTTTAGATAAATTCTCACCCTTCCTTACAAAAGCAACTGATTCTATTAGTATTTCTTTGTAATAATAATTTGTAATAATTGAACCAGATATTTCCAAGCTCTTTTCTAGGGTTAAGCCACTAGCTAAAAGAGAATGAAGTGTGCGGGATACCTGAGATGTAATCATATTCTTATTTAAAGAACCAAATACAGGAATATGAAGTGATAAATAATGAAAAAATGGCTGAGTAAATTTGCGATGTGATATCCAAACAATAAAAAATATAATTATAATTACATAAATCCAAAGCATCATACCAACGCTTTTGGTTAACTCGGAAAACCAAAGGAGTATTTTTGTTGATACTGGAAGCTCTGCGCTAATAGATTTAAAAAGTGGTAATAAATTTGGTAAAACAAAAGTGGTAACCGAAAGACTCAAACCTATTAATGCAATAAGAACAAAGGTGGGATATGTCATTGCTGATCTTATTTTCTGTCGAAATTCAATCTCCTTAGATACAACAGTAATTAATCTTTGAAGGTTGTCTTCAAGGGAGCCAGAAACCTCACCGGTTTTAATTAAATTAACAAATAATAATGGAAAATATTTTGGATAAATTTCAAAAGCTTCATGAAGATAAGAACCATTACCCACTCTTTTTATAACGTCTCCCAACACTTGTTTTAATCTGCCATTTGCATGCAAATAAGATATATTTAAAGCATCAAGCATAGTATGACCCGCCTTAATACCAGCATACAATTGTTTAACCAATATTAATTTTTGCTTTGCTGATATACCCCCAATTATTATTTCTTTTTTTAAATCCATTTTATTGATTTAATACTCTAAATAATTCATCTAAAGTTGTTATTCCATTTGTAATCTTAAGAAATCCATCCTCCAGCATAGAAGTCATTCCATTCTTTTTGGCTGTTTCTCTTATGTCAGATTCAGTAGCTTGTTTTTCAATCAATTCTCTAATATTATTTTTAATTTTTAAAGCTTCAGCAACTACAGTTCGACCTTTGTAACCAGTATTACCACATTTTTTGCACCCTTTGCCTACAAAAAGTCTGTCTCCTTTTTTACCTGAGAAGAATTTTTCAAATAACTTTTTATCTTCATCTGAAACCAAAAATTGTTTTTTATATTCTGACATTTCGTCCTTAGTTTTTTTAACACTGGCTTTACAGTGAGGACATATTGTTCTTATTAGTCTTTGAGCAATAATTAAATTAACGGTACTCACTATCAAATAAGGATCTACACCCATTTGTATCATACGTAGAGGCGCCAAAGACGCACTGTTAGTATGAAGGGTAGAAAACACCAAGTGCCCTGTAAGAGAAGCGTTCATAGCAATTTTAGCAGTTTCATTGTCACGTATCTCACCAACCATTATAATATCCGGATCCTGCCTTAAAAGAGACTTAAGACCCTCGGCAAATGTAAGGTTTGTTTTTGCGTTAACTTGAACCTGATTAATCCCCTGAATTCCATACTCAATAGGATCTTCAATCGTAGAAATATTCACTTTTTCGTCGTTTAAATGCTTAATAAGTGAATAAAGCGTTGTAGTTTTACCACTACCGGTTGGTCCGGTGACCAGTATAATACCGCTGGATTTCATGCTTACTTTTTCAATTAACTCTTTATCACCAGATGCATAACCTAAATCAGTAAGTGTAAGCTCTTGAGCTTCTGCGGGAAGTAAACGCATTACAATTTTTTCACCAAAATTAATTGGCAATACAGATACTCTAAGAAAAATATTTGTTTGATCATAAGATATACTAAATCTACCATCCTGTGCTGAGCTGTGCTCGTCAGTTCTTAATTTAGCAAGAACTTTCACGTGATTAACGATTGTATCTAAAAAATGCAAAGGTAATGTTGTTACAACCCCAAGCACACCATCAATTCTAAATCTTATTTGAATTGATTGTTCAGAGGGTTCAATGTGGATATCGGAAGAACCACGATCATAAGCCATAAGAATCAAAGTATCAAAAATTGCAGATATATCATCTAAGGTATCCAGCCTCTCGATATTCTGACTTGCCTGCTCTATAAGTTTATCAATACTATCTTTCAGACTTTTTTTATATTGTTTTAGGGCAGTTTGAATTTGTTTTGGTGTTGAGTAATATACCCCTACCTTTTTACCTGTTTTCTTTTCTACTAAATGAGTAAAGTGTTTATCAGAAGGATTTAGCATAGCGATATATACTTTTTCTTCATCTTCTTCAAATACTATCGCCATTTCATTTCTTGCAACTTTTTCAGGAATAGTTCTTATTACCTCAGCACTAATTCTGGAATCTTTTAAATTCTTATAATTACACTGAAAAAAATTTGCCAATACATGCCCAATAGCATCCTCCTTCATAAATCCTTGACTTACAATAATATCAACAATGTTGTCGTTGCCTGATGAATGCAAATCATTAATAACTTTAATTTGTTCTGGAGAAATCAAATCGTATTTACTTAAATAAGCAATAATTTTTTCATTGAGCTCATCTGTATAATTACCCAACTCGTCATAAATTCTATGTATTTTCCATTCAGTTACCTCGTCTTGTACTATTTCAGGCGCTATTGATACGACCTCAAAACCTTCAGAAACGCTATTAGCTACTGATTTCTCAATATTGCTTTGAGTTTTGATTTTTTTCTTATTGGTTTTTATTGCTTTTTTTGGCATAAAATAGGTTTTTAAATCAAATTAATTACAATTTGTAATCTTTGATATATTATCTATATATTATACCACAAAAATGACCTAAAATAAAGCATTTTAGCATGATTAATATGATTCCTCTGATTTTTGTGAGAAAAAATATTAAATGTTAAATGATAAATGTTAAATATTTTTTGTTATAGATGAATTGGAGTTACAACAAATACACATTCAATCGTTAATTAAAATCCAGACAATAATCAGCGTTCTTATCTTATCGGTTCATTTTAATTAACATAAGTATTTACTATCCTTACCAATTCATCAAGTATGATATCTGACTTAATATAGTAGTCCTTAGCCCCCAAACTTAACGCCTCCTTTTTATCCTCCTCTTGTGCCAAATTAGTAAAAACTACAACAGGAGTTTTATTGTTATCTTTTTTTAATTTTGCCAAAACTTCAAAACCATTCATTTCTGGCATTATTAAATCCAAAAGGACAAGTTTAAAATCGTCATTCTTTATTTTTTCAATTGCCTCCTTTCCTGTACCAGCTCGCTCAACAATAAACCCACTGTCTTCCAGTGTCAGCCCTGCAACCTTCATTAAAAACGGGTCATCTTCTACAATAAGAATTTTAATAGGTTTTGATTTCATGACAATATTAATAAAAAAATAAATTAACCAGAAATTTCAATTATACCTTTTGAGCCTTTTAGCTTTTGAATTTTATATGGAAAAGTAACTGTAACTATAGTTCCCTTGCCAACATCAGATTTAATTTTTAGCTTACCATTACACACTCCAATAAGTTTTTTAACTATATATAAACCTAATCCCGAACCAGATGTGTCTAATTTCTTTGCCTCATCCGAACGAAAAAACTTTGTAAATAATTTCTTTTGATCTTCTTTAGATATTCCTATGCCATTATCAGATACAATGATATCGAAATTAGATTTTTTAGGTTTTATAGAAATAGTAATTGTTTCCTTTTTAGGTGAATATCTCATAGCGTTAGAAAGCAGACTATTTATTATCTGACCTACTAACTGTTTATCAAATGTTGCATGAATCACCTTTTTAGGTTTTATAAATTTTATAGTTTGCTTCTTTTCCATCGCAATAAATCTGGCCTCTTTTACTAAAATATTAACTTGCTCAATTACATCAACATCTTGGGATTCACGCCCTACAAGACCGGCTTCTAGCCTTGATACATTTAATAAATCATTTACCAACCTCATCATTCGGTCATTGGATTCCAATGCAGATTGAATTAAATCTTTTTGCTGAGGATTTAACTTACCTTTCATCAAAGCAGCCTGAAGTAACCATTTCACACCTGTCATAGGTGTACGTAATTGGTGAGAAGCCAAAGAAACAAATTCACTCTTCGCTTTATCAATTTGAATTTCTTTTGTTATATCACGGAAAGTCACAATAATACCGATTAATTTTTTATTAAGAAGAATTGGGGAGAAGGATGTGCTTAATGGCAATTTGCTACCATCTTTTTTAGTAAAAAAAGTTTTAATATAAATCTGCTTCTTGCTTTTTATAACATTAGAAATTGGATAAGAATTCATCATTATCAATTTACCATTCTTGTCTTTAAACTCACAACAATCCTCAACAAAAACAAAATCCATTTTTTTACCAAATAACCTCTCTGCCTCAGGATTCATCATTATTACACGTCCATCTAAATCAACTGCTAACATACCCTCACCCATATTTAACAGAAGTGATTCGGCTTTTGCTTTCTCTTTTGCAATTTCCCTATGGGAAACAAGTAGATTTTTTTCGGACATTTCAAGTTCATTGGTTTTCTTCTTATTTTCACTCAACAACTCTTCCAAATTATCAGCCATAAGATCTATTGCAACAATTAATTCAAAAAACTCGTCTTCACTTGAGGGTAATTCAAACTCACGTGTAAAATCCCCCAAAGAAAGACGATTAAGAAGTGGCAATATTTCACTAATTCGCTCTTTTGCGTATTTTTTTAATTCCCTTAAGTCCCTTACTACCATTATATATCCTTCAACTTTTTTTGATTTATCATAAATTATACTTCCAGATAAATTAACGGGGATTTTTTTATTATCCTTACGAACATATGTAGCCTCAATATTGATTCTATTCTGCTTTTTAAATAAATTACTAAGCTTATTTTTATTTCTATTTTTAAAATCAAAGCCGTATGGACAAATAAATTTAAAAAAATTATTTCCGATTAATTCATCTTCTTCATATCCCCCAGAAAGTAAGCTGGTCTTATTCACGGTATTTATAATGCCATTTTTATCAAGTACATATAAAGAATCCGGCATTGTATTAAGTATATTCTTTGTTTCAGCCAAATTATCAACAAGCTTACCGGTCATCACGTTAAATGACTGAGCTAATTCTGATATTTCATCATTAGTATTTATTTCGGCTTTTATCTTCGCTCCCGCTGAAATTTTTTCAGTGATTTTAGTTAATTTTTTAATTGGCCCAGATATATACCCAGCTACCAAAAATGAAAGTAAAATCGCGATTATAGAAACACTAAATATTATATATATAATTCTATTAACTAAAGTTGCTAAAGGTAATTGTATTTCACTTTGCTGACTTTCAACCAATAAAGCTAAATCAAATTCATCGAGATAATGAAAATACCCTACTACTTTATATCCTAAATAATTCTCATAAGTTTCAATTCCACTTTGTTTATTTAAGGCTCTATCGATACCTAATGATCTAAATGTAGTAATCGCATCTATATCTTTACTCTTGTATATACTCGTACCACCCAAACCAGTAACATGATTTCTATCGGGGGCAATTAAATAAGCTTCACTTGATTCATTTAATCCCAAGTAACGACTATCCAGAATTTTATTAAATTCAAAAAGATCCATATTAGCACTTAAAACTCCTATTAGCTTATTTGCTGATGATTTTACTGGATAACTTATAGTAATTGTATATATTCCAATTTTTGGCAAATAATAAACTTTTGATGTGTAGATTGAATTACTACCTTGAATAAATGCAGGACTATTTGAATATTCATCACTGCCTTCCTTACTTAAATCAGTTGAATGAATCACTTTGCCAGATTGTGCATCCAAAAAAGACACCTCCAAAAAAACATGGTTTTTTAATAAAAAATTGTTCAATTCAGCATGAATATGTTTTTCTAAAATTTTATCATTTGGATCCTGAGAAAATTTTTGAATATCAGTAATAAAAGAACTAGCATTAGATAACCCCAAGAAAGACTGCCTACTATTTATCATTAACAAACTTAACTCCTTAACTCTAGTATCCCCAACTTCTTTTAGTTCCTTTGAAATCTCAGTTTCTAAAACCAATACCGAAGAAGATAACGTAGAATAACCGATAAAAATAATTGGAATAATCGCAAACAGAAAGAAAATTACAAGTAATTTTGATTTTATCGAAAAAATGAATGATGCTTTAGGTTTTTTTATATTAGGCATTGATATAATTAACTGTTGGGGAATCTGAAAGCATTAATTAATACTATATTTATTAATTTAATGACCAATTTATAGTATATTCACTACTTATAGACTGTATATACCTAGTCATTGAGCTAATGAATTCTTCATCATCTCTATTATCCAAAAACTGCACAATAATATCATTCAAGTTTAACTTAAATGATTCCGGAGCACCACTTCCATGTACCACACTTGGAAACATATATCTTACCGCCAAAAAATCAGAGGTAGCAAATTGCTGATAAGCGTCATATTTGGATATATCGGAATCAGTTCGTGCAGAAATAGAACCTTTTAAGGGATTAAATGCATCCTGACCTTCTTTAGAAGCAGCATTTTTTAACCACCTTTGAGCATTTACGGGATGTTTTATACCTTTTGGATGTTGAAAGGTATCAATAACAAGTCCGTACATATTTTCTGTACCTGGTACTGCAAATACTCCATAATCAACACCATATATTTTTTTAGCAGCTTTAAATTCACCATTGGCCCAATCTCCCATTATATTAAAAGCACTTTCACCTTCAATTACCCTTGCAGTTGCAGAATTCCATGACAACTCGGAGTAATCTGAATTAACATAACTCAAATATTTATTAAATATTCTTAATGCTTCCAGTAATTTTGGATTATCAAGTGATGTAATCTTTCCATTAACCCAATCTTCATAAAAATCAATACCCATGCTTGCCACAATTTGTTCAAAAACATGAGAAGCTGTCCATGACTCACCCATTTGAATGGGGTATTCTACACCTGAAGCCTTCAGAGTTTCACATGCATTAAAAAACAAATCCCAAGTTGTAAGATTATCAGGGTTAATATTATTTTGAGAAAGTAATAACTTATTGTACCAAACCAAATTGCTTCTATGAATGTCTATAGGCACAGAATAATAATGCCCTTCAAACTTATTCATATCCTGTACTATTTTTGGTATAACACTTTCCAAATCTTCGGATTCCCAAATATCATCAATTTGTTTTAACAACCCAGCATCATAATATGGTTTACTTTCATATGCCGCATGCATCTGAAAAGCATCAGGCGCCTCCCCTGCGTTTACTAAAGGCTTTATTATTCCAAGCATAGAAAACCCACCACCACCTGTCACTGGAGTAGGCATAACTGCAGTATCAGGATACTTCTTTATAAAAACATCAATAAGAGCATTAATTGCTGCCGATTCCCCAGGTGATGTCCACCAGTGATAGAAGGTCAGCGCATCTATTTCACTTTCCGCAGATTGTTTAGATTCAATGTTTTGATTTGAAACAATACGATAAGCATAAATACTAACAACTGAAACAGCTGCAGTAATTAATAATATTAAAATTATTTTCTTTATTATTTTATTCATTATTTATTAAATTAAATTAAATTATAAATTAAGCATTTTTCAATTTGTCTATTTCGGCTTTTAGTTTTTGAATTTCCTTTTCAGCCATAAGCATTTTTTTATGTCTTTTTAAATTAACACGTCCAATAAATTCCATCTGTTCAACCTTTTTATTTAGTTCTTCTTCAGCCTTCTTCTGTTCGGTAATATCAGATTGTATTGCAAGAAAACCTACTATATTACCTTCATCACTGATTATTGGATTTGCAGATGCTTTAATATTTATTAAATCCCCAGCTTTTGTCTTATTAATAAGCTCAACATTCATTGATTTTTTATTAAGAAGGTTATTCCAGAAATTTTCATAAAATTCCTTGTTCTGCTTACCTGATTTTAATATATTTGGTGTTTTGCCTATTACCTCATGTTTTTTGTATCCATACACTTTTTCAAATGCAGGATTTATATAATTAATTTTACCTTCGCTATCAGTCATAAACATAATTTCTTCAGATCTCTCAAACCCGAGCTGCATTTTAGATATTTCAATTTGAGCCTTTTTCTCCTTAGTAATATCACGCGCAATAGAACGAGTTCTTATAAATTTTCCATTTCCCTTTTGTGTTTTATCAAATATTGCTATTGAATGTATTTCCACATCTATCAATTCTCCATTTTTCTTTATCATCTGAGTAGATGGAATAAAAAGTGAACCTTCTTCTGTAAGCTCTTTAAATCCTTTTTTAACAAATTCCATTAGTTCAGGACTATATAATTTGCTCATATGTAAACCTATAAGTTCACCTAAGTCATAACCTAAAAGTTCATATTCTTTATTATTTGCAAAAACAATATATCCATTCTCATCAATTGAGTGAATCATTTCTGGGGAATTTTCAACAATATCACGATACTTTGATTCCGCATCTCTTATTGCTTTCTCATATTCAACACGCTCTGTAATATCACGAGAAAATGCAATTATTTTAATTGGCTCCCCAGTTTCATCTTTTATTAAATAGCTATTAAGCTCAACAGGAAAAACTGAACCATCCTTACGAATATATTCCTTTTCATATAAGCCAGATTTACCGTCTTTTTTTACTTTATTTTCAATAATATCAGATTCCCATTTATGCCACCTTTCAGGAGTTAGCTTCTTATAATTCATGCTTCTAAGCTCCTTAATGCTATACCCTACCATTTTCTCAAATGCTGAATTACATTCTAAAAACTTTCCATCAATTGATTTAACAGAAAAGCCATCTAATGAAGTTTCAACCAACTGTTTATATTCAGCCTCTGCCTGCATCATTACATCTTCTGATTTTTTTCTAAATGTAATATCATCAAATAACGTTGCAAATTGGTTCTTTTTTGGAGAATATGCTGAAATCATAAACCACTTATCCAAGTCTTTAGAATAAGATTCAAACTTAATTGGCCTTCTTGTTATAGCGACTTTTCCATATTTTCCTATCCAATCAACAGGATCATTTTCTATACCTTTTAATACCTTAGTTACATTTTTTCCCACAATTTTATTTCTGTTAAGCCCAGTTATTTTTTCAAACCCCTCATTAACATCCAAAAAGACATAATCAATCGGTTTACCTTTCTTATTTAATACAATTTCATGGAGAGCAAAACCATTATGCATATTTAAAAACAGAGATCTAAATTTTTCTTCGCTTTCCTTCAAAGCTATTTCCGAATTCATTCTTTCTGTAATATCCTGTACTGTGCCTTTTATATAAATTAAATTTGATTTCTCATCATAAATTCCTTTAAAAGTAGAATAATAATGCCCAGTAGTTCCATCTGGCAAAAGAAATTTTTGCTCATATGAACCAGCTGTTTTACTCTTGATTGCCTTTCTTATAAGCTCATTATGACGATTTCTATCCTCCGGCCATGGATTTGATAATTTCATTATCGTATCTATTTTTGGCTTAAATGTCTTTGGATTTCTTCTGAATATTTTATATACCTCATCAGACCACTCGACTTCTCCTGTTTTAATATTCCACAACCAATTACCAATATGAGCCATCGCCTGAGCTTCCCTTAATTCTTTTTCTCTTTCTTTAAGTTTATTTTCTGATATTTTTCTCTCAGTAATATTTCTACCATAAAGATTAACGTAATCGGTACCCTTAACAGGAGAAATGGTAAATATGTAGAATTGGTTATTTATACTGATTTCTTTAATAATATTTTTATCAGTTGAAAGAACCAGTTTTAAAGCTTCCTGAAAACATTTACTTTTAATTTTTTGACCAATTTTTTGCTTCCCACACAATTTAAATGCCGCACCGTTGGCATACAGCAATATACCCTTTCTAGAAATACGCATAACAGGATTAGGATTTTCGGAAGGAAATTTTGAATTGCTAATCAATTGATCTTCAATTCTTTTCTTTTCAGTTACATCGCGAAAAGACCAAACCCTTCCAACGATTTCATCACCCAAATACTGAGGCTTTGAAAAACGCTCGAATATTCTACCATCTTTAAATTCAATAATATCAAAACTTTCCACTACAGGATTTGCATATAAAAACTTAACCGAAGTGATAAATGCTTTTGGATTCTTGATTTTATTTAAAACATATTTAAGAGCCCGATCATCATCTTTCGATTCTGCAATAACGGCAGGAATATCCCACATTTGTAGAAATATTGTATTATAAGTAACCCACTTACCATTTTGGTCAACCACAAGAATCGCATCTGCAGTGGATTCTAAAGTAGCATTAATAAGTGATAGGTCTTTGAATATTTGTTCTTCATTTTTTTTCCTTTCAGTAATATCCTCACCAATAGAAAACACCATTGCCTCACTACCATTTGCTTTTAAAAAAGTGTTATGCCAAGAAAATAATTTCTTTTCACCGCTTTTTGTAATAATCGGATTTTCAAAAATATGATGAATATACTGATTTTTAAAAACATCACTCAGTACTTTATATAATTCATTTTGTTGTTCTTTTGGAATAAATAAATCAATCCATTTTTTACCAATAACCTCTTTAGCTTTATATCCAGTTAACTCCTCAGCGAATTTATTAAAAACCAATATTTTAGAAGTCTTACCTAAACCTATAACAATATTAGGGGCTAAATCAACAAGCTTTTCAGACCATTCCTTTTGTACAGTTAAATCTTTTTCTGCCCTCTTCTGCAAAGTAATATCCCTCGCAATCACCAGAATATATTTTCCCCTTTTAATATTAAGCGAACTTAAAGAAAGAGTAGTATTAACATATGTTCCATCTGACCGGAGAAATTTCCACTCAGAATGGAGTGGTTTTCCATGAGTTACTTTTTTCGCCTCAATAAGAATTCTTTCTTTAGCGGTCATACCATCGGGCTGTATTGGGGGGGCGAAATCAACAGGCGATTTACCAATGATTTTAGACTTATTATCCCATCCAAATAATTTTAAAGTATAACTATTACAATCAACAAAATAAGGTAACCCTTTTTTAGGCACTTTAATAATATAAATCGCATCGCCAGCACACTCATAAATTGACTGGAAATCAATTGGGATTTCCTCATTTTTTAGATAGGTTTTTTTACCTACTTCTTTTTTCTTTGGCATTGTTTTGTTTTTAGTTTCTGTTAACTTGAATTTTAACACAGAAAGCAATTATTTTAAAACAATTTATATATTAAAAAATAGTTAAAAGATTTTTGTTTTAACTATGTTTTTTGTGATATATACATAGTAGAGACAGCATTAATGCTGTCTCTACATTAATTTGAATAATTTTTGTGATTCCAGCTCACCCGTCACAAAAAAATATTAATCATTTAACATTAATCATTTATCACAAAATACTTCCCCTTTGATAAGGGAGACAATAAATAAATGATTACATGATAAAGGGGGTTAAAACTACTGCTCAGTAAACTTTTTAACTTCACCAATAAGCCTCTCAAGTGAAATTTTTGATTTGTCAAAATATGCAAGAGCACCAGCATTAATAACATCTTCCTTTGTGCAGTCTTCCAGCATATTACTATAAACATATACCGGTGTTTTATTTCCGATTGATTTAAGATTATTCAGTACATCAAAACCTGTTTTTTTAGGCATTACAAGATCTAAAATAACAAGATTATAATGATTTTCTTGAATTTTTTTAAGACCCTCATCACCATCTGTAGCAACTTCAATCTTAAATCCAAATTGTTCAAGCCCTGCTGTAACCGCCTGTGCAATAGCAGGTGTATCCTCAATTATTAATATTTTCTTTGTGTTGTTAACCATCGTAATTTAAAAAATTATTTTATTGTTCTGTACCACCAACCTGAGCGAGAATTTCACGCGCCCTGCTTTTTATATGAGCAGCTATAGGCTGAGTAGCATTATTAGCCTCCCATGCCTCAGAAGCCTTATCGATTGCCATATTAGCCATTTCTGTAGATTTATCATTTAGCCCTTGAATGCCCAGAATAAAAGAATCTACTAAATAGTCGTAAGAACGTGCTAATTTCGCAGCTCCTACAACAATGTTGTTTTCAGGCATGTTTTTATAAGCCTGTTGAGTGATATCAACAGCAAGCTCGGAAGCATTCTTAGCAAGCGCAACTTGATTAGCAGCTATATATACTTCAATTTGAGCAAGTTCAGCTTCAGCCCTGTTTAAAAGGAATTGAGTGTCTCCGCCATTACGGATTATTGCAAGTAAATACATAGAATTAATTACTTCAGCACGAGTAAGAAATTTTGCTGAATCTACATTACCATCTTTATCACGTGGGATAATACCAAGCGCAGCAGCATAATTTATATAATTCGCATACCATGCATCAGCTGGAATATTAGGAACAACGGTTTTTCCTTCAAATGAACTAACATCAATTCCATTAGCAGAAAGTAACATTTTAATAAACTCAGCCATGTTTACTTGTCTTGCTGGAGCAAAGGTACCATCTACATCATTTCCTTTTACAATTCCAATAGCTTTTGCCTTCATAACATATGGCGTAAACCATTGTCCATCCTGCACATCAGGAAAGGAAGCGGAAAAAGGAGCATCAGCCTCAATTCCAGAGCCTCCTAGTATTATTTTAAGAACTTCCGCACGATTTATGGGATTATTTGGCTTAAAAGTCCCGTCATCATAACCTTTAACTACACCTTGTTCACTCATAAAAGTAATACCCACATAACCCGGATTTGTTCTTGGAACATCGGAAAACCCAGTGGATACAACCTGCATGTTTGAGGAACTTGAAGTAGCTTGAGCGTATACAGGAGAAGAAAACATAACAAAAACAAGGGCGCATAAAACCGCAACACTTGGTAACTTTAAATATTTCTGATTTTTCATATTTTTATTTTTATTAGGCAGAAGCATTTTAACACAAATAGAAAAAAACTCAAAATGCAAAAACTCGAAACCAAAATTAAGATTCCGAGTTTAAAATGTTAGATAACAAATATCAAGATTTATTTATTATAACGTGCAAAATGAGCAAATGCCTTATTTGCAGCAGCCATTCTATGAACATCTTCACGCTTCTTAAAGGCGTTTCCAGTTTCGTTACTAGCATCAAGCAGTTCTTGTGATAGCTTATCTGCCATGCATTTTCCTTTTTTAGTTCTACATGCACCAATAATCCAACGAATACTCAAGGCCATTTGACGTTTAGGTTTTACTTCAACTGGTATTTGGTACACTGAGCCTCCAACACGTCGCGCCTTAACCTCCATATTAGGTATTACATTGCGAATAGCTTTTTCGAATATCTCTTCTGGATTTTTAATACCCTGTTTACGTAAATTCTCCATAGCATCACGGAAAATTGCTCGTGAAATTGATTTTTTACCACCAATCATCATGCAGTTAATAAACTTCTCCTGCCATTCTGTTGAACCTGCTGGAATGTATTTAGCTTTTTTCTGAATCATTTGAAATTAAATATTTATAAATTATTAGAGTTTAGAATTTAAGATTTAGGTTTTTTAGCACCATAACGACTACGACCCTGCTTACGATCTGAAACACCTTGTGTATCAAGTGTTCCACGGACAATGTGATAACGTACACCCGGTAAATCTTTTACCCTTCCTCCGCGAATTATTACAACTGAGTGCTCTTGTAGATTATGACCCTCACCCATAATATAAGCATTAACCTCTTCTCCGTTGTTCAGCCTTACACGAGCTATTTTACGTAAAGCTGAGTTCGGCTTTTTAGGTGTCATTGTTGTTACTTTTATACACACACCGCGCTTAAGAGGGCACCCTTTTTTAAAGGCTACTGCCTTGTTCTTAAGTGAATTAAAGGTGTATTGAAGTGCAGGAGCCTTACTCTTCTTTTTGGGAGTACATCTTGGGTTCCGAACTAATTGATTTACTGTAGGCATTTGATAATTGAATTAAATTTATAATAGTTATATGTAAAATGAAAAATCTAAAATTAAAAATGTATTTTATTTTTTATTTTCGTTTTGTTCGCAATAAATATGACCAGCGGGGATGAGTTTACCAATAATTACGTTTTCTTTCAAGCCCTTTAGGTTATCTATCTTTCTGGTAGTAGCAGCTTCAACAAGAACACGGATAGTTTCCTGGAAAGATGCGGCTGAAAGCCAACTATCTGTAGTAATTGCAACACGAGATATTCCAAGCAGTAAGCGCTCCCCAAGAACTTCTCGTTTCTTGTCTTTAAGTAAGTCATGATTAATTCTATCGAAACGTTCTGCGTTAACAAGCTCGCCTGGAAGTAAATCACTGTCACCAGGATTAACCACTCTTACCTTAGAAAGCATTTGCTTAACAATAATTTCAATATGTTTGTCGTTGATAGTCTGTCCTTGTGAAGCATAAATATGCTGGACTTCTGTCATAACATAATGCTGTGTAGAATAAATATCAGTTGCAGACATTAATTCCTGTAAGTTTAAATGACCTCTATTTAATGGAGTTCCTCTTTTAATATAATCATTATTTTGTACAAGCAAATTTTCACGAGGACCAAATTGATATTCCTTTGTATGCTTTTCAGTATGCTTTGTTACTATCTGAGTTGATGAAACACTAATTACTTTCCCTTCTTCAGTGGCTTTTAATGTAATTTTTTCTGCTTTAGCTCTAGCTATAATTTGTTTAGGACGAACTTTATCACCCTTCTTAACAATTGATTCAAAATCAGGAGGAATAACATAAGTATCTTCACCGAGAACTTCAGATGTTATAAGAACGTTTATTGCCTCTTTTGTAGCCTTAACAATAACTCTTCCTTCAATATCGGCAAGAACCGCAGGAGATTTTGGCGACCTTGCTTCAAACAATTCCTCAACACGTGTAAGACCCTGAGTAATATCAGCACCCTCAGCAACTCCACCCATATGGAATGTACGCATTGTAAGCTGAGTACCCGGTTCACCAATAGATTGAGCGGCAATAATACCAACAGCTGTTCCTAAATCTACTAGCTTGTTAGTACCAAGATCAAAACCATAACACTGTTTACAGATTCCATTTTCAGTTTTACAAGCCATAATAGAACGAACATTAACCTCATCAATTTTTTCTTCATTTATTAATGCCATAATGCGGTTATCGATTTGTTGTCCTTTTTTAGCGATTATTTCACCGTTTTTAGGATGTTTAATATCGCTGGTAAGAGTTCGTCCAAAAATTCTTTTTTCAAAACCTTCTCCAATTTTACTACTTTCCTCTCGTGAAACCCTATGTTGATATGTAGAACCACAATCATCCTCTTTAATCACTACATCCTGAACAGCATCTACAAGACGACGAGTTAAGTAACCAGCTTCAGCTGTTTTAAGAGCGGTATCAGATTTACCTTTACGTCCTCCATGTGTTGCAATAAAGTACTCCAGAATGGAAAATCCTCCCTTCAGATTAGATTTAATTGGAAGTTCAATTGTACGTCCACTAGGATTGGCAACTAGTCCTTTCATACCACACATCTGAGTAATCTGTCCCCAGTTACCACGAGCTCCAGAATCAATCATATAATAGATATTGTTTTCAGGATTAGACTCAAACTTTTCGACCATTTTTACAGTAATGTCGTTTTTTAGAGTAGACCATAAGCGAATAGCATGATTATATCGCTCCTCCTCTGTTATCCATCCTTTCCAATATTGATTATTGATTTTACGTACTGTCTCATCTGCAGCCTTAACCAAATTTTCACGTTCCTCAGGTATAAGCATATCAAAAACAGAGATTGTTAAACCTGACTTTGTCGCAAATTTAAATCCTATACGCTTGAATTCATCAGCCACCCTTGCGGTTGCCTCAGGACCTACATTATCAAGAATTTCAGCAAGTAGTTTTTTAAGACCATTCTTACCTACAGTTTCATTAACATAAGAAACCTCTTTCGGTAAAAAACTGTTAAAAATCAAACGACCAACAGTTGTTTCGATTATTTCACCATTAACACGAGCTTTAATGTATGTCTGAAGATCTACATGACCGGTACGATATACATTAATTGCTTCATTAATATCAGCAAAAGCCATACCTTCTCCATCTTTTCCTCTAAATGCCTGAGTTAAATAGTAAACACCAAGCACCATATCCTGAGAAGGAGTAATAATCGGTTCACCGGCAGAAGGCTTAAGTAAGTTTGTTGAAGCAAGCATTAAAGTTCTAGCTTCATCTTGAGCTCTTTCAGAAAGAGGTAAATGAACAGCCATCTGATCACCATCAAAGTCGGCATTAAAGGCGGCACATACTAGTGGATGGATCTGAATAGCCTTACCTTCGATAAGAATTGGCTGAAAGGCTTGAATACCAAGACGGTGAAGAGTAGGAGCACGATTTAAAAGTACTAAACGTTTTTTGGTTTCAACCTCTAAAATATCCCATACTTCTCTTTTAGCTATATCTATTAATCTTTCTGCTCCTTTTACATTATGAGCAAGTTCCTGACGAATCAATTCGCCAATAACAAACGGTTTAAATAACTTAAGCGCCATTTCTTTTGGAAGACCACATTCGTGAAGTTTTAACTGTGGACCAACAACAATCACAGAACGTCCAGAGTAATCTACACGTTTACCAAGCAAGTTTTGACGGAAGCGACCCTGTTTACCCTTAAGCATATCGGACAAAGATCTAAGTTTACGCTTATCACCAGCAGTAAATACTGCGCGTCCAGCACGAGCTGCATTGTTAAATAGAGTATCTACTGCCTCTTGAAGCATACGTTTTTCATTACGACAAATTACTTCCGGAGCACCAATAGCCATTAAACGTTTTAAACGATTGTTACGATTAATTACACGACGATAAAGGTCATTTAAATCACTTGCAGCAAAACGTCCTCCATCAAGCTGAACCATAGGACGCAAATCCGGTGGAATAATAGGCAACTGAGAAACAACAGACCATTCTGGTCTAATTTTAGCTTTCTCAAGAGCAGAAGCAAGCCTTATACGACGCATTAATTTTTTATGTCTTTGACCTGTACTCTTCTTTCTTTCTTCTTCAAGGTCTTTTGCAAATTTATGCAAATCAATATTCTCTAAAATCTTTCGTACTGATTCAGCACCTGTTCCAGCAGAAAATACATGACCAAATTTCATAGAAAGATCTCTATATTCAATTTCTCCAATCACTTTTCCTATACATAAAGACTCTAAATCTTCTTTTGCTTGCTGATGCTGAACATTTAGTTCATCAATTTTTTGTGCAAAAGCATCTTCTGTCTTGATTATTTCCTCAACATCTTCATCTTCAGAAACTTTATTAGCCTCCTCCTGTTCAACCATCTCTTCTTTAGCTTTTTCTGCCTTACTTTGTTTGGCTAATTTTTTGTCACGCTTTTGAGCTTTAAATTCGCTTGATTTAGCTTTGAATTCTTCTTGTAATTGCTTTTTAAACACCTGGTAATCATTTTCAAGGTTTTCCAAAGCTTCCTTTTTTGCTTCCTGATCTACATCGATAATGATATAAGCAGCAAAATATATAACCTGTTCAATAGCTTTAATAGGTAAATCTAAAAGTAATCCGATTCGACTAGGAGTAGAACGTAAAAACCAAATATGAGTAACCGGTACGGCAAGGCTGATATGCCCCATTCTTTCACGACGAACAATACTACGAGTTACTTCAACTCCACATTTTTCACAAACCACACCTTTGTAGCGTATTCGTTTATACTTTCCACAATAACACTCCCAGTTTTTAGTAGGACCGAATATTTTTTCACAAAATAAACCGTCCCTTTCAGGCTTCTGAGTTCTATAGTTTATTGTTTCAGGTTTTGTAACTTCACCATGAGACCAAGATAATATTGTCTCAGGACTAGCAATGGAAAGACTAATTGAGTCGAAGTCTTCATGCCTTGTTGGACCTTTTGGTTGTTGAGCCATAATAGTTGATTAAAAATTTATTCGTGTTTTGTGCGTAGTGTGTAGTACCTTATAAATCACGAAACACGAGGCACTAAACACAAGGCACTTTAATAAAAATATTATTTCTTATCTTCAGCGGGAGTATCAGATTGATCTGGAATAATATCGCCAAATTCTTCATCAGGATCAAAAGTATTGGCATCCATACCATCTTCAGAAGGAACATAATCTATATCATCACTTCCTCCGTCCTGTCTTTTATCAAGCATAATCATATCAGTAGCAACAATTTCAGTTCTGAATATCTTTACACCTTCTGGGCTATCCCATGAACGGGTTTTTAAATAACCTTCAACATAAACCAATTTTCCTTTTTTTAGGTAATTTTGACATATTTCAGCCAATTTGCCCCAAGCAGCAATATTGTGATACTCAGCTAAGGATTTTTTTTCAGTTGAACGGGTAACCCATTCGCGATTTGTTGCCAATCCGAAAGTAACAATAGATTGACCATTAGTAGTTTGTTTAAGTTCAGGATCTCGGGTTAAATTTCCTACCAAGATTACTTTATTTACGCTTCTCATTTCTTAAAATATTAAATGATAAATATTAAATAATAATTGTTAAATATTTTTCTCGTCTTCTTCGTCTTCAGCCGCATCTTCTAGTTCTTCAATCTCCTCAGGAGTAATAATACCCTCAGGACCTTCATCTTCCATAGATTCTGCCTCCAACTCTTCAATAGCATCCATTTGACCGATGTTATCTCCTTCAAGCTCATCTTCAATATCAGCTTCAGATTCTTTAAGTGTAGCTTTTTCTTCAAGCTCATGTATTTGGTCAATATGAGGAATTTCATCATCATCATCTTTTTCAATTACATCCTCAAGATCAACTTCCTCAAATTCATCACCCTTTTGTTTAAGTAATTCAACGTCAAGACACAAACTCTTCAATTCTTTTATAAGTACATTGAAACTCTCCGGAACACTTGGAGTGCGAATAGATTCACCTTTAACAATTGATTCATAAGCCTTAGCACGACCAATTACATCATCTGATTTGATTGTAAGCATTTCTTGCAAAGTATAAGCGGCTCCATAAGCCTCAAGTGCCCAAACTTCCATTTCTCCGAAACGCTGTCCTCCATGTTGCGCTTTTCCTCCAAGTGGCTGTTGAGTAACCAAAGAATATGGTCCAACAGAACGTGCATGTAGTTTATCTTCAACCAAATGAAGTAGCTTTAACATATATACTGTTCCAACTACGGTTTTATAATGGAACGGTTCACCTGTTCTACCATCGAAAAGCTGAATTTTACCATCTGAAGGTAAGTCCGCATCTTTCATAAGCGTTGATATCTGATCAAGAGTAACACCATTAAGGGCAGGTGTTGCAACTTTAAAACCTAATTTACTGGCAGCCCATCCTAAATGTGTTTCAAGAATCTGTCCGATATTCATACGACTGGATACCCCAAGTGGATTTAGAATAATATCTACAGGAGTTCCATCTGCAAGGAAAGGCATATCTTCAGCAGGAACGATTTTTGATATAACACCTTTATTACCATGACGACCAGCCATTTTATCACCAACTTGAATTTTACGAGTCTGAGCTACGTATACCTTTATTTGTCGAATTACACCTGTTGGTAATTCGTCTCCTTCCTGACGATTGAATATTTGTACATCTACAACCTTTCCACCTTCACCACCTGGTAAACGAAGAGAAGTATCTTTAACATCTTTTGCCTTATCACCGAAAATTGCTTGAAGCAAACGCTCTTCAGCAGTTAATTCAGTTTCACCTTTTGGAGTAATTTTTCCAACTAAAATATCACTTTCGTGAACAGTCGCACCAATTCGCACAATACCATCTACATCAAGATCTTTTAAGCGTGCCTCACCAACGTTAGGAATATCACGAGTTACAATTTCAGGTCCAAGCTTTGTGTCTCTTACATCTATTGAAAAAGATTCAATATGAATTGAGTCATAAAAACCTTTTTTACGTACACGATCAGAGATAATTACCGCATCTTCATAGTTATAACCCCCCCATGACATATATGCAACTAGCAAATTACGACCAAGTGCTAACTCACCACCATCTACAGCGGCACCATTTATCAACGTATCACCTTTTTTAACTTTCTGGTCTTTCTCAACTGCAGGCCTCATATGAATTGATGTAGCTTGATTTGACCTGTGGAAAGTTAATATAGGATACTGTTCCTTCTTTCCATCATCATACATAACAGTAATACAATCTGCGTCGACCTCTGTGACTGTACCTTTACCTCTTGCAACTACAGCCTGACCTGAGCTTTCAGCAGTCAAAGCTTCCATACCAGTTCCGACAACCGGAGCTTCAGGCTGAATAAGAGATACTGCCTGACGTTGCATGTTTGAACCCATAGAAGCACGAGTATTATCATCATGCTCAAGGAAAGGAATAAGAGAAGTGGTAACAGATACAATTTGCTTTGGGGCAATATCTATATGAGTTAAATCGCGGACATGAACCAATGCCGGCTCTCCACGTCTACGAGCTGCAACACGAGAATCTGCAAACTGATTATTGTCATCAATTTCAGCGCTAGCCTCAGAAATAACAAAGTTCTTTTCATTATCAGCATCGTAATATTCAACTTTATCAGTCACGAAAGCTCTAACCTTTAATAAATTCTGAGGTCTTTCTTGAATTTTAACCGAATTCATTTTTTTATCAGCAATAATCATTCGTGCGCTTTCCTCGCTTATTACTTCACCCTTCTTAAGGATAATCTTTCTTCCTATTTTAATATCCTGACCTGCTAGCTTATCAATTAATTGTCTTGCTAAAGGTTCCTTTACAGTTTCAATTACAGGTTTTTGTACTTTCTTTTTAAGAGCTGCAATTTTACTAGCCTGCTCTTTAGTAATTTTGTCTCCGATATGTGCAATAATTTTTTTGCCATCCTTAATTTCCTCATCAATTATTAGCCCAACAATATCTGCAACCTTTGGTTCAATATAATGTTCAACTGATCGATAAGGAGTTTCAATAAATCCATATTGATTAACACGTGCATAACTTGCAAGGTGAACAACAAGACCAATATTAGGACCTTCTGGAGTGGCGATAGGACAAATACGTCCATAATGAGAAGCATGTACATCACGAACATCAAAGGATGCACGTTCACGCGAAAGACCACCAGGACCCATTGCAGAAATACGACGCTTGTGAGCAAGCTCAGAAAGCGGGTTGGTTTGATCCATAAATTGTGAAAGCTGGGAACTGGCAAAAAATTCACGAAGAGCTGCTGTAATAGGACGACAATTGATAAGTTGAGTAGGAGTAACCGCCTCAAGATCCATTATTGTCATTCTGTCTTTTGCAATACGGTCTGTTCTAAGTAAACCCATACGGAATTTATTCTGAACTAATTCACCTACACTACGTATACGACGATTACTTAGGTGATCAATATCATCTTCTTCCCCTTCTCCGTTATTTAATTCAATAAGTAATTTTAATATATTTACGAAATCATCGGTTTGAAAAACACGGTCTTTCATTGTAGAGCCAATGCTTGTACCAAAGCGCTTATTCAATTTATAGCGAGCTATAAGACCCATGTCATACCTTTTGAAATCAAAGAAAAGACTTTCAATTAATTGTTTCGCATTTTCAGGTGTTGCTAAATCACCAGGACGAATTTTACGGTAAATCCCTTGGTATGCATCATCCTTTGATCTCGCGTTGTCTTTTTCAAGAGTATTCTGAATATAATCGTTATTTAAATCGACATTAACATCCTTGAACATTTCAAGCATTTCACTGTCTTTATCAAAACCAAAAATACGTAATAACTGAGTTACTGGAATTTTACGTTTTCTATCTATTTTAACAGTGATTATTCCTTTTTTGTCAGTTTCAATTTCAAGCCAAGCACCACGCTTAGGAATTATTTTTGCATTAAAGAATTGTGGAGCCGCAAGATTCCTAGAATAAAATACACCTGGACTTCTTACAATTTGATTAACAACAATACGCTCGATACCATTTATAATAAAGGTTCCTTTATCTGTCATAAGAGGAACTGAACCCAAAAATACATCCTGCTCTTTAATTTCACCTGTTTCTTTATTGATCAACTGAACATGAGCTTTTAATGAAGCTTCATAAGTAAGATTCTTTCGTTTTGCAGTTAAAGGATCATGTTTTGGCTTATCAAGAGAATGGTTAAGGAAATGGAGTTCCATTTTTTTACCTGAAAAATCAGTAATTGGAGATATTTCCTGCAAAAGCTCTTTTAAGCCTTCGCTCAAGAACCATTGGTATGAATTCAATTGTATCTCAATTAGATTCGGCAAACGAAAATCATCCACAGTTTCAGTAAAATAAGAACGCCCATTGAGAACTTTTAAGGGTTCAATGGACAATGTTTTATTCTTGGTCATAGTTTTTGTAGCCATAAATGAAAAATGATTGTGTTTAATTAAAGGCTTGCTAATGCGAAGTTAGACAAGTCCATCAAGCACAACACAATCAGAAAGGACGCTGAAATTAGCCAAGTTATTATAGACACACTGGCTAGAATGTCAAATTGAGAAATAAGTTTAAGTGGACAGAATGATAAGATATTTTATAATTAATTATCAAATATCTTATATATACCGCTCAAAGTTAATACCTCCTCCAAACTCAATTCCGATGGCTGTTTCTGGAAATAATAATTTGATGCTGCAGAAATGCCAATTACATCGCCACCAAAATCAAGAGTATTTAAATACAACTCCTGACGCTGATTACTATCAAAAAATTTATTATATCGTAAAATTAGAATTTTTTGAGCCATTAAATTACCCATATTGATAAATTGAGAACGATTGTCAGAAAAATATTCTTCACTTACAAACAAATCAGTATCAAAATCATCATTTTTATATGAAAACACCTGATTAATGTAATCGGGTATTTGAGTTAAATATACGTAATCAATTTGTTTACCAACTGCAAAATCCAAAATTTTTGGCACAGGACAAATAAATAAAGTAAAAGCTATCAAGTGAACGGACACCAATATTAGGATTATTAACCCGATGAATATTCTGGCTACTTTTAACATATTTTATAGGCACATCATATTATTATATTTATTAGACAACAGCAATAAAAAATTGCATTTAAAATATTTTTATTTTATAATACGTGCCTTTAACCACAATATTATGAAAAAAATATTTGCAACAATACTTATAATAATTATTTTTATAGCACCTCTTACGGTAGTGCAGGCAAATGATGAGGTTGGTTTTTTAGATGGATCAACAAATATTTATAAACTAAATAGCTATAAAATTATCCAGACTATTTCGGGTAATATGAAAGTTGACGATTATGGCGATATTATGGATATGAATTATAAATTCTTTATTTCTGGTAATGCTAATAATAAAAAATATTTTGAATCAGATAGTTACAGCAGAATAAACGGAACAATAATGATTAATTTAATTGAAAGTGAAAAAAGCTTAAGTTCTATTCCCTTTAGCCAACTAACAATTAATCTTAGTGGTGAGGTTACTTCTATTTTTAATGATGGCTTATACTTAAGACTTAGTGAATTAGATGTAATAGCTAAAGATATCGGAGAAAGTGAATTAAATGGTATGAATGATTTTCTTAAAGGAATAAGTGATTTTAAAGGTAAATGGTACAAAATTCCAGCATCTGATTTATCAGAATTAAATCAGGCAAGTCTTGAATCAGAATATGGCAGTGCAATTGATACTGAATTATTCCAACCAGAAACAGTAATAGAATACTTTAAAGAAAATGACATAAAAACAGGGTTTGGTGAATATATAAAAGATGTTATGGGGTTAATGAATGAATATGGGGGTGTTGATAATGAAGAATATGAAATTATGACTTACTTTATTGATAGACTTGTTGAAACGGAATTCTTTAATATTAGAGATGTTGTAAGTGGCAGAAATACAGGTTTCAAATTTTTCACATTCAATAAAAGCTCTATAATAAATATTATTAAAGATATTGCCGAAAAAATGAATATAGAAATCGGATATGCTGAACTTAATGAGCTAAGAAGTGGATTAAATAAATTCAGTATTGCAGGGCTTTATAGAGTAAATAAGGAAAATGATATTCTGGATAATCTATTTATTAAATTTACTTTGAGAAATATTGAAAATCTTATTAATTTCAATATGAATTACAGATATAAGATAGTAAGCTTTGATGCACCAAAAGTTTCCGCACCAAAAGAATATGTGGATTTTATGGATATCATGGATATACAAGATTTAATGATGTATTAAATTATTTCTGGTAGATTCCCATAAGACTTCCGATAGACTTAGTCAGTCGGAAGTCTTTTTAAATATAATCAAGACAACACCCATTTACCACCATCTTCTCGTACTGCACCCTTTAAACTAAGATTTGTAAGAATTTCAGATAACTTCGGTACACATATAGATGTTTCAGACACTAATTGATTCATGGATTTTCCACCGTCAGCAAGCTTTACGAGCATATTATTTTCATCTTCACTAAAGTCAAAAATCATTTGTTGCTGAGCAGGTTCCATTTGATATTCTTCGAGTATATGATCAACTATTTCAACCAACTTTGCTTCACTTCTTCTTATTAAGTGATTTGTGCCACTTAAACTAACTTTTGTAATGTTATTTGGAACTGCAAAAACATCACGACCTTGTTCCAGTGCCAAACGGGCTGTAATTAATGCTCCTGATTTTATTCCGCCTTCAGTTACCAAAACACCACGAGATAACCCCGAAATAATTCGATTTCTTTCAGGAAAATGATGTGGAATTGCGGGAGACGAAATTGGATACTCAGAAACAATCGCTCCCCCCTGTTTTATTATGTGATCTGCAAGATTACTGTTTGATGAAGGGTAAATCAAATCCACACCAGAACCAAGTACAGCTATTGTTTTTCCGCCATTTTTAAGACAGGACTCATGTGCACAAGAATCTACACCTAGTGCCAATCCACTTACAATTACAAAACCATTTTGGGTTAAATCGGATGTAAGCCTATCCGTTATCATATATCCATAAGATGTTATAGCACGAGTACCCACTACGCCAATGGATTTATGTAATTGTGGGATGTGACCACGAACAAATAAAAAAGGAGGAGGATCAGCAATATTCTTAAGGCATTGCGGATAAGAGTCGTCAGAAATGGATAATAATCGAATTCCAAATTCTTCCATTTTAGACGTGATGTCGTGAAAAGAAATACCCTCTTTAAATTCAAAACATCTTTCAATCTTTTCATCACGAATTCCGATGTTAGACAAAAATTCTGGGGTAATTTTTTTCCACGCATTTTCTAAATCTCCAAATTCCTTTAAAACAAATTTATACTGCTTGTAATTTAATATTCCCCATTGAGCCCATAGATATAGGTATTCGTCGTTCATAATATTTTATTTATCAAATAATCGATCACAATGATTCTGAATTTGCCACTCACTTATATTTTTAATTTTATTTTCAACATCATTTTGCCATTTTGGCGGATTATTTCTGATATATAAACAAATCCGATTCAATGAACCTTCATTGTGAACAATATGATCATAAAATCTACCATGCCAACAAAAATCCTGATGATTATTTTTCTTACACCACCTTGTAACTGCCGCCTTAAATGACTGCACAACTGATGACAGGGAATTCTTTTGCAATGGCCCAAAATTCCTTTGCCCTGCATTTCGTACGGACGCGAAATTTCCTGCACCTCTATCATCCAATCGTACGGACGCGAAATTTCCTGCACCTCTATCATCCAATCGTACGGA
>JAFGCT010000014.1 GCA_016932505.1 Candidatus Peregrinibacteria bacterium
AACTATAACTATAACTATAACTATAACTATAACTATAACTATAACTAGTATTAGTTCGAGGAATAGTATTAGTAATAGTTTATTTTGTTAAAAAAGTCCAAACCCCATCCCAGTCAATATTTGGCGGGTTTTTTATAAATTCTTCACACCTTTTTGCATAAACTTCAGATGGCTTATCGCCTTTAATCGCTTCGAATTTTTCCTTAGCGGAAATGAAGTTTTTTGAGCGGTAATCCCGAAGTGCATCGGCAAATTTTGATAATTTTTCAAGTTCAATAATATCTCCTTTTTTACCTAAAAGCTCGAAAATACGAACAGGTAGGTTTTTGCCTTTTACCCGTATAAGGTCAAGTTCACGACATATTACATTGCCTTTTACTTTTTCATAGGTTGATTCAGAAATAATAATTTCTGTACCGTATTGTTTATTAATTCCTTCAAGTCTGGAAGCCAAATTCACGTTATCGCCCATTGCGGTATAGTCAAATCTATTCTTGGAACCCATATTACCTACAACAGCATCCCCGGAATTAATTCCAATTCTTATTCGAACTTCAGGCTTTCCTTCCTGTTGCCATTTTTTTCGAAGTTCGGCGAGTCTTTTTTGATTTTCAATAGCAGCTAAACATGTATGAAGTTCATGGTCATGTTGCGCAATTGGCGCCCCCCAAAAAGCCATAATCGCATCGCCTTCGTATTTATCCAAAGTGCCTTGTTCATTAATAATTATCTCGGTCATATTCTGCAGATATTCATTTAAAAACTTAACAAGTTCTACCGGTTCCATTTTTTCGGAAATAGTGGTAAAACCTGCAATATCGGAAAAAAGAATGCTTATATTTCGCTTTGCACCGCCAAGTTCAAGCATTTTAGGGTTCTTAATTATCTGATTAACAACATCTTTATTTACGTAATGACCAAAGGCTCCTTCTATAAATTTTCTATCTTTCTGTTCCAATATAAATCTAAGAAGAAATGTTCCTACAAAACTCATCAAAATTATTAATATCGGATAAACAACATTAATAAATATTCTGGATTCATATCCCACTATTCCCGAAATCACTACTCCAAGGATTTCCAGAATTACAAATGGAACTGCGTATCGGACTTTAAAGAATGAGAAAAATACCAAATTAATTACAAGAAGAGCTATTAAAGTAATCCAAAAGCTGAACCGTGACTGATCTCGAAGGAATTTGCCATCAATAATAGTCTGAATATTATTAGCGTGTATTTCTACTCCCGGCATTTTTACCCCTCTGCTCACAGGAGAATTGTAGTAATCTTGTAAATCTATTGCAGTTGGTCCAATAAGAACGATTTTATCCGTAAAACTTACGGGATTTCCTTTTTTGTCTATAAAATTATTATCAAGTAAGTCCGAAAATGAAATATGTGTGAATTTAAAAGGCTCTGCAAAATAGTTTATATACATAAAATGCACTTCCTGATTTGTTTTTGAGTCAATCTGGGTAATTGTTGGAATAGTAACATTCTCCGAAAAATCAAATTCACCTCTCACAACACTGTATCCAACAGGTTCAGCACTCATATAAATTCTTGAAAGAGCTAAGGAAAGTGCTTCTATTGTTTTTTCTTTAGATGCGGCAAAAAGTGGCATTTTTCTAATAAAAGTATCCTCATCCTGACTGACATTTATCCATCCAATTCGCGGATTTGCATCCATAATAGTGCTATTTGGCCAGTCAATTTCTCTGTTTCCACTTTCAAAATAATATCTAGCTCCTAGTACCACATTATCGTTTTGGGCAATAGCGTCTTTTAATATTTCATCATCCAAATCCCCATGGATTGATTTGTCGGGAAAGGTAACGTCTATTCCTATTGCGGCAGAACCCGCCTGATTTAAAACATTGATTGCCTGAGAATAATATTCCCGTTTCCATTGGTTGAAGCCACCAAGATTATCATCTCTCATACTTTTTTCATCAATGTCCACAATCACAATATTCTTACTTGCAGAATCATAATCATAAAATTTGTTCTGAATGCTATATTGCCACCCCATAAACAAACCCTGTCTTATTATAAGCGCTGTAATGGCGAGGATTATTAAGCCGAGACCGATGAATTTAATTAGTTTGTTGAGCATTAAATTATTAATATTTACTTAGAGGTATTTTTTGCAAGTAATTTAGATTTCCTTTTTTTAAAAATTTTTGTAGCGGCATCGAGATTAAAATGTTCTGTGGCATCAACTACAATTACATTGATTCCGTAATATGCTAATGCATCAGAGATTGGCAAAGGGTTATCTTTTTGGTTTTTTGAATCGTATTCATGTAGTCCACCTAATGTCATAATGGAAATGGTGCTATCGGATTCATTAGACAAACTGGAAATATTTGAAGCAATTAATACATTTTGAGCAGTTGCCCTATAATTATCACTTTTTTCCACCTCTCCTCCCACCTCTCCTTCCTCATCTCTATCCATTGCTTTTATGGTTTTGGCAAAAGCACTCATCTCCTCATACCCAACAATTTTAATTTTGTTACCATGTTCAATCTTTGCTTCCATTACAGCATCTCGATGAATATTTGATAAAATATTTTGAGCAATCTCATTATCAACTGGCATTCCTGGTGGGAGTCCTTCTGCATATACTGTATCAGTTAATCCGCTTTTTAAGGCACTGGTAATTGCATTTTTTATTTCTGATTGTGAATCGCTTACGCCAATTGCTGTTAATTCATCAGGAGCTAAGCCAGGATTTGAATGAAGTTGTTTAAATAAAACAATAGTATGAGCATTCTTTTTGCCTTTCGTTACAATGTATTCAGGATTTATTCCAAGTGATTTTAATTTTTCAACTATTTTAGCTAGAATTGTTTTATTTGGACTTTCCCTCCTTACCCCAGCCTCTGAGACAGTTTTTTTCATATCACTTACCAGTTCATCATAAGCACTATTAAGCCTTAATGCGTCAGAAGCTCCATCATTCTTAATTTTTTCAAAATCACTTCTTAAATCAGAATACAATTTTTCGAATAAAAATATATCAGGGGCATTAGATTTCATTTTCTTAAGCTTTTCAAGCTTTGCTCCAATATCGTCAAGCAAGAATTCTAATATGGTCAACCTTTTTTCTAATCTATTAGCATTTTCATCAATACTGAATAAAGAAGCTTTTATCTCTTCTTTTAATTGATTAAAACTCTCCTGATCTTCAGGTATATCGGCTATTTCTTGCACTGATTGTCGTGTTTCGAATGAAGCCATTATATTTTATTTAAGAGGTTATAATTTTCTTCATATTCTTTTATCCGATCATTAAATTCATTGGCATTTCTTAATAACTTATCAAGCTTTGAATTTTGGCTTAAGCTATTCCTCTCAATGGTTTGAGTTAATTTCAAAGCTTGATTTATTAATTTATTATTGTTCATTGTTCTATTTAATATCTTAATCTCTATATTATATCATTTTTTGGCTTAAATATCAATTTAATATGCTTTTATCAAATGAAAAAAGGGTAAAACCTTGATAAAACATGGGAAATAATGTATAATATTATGATGATAACAAAATAAAATGCCTCCAAATACCGCAAAACAAAGGAGAATTGAGACCTTCGAGCAGAACACTCAGGAAATGGGAAAATTGTACAATGAAATCGAAGCTCTTCGCGAACAGGAGGAAAAATTAGCTAGGAAGATGGAAGAAGTGCAAAGTAATCGCGATAGAATCACAGAATTACATTTAAGGGATTCTTCTGTAGATCTTCAGGCAAGGGAAAGGGAAATCGTTGTCGAGGACCTTATTAGTTATTGTATATTTGATGCAAAGCAAAGACAGAGATGGGGGAGCGCTCTTTCTCCAGGTTTGGTTTCAAAACTAAATGAATGTTACAAATACAATATCGACCCTGAATTTGTGACAAGTATTTTGTTTATTTTTGGCATGATTGGTTCACATATCGATTTAGAAAACATTAAAAACCTTGATTATGAAAAGCCTGAAGATAGGGGGGTTATAGAAGAGCTTATGGGAATTTTGAACGACGAGACTAATTATGCAATTGAAACTTGTAGGCAAAAAATGCCTACAAATCTTTTAGATAGGCTTTATGTAAAAGAGCGCCTAAGGGTAGTAAAAAGGTTAATGGATGATTTTAATAATCCTAAACAAAAATATTTGGAACAAAAAGGATTTTTAGATTTGATTGCAAAAGAAGAAACAAAGCACCAAGAAGATGAAGATAGAGCTAATGAAGATGAAGTTAAGGTGGATGCAGGATATTGGATGAAAACCACTTTGCCAGCACCAAAGATAGGCTTAGATGAAAAATTAACACCGGATATTGTGATTATTCCAGAGGCGGGAGCTTCTGATGAAGAAAAACTGGAAATCGCAAAAGAAGTAGCTGTTGAGCAAATCGAGATATCTCTTGATTCAATGAAGTTGTCACCGAAAGAAAGGGTAGAAATACTTAAACAATTATTATCCGAGGCTAAAAAAACTGCCAAAAAGAAAAAAAATGTCGCTTAACAAAATTTTATTATGACAAAAACAAATAAATATTTATTATACAGGGAAGGGAATGAAGGAAGAGTCTTTGAAAACAAAAGGGAGCTTGCTGAGGCGGCAAGGAGTGAAATTAAGGATATCTGCGGTTTAATAAAGGAATATGGTGGTAATATGAGCAGACATCAGGAATTTGATATTGAAGAAAGGTATGAAAAGCTAGCTCAAGAAGCAATTGAGGCATATTTGGAGAATGCCGATCCAAAAGAGGTAAGTGAACTACCAACAACTCTTATTATGCTTATATACGGCGATGAAAGAAAAAAAATAAAAGACTTACTTGTATCCGCAATGGCTATTCCAGAAGAAGCGCAAAGGGAGGCGGCTTAAATCCGATATCCCCGTAGAACGAATTTGACAAATCAATATAAATCAGTACAATAAATACCTTAACATATTATTTGATTTTAATATGGAAGTTCATATTGAAGAAGATGGTATTATTCAATCGCTGATTGAATCAGGCAGACCATTTGCACCTGATGTTATTGGGGATAATCTGGATAAGCCGGGTGCGGAAAATATATTCATCAGACATCCCGGCGGTATTGTGGGTATAAAACCGCTTATGATGCTTGAGATAATGATGCAGATAAGAAGGCTAGCTTCGTCTGTAAATGTAGCAGATACCGGCAACTCCGAATAAAAACATTATAATACAAAGCAATTGTCCCATTGTAAAATATTTCAGTATAAAACCCACTTGCACGTCCGGTTCACGCCAAAACTCAATAATAAATCTAAAAAACCCGTACAAAATTAAATAGCTGAATGTTAGTACGCCTGTTTTTGGTTTGCGTGTAAAAATGTACAAAAGTATCAGGAATATGGCTAAAGCGGATGCGGATTGGAAAAGTTGAGAAGGATATCTAAGCATTCCGTCACCAAAATCCACCCCCATCCATGAGAATGTCGGGTTTTCGATTACTCTGCCGTAAAGCTCTCTATTTATAAAATTCGCAATTCTGGTAAACATAAGAGCGAGTGCACTTGGAATCAAAATGATATCCCCAGCTTTTAAGTAATTAATCTTATGTTTTTTAAAGAAGAAGTAACAGACAATGGCACACGCAATAAAACCGCCATGGAATGACATTCCGCCTTCCCATACTGCAATTATTTTTGCGGGATTATGTATGTAATAAGAAAGATTATAAAAAAGTATATAGCCCAGTCTTCCTCCTAAAATCACACCAACCATAAATATCCAGAAAGCAAAATCAAATATTTGATTAAGATCTTTAAATACTTTTTGCCTTTTATTTAGCATATTTAAAATCCACACTCCTACACTAAGCCCAACAACATATGCTATGCCGTACCAGTGAATACTTAAGGGTCCGATTTTTAATGCGACAGGATTAATCATTATTTATTACAAGATTAGTTATTACAAAATTACAAGATTATTTTTTATGATATATTATCGTTACATATATTACATTAATTTTGTAATCTTGTAATAAGAATGAAAATATTAGGAATAGAAACAAGTTGTGATGAAACTGCTGCAGCGGTTGTAGAAAATGGGACGAAAGTCCTTAGTAATGTTATTGCTTCATCCGTAGATATGCACTCTCAGACAGGCGGTGTAGTGCCAGAGGTTGCCGCACGTGAACATATAATCCAAATATCACCTGTAATAGACAAGGCAATGTTAGATGCAGGTACAGAATGGTCCGATATAGATGCTATTGCGGTTACTTATGCGCCAGGTCTTATTGCTTCACTTTTAATCGGTGTAAATACTGCCCAAACTCTTGCATATATTCATAAAAAGCCATTAATTCCAGTTCATCACGTATCGGGTCATATATATGCAAATTGGCTGGATAGAGGTGGAGATGACTTAGATCTTCAGTCTTCGGTCTTCGAGTTTCCGATTTTAGTATTAACAATTTCCGGTGGTCACAATGAACTGGTTTTAATGAAAGGCCACCACGATTTTGAGGTAATTGGTGAAACTTTGGATGATGCGGCAGGGGAGGCATTTGATAAAGTTGCAAGACTCCTAAATCTCGGTTTTCCGGGTGGTCCGGTAATCTCCAAAAGAGCAGAAAGCGGTGATCCGTCCGCTTATGATTTCCCTCGACCCATGCTGGATAAAGACAATAAATACAATTTTTCATTTTCAGGCTTGAAATCCGCAGTACGGAGAGAAGTTGATGAATGCGAAATGGGGAATACGAAATCTGAAATTATAGATGATATCTCCGCATCCTTCCAGTCCGCAGTTATCGACGTACTTGCCGATAAACTTGTAATGGCAGCTGATGAGTTCGGAGTGAAAGCGGTTCACCTTGCAGGAGGCGTATCGGCAAACCAATTGTTGAGAAAAACCGTTCGTGAGCGTTTATCTGATAATATTGAATTATTCTGGCCGGAAAAAATGATTTATTGTACGGATAATGCGGCTATGGTCGCAAGCTCAGGATATTTTCAATATCAGAAAAAAGGAGCCCAGTTGGAAAAAATAGAGCCTTCATCTCAAAAACCCCTTACTTAGTTTTCTTGTCTTTTTTTTCTTCGTCCTTAGCGTCCTTAGCTGCTTCTTTTTCTTCGGTTTTGGCTTCTTTAAGTTCTTCCTTGTCTTCAGTTTTATCTTCTTTTACAGCCTCTTTTACCTCAACATTTTCCTCTTTTATATCCTCTTTTATTTCAGATTTAACCTCTTTTACCGCTTCTTTTTCTTCGGTTTTGGCTTCTTTAAGTTCTTCCTTGGCTTCAGCCTTGTCTTCTTTTATAGCTTCTTTTACCTCGGCCTTTTCCTCTTTTATCTCCTCTTTTGTTTCAGATTTAACCTCCTTAGACGCTTCTTTTTTTATGGTTTTGGTTTCTTTAACCTCAACTTTTGTTTCCAGTCTTGCTTTTTCTCCAGAGGAATCCAGAGTCCTAACTTGGACATTTTCCTTTTTATCTGCCTTTATTTCATCTTTTGTCTGACTGACTTTATTTTTAACCTCTGTCTCTTTTCCGGCTGATTCTCCTGTTGTTTTTTTCAAAGGTTCCGCTACTGTTTCACCTGTATCCATATATTCATCATAAACTTCGAATTTATTATCGAATTTGCCAATAGTTTTATTACCAATAAATTTAACAACAGATTGCGATATTTCCTGTGATTTATGATTAATATTCTTTACAGAATTGATAGTTGCCTGCTTAATACTTTTAAAAATTGTTGGATTTGTATTATGAGCAACTTCCAGTAACTCAGGAGTCAATATCTCTTCAGCATCTGAAATAACAGGGGCATAATACTTTGTGACAATCTCCAGCTTCATTTCATAAACTTCGGCTAGGCTTGAATACAAATTTGCAGACTTTTCATTTCTCTTATGCATTTTATCTATGAGCTTATTGTATTTCTTTATGTGTGTTGCTATATGCTCCTGATCACCCTTCAAAGTAAGTGCATGAATCTCCATAATCATTTTGTTTGCCAGTTCAAAATCAAGTTTGGATTGCTTAACAGGGTTAAGTGTAATAATTGACTTAATTGTTCTTTTGAAATTAATCCAGTAATAAGAAAACTGTCCTGGCAACGCTTCAGGTTCGGTAAATTTAATCTCAACAATAGGAGCATTGTCAGTTTCAGAAACAACATCGTCACTTGCCAATGCAATTGGCATAGTAAATATAAAAGAAAGAGCTATGATTGCAGAATATACCTTTTTCAATCTATTTTTTTAATATTATTTTAATATTCATCATATCATTATAGCATATTATATATATTATAGCAAGTAAACTCAATATTACCAAGTTCATGGCTTTATTTATAAAATTTAATACATTATAATGCATACAATGATAAAAACAGATTATTTAGTCATAGGTTCCGGCATTGCCGGTCTTACTTGCGCCCATTTATTGAGCGAATTCGGCAATGTGTTAGTAATAACAAAAGGTGAACTTAAATCCGCTAATACTTATTCCGCACAAGGTGGTATTGCAGCGGTTATTGAAAAAGAAGACAGTTTTGAATCTCACTTGAATGACACAATTAAAGCAGGTGCTGGGCACAATAAGGAGTCCGCGGTTAAATATTTAGTAGAACATGCACCAAAAGCGATTCGTTTTTTAGAATCAATAGGTGTTAAATTTGAAAAAACACCTGTGCTGGAAGCCTGTCATTCAAGACCAAGGGTATGGCGTACAAGTGATTTTACCGGAAGAGATATTCTGAATCAGTTAATAAAAACCGTTCAAAAGAACAAAAAAATCTCAATCAAAGAATATATTGATGCTGTGGAAATTATTGAGTCGGACGATGGATGTCATGGGGTTTTTGCAAGAGAGGGGGATGAAACAGAGCTAAAACCTATTTTTGCAAAGCAGACAATTCTTGCAACAGGTGGTTTTGGTCAATTATTCGGTCGTACTACAAATACACTTGGCTCAGGTGGTGATGGCTTGGCACTTGCTATTAATGCAGGTCTGGAATTAGAGGATATTGAATTTGTACAGTTTCACCCAACAGCTTTGGATTTGGAAGATAAGGGAAAATATTTTCTGCTTTCGGAGGTATTGAGGGGTTTTGGTGCAAGAATTGTAGATCAGGACGGAAAGCAATTTATACAGCAGTTCGACCCACGCGGTGAACTTGCTCCAAGAGATTTAGTATCTCGTGCTGTGTTTTTTGAATTAATGAATGGTCCGGTTTACTTAGATATGCGACATCTTGATGAAAAAGTGATTAAAAAAACATTTCCGAATATATATAAACAAGCAAAAGAATACGGATTTGATATAGTTAACGACAAAGTTCCAATTACTCCTGTTGCGCATTATGCCTGTGGTGGAATACCTGTCGATTTAAAAGGCGCCACAAAAATGCCCGGTCTTTTTGCAGTAGGAGAAGTTGCTTGTACTGGAGTACATGGAGCTAACAGGTTGGCTTCCAATTCTCTACTGGAAGCTGTTGTATTTTCAATATCTATCGCAGATTCAATAGAACGTAGTGTTGAAATAGATAAAGACCGTGATCCGGAAATTAAAGATATTAAACCGCCTGAAGTGGTGATTGAAGATATTGCACAAGTTAAAGCATATTCAAGTAGAATCGGGAAAATAATGTGGAAAAGGGCAGGAATAATAAGAACAAAAGAAGGGCTTGAGCAGGCCAAAAAACAAATTGTTGAAATTCCCGCTCGCGATTATCGCATTCAGCATCGTCAGCTTGTGTGTTATAAAATACTTGAAGCATGCTTAAATCGTCCGCACAGTTTAGGTGCACATTATATATCTGATGAACTAGCTTAATGATTTTTGAAATCAAATACATCGTAGTGTTTCTTATTACAATTATTCCATTTGCAGTTTGGCTATATCTATTTTTGTGGAAGAGAAACCTTAATAAATTTGTAACTGCAGCAGTATTCGCAGGGGGGATGATAGCAGCCAAGTTGATTTTGATTTATCAGGATTACTGGGAAAAAACAATCAATCTAATATTCTTTAAGGTAAATCCAGTCAATTTTAGGGAGAACATTCAGTTGATTTTCAGTAGCAGGCCTATACTTGCCCTATTTTTAAGTTTTATTGGCGTAGGTGTAATGGAGGAGTTCTTAAAATTTTTAATGTTAAAGACAATAGGTCATAGGTTTTTTAAATCAATTGATGATGTAATTGAAATGGCGATTATTACTGCGCTTGGTTTCGCATTTTTTGAAAATATAGTTTATTTCTTCAATCAATGGGGTCAGCTTAGCACAGGCACTTTTATGGTTTTCGCCATTTTCCGCATTACCATAGTAACAATGGTGCATATTTTATGCTCCGGAGTACTAGGTTATTACTTTGGAATGGCATTTTTTGCGTCACCAGTACTTAAAATTGAGTATCTTAAAAAGAAAAAACATCCTGTTCTTGGCTTTTTTTCAACAATTCTTCACTTAAAAAAGGAAAATGTATATCACGACGAAATGCTTTTAATAGGTCTTGTTTCTGCATTAAGTCTGCATGCTATTTATGATTTTGTGCTCTCGATGGAATTTGTAGTCTTAGGGCTACCTCTTCATATACCAATAATGCTTCTTTATTTCTTCGGAGGATTCTGGTATTTAAATCATCTTCTTAAGAAGAAGGAACTCAACATTAATTTGGGCTTAATAGGCGATAAGCCAGTTTCACGAGAGGAGTTTATTAAAATGATTGAGAGTGAATAATCACTTATAGCCGAAAGCGCATATAACATCCTCATAGTCAATTACTGAAAGCGTGGATTAAATCCACCATCAACTACCGAAAGCGCGAATTATATCCGCCCCCCCCACCACTGAAAGCGCGATTACGTAATCGCGCCCACTGATAACTAATAACATAATATTAATGCCCTCAAAGAAAGCCAAAAAAATAGATTTTGAAAAACTATCACTCGAAGAACAGATCGAGCTTGTAAATAAAGCCCTGGAGGCCGAAGTTTACACGGCAATGGCCATGCATAACGGCGGGCTGGATATAGAAGATATTGACGGGCTTACGGTATATATTTCTTATCAGGGTGCTTGTGTTGGGTGCCCGATGGCAGCAACGGGAACGCTTATGTTTGTTGAAAATACACTTCAAGAAAAAATAGACCCAAGAATAAGAGTAAAAATACTTTAATGCTTAGCCGTTTGTACCGGTCGCGCCATTTCCTGGTTCATCTTCAGTAAATAGATCATCAACGGCTTTTCTTGCATCTTCAAATATTCTAGGGTCGATTTTTGGAATATCAGTTGTCATTTCTATGCCTGAAAAAGGTTCATCCAGAGTTTGTAATGAAATTGCAGGTCTATTATTTGTACTTTTTATAAACTCATCACTTAGTGGAACATTCCCATTGTTTACAAGCCATGAATCATCAACATGTTCTGCAACAGCCGCTCTTATTGCTTGAGCAATTTCTTCTTGTCGCTGCCTTCTTATTTCTCTTGCCTCAAAAACATTAACCGGCTTAAATGGCTCATTTAAAGGTCTTGGCTTTCGTGGGGGTATAGGTACGTTCTGTTGCATAATAGTATTTATTAATATTTATCATATTATTATACATCAAAAATAATATTATGTCAAATAAAACATAGCAAATTTAAAGAAAAGCGCAAAATCGCAGGGTAAATTTTGTTATAAATTTAAACAAGCATTTCATTACTCAGAACCTCTTCGCTAACACTCATAACTTCACGTTCATCATCTGATTTTACCCTAATATAATTGTCAGTAAGTCCTTCATCGTGGTTTTCCCATATAATCTTAACTTTTTTACCGATTTGTCCTTCGATAAATTCTTTTCGCTGTTTATCCGCAAGTATCTGTAGCTTTTTAGCATGTTTTTTCTTGGTCTCATCATCAACCTGCTCCATTTTGGCAGCAAGTGTGTTTTTTCTTATCGAGTAGGGGAATACGTGGGCTTTTGCAAGGGGGTTGCGCTTTACAAACTCCATTGTTTCCTCAAATTCCTCATCCGTTTCTTCAGGGAAGCCGACAATTATATCAGTTGTTATAGCAATACCAGGAATGTCCTTTTTAAGCCGTTGGATTACTTTTTCCACATCATCTGCGTTGTATTGCCTTTTCATTCTCTCTAAAACCGAAGTGGAACCGCTTTGTATTGATAAATGAATATGTCGGCAAATGCGTGGATTCTGCAAAACTCTATACAAATCCTCATTAAAATACTCAGGCCCAAGCGAACTGATGCGAATTAAAGGAATTGTTGTTTTATCTAAAATCTCATCTAAAAGCTCTGAAAACTTAGTCTCTTTGGGCTTTCTGGTCGAAGTACAGCCAAAAGCTCCGACATTAATCCCCGTTAAAACCACTTCATTATATCCATTTCTCACATGATTACGTATTTCCTCAATAATATCATCCGTTTTACGGTTCTTGGATGCTCCTCTGGTGGATGCAATTATACAATAGGCGCAGTAGTTATCACAGCCGTCCTGCACTTGAGTAAGGGCGCGAGAACGGGTTTGTTCGGATAATTGTCCATCCGAAGGCTCGATTCGCGAATCGAGCCTTCGGTGGTAATCAATTTGTTCATCCAATAATTCAATTACCGCAGATAAATCTGTTAATAAATAATCGATTTCCATTATTTTCCCAAAATCATCCTTTTGTGCACGTGCTCCGCATCCGAATACTATGTTTTTGGCTTTTGGGTTCTGATTTTTGGTCTTGCGTATCATCTGGCGTGATTTCTTATCTGCAGTTTGTGTTACTGTACATGTATTAATTATACAATAATCCGCATCTTCTTCCCTTACCACAGAAACACCGTTTTCTATTGCCCATCTTAATATTTGATCAAGCTCATAGCGATTATTCTTACAGCCGGTCATTTTTAAACAAATTTTCAATTTTCAAGAAATAACGAAATAACAAAGGAATATTACCTAAAAAGTAATATTGTTACCACGTTATTTCGTAAAAACCCCGTCCCGCTTAGCGGGATCGGGGTTTTTTAGACAACTTTATTATCTATTGATTACATTTGTTTGTTTTCTCTTGATTCACTGCCGAATGCTGCCATTACTTCCTCTTCCATCTTTTGATGTTCTTCAGGAGTAGGCTCGTAATTTTCAACAGGGTTGTCAGGCAATTCTGATTCAGATTCATCAAGTTTTACCTCTTGTCCCATTTGTTCAGCTTCATTGTGAGCTATTTCTTCCACTGGTTGTTCCACTGGTTGTTCCACGGAAGGAGTATATTCTACTTTTTCTGGCTCAGACATTGCTTCAGCTTCCTTTTGTTCTTCACTAATAGCTTCAGTTGGTTCAGTGCTTTCAGATGTAATTTCTTGCGATTCAGTCTGCTCAACTTTTTCAACTGGAGAAGCAACTTCTTCATAAGCTTTTTCTGCTTCAGCTAATTCTGATTCAGTTTCTTCAGAATCTTCTTCAGGTTTTCTCTTTAGGCGCTTTCTAAGGAAGAATATTACTAGTAGAAGTGCTAAAGTGATTCCGCCAATCCAGTATACAATTCCCCATGCGGATGCAGGAGCAGCAACACGGAAGAATACATTTACACTTTCTGAACGTAATTTCTGTTCACCTTCAGTTTTAACGGCATAAAGAGTAACTTTATGGCTTGAATCTGTCTCAAGGGCTCTAGGAGCTTCAACAGCAAATGATCCTTCTTCACTATCTGCAATCACAGAAGAGGCAAGTACCACACTTTCCCAAACTGCGAATACCTGAGAACCGTATTCAGAAGAACCGCTTATCATAGGTTTATCATCTACAATTTCAATTTCAACTGTATCTCCGTCTTCTGCATATACTCCGTTGATAAATATGCCACCTAGCGCAAGTGAGCCTGCAGGAATTGATTGGTTACCAATTGATTGAGGGACTGGTTTCTTTACTCCAAGTGTACTGTCTACACTGATTCTTACAGGAGCTGAATATTTTGTTTTTCCGTTTGTTAATGTAGCAATTGCAACTAAATCGTATAATTTGCCATCTTCAACTGTTGCATCAGACACCTTATGGAAACCTTTTACAGTTTGTTCACCAGCACTGGAATCAGGAAGATTCTGTACAGAACCTAAGTCAATAGGTTCTTCAAGTATAGAACTTAATACATTTATATCTTCAGCAAGGTTAGCATTTTTAATAGTTTCGGCTTTATTTTCTGCATTTGAAATATCAGCTAATTTTGTTTTAACACCAACAACAGCATTTGCTAGATTGTCATATTCATATGCTGAATAGGTATTTAAGAAAGTATCAATATTTGAAACTGCAGATTCAAGCGACATGATTTTTGAATCGATTTCTTCGCTTTCTGTTACCTCGTTTAAGCTAGTTAAAGCCTGAATAACCGCTTTTAATTCTTTATATTCAGCACTGAAAGCTACAAGACTAACAGCCTGACTTGCTTTTGGTGCAATACCAGAGATGTCAAGGCTAGGTACTACCCAACCTGGCTGAGGATCTGTAATAACTACATATTGCTCAGTTTTTTCTGCTATTTTACAATCTTGACCGTTTTTAGGATCGGTTGAGAATTGGTTAATCTCCGCACCATCCCAACATTTGTCTCCATCACTATCAACATTATTTGCATCTAATCCCATATAACATTCTGTTCTGTCAGAAAGTCCATCTCCATCCGTATCAGATTGATTGCTGAAATTCTGCATACATTCATCATCAACAGGAGCTGAAGGTATATCTGCTCCAGTTCTGACTACTGATACTTGTTCATCAATTACATTAGTTGCTTCTTCAAGAATAACTGCTGAATCTATTATAATTTCTTCGGCTGCTGGTCGTATTTCACCCTCACCCTCACCCTCACCCTCACCTTCACCTGGTTCTACAACTGCTTCACCCTCACCCTCACCCTCACCCTCACCTTCACCCTCACCCTCACCCTCACCCTCACCCTCACCCTCACCTTCACCCTCACCTTCACCTTCTCCTCCAACAGGAGGGACATCTGGCTCTATAACTGGTTCATCAGTAACAGGAGGAACATCTGGCTCTATAATAGGTTCATCAGTAGGAGGAATGACAACAGGAGCAGTTCCTGCAACAGTTACACTTCCTACGCCACTTGTTACAGTTGTTCCACTTATGTTATCGGTATATGTAGCTCTGAATGTAATAGCTGAACCAGCAGGAGCGCTTGAATAAACATTAATACGGCTATTTCCTGGAATAATTTGTCCAAACTGAGTTCCGCTTACTTGTGTATATACTATAGTACCATCACGGTCTCCAGATCCCGGAGGGCATCCAGCTAAACATGAAGTTACATTTTCGGAAGCACGTCCTCCGCTATAATAAGCGGTTGAAATCATTTGTACTGTTGTTCCTGCTTGAGGATTTGAAGGAGTTCCTGAAACTGTTAAACTTGTTAGGGTTCCTGCTGTTTCTACAAGCTGACAATTAACGCATCCAGGTCCACCATCACACTCTTCTGTAGCTGGATTAAATATTCCATCTCCACAGGTATTTTCTGTTCCGGTTGTATATTGGCAGTTCGCACCACAAACTGAACATCCTGGTTGATCCACTGGGCAAGAATCAGTAATAGTATTACCATCATCACATGCTTCGTAAGCCGCTTGTATTACACCATCACCACAACCAATAACTGCTGTACATGCACTATTACAATTGCCATAAGTGCCATTATTTAGTCCATCATCACATACTTCTGTTCCCTGTTTAGTGCCATCGCCACAATATGATGTTGTTCCACTTACTATCTGACATGTTGATCCGCAAACTGTACAATCTGTCTGACCATAAGCACATGCTTCTGTTTTTGTGTTTCCATCATCACATCCTTCACCGGTTTCGATTGTGCCATTTCCACAAGTTGCAGGAATTACTACACAATCCGAAGAACAATTTGCTGATGTTTCACCAGCTTCACATATTCCATTTCCACAAATTGGAACCGTTGGTTCTTCAGGTTCTTCAACAGGTGGTTCAATTGGCTCTTCCACTGGTTCTTCATCTTCTTCAACAGGATCACCAGCACCATTAATTGTAAGGTTTAAACCACTACGGTTTTCAACACCTTGACTCTGATTAATAATTTTTGTTTTTGTAAAACTTAGAGTTGTTGTACCTGAATTAAGTAAATTTATTGATATTGTAGCTAGATTTTCCTGACCATCAACAGGATTTCCTCCCTCATTAGGAAGACCTGATGCAGCAAGAAGTTTTATTACCCCCTGTTCGGAAAGGTCAATACATGTATCAAAAGTATTGCAATTTACATCAGTTACAGAAATATTACTTGTTGAATAAGCAATATTAGTTTCTGCACCTAAAAATCCAGTACCTTCATTATCTCCGTCTATACAAAGATATAATGTATTTGGACCTGTACTTTTTGAAAGTGAGGTAACTGCACTACCGCAACCCGCAGAAGCAGAAAAATAGAAAGATGGGTTATCGGCATTTGCCGTTTTATTATCTCTAAGCAGAGAAATACCTGATATTACAGCCAAAAGCATTAAAATACTAAGTGCTGAAATGCCAGCTTTTTTTAAGGAAAATAAGTTAGATAAAACGTTTGTTTTCATGTTTTTTTTATTATTTATCCCCTAATTATATCATTTTTCTTAAAAGAAATCAACCTTTTTTGCTCCCAGAAAATGAAATAACCTTTCACTCAACAACCACCTCAAATAGAAGGTCGTATTGGTCTATCTAAACACCAATCCGACTCCACCCACAAACAAAGTAGAGACGTAGCATTGCTACGTCTCTACTTTGTATTTATCACAATAATCATTTAATCAAGAAAATCATGGTTCAGACACCTAACAATCCACTCCCACCATA
>JAFGCT010000015.1 GCA_016932505.1 Candidatus Peregrinibacteria bacterium
AAAATTCAGTACAAGGTGCCGGATCACTTTCACCTGCTTTCGCACCTGCTCGGATTGTAATCCTCACAGTCAAGCCCGCTTATGCGAATACACTATCAGTCCGATTTCCATCCGGACCTAGCGGACCATTGCGCGCCTCCGTTACAATTTAGGAGGCAACCGCCCCAGTTAAACTACCCATCAAACAATGTCCCTAACCCGGATAACGGGTTAAGTTAGAACCAAAATATATTTAGGGTGGTATTTCAAGGTTGACTCCACTCCGACTGGCGTCGGAGCTTCAAAGTCTCCCACCTATCCTACACAAAATAGATTTCAATTCAATGTCAAATTATAGTAAAGCTTCATAGGGTCTTTTCGTCTTGCCGCAGTTAACTGGCATTTTTACCAGTTCTGCAATTTCACCGAGTCTAGCGTTGAGACAGTCTTCAGACCGTTGTGCCATTCGTGCGGGTCGGAAATTACCCGACAAGGAATTTCGCTACCTTAGGACCGTTATAGTTACGGCCGCCGTTCATCAGGGCTTCGATTCCGAGCGTGAACCCGTCCTCTTAACCTTCTGACACTGGGCAGGCATCAGCCCCTATACTTCACCTTACGGTTTTGCAGAGACCTGTGTTTTTGGTAAACAGTCGCCTGAAGTCTTTCGCTGCGGCCTTCTACGTTCCACGCCGCGCTCAAGTTTTCTTCTTATTTTATCTCAATCATTTTAAGCGCAATGTGGAACGCAAAAGGCAGTCCTTATCCCGAAGTTACGGACGCTTTTTTGCCGAGCTCCTTAACGCTAGTTTTCTCGATCACCTTAGAATTCTCATCCTACCCACCGGAGTTGGTTTGCGGTACGGACAGTGCTATACCTCGCTAGAAGATTTTCTAGTCAGCTTGGGTCGCTCGAATCATCCGCCTTACGGCGAACATTTTGCATAACGTATCAGACACGAATACATCCGGATTTGCCTAGATGTATATGGCCCTAAACGCTTACACCTACCATGTTCAATAGGTAGGCCCGAGTTACCATGCCGCGTCCCTCCATTGCTAGCTCCTAACACTTAGTCTCGAAGTTCAAAAATAAAACCGAAGTCTTATTAAAGAAGAATCAAGCATTCAGTGAAAATCGCTTGGGCGGTACAACACTGGTACAGGAATATTAACCTGTTGTCCATCGACTACGCTTTTCAGCCTCGCCTTAGGACCGACTAACCCCACGTCGATTAACGTTGCGTGGGAAACCTTGGGTTTTCGGTGTCCCGATTTTTCATCGGGATTCAAGTTACTCATGCCAACATTTTCACTTCCTGACGCTCCACCAAACTTCACAGTTTGACTTCATCGCAGACAGGAACGCTCCTCTACCAGACTCCGACGTAAAGTCGGAGAATCCGTTGCTTCGGTTATATGTTTAGCCCCGTTAGATTTTAGGCGCAGGATCGCGTCAAAAAGACAGTGGACCAGTGAGCTGTTACGCACTCTTTAAATGGGTGGCTGCTTCTAAGCCAACATCCTGGTTGTATAAGCAATCTCACATCCTTTGCCACTTAACATATATTAGGGACCTTAGCAGGCGGTCTGGGCTGTTTCCCTTTTGACTACGGTACTTAGCTATCGCAGTCTGACTCCCGAGATAAGAAACGATGGTATTTGAAGTTTGTTAAGGTTTGGTAGACTTATTTCGCCCCCTAGCCTTGACAGTGCTCTACCTCCATCGCTCATTTACTCGAGGCTAGCCCTAAAGCTATTTCGAGGAGAACCAGCTATCTCTGAGTTCGATTAGCATTTCACCTCTATCCACAGGTCATCACCTAGTCTTGCAGCACTAGTGTGTTCGGCCCTTCCCAAGATGTTACTCTTGGTTCAGCCTGCCCATGGATAGCTCACTCAGTTTCGGGTCTAGTGTATATGACTAACTAACAACTACATTCTGACTGCCACTAATGAAAACCTGCCTACCAGCAGGTAGGTTGGTTTAAGCCGCTACTGCGACTTCTTCTTTAGGCGTTTCCGCCTTTTCTAAAATAGATTGATTAAATTTATAAAGCATCTTTGCACAGATTTCGTATTCGCTATAAAAAGACGAATATTCTTTGTCTGGCATACGCTTTGTATCGTGTAAAAAATCTATATCAAGCATTAGACGATTAATAATGTCTAAAGCTTTAAAATTAAAGAAACGTTTCGCTCTCGCGGTTCGCTGGGAGTAACCCTCAGCAATGTTTCCTATTATGTCTCGCGACATACTTTTAAATTGATTGTTTTCATCAGTAGAAAATTTGTCTCCACTCCTTTCAAGGAATCTGTGAAGATCGATTGCCACTTGATAAGCCCGTTGATATACGTTTAAGTCTTTGTAACTCATAATAATTCTAAATTAAATTCTAAATAATTGTTTAAATACTAATATTTCAACGTTATTTCGTTATAACGTTATTTAAGTGACAGTCATAATGTAGCTGTTAGAACGCGCTATTCGCACTCGCTTTCGCTATGGCTCCGGGTATAAATCCCTTAGCCTCGCCACATACAGCTAACTCGTTGGCTCGTTCTACAAAAAGCACACAGTCAGTCCGAAATACATCGGACCTCCTATTCTTTGTAAGCATATAATTTCAGGTACTATTTCATCCCCCTACCCGGGGTACTTTTCACCTTTCCCTCACGGTACTAGTTCGCTATCGATCACTTTACCTATTTAGCCTTGGAAGGTGGTCCTCCCAGATTCAAGCCGGATTTCACGTGTCCGACCCTACTCAGGAACTTCCTAGGAATTTATCTATATTTATCTTACGGGACTATTACCCTCTACGGTGGTCCTTTCCAGGTTCCTTCAAATATAAAGATAAAATCCATATTGGAGTCCTACAACCCCCGCTCCTCACTACGCTCGTCGCATTTCGCATTTAACATTTTAGAATTCGCATTTAAATGCAAAATCAGAAATGCAAAATGAAAAAATTGACGAATGCAATGAGGAACGGGTTTGGGCTATTCCCTTTTCGCTCGCCACTACTAAGGGAATCTCAATTGATTTCTTTTCCTTGGTTACTAAGATGTTTCAGTTCGCCAAGTATCCTCTTCCCAACCTATGTATTCAGTTGGGGGTATCCGACTATAAAATCGGATGGGTTTACCCATTCGGAGATCTCCGGTTCAATGCCTGTATAACGGCTCGCCGAAGCTTATCGCAGTTTGCCACGTCCTTCATCGGAGTAAAGTGTCAGGGCATCCATTATATGCTCTAATTGTAACTTGATACCGAATTTAATGAGATCAACTAGCAATTAATTGCTAATAATCTTAAATTCTAAGTATACATTGATGTATATATAAATCAGAAAAGTTATTTATATATACCCCTATCATGTTAAGTATCAAGTGCATATCTCTCACTCTTCTTTATTGCAATCCCTTTGTGCTCACCTGAGCAAAAGTGGAGAGAAAAAAAAGAGTGGCTTACGCGCACTCTTGAGTTCCAAAACTATTAATAGCTTATTAACTTGGGAGTGTGCGTAATGGTTGTTGATTATTCATCTATGTAACGGATAGAAAGTAAACCCGCTAAACACCTTATAAAATACTAATTTTTTCGTCTGACACGCTAAATGCTACCTTATTTTATGCATTATTTTCTTAAAGTCAAGAAGTTTTTTTGCATTTCTCTAATTTGTTTACAGTTTGCTTATATTTATATGAATATAAGCAAAAAAACTCTTTACAAAATCATACAAAAATTGACTAATTAAAAAATGGATTTAGACAAGATACCAAATACACTATTTTGCTGAATCAAAAAAATCAACACCAGAGTCACCACCAAAAAGCAGTCCAAAAGAATCTGTCATATAAACAAGGGAAAAAACAAATCCAATAAATCCTATAATAACAAGCATTGAATAAGTACCACCAGGTCCAAGTTTTCTTTCTGCCCAATCAATCTGACCAATAAACCCTCTAATAGGAACTCTGTAAATAATTAATAGTAAACTTAGGACACAACCCAGTAGACCAAGTACGATTCTCATATTTTTGTATGTTAAATTTTGGAATTAATATTTTTGACTTCTTTTGCTGCCCTATGATATGCCCATTTATATTTTTTTTCAAAAGAAACATTAGAAATGAAATCATTTAAATATTTAAGTGCAGATTTTTTTTCACCTAAGTCCTTATAAATAATTCCTAAAATAAAATTAAAATGAAAATGACCATTTTTGATTTCATGTCTAATAAATTTAATAATCTTCTGAAATTGTACATCTGGAATTTTATGTTTTCTGAAGCATTCATAATATTTTTTTGTAGATTTAAACAAATCATTATTTGAAGCTAAAAGAAAAGCCTCATTCCAATGTAAAACTGCACCACTACTACTTAGTTTAATAGCTATATTATTTGCAGCAATAGCATTTCGAATATCATTTTTTAGATAGAATAATATTGACTTCATTGACCATACATCAGCAGTAGACCTAATCTTCTCAGCCTTATTAATACTTTCAATTGACTTATTAAGATGCTCCATCTTGTTTGATTCTAAATATTCCAAAAAACAAGAATTTTCACTTAATAAAACATATTCAATATAAAGATCATTTTTTAATACATCTTTAATTATCCTCAGCCGATGATTATTTGTCGTTTCAATTGTATACAATAATTTCTCATGGATATCAGAAGCCATTTCAGGCTGAGCTGATAATAACAAAGCTTTTCCAATCATATAAACAGCTGTTGCATTTAACTCTTCAGCTGTAATACTAAGATGAACCAAGCTTTCGTTAACATCAAAAACTTTTTTTTGAGGTGCAATCAAAGATGATTGTAATGAAAAAACATGTGAAACTGGACCTGGGACTCTTGAATGCCTAACATATAATGATAACTCAAGCATGGATTTCCCATGCACAGTTGCAAAATCACCCCAAATAATTATTTCTCCATTAATTTGGTCAAGAGTTTCGCTTGCCTTCTTTTTTCCATCAATTCCTGCGCACTGATAAGAGTTCAACTTTACAACTTTAAAATTAAACCTTCCTTTCTTTTCATAATTACCTAAATCGCCCTTTAGTCGTTTAATTAATCTAGAGTTAATTAAATTGAATTGATCAGTTGTATCGCAATCAATCGCAACAACAACATAAATAATTTTCGAAAGATTAAAAACCCTTCTAAGAAAATCAAATAAATTTTTTGGCAATAAAAAACCATTAAGCCAAATTAAAGGTGGAATAAAAATGAAAAATAAATAGAAATAAATTTCGTAATCTTTTACCAAGACATATGCTAGATTCATGAAAATTTTGCATACTAACAAGCCAGCAAAGATACTAATCATCAAACCCCATGGTGAATACCAATAATAAAATGATTTTTGCCTGCAAAAATTAAAAAATTTAAAAAACTCTTCCATAAATCAAATATTATTGAAACAATTATTAAAAGCAATAGATATTTTATAGTGAACAAATAAAGTATACAAAAACACTTGTGCACATTTAGCTTAAGTGATAAACTCACTATAGTTTTATAACATAAAAACAAAAAACTATGGATAACGTATTTCTTGGAGGTATCATAGGACCATACCTTCTTATAATGGGACTTTCATTTTTACTATACGCAAAAGTATGGGTAAAACTTATGAAAGAACTGGCTCAAAGTCATACCGCAGTAGTAATTGGCATGGCTCTTGCTCTAATTCTTGGATTGGCGATTATTCAGGTACATAATGTTTGGGAGATGTCTGCCAATGTAGTAATTACAATTTTTGGTTGGGCAGCATTCTTAAAAGGGCTCTTTTATTTCCTTGCACCTGGTGTTTGGCTTAAAAGTTCTATTAATACTTTTGCAAAACCAAACTTTATTCTTGGCGGGGGTGTAGTTCTAACAATTTTAGGAGCATGGATGAGTTATATCATCTATATAGCATAATCTAATATATTTAAAACCCCGTATTCCCTTTATTAGGAACGGGGTTTTTTGTATTGACTTAAAAAATTGTGTTCGCTAAAATCCTTTTTGCTGAAAGAACATGGGGACTTAGCTCAGTTGGCTAGAGCGCCTGCCTTGCACGCAGGAGGTCAAGGGTTCGATTCCCTTAGTCTCCACCACAAAAGACTCTCTTATACTCAGAGGGTTTTTTGTTATCTGCCAATCCATATTTTCATAATCTATGGAGGCTTAACAACAATTACATCTAATGCTTAATTCTATGGAAAGTAAAAAGTTTACTTGACTTATTCATGTAACCCTTGTAGAGTCCACGACTATGTATTAATTTTTATGAAGAAGTCACTAATATCAATCATCGTTTCAGTTTTACTAATTTCTACAGTAGTGTTTGTAGAAACCGCCACGGCAATATACGAAAATAATTTAAAATTCCTAGAATCAGAAGTTGATTATTCAAGCTATATTGTTGATGAATACGGAATATTAGATTTACCACATAGATACGCAGTAAAATTTGTTAAATATCCAGGAGCTCAGGGCAGAATAGAAACATACGAAAGAGTTGATAGCGAGTATATAATGAGAAATACCTACACAACGTACTATAGAAAAGATGGTCCAAAAGACAGATACGGTGATTTAAAAAGCCCAGGTGGAAATGTTGTTAGATACATATATAGAACTACAAATACCGGAATGGGAGGATGGGATAAAAATGGTGAACCATTTGGAGCATATAAGGTTTCTTTTCCTATGCCACACGATGCGCGACCACTACTGGAATCTGGTCAAATGTCTCAGGCGCAGTTTGATAAAATCCCAGCAATCAATTATATAAATGGACGTCTTTATCCTCACCCTGCAAGTATGCTAGGAGCTGACATAGTTCTTCATACAAAGGTCAGAGGTTCAAGAGGATGTATTACAATTCCGAACGAAGCGATGAGCCAGCTATATCATGAAGATTTAGTTACCGAGAATGACACAGAGATAATCCCCTTCATTATTTATGATGAAGATGTAATCGCACCACCTATTGGACAGTTGATGTAATAATATTTAAAACTAAAAAACTCCTCATGGAGTTTTAAATAGTGGTGGGCGATGGAGGACTTGAACCTCCGACCTCTACATTATCAGTGTAGCGCTCTAACCAGCTGAGCTAATCGCCCGTATAAATCAGCCCAAAAAAGATACAGAAGCTAACGGGTTAAGTCAATAATTTTTCTTTGAAAATTTCAAATTTCAAATTATAAGTTGCTTCAGTGCCCACTGCGCACTTTCTTTTAACATATCATCTTCCTTATTAACAATGTTCTGTAAAAAAGGAATAAGGGATATATCACCACTATTCCCCGCCACAATACACGCATTCCTAATTAGTCCGATACGTTTAGCACGCATAATAGGAGTACCAGCAAACAATTCAGTAAATTCCTCATCGGTTTTAATTGAAAGAACTTTTTTTAAATCAAGCGACTCCCCCACCCCATATTCAGATGTAAGTTCTGGGATTATAGAATTCGAGCCTTGCCTGCCGGCAGGCAGGTTTCCTTCTTCGTTCTTCGTTCTTCTTAAATTAAAAGGACAACACTCCAAACAAGCATCACACCCAAATAAACGATTGCCGATTCTAGAACGTAATGAAATAGGAATAGATCCTTTATTTTCGATTGTAAGATAAGAGATACATTTCCGCGCATCAATAACACCAGGACTTATTAATGCACCCGTAGGGCAAGCATTTTGGCACTTAGTACAGTCGCCACAATTTGGCATTCTGACTTTTTCAGTTACGGGTAATTCAAGATTAGTCATAATACTGGCTATAAGCATATAGCTGCCATTTTTTGGATTGATGATATTACAATTCTTACCAAAAAAACCAAGCCCCGCACATTCCGCAAGCACTCTATCAACCGTCGGTCCACTATCAACTGATTGATATGTTCGAATTTCGTTCTTCGAGCTTAGAGTCTCTAAAAAACCGGCTAGTGAAACAAGACGTTTTTTTAACACTTTATGATAGTCCTTTCCAACAGCATATCGAGCAACTACCCCCCTATCCGAGCCCCTATCCGAGCCCCCATCCGATCCCCTATCCGAGCCCCCATCCGAGCCCCTATCCGAACCCCCATCCGATCCCCCATCCGATCCCCCATCCGAATAAACCACTCCAAGTACAATTACAGACTTAACATCAGGTATTTTATTCTCTGGATGAAATCTATCCTCTTCCATTCTCTCTAGATAATCCATATCCGCTTGAAAATGATTTGATATCCATTTATCAAAAACAATTTTATGTCTATTTAAAGCCGTTTTAACTTCATCAATACCAACAATACCATATACGGACCACCCCTGATTTTTTATAAATTGTTCTAAAGATGTCATATTTTGGCTGAATTCCAGCACATCATACCGCAAAAACCTTTTAATTTAAAGGAAAATATGATATAATATATAGATATTACTAATAGAGGGGCTATTGAAGGGCTTTCGAGGGGCTAATTGTGGTATTATTAGTTCAATAGCCCATCAATCAGCTCATCAATTAGCCCATCAATTAGCCCATCAATAGAACAATGCACCGAAAACAATTCAAAATTAGTATTCTAACTCTACTATTAACAATAGTAGTTGTTCTAATAATCGGAGCAATTACTTTTACATTATTAGAAGGATGGTCAATAGCAGATTCATTTTATTTTGTTACCATGACTGCAACAACAGTAGGCTATGGAGACTTTGTTCCACTTAGCAGAGCTGGGAAAATTGTTACAATAATATATTCACTTAGTATAATCCCCTTTGTGCTGTATACATTTTCGATAGTCGCAAAGTTTCAAACCGAAAGAATGTACAGAAAAATTTCAGGTCTTGAGAAAAAACAAGATGAACAAGAGGAAGAGCTAGATAAAACCGAAAGGAAACTAACATTAGAACGAAGAAAATTAAAAGAACAAGAAGAAGAACTCGAAAGAACCGAAAAGAAACTTAGGGCACAAGCAAAATTAAGTAGAGAACATGAAAAAGATTTATTAGAACATGAAAAAGATATTAAAGGAGCTGAAAAAAAGATTAAGAAACAGGCCGAAGAATTGGAAGAACACGATAAAGAACTTGAAGTAGTTGAAGATATTGTTGAAGAACAATTAGTAAAAAAAATTAAATAAAAGCGAGAATGTTGACAATATAAACATTTTACACTAAATTACATTCAACAATGTGAAACGTTGAATGCATTTTTTCCGCATATCAGCTTTCCATTATGATCTTTGATGCCCATTCCAAATTAGTTGCATGCCATAAGTAAATATGAACATGTTTTTTTATTGCATGTAACTAAATAACACCGCATTTCGCGGATGTTATAACCCCTCCAAAATGGAGGAGAAAAGTGAGACTGTCATGAACGAGAAATTGACACCCGCAGGACAAGCAAGAGCATTGGCAGATGGATTAGCTGAAATCGCAGAAAACGCAGCATTCGCAGCAAAAGACGCAGACGAACTCGCAAACGAGCTCGAAGCACGAGAAGCCGAAGAAGCCACCGATGACGCAGCAGCCGACCCCGTCGAAGAGCCCGTCGAAGAAGAAGCCGCTGCCGACCCCGTCGAAGAGCCCGTCGAAGAAGCCGCAGCCGCCGATGACGCAGCAGCCGAAGAAGAGCCCGTCGAAGAAGCCGCAGCGCCCGCAGCCGAAGAAGAGCCCGTCGA
>JAFGCT010000016.1 GCA_016932505.1 Candidatus Peregrinibacteria bacterium
CACTTTTTTGACACCAAAAAAGTGGATGCCTGCGCGGCGAGCGCTTCAGGCAATAAGTAGACAGTTGCTATTTATAGCGTTGAAAGTGGGGCTGATTGAATGTCGGATTTATGGGTGGGTAGCTATTCTGTGCAATGACTGTTGTACGATCTAATTGGCAGAATCTTGAGAATAATTTGTTTTATTGTATTAATTGACTATTATTCATCATTTTTGTACAATGATTTTGAATAAAAATAAAAAACATACAATGATAGAAGAAAATCAACAAAATCAAACACCAGAAACACCTCAGGAGCCAGTTAATGAGGGTACTTCAGGAACACCGGAAGCAAGAAGTAATCCGGAATTGGATGCAGTTAAAGCTAATCGTCCACCGATATCAGCAGAAAAGGAAAGTCCTACTGCTAAAGTTTCAGCATCACAAACTCCGCCAGTTAAAACTGAAGATGCAAAAGATGCGACTAAAACTGCAACCCCTGCTAAGCCAGGTGGTGCTCCTGCAACAAGGATTGGCAAGGAAAAAGTAAAACCCAATAAGACTAAGTTTTTATTTGGGTGTGCAGGTGGAGGGCTTTTGCTTTTTATTATATTCATAGTACTTATGGTGCTTATGATGTCAAAAGCTGGAGCAGATAATGCGGTTATGCGTTCTTTTGGGCTTGATCCCGCTGGACTTAAATCATTTCTACTTACTGTAGTTAGTCTTGCATTTGGAATGCTTTCGCTTTTATTTTTTGTTTTGATGGTTATTGGAATATTCAGATTAATAGGTGCCAAGAAAACTGATAAGGAAACGAAGTCAAAAGGGATGAAGATGACAATATTCAGTTTGATTCCATTAATACTTCTAATTTTTTTATGGTTTGTTTTATATAATTTTATAGGAGGTATACAAATTGCGGCTGAGCAGGTAATTGCAGAAATTGTAGTTGTAGAACCAGAAGATGTAACTAATTTGGAAGCTCCGGTTGAAGTAACCTTTAGTGCTGAAAATGTTGCAATTGCATTGGCTAACGGAGGTCTTTCAATTGATGCTATGAATTGGGATCTTGATGGCAATGGTTCTTATGAGACTCCTGTTGGTGCTTCACCTACGGTATCGCATCTTTATAATCGTCGAGGTACTTATACTGTTGGTTTGCAGGTAAGACTTGCAGGAGAAGAAGAATTCAGACCACCATTTACAAAAGTAATTTCAATTTCCGAAGCGGCCTTTAGGGCAGACCCAGATACAGGATATGCGCCACTTGATGTTCAATTTGACGCTAGCTCACTTATTCCAAAAGGATATAAAGTTCAAAGTTTAGATTGGGATTTTGAAGATGATGGCATATATGAAAAAGAAGGTCCTGATAATCTAAAACCAAAATTCACTTTTAAAAGCATAGGAGTTTACAGCGTTCATTTACGTGTAGTGGATCAACAGAATAATGTGGAAAATTATTATCGTGATGTTGAAATAGTGCCTAGTGATACTCCATTGCTTACGGCTTCAATAAGTGCAGTACCTAGTACAAGTGGTCAAGTTCCTCTGCAGATACGTTTCGATGGAAGTGAATCAACAAGTGTAAAAGGAAAAATCATAAATTATGAATGGGATTTTGGTGATGGTTCAGACCTTCAGTCTGGGAAGAGTGTATCTCATGTATATAATGAATCAGGAACTTTTAATGTTGTACTCACTGTTGAAGAAGACTCAGGTAATACCGCAACGACTTCAATAACAGTTCAAGCGTCATCCGTCTCATCAATTCCTGTGGCAAAAATTTCAACATCTCCTTCTTTTAATGAAGAAACAAAGATTTTGAATGGAGTTCTACCTTTTAAAGTTGAGTTTGATGCATCTGATTCATCAGATGATGATAACGATATAGTGGATTATAAATGGGATTTTGATAATGATGGAGTTATTGATCAGGAGGGTAAGAAAGCCAGTTATACTTTTGATAAAGCTGAAAACTATAAAGTCACCTTAACTGTAACTGATACAGAAAATCAGTCTGATGAGTATTCAATTAATGTTGTTGTTGCTGAGCCTGGTGTTGTAGCTGAAATAAACGCAATTCCTGCCGAAGGAACTGCTCCGCTAGTTGTTCAGTTCGATGGTTCAGGTTCCAGTACTTTTGAGGGTAATATTGTAAGTTATGAATGGGACTTTGGTGATGGTAGCCCAAAAACGATTACTGGTGCTAGTGTTACTCATAAATATAACGATGTTGGTAATTACAATGTAAATCTAAGTGTTTTAACTAATAAGTCTCAAAGCGCTCAAACATCCACAATAATATATGTACGTGAAATTCCTCTCTTAGCATGTTTTGAGCCTAGCAGAAGTAATGGAGCAGCTCCACTAGCTGTTACCTTTGATACAAAATGTTCTACAGGTTCTGTTGCCGGTTACTCATGGGATTTCGGTGATGGTGAAACTAGCGATTCACGCAAGCCTACTCATAGCTTTGAAAATCCTGGTAATTACACAGTTACCTTAGAAGTATCCGATGGAAAGAATAACGTGAGTAATTATAGTGATGTTATTGTTGTGGAAGGGGAGATACAATAATTTTCATTTAACATTTTTCATTTAACATTTCTTATTTATCAATTTTCATTTATGCCCAGAAAGAACAATAAAAAAATTATAAAAATTATCGTAATATTTGCTATTGCCGCGCTTGTATTTACTGCTTTGGCACCTTTAATAGCTTCAATGAGTGCTGTTTAGTTATCAGACTGATGAACTTATGAGCTAATTAACATGTTTTTCAGTTCGTCAGTTCATAAGTAATGATTATGAAATATCGAGAAGTTATTCCCCTAAAACAGCGTCCAGACTGGAAAGTAATTCTTCCAGGTTCTAAATCAATTACCAATCGTGCTTTTGTTTGTGCGTCGTTAGCAAAAGGAACTAGTCGTATTTTTGGTGCTTTGGAATCGGATGATACCTCTGTAATGTTAGGTGCATTGCGGAAACTCAAAATCAAAAATTCCCACCACGGCGGGCAGGCAAAATTCAAAAATTATATTGAGATTGAGGGTGGTGGTGGAAAGTTTAAATCAGGTGATATTACTGTTAATGCAGGAGCTTCTGGTACAACAACCCGTTTTGTAACGGCTTTGGCTGTATTGCGCGAAGGTAAAACTATTATTGAGGGCACTAAGCGTATGAAAGAGCGTCCGATGGATGATTTAAATCATGCTTTAGCTCAAATTTCCAAATCCCAAGTTATTAAAATCAAAGGAGATAAGAGTAGTCAGTTTCTTTCAGCACTTCTTATGATCAGTCCTGTGCTCAGTAAGCCTATACAGATTGAAGTAGTAGGGGAACTTGTTTCGAAACCTTATATCGACATTACAATTGCTGTTATGAAGTCTTTTGGAGTTAAGGTGAAGAATAATAGTTATAAATCGTTTGAGATAAAACCACAGATATATAAAGCGATAGATTATTATGTAGAAGGGGATGCAAGTGCGGCTAGTTATTGGAAGGCGATTGCCTATCTTCATGATGGAAAAGTTAGCTTTAGGAACTTGAATAAAAAAAGTATTCAAGGTGATGCTTTATTCGCTAATGTACTTAAAGAACTCGGTGGTATAATTAATATGAATTCTATGCCAGATGTTGCGATGACATTAGCGGTTACAGCTCCGTTTTTTAAAAGGCAGACAAAAATTACGGGGTTATCGACTCTCCGTTTAAAAGAAACAGATAGACTTGTTGCTTTGGAGAATGAATTAAAGAAAATAGGAGTTAAGGTAAAGGTGACAAAGGATTCAATAGCTATTGAAGGGCAATCGAAGGGCAATCGAGGGGCTTTTAGTCAGCAGGTCATTAAAAACCCCCCAATTGAAACCTACGATGATCATAGAATGGCAATGTGTTTTGCTGTTGTAGGAACAAAAATCCCAGGTGTTGTTATTGAGAATCCTAGTTGTACGGACAAAACCTATCCGGAATTTTGGAAAGATTTGGAGCTCGCATATCTTTCGCCAATTAAATTAGGTAAGAAAAATCTTGTGCTAACAGGTATGAGATGTAGTGGTAAAAGTTATCTTGGTAAAAGAATTGCAAAGCATCTTGGACGTAAATTTATTGATTTGGATACAGAGATAGAAAAGCGAGAAAAAATGGAAATACGAAAAATCGTAGAGCTTTATGGTTGGGCATATTTTAGAGAAAGTGAACAAAAAATTTGTTCAGAGATTTCAGGGCAAAAAAACCTTGTAATTGCTACTGGTGGGGGGGTGATTTTGGAACCGGAAAATATGGAGGTTTTAAAAAAGAACGCAGTAAATGTTTTTATTTTTTCGGATTCATCAATAATAAAAGAAAGAATTAAAATGCATTATAAAAATCGTCCTACCCTAACAGGTCAGGGAAGTGAAAAAGAAATTCAGGATGTATGGAATGAACGTCGGGATTTATATTTAAAATATGCCGATATTGTTTGGGATAATTCAAGCGGAGAAGTGATTGAGTCTAATATTGACAAAATATTCTAAATTTATTATAATCCTTTTTGGTTTATAAATATTCATTATGGGGCTTAAAGAAGATATCGAAAATTTTCGGCTTGAGGAAAAGACAAAAGCGGAAAGCGCGATAGAGAATTCACGTGAGCAGGTATTGGCTCAGTGGCGTTTTGCTGAGGCAAATCAGTTACTTACAACATTATTATCCGAAGTAGATGAGAAAGAATTAGAGACCTTAAGAACTCGATTAATTGCTTTAATAGAAAATCCAAACAACTGTGGTAATCATCAATGGTGTATAGATAAATTTGATGAAGGTCCGGAGGCTTATGCAAATATTTAAAAATATTTAATAATCTCTATATTTATAGATTGGTTGGTTTTTTGCTGTGTGATGCTAAAAAATCTACATTGTAAAATGCTTAATAAAACATTAGAAAAGAAATTCTATATATAAAATAGAAAATAACTAGTTTTTTTCTTGACTTCATTATATTGCTTCGCTAAAATCCCTATGCTTATACTGAGTACAAACGAAAAAAGTTCTTAAGTAAGCCATTGTTCATTAATAGCAAAGGTGTGTTTCAAAGCGCAAGCCATGATCGCTTTGAAGCATTAATATAGTAATGAGATTCGTCGGATACGAATTTCATACTTATAGTATGTCCTTATATATAATATATGGGATTACTATTATTTAATTGCATTTTGAATGCAGTAAAGAATATATTTCTAGAGTTTATCAAATTAAAACAACCTCCGATGTTAAAATCGGAGAATATCAAAGCCAAGCTCCGTTAACTCGGAGCGCAAACTTTTTTGTCCCGCTTAGCGGGACTATACACGAAGAGTTTGATCCTGGCTCAGGATGAACGCTAGCGGTGCGCCTAACACATGCAAGTCGAGCGATATAGCGGCGAACGGGTGAGTAA
>JAFGCT010000017.1 GCA_016932505.1 Candidatus Peregrinibacteria bacterium
CACTTTTTTGACACCAAAAAAGTGGATGCCTGCGCGGCGAGCGCTTCAGGCAATAAGTAGACAGTTGCTATTTATAGCGTTGAAAGTAGAATAGTATTAGGAATAGGAATAAATATCTTGGTCGGTAGTATTCCCGTACAAGGATTGTTGTAGAGGAAAGAAGTAAATAGTTATTGGAAAATCACCTCATCCCCTATCTCAATCCCTAACCTCTCAGACAATCCAGCATTAAGTTCCAAAACATATTGAGATGGTTCAAATGAAGAATATCTAGGACATTGAGCATCTGGTAATTTACAAGGATACACTTTTTAATATATATGATTTATTTTAAAATCAGGACTAATAAATAATATATCCAGAGGAATCACCATATTCTTCATCCAAAAAGATTGCCTTGCAGGTTCCTGATAAACAAACAGCATTCCAGTGTCATCAGATAAAGATTCACGACCCATAAGACCCTGTCGCTTATCTTCCTCAGTAGTTACTGTTTCGACTTTAAATTTATAAGTACCATCACTTGTAACAATTTTAATTACGTCACTGGATAAAGTACAGGCAGTAAATAAAATAAAAGGAAAAACCAAGATTAAAATTCTTAATTTATTCATTATTATTCTTAGTTAAAACTAATATAGCATCATCACCATCTGGTAATATTTGCTTATCAAAACCTGTTAATTTCTCAACAGCATCAGATAAGCTTTTTGTTTTATCAGAAAATAATTTCATATCATCAAAAACAATGACTGCTTTTTCAGACAAACGAAGTTGAATTGCATTCCAAAAATCTATATATTTTTTCTTCTGACCATCTACAAAAACAAAATCAAATTGTAAATCTGATGGAAATTCTTTGATTAAATCGAGAGCATTGCCTAAATATAAATTCACACAATCTTCAAATCCAACTTTTGATATATTTGACCTTGCCTCTTCCATAGAAGGTTCACTAAAATCGATTGAATGTATTTTTGCACCAATAGACTGTGCCGCTTCTGCCATCCATATTGTTGAATATCCATTGGCACAGCCTATCTCCAGAATATTTTTAGGTGTATTTTTTCTAATCTGATCATTTAAAAACTGACCAACATATTCGGTGACATTCGGAATATCATTTTCAATTCCGTATATTTTTAATTCTTTTAGAAAAGTTTTAATTCTATCTTCCATTTTAATTATTGATTAAATACTTATCATTATTGTGTCTAAATTTATTAAAAGATATTCTCATATCAGTTAAAAGTAAAACGCCTATCAACATTGGCAAAAAACCAACCAATTGCCATATTGTTGGCACCTCGTTTAAAACAAAAAATGCGATTACTAATGTGATTGCAGGACCAATTGCCCCTAAAGCTAAAGCTTTTGTAATTGGGATTCTATGAATTGCTTCAATAAAAAATATCTTTGATAAACCGAGCAGAAAGAATCCATTCATTAAAATAAATATTATTGAATCTTTTAATTCAAATATAGATGGAGGAATATTATAAACAAAAGCCAAAGCCAATAATACCAAACCACTTATCAAACTACGAAAAAACATTATAAAAATTGAGCTAACCTGTTTTCTGGCTTTTTGCTGAAAATAATTTCCTATTGGAGTAAATAATGTAGCAATTAGAATTAATAAATTACCGATATTAACCTCCAAAGTACCTTGAAATAAAATTGCAAAAGCACCAAGTACAATCAAGACCGCTCCAATAACATGTGAGGAATTCAATAGCTCTTTCCCCCACAATCTTAAAAATAACATAGAAAAAAACACTTGAGATAAGCTTATAATACTCGCGTTACCTGCAGTTGTATTATTTATTCCAATAAAAGTTAATCCATAATAAATAATACCTATAAATAATGTTGTTAATAAAATATCTAGCCATACTGATTTATTTTTTATATCTGACCATTCTTTACGAAGGGTAATTAAAACAGCAAAAAAAATAGCAGCAGATAAGATGCTAAGCGCAGCAGTAAAAAGTGGCGGCACTGAATTCAAAGTTAAAATCGTAACAACAGGAAAAAAGCTCCAAATTACTAAGGCTAAGATTTCATATAATTCACCTTGCCTGGTTTTACTAAGTGAACTAAACATTATTTCAACAGATTGTTTAACTCTTCCTTAAACTCATCCACATCTTTAAAGCTTTTATAAACACTTGCAAAACGTATATAAGCTATATGATCAAGTTGTTTTAAAGCTTCAATTACATCATTACCTATTGTCTGACTACTAACGGTTTTTTTGTTAGTCCCCCACTTTTCTTCCAAAGATGTAACCATATCATCTATCTGAATCTGTGTTACAGGTCGCTTGCCACAAGCTGACCAGATACCATTTTCAAGTTTGTTTCGATTATAAGGCTCAAACGTTCCGTCCTTTTTCTTAACCATAAGGCTCCCCATTTCACCACGTTCAAAAGTAGTGAAACGCCATCCGCATTTTTCACATTCACGACGACGCCTTATAACTTTACCTTGTTCGGTATCACGCGAATCAATTACTTTTGTATCCTGTGCTTTGCATTTTGTACATATCATAGTTCTATTGATGGGCTGATTGATGGGCTGATTGTTGGGCTGATTGTTGGGCTGATTGTTGGGCTGATTGGTGGGCTGATTGGTGGGCTATTGAACTAATAATACCACAATTAGCCCCTCGAACGCCCTTCAATAGCCCCTCTATTTGTTATATTTTATAAATTGTTCAAGCGCATATCTATCTGTCATTCCCGCGATGTAGTCTTTTACTACAATGTATTTTTCCTCACTCGTTAAACGCTTGGAATACTCAGAAGACATTGCTTCTGGCCTATTATAGTAATAAGCAAATAAAAATTGAATAATTTCCATACCCTTTTGATTATACTCCATAACAAGTTTAGAGTTATAGAATTTTTCAAAAAGAAAATTTCTCAGTTCATCAACTTTATTCTGCATATCATCAGAAAACTTCACCAAAGAACCAGAGTAATTATAAACATCATCCGGAGTCTGAATATTTTCACTAGTAAGAATGTTCGTTGTATTGTATACAAGATCGGCCACCATTAATTTAATTATCTGAGACCTAGCATGTCCTGTTCCTTTAGCAGCATCAATTGCATCTCTCCATATTTTCAAGTTATTCAATTCTTCAAAGCTGAATGCGCCAGCACGAATGCCATCATCAATATCGTGATAAAGATATGAGATTTCATCTGCAACATTAACAACTTGTGCTTCTAGTGAAGGCATTTTGTCATTTTGCGAACGCGGATTATCATACTCGGTTCTATGTTTATCAAGACCATCCAAAACCTCATCGGAAAGATTTAAGTTTTCGATTTTCTTTACTATCCACAAACTTTGTTCATTATGCTCAAATCTACTTTTGTACTTTTCCATTATCTCATTAAGTGCCTCCTCACCTTTATGTCCATAAGGAGTATGGCCTAAGTCATGAGCTAGTGCGATTGCTCTGGACAACTCTTTGTTTAATTTCAATCGTCCTGCAATATCAACAGAATTTTCCGCAACATACAGAGTGTGGAGCAAACGATTTTTATAATGATCTCCATGTTCAGGACGTAAAACCTGAGTTTTATTAGCTAAACGAGAAAAGGAATTACTAAATAGAATCCTGTGGCAATCAACCTGAAAAGGGCTTCTGTTTGGGTCTTCTTCCTCATTTATTCTTCTTTTTGAGCTTGAATTCTGTATCGCATAGCTAGCAAGATTACCTATAATATTATCAGAGCTATTCATGGTTATTTAGAATTTATATTAGGAAGTGAACCGGCAAATTCAACAGTTCTAGTAGGGTAGGAAATAGTGATTTTGGCTTTATCAAAAGCATCTTTTAAATCTCTAATAAATTCATGTTTCATAAGGTAATGGTTCACAAATTTATCAGCCTGAAGTATTACTTTAAAGTTAATATTTGAATCACCAAATTCATAATAACGAAAAACAGGTTCATAATCCGGAGCACCGTGTTTCTTTTTACTTTGAATCTTATGTGCAACTTCAAGTGCAATTTTTTCAACTTTTCTCAAATCACTTCCATAACTAACACCACAAAAAACAATAAAACTGCTATTATTTTGAGGCTCATTAAAATTAGTCAGTTTACTATTTGCAACTGTTGAATTTGGAATCTTAACAAGGTTGTTATCCCATAACCTAATAGTAGTATTTCTCCATTCAATTGCTACAACATATCCTTTAAGCCCATCATCAACTTCAATATAATCACCAGAACGAATAAATCCATCTGCAGACAAAGACAATCCTGCAAAATAATTAGAAAGTGTAGGTTGAAGTGCAAGACCAACAGCTAGACCACCAATGCCTAAACTAGCTACAAGAGGGCTAATTGATATACCAACTGACTGCAGGATAAAAATCAAACCAAGAAAATATATCAACACATTTGTAATTTTGCGAAAAGTAAGAAGAAAACCAGCCTGCCTCTTTTTTATTTTACTTGAGCCAGAAACAAACTCGAAAAAAATCTTACTAAATCTAATTGAGACTATAATTAGAATTAATATAAATCCAATTTGAGTAACAATTTTAATAATAGAATGATAATCAGAAAGAATTTTTAAAGAAGTAAGTGCCAAATATAGACCACCTAGTACAACACCCCAATAAACTGGTTGCTGGGCAGTCTTTACAAGCATATCATCAAATTCATTTTTGGTTTTTTCAACTAAGCGCATTAATATTCTTGAAAAAACAAAGGTTACAAGATGGGCGACGATAAAAGTTGATACCAAGAAAATGACAAAATCTATAATACTCTCGTAAGTGAAATATAATGAGTAAATTGATTCCATAATTATTTAATTTATTAGGAGAAATAGCATTAATAAAGTAACACATTTACTGATGAATTTCCAATGACTTAATTACAAATTTCGAATTAATTTCTGATTCTTGAATATCCAATGACAATTGTGATAAATGGGAAATTAAATAATTAGACATTGAGGCTTAATTAGAAATTAGTAATTATACAATTAGACATTTGTAAATTATTCAAGGTTGTTGTATCGTTATCACGTTATATCGCTATTACGTTATCAATATGCACAAACTCGAGTTCAGAAGACAAATTATTCATCTGATTTATGGTCCAATACTAGTCGCTCTTCATTATTATAAAATAATCGATATCAATTTGCTTTTGGGCATGATAATTGGAGGTTGTATCGCATCATATTTAATAAAACAAGAAAGGCTTGGTATAATCAAAAAAATGCTTTCTCTATTTGAACGCGACCACCATATGGAGAACTTCCCGGGGAGAGGTATATTGTTTTATACAATTGGAGCATACCTGTGTTTTATTTTCTTTGAAACAAGTATTGCCTATGCAGGTATTTTAATTCTAAGTGTCGGTGATGCTTTTACAAATATCATCGGAAGGAATTTTGGAAAAATCAAAACGAAATTTAATCCAAATAAATACATTGAGGGAACAATAGTGGGAGTTTTGGTTACAATCCCAATTGCCTTCTATTTTGTACCAAATCTTTTTGCTGCAATATCAGCAGCTTCCGTAGCAATGATTCTTGAACTTCCTCATTTAAAGATTTTAGGGTTGGAAATTGATGATAATTTACTTATTCCTATTGGAGCGAGTTTTACTTTGAGTTTATTTGTATAATGAGGAATAAATGGACAAACAAGAAACAGGCAAGAAAGGAGAAAGTATTGCTAAAGATTTCTTAATAAAAAAGGGGTACAATATTTTGGATAAAAATTATCTTAAGCGACAAGGTGAGATAGATATAATCGCATTTGACCCTGAATTTAAGGAAATTGTATTTGTAGAAGTCAAAACAAGAAAAAACAGCAATTTTGGATATCCCGAAGAGTTCGTCACCGAAAGTAAAATTGAAAAAATTGAAACAACAGCAAATATTTGGCTAGAAGAAAATAACAAAATTGATGATTTCTGGAGAATTGATATAATTGCAATTGAATTAAGTGGAAAAAATCCAAAAATTGAACACTTAAAAAATATCACTCAGGGATTCGAAGAATAAAAAAACAAAAAAATGACAAAACGAACAAAAAACATATTAAGCTTCATTGTATTACCAGCATTAATTATAGTAATTGGTATTTGGAAATACGCTTTTGATTATGGAACAATCGAAATAACAGCTGGACTTAATGACTATAGTATTAAAATTGAAGAAGTGACAACATTATGCGCTACAGATCCATGTAAAATTAAATTGAAAAGCGGAATATATGAAATTATTTTTGAAAAAGAAGGCTATAACCAAATAAAAAGTAAAATATTAGTAGCAAGAGGAGAGACTTCACCTATGCCACTAGTGCCAAAAAAGACCATAGTACTTACCCAAAGTGACATTGTAGAAAATGTAAACAAACCTAAAATTGCTACACCTCCTGACTTCAATTCAAAATATTCAGCGATTGCATCAACTTGGAACGATGAGAGAAATAAATTTTTATTTTTGGATAAAGAAGATGGGCGTCTTAAGATAATTGATCTAGAAGGAAATATTTCACCAGTAACTGTATTAAAAAACATTGAGACACCAATTGAATTTTATTGGTCCGCAGATGAAAAAAGAATATTAGGAATAAAAGAAAATGACTTTTATTTTATTGATGCGGAAATAGGTTCAAGAAAAAAACAAATAATTGAATTTGCTCCTTCAAATGTATTGTGGTCACCAAAAAATGAATATATTTTATTCAATAACGAAGATAATTCTGTATTTAGAATAGACTGGGACAAGCAAAATTATATATACCCGCTTAATACAATAATAGATTTATCGCTAAGTGTCTGGGTTAATAATGAGCAATTATTAATTCATAAATTTGATGAAATAGAAAACAAAACATCTGTTCTTTTGTATAATCCAACAAATTCAACAATGGAACAGCTGACACAAAAATTTGACTTCCCCGTTGACGATATTTATTTCGACCAAGAGATTAACACTGGGTTCCTACATGATTCAGGGGAAAATCAATGGTATAAATTAGAACTATGAAAAAAATAATATTCACTTCATTAGCATTTTGCATATCTATAAGTTTATTGTTATTCGCAAATGCAATTGATAATACTATTACAAAAGATGAATTTATAAAAATTGAAAAACCAGACATTGTTAGGGCAATATACCTAACAGTGAATAGCGTTTCATATTCTAATTTTCCTAAAATAATTGATCAGGTTATTGAAAGTGGTGGCAATGCAGTTGTTATGGATATAGAACATGGTGGTGGAAAGTTAGCATTTGAGCCAAAAAATGAATATGTAAAAATGGTTAATCCCGGTAGCCAGACATTAAATAATTTAAAAGAAACTGTAGACTATTTACATAGCAGGGGGATATACGCAATTGCAAGACAAGTGGTTTTTAACGACCCATATGCCTCAACACGAAAGCCAGAGTGGAGAATTAAATATCGTTGGGGTGGTTTATATGACTACAGATGGCTTGATCCATCAAAAGCGGGTGTACAAAATTATAATTTGCTAATAATGGATGAATTGGCACAATTTGGATTTGATGAAATACAATTTGATTATATTAGATTTCCTGCAGCAAATCATAATACTTTAGATTATTGGTATGACGAAGAAGCATTTAAGAATAGTGACGTAATTAACCACTATTTAAAACGTGCACGAATAATCGCAGATAAATATGACATTGATATAAGCGTAGATACTTTTGGAGCAGTTGTATTTGGTGATGTTGACTCAAAAATTGTTGGTCAGTCAATTCCGGAAATAGCACAAATAGTTGATGCAATTTACCCTATGACATACCCTTCTCATTATAGTCCAGGTTACAACGGAATTTACGATATGTATTACGCCCCATACACCATAGTATATGAATCAATTAAAAGATTTATTGAACAAGCAAACGGGAATGCAGAAATAAGACCTTATATTCAAGGATTTGCCCTTAGAGCTCAAAACTTTGGCACTAAATATATAGCAGATCAAATCCAAGCCGGATACGACGCAGGAGCCAAGGGATTTGCTATATGGAATGCTAGTAATAGCTATTCTTATAGTTGGGCAACTTTAAATATGGAGCCTGATTTAATTGAAGAGCCGGAAGAGCCAAATGTTCCAGGAATTGATGAACCAAAATAGAATAAATAAAAAATCCCCATTGATTTCCGATAGAATTAATCGATTGGAAATCAATGGGGATAATTAATAGCATACTAACGTTTAGCCCATTGTGGAGAACGTCTTGCACGCTTAAGACCTGGTTTCTTACGTTCTTTCACTCTTGAATCACGTGTTAAGAAGCCTGCACTCTTAAGTACCTTTCTAAGTTCTGGATCGTATTCAAGAAGAGCTTTTGAAATACCGTGTCTAATTGCATCAGACTGAGAACTTACACCTCCTCCTATAACCAAAGCAGTAACATCAAATTGCTTTAAAGCGTTAGCAAGCTTTAAAGGTGCCTTAATATTACCTATTAGAGATCCAAAAAGGTAATCTTCAGCCGGTTTATTGTTTATAATTATGTCCCCTTTTCCATTCTCATATAATCTTACTCTAGCAACAGAGGTTTTTCGTTTACCATTAGCGTAAAAATAGTTTCCTTTTCTTTTCATAAGACTATTTTCATCTTTGCCTGTGGACTCGGTTTTTTTATCTTCAGCCATATATAGTAGTAATCCAGCCCCATACGGGACTTATTGATTAAAAAATTAAATATTAAGTTTAATAGGATTTTGACCGGAATGTGGATGCTCTGAACCGGCATAAATTTTTAACTTATCTAGAACGAATTTCTTTAAGCGATTGTGTGGAATCATTCCAGATACAGCTTCGTCCAAAATTCTTTTTGGATTAAGCTCCTGAACTTTCTTGAATGATTTCTTGCGTAAGTGACCTAAATATCCTGTGTGGTGAATATATTCTTTTTGATCCTCTTTATTACCAGTTAATCTAATTTTTTCAGCATTAATAACAATAACATAATCACCCATATCTAAATGAGGAGTGAAATTCGGTTTGTTCTTACCGCGTAATACAACAGCAATTTCAGTTGCAAGTCTTCCAACTACTTTGTCAGTAGCATCAACCAGATACCATTTTCTGTCGTCTTTTGCCGGAGCTTTAGGAGTAAATGTTTTCATTATTTCTATATATTTCCATTGACTTTCAATCGGCTCAGTCAATGGCGGATTAAATTATTAAACTAGTTCTATTCTCACCATAGGAGCGGCATCACCTGCCCTAAATCCAAGTGGAATAACTCTTAAGTAACCTGAATTACGATCTTTATATCGTTCCAAAAGTTCACGAGTTACCTTTTTTGAAGCATTTTCATCAGATAAATAGGCATTTAATGAACGCATAGCAACTGATAACGATTGTTTTTTTGAGCTAGTAATTAACTTCTCAACTATTGGTTTAACAACTTTAGCTTTAGCTTTAGTTGTTTTTACTTTTTCATAAAGAATAATTGACGTTGCCAGATTTCTTAGCATTGAATCTAAATGCGCTTGGTCTCTGTTTAGCTTTGTTGATTTAACTCTGTGTCTCATGTGTAATAAATATTAACCGTAACTTATTTTAAAATTTGTAATGTAAATTAGAATTGGATACTCTATAGAGTTCCATCGTCCATTAATGAAAGCCCGCGTGGTGACAATGCATCAGATACCTCTGTCATAGCCTTCTTTCCAAATCCACGGAAATTTCCTAGCTTACTTGGACTGCATTTAACCAACTGCTCGATAGAACCGATACCTCCATTAATCAATGCATTAAGTGTTCTTGGTGAGAAGTTTAGGATTTCAATAGGTGTATATGTTTCCTTTTTTGATTCCTCTTCAATTTCTTCAAGTTCCTTTTCTTTAACTGTCTGAACATCACTTCTGAATTCAGGCTCAACATCGTCGCCTTCAATTAAGAATAAATCAAAATATGATTTAAGTACGCTAGCAGCAAATTTAATTGCTTCTTCAGGATCTATTGAACCATTTGTTTCAATATCTATAGTAAGTTTATCCAAATCAGTCATCTGTCCAACACGAGTACTAGTTACATCGTATCTAATTTTCTTAATTGGAGAATAAATTGCATCGATTTGAATTAAACCAATATCTTTCTTATTCTTCTTTTTAAGACTTGCAGGAACATAACCTACACCTTTCTCAACAGTCATTTCGATCTCAAGCTTTGTTTTCTTCTTTGTAATAGAAGTAATATGCTGTTCAGGATTAAGAATTTCAATATCACTTGAACACTCGATTGATTTAGCAGTTACCTCACCTTCCTTACTAACAGAAAGTTTTACAGTCTCAGGTTCTTTAGAATGCTTTTTAATTTGGATAAGCTTTAAATTCAAAAGAATATCTAAAACACTATCTTTAACACCCGGAATAGTTGAATATTCATGAGATGCTCCTTCTATCTTAGCTGCTGTAATAGCAGCGCCAGGCAAAGAAGATAACAGCACTCTGCGAAACGCATTACCCAAAGTCATTCCATATCCCGCAGGAAGTGGGCTAACGCTAATTACAGCATGATTTGCTTCAGCGGATTCTACCTTAATTTTAGGCAACCCGATTTCTTCTTGTATAATATGCATAGATATATATGGTTAAAAATTTTAACGTGAGTAGTACTCAACGATTAACTGACTATCAATACTTTTTTCTAAATCATCTACCTCAGGAAGAGCCAGAACTTCCACTGTTAATTTTTTAAGATCAACACTCAACCATTTAGGTGAGTAATCTTTAAGTTTATCTAAATCCCCATAAAGAGGTGATTTTGCAAATTTAGGGATTAACTGAATTTTGTCACCAGGACGTACTATCATAGAAGGAATATCTACACGACGACCGTTCAAAGTAAAGTGACCATGAGAAACCATTTGACGAGCTTGCATTCTTGTAACAGCAAACTGACTGATATAAATAACATTATCAAGACGTCTTTCAAAAATTCTAAGTAGATTCTGACCAGTATCACCCTCTTGTGAAACAGCCTTCTGGAAACAATTAGCCATTTGACGTTCAGAAAGACCAAATACGAAACGAGCCTTCTGTTTTTCATCTAACTGTTTTCCATATTCACTCTTTTTACCAAACTTTGCACCATGAACTCCAGGCTTTGATTGGCGTTTTCGTAAAATCTTTGTATATTTATCAGTACCGAAGAGATTAACTCCCAATCGACGGCATAACTTTGCTTTAGGTCCTGTATATCGCATATTTAATTAATTGAAAATTGTTGTAAATCCGCCGAGGCGGGAAAATTAAAAATTGAAAATTGTTTACACTCTCCTTCTCTTCTTTTTTCTGCATCCATTGTGAGCCATTGGTGTAACATCAAAAATTGCTTCTAATTCTAAACCGGCAGCCTGCAATCCACGAACTGCCTGCTCTCTTCCTGTACCCACTCCTTTAACGAATATTTTTACTTTTTTTATTCCATAATCAGATGCCTTTTCCATTAATTTTTCAGCAGTAACGGTTGCAGCATAAGGAGTTGCCTTACGTGAACCTTTAAAACCATTGCCACCGGCACTGGATTGAGCAAGAACATTACCACTCTCTTCAGTTAGTGTCATTAGCGTGTTGTTAAAAGATGCTGTTACATACACATTTGCATTCTCAACTGTTCTTTTAACCTTTTTGCCACTGCTTTTCTTAACCTTTTTATCAGCCATAATTTAATAAATATAAAAAAAGAAAAATAATAAATAAATAACTCAGACCAATATTACTTCTTAGTAGCTTTGATCTTACCACTTCCCATTGTAACTCTTTTTCCACGTTTAGTACGTGCATTCGTCTTTGTACGCTGTCCACGAGCTGGTAGACGTCTTCTGTGACGAAAACCGCGATACGCTCCAATTTCCTGAAGTCTTTTAATATCATTTGTAACTTGTCTTCTTAAATCACCTTCTGTTACAAGTTTTGCTACCGCATCACGTATAATTTGTTCTTGTTCAGCTGTTAATTCATCAACCTTAACGTTTAAATCAATCTTTAAATCATTTAATAATCTTTTGCTTTCAGCTCTTCCGATGCCGTAGATGTATGTGAGTGCTACCTCTATACGCTTACCTTTAGGTAAATTCACTCCTGCTATTCTTGCCATAATTGATTGTAAATTGTAAATTTTAAATTAAAAATTCCACTAAAGTGGACTAACCTTGTCTTTGTTTATGTTTTTTAAATCTTGGGCAAATTACCCTTACAACACCTTTACGCTTTATAACGCGACAATATTCACAGATTTTTTTTACTGATGCTCGTACTTTCATAAATGAAAAATGATAATTGAAAATTGATAATTACTCTTGTTCTTCTTTTTTTGGTGTTGGTTTTCTGTAGGTAATTCTACCTTTTGTTAGATCGTATGGAGTCATTTCAAGGGTTACGATATCACCAGGTAAAATCTTTATATAATTCATTCTAATCTTACCAGAGACGTGTGCAAGCACTGTATGACCTTTATATTCATCACCTAGTAATTCGACGCGGAAAGTGGCATTAGAAAGACATTCCACTATTTTCCCATCAACTTCAATTACTTGTTTGGCCATATAATCTCTTAAAACGTAAGCGGATAGAGTTTACATAAAATGAGGTAGTAAGAAAAGGGAAAATTAGAGTTTTTCTAAAAAGATATTGCAATAATTTCAATATATTGTATAAATAAACTATAAAGGGCTTTTAATACCCTTTAGTCCAAGGTTTGTAACCTTTGTATATAGCTGAGTCGTTATAATACTTGAATGACCAAGTAATGACTGTACATAACGTACATCGGTTCCATTTTCCAATAGATGGGTCGCAAAAGAATGACGTAATGAATGAAATGTCGCATCTTTTTTAATTCCTGTTTTCCTTAAAGCCATTCTGAATATTTTACCGGCTGTTCTTGTGGATAATTTTCCGCCCCTTTCACTGGGTACCAAATAATCATTCTGATCCATACCTTCAGTTAAATACCTTATTTCACCGATCAATTTTTCAGACAAAACCGTAATTCTGTCTTTCATGCCCTTTGCACTCTTTATATGTATCTGCATATTATCAAGATAAATATCTTTCACCTTTAAAGAAACCGCCTCACTTACACGTAGTCCGGCAGAATAAGCCAAACGGATAAGCAGACGGTGTTTAACATTTTTTATTGCGGAAACAATTTTTGCGATCTCCTCACGAGATAATACAACCGGAAGCTTTTTAGACTTCTTGGCAAACTTTATGTCGAAATTCCCCCTCCATTTGGCTATCTGATAATAATAAAACTTAACCGCATTCAGGTAGAGGTTGATTGTTTGGGATGAATACCCCATTTCTTCCTTTCTTAACAAAAACCGACGAATATGCTCGATATCCGGCACATTGTAATCATAATGCAGTAAGCTAAAGTACTCATTCAGACATGCCAAATAACTCCTTATAGTGCTTGGACTATATTTCCTCAGCCGTAGTTCGTTTCTAACGGCCATTAACAAACTTTCTTTCATACTATAATTAGGTTAAAATACTATTGATTCAGGTTGACAACTACTATTCAGGATGGTCATTTTACCCAGAGTACCGATATAAGTCAAGATTTGGTTGTTAACAGGAAAACACGTCCGTTAGAAACTAGTTAAATGAAATTTTTTAAATATAAATATGGATATAGAAAAAGGCGATTTCACAGAGACTAACATAAATAAATCGATTGCAATAATCGAGGATTTTATAAAAAAACTAATGGCAGAGGTTGGCAGTAAATATGGTGGTGAGAATGCAAACAACATTTTAAAAGGAACTATATTAAAATTTATCAGTATACTCAACCTCTTCTCAATAGCCCTAAATCTATCACTAAAATTTATTGCTGAACCAAAGAAAATTTTTGAGATGGCAAATAAGTTTACTTTTAATGAAGAAGGGATAAGTAGAGATTATTACGTAATAGCTCGATTTAATTTCTTTATTGGTATCTTTTCGTTATTTGAAGATGCTATCTATAACGGAATATCTCCAAGCATATTTGATGAAGACGAATTCAATAGAATGAAAGTGCCTCAATTCGTAAAAATACTCGAGAACGAAGATATTAACAATATGATAAAGGAGGAATACCCAACAATTCACAAAAATTTTTTAAAAACAAATACTTTTGTGCCTATAGATAGAATTATTAGTGGACTACGAAAAAAAGGAATAATTTCGGAAGATCAAGAATCTTTTCTTATTGGATGCAAGGTAATTAGGAACAGCATGCATAACAACGGATATCACAAATTCCCTACACCAAAAAAATTACTTATGTTCGATGAAGAATTTGTAATTAACGAAAATGAACCATTAGATTTTATGTCACTCGAGAGAATATTAAAATGGGGAATTGAAATCATTAAAATATTCAAAGAAATCGCCTTTAAAACAGATTGGAAAAATATCAAAGATAATACAATTTAAAAAACTACACTTAACACTGGCTACAAAATTCCGCAAAAGTTTGAGGATAATTATAACTTTTGCTCCATCCAAATTTTGCAAGCACCCTATTTGATTGTCTTCGCTTCGCTCAGACCTAAATCAAGGTGGCGCAAAACTATCTCATAGCCAGAAACGTTAGCCGACATATTATGGTTTTTTCCTGTTATACAAATTCCAAAAATTGACATTTATTAAATAATATGATATAAAATACAAAGAAAACAACTCATATCCATGAATCAAATTGACTTTGTCGGGACAAGCCATGTAGACCAAGAGGCTGAAGGCAGAATTCAAAAAGCATTTGAAGTACTAAAGCCAAATGTAATCACATTGGAATATCCATCCGATCAACGGGGTTATATTGATTTTTTAAATAGTTCGGAATGGAGAAAGAGAATAAGAGCAATTGAAATGGGGTCATCCCCGGAAGAAGCAATCACCTCATCATCTGATCAGCCCACCATAAAATATGGCTCTGAAATTACCGCACTCCAAAGAATATATGAAGAAACTGAAACACCTTTGTACTGCGTAGACAGCCTACGTGCAAAAATAAAGATGTTAATGAGTTCATATGCAGTTGAAATGGCAGAAGAATTAAGAGAAATGGATACAAATGGAACCGAAGATGAAACACGTGACATGTACACATTATTCGGCGAACACTTTCAGGAAAACGGAAATAAGAGGAAGATAGGAAATTTACTAAGAATCTACAAAAAAAGATTAATACTAACCCGATACCGAGAAATCTCTCAGCGTAATCGAATTCGTAAAATCCTGAACATCTCTCCTTATGAACCGATACGTCTTATGCATGTAGGCGGACTTGCTCACTTGGCGGACATAAAAGGCTTTAGTACACTTTATAGCCTATCTAAAAAAGTCTTCCCACCATCTTCTTTTAAAATCAATCGACACACTTTAAATGAATTTGATTGAAATTAGGAAAAAACCATAACACATCTGCTAACAGCAGTTTATATGGCTCCGTGATCGGTGAAGGACAATTATACCAATTACTCCGCCCATATAGATGCAAATTTGCTGTGCCTCCGGCAGAAAATCTAGCAAATTTGCCCTACATCAGATAAAACGCAAACGTTAGCGTACATGTCGTGAATTTCTTCTCTTAGATTGAGGTAGTCATTGTTGCAAAATAATGTTAAACTAAGCAATGCAAACACTAAAAAGAAAATCATGAAAAAACTATTAAAATTTATAACTGTTTCTTGCTTGGCAGTCATTTTATTTAGTATATCCGTAAATTTCACATTAGGAGCCCCTAGTATTCCAGGTTCATCGAAAAATGAAAGTGAACTAGAAAAATGCACTGAAGATTACAACGAGTATAATCACGAGAGCATAATAAATAGCAGAAAATGTATAATAGATTATGCCATAAAAACAAAAGATTTCACAGTGTGTGAAAGAGAGTGGCCAGATAAAATAAATAAGTATCTAAAAAATTCCTGCATAGATCAATTTTCACTACGCTATAATGATAAAGAATTATGTGAAAAATTTACTAAAGCCAGCGAAACTACTTCCATAGAAAATAAAAAATATATATGTTATGAACGTTTAAATACAGATGCAATTAGTTTTGAAAAATGTGAAAATGAAATTGTTACAGAGGTGCAAAGTGAATGTGTCTTTTTCTTAGCTAGACTAAATAATGAGCCTGGACTGTGTTTTGCAATAAAATCAGATGATGTAAGGAAGACTTGTTTGGAGCAATATACGCCGGAAATTTATAAACAAGAAAAAAGTACAGAGCAATTAAAACAATACTGTGATGGTGTTTGGCAATATGCTGATAGCAGCAGGGTAATTGGTGACAATTGTGTTACGGAAACGGCTCTACAATATAATAATCCTGAGTTTTGCAAAATCTCTAACACTTATATTGGATTTGTTGGCCCATGTATCGAAAAAGTAGCCTCAAAAAACAATGATCCGTCAATGTGTAATGCGATTCCAGTTGAAACTAATGTGCAAGAAGGTTATAAAATGAGGTGTTTCACCCAAGTTGCTATTGATAATAATAATCCGGAGGCATGTCTCAGCATAGAAGAAGGAGAAAGAAGAGCTAGTTGCATAGTGGATGTCGCAGAAAAGTATGAGAATGGTACTGCTTGTGATCTTATAGAAAGCGAAATATCAAAAAAAATATGTATTGCTAATGTCAGTGATGACGAAGTGGATGAAGTAAGCGAAACAAGTGAATCGTATAGCTCAGAAAAATCATATGACTGCGGTAGTTTAAACGTAAAAGATTGTCTAATAAGACTTGCTATGACAAACGATGATCCGTCTTATTGTGATGAAATAGAAGATGAATTTGGTAATGCAAATTGCCTAAAAAGCGTAGCGGTAACCAGCAAAATCCCAGAAATATGCTATGAACTAAAAAAGGAATCTGAAGCCAGTGAACAATTAAAAATGTTTAGAATAACACAAGAGGAATGTCTGAAAAACGCGGGCGTTGAGTATGGAAGTAAAAATACCAATCTAGCTATATTTATATTATTAGCAGTATTTATTATAAGCATTGGAATTCATATAATAATCTTTAATCGAAAAATTGGCATAATATTAGTACCGATTATTGGATTATTGACACTGGGTGCAGGAGAAATGATTGGAGACTATAAATTATTATATACAGTTGGCTTCTTTGCACACTTTTTTGAACTAATAATTATCTTAAACCTATCAATGATAGGTGTGAATTTCTTATACAACAGCGTTAAACAAAGAGGCGTAAACACTCTAAGCTATTACATTTTATACATACTTGGTATACTTGTCCCCATCACCTTACCATTATTAAGGGCTTTTACCGACAGAGGTCCAGTTGGCAGTTTTTATATTAAAAGCCTAGGTATACCTATGGAATTATTAAGTCATTTTGGTCATGTGGCAATTGCTGGAATACCCTTTCTATTCTGCATATACCTTTTAATAAAAATAAAAAGAAGAATGCCTCATAAAGAGGGGGTAAGTGCTATAAAGATAGCAATGGTTCTATTGTTACTAGGAGCACTATTCGATATAGCAGTATTATTTTCACCATTTTTGATAGTGTAATATTGCATCAATGAGTCTAATTGAGAACTAATAAAAAATTCACGACACAGTCCGCCAACAGCGGTATATAAAACTTCGCTAACGTTTGCTCACGCAAATATTGTACTATTGTACTACGTCCAAATTTACCTTCCGCGATGCTTCAGGTAAACTAAACATATACCGCAAACGTTGTACAAAATGACCTTCCTTATATACTTAAAAACTGATATGGTTTGAATCAAGCATAGCTATAATATAAACTCAAAAAATTGTGAATACTCAAGAAAAAATAACGAAAGAATACATTCTTAAAAAATATAATGTTTGGAAACTTCCAATTATTATATCTATTATTGGAATGAGTATAACATTCCTCAGTTTATGGTTTGATTTAGTCTGGATATATTTAGTTACGAACTTTCCTATAATAATATTTGCAAACTCACTAACTAGTGGTTGCTACAATTTTGCTGAAGATTGCATGAGTAAAATACCTATTCTTGTTCTTTTGTCAGGTGTACTCTATTTTTTTATTGGCATACTAATCAAAAAGATAGCAAAGAAACGTTGGGAATTTGTAGGCATCGTTCTTTTTATACTTTTAATTCTAATCGTATTAGGAGGTTTACTTATTTGGGGATTAAGTGCTTTGTAAAACTGATTCAAGAAAAAAAGAAGGAGATTACTACGTACAACAGGCGCTATAAAGCTTACTGATTGTATTGTTCTAACGAACAATTATGATACAAACGTTCGACCTAAATGCTTCAGAGGTGAGGACAATTATACCAGCCATTCCGCCCAAATTGACGCAAATCTGCCGTTGCTCCGCAATCATTTTGGCAGATTTGCACAACTTCATATAAAACCCAAACGTTAGAGGACATTTTCTTTAAAATTATTTATTTTCTATACATTTTTATATGGATGAAAAAGAACATTTTGAACGATTAAATCAATATTATAAAAAATCCGAGATAGGATACGATTTTGCATTATGGGGATCAAAACATTTTGGATTCTATCCGAATAATAAAAAAATCTCTGAAAAAGAAGCACAAATTTTGATGCAAGAATTAGTTGCTAAAAAACTTAAATTAACTTCAAAAGATTTAGTTTTAGATGCCGGTTGCGGTCAGGGAGTTGTTTCTACTTTTTTAGCAAAAAATTATGGATGCAAAATCAAAGGAATAACAGTAGTTCCTTTTGAAGTTAAAAAAGCAAATCTCCTTGCTGAAAAATTAAAAGTAAGTGATAAAGTCAATTATTCAATAATGGATTATAGTAAAACCAAATTTAAAAACAATCATTTTGACAGTATATATACAACCGAGACTTTATCACATACAACAGATATAAAAAAAACACTAAAAGAATTTTTCAGAATTTTAAAGAAAGGTGGAAAAGTTGCTTTTTTTGAATATACCCTTGCAGAAGATATGGATTTTTCAAAATCAGAAATGAAAATCTTGGAAAAAGTCGCAAAAGGCTCTGCAATGGATAGATTAAAGGATTTCAGGCATGATAAATTTCAAAATGTTCTTTCAGAAGCAGGTTTTACAAACATTAAAGTTGAAAATATTAGCGAAAATGTTGTACCTTCCCTTGCAAGATTAAGAAAATTTGCATTAATTCCATATTACTTTTTTGTAAAACCCTTTGGTTTACAAGAAAAATTTCCAAATGCTTCAGCAGCTGTTGAATTATATAATATGGCTAGAAAAGGTTTAATTCGTTATAATATATTTACAGCAATAAAATAAGAAAATAAGCCTTTTTTAGATTGAGAAAAAATTCACGACACGATCCGTCAGCAAGGTATATATGTCACCGTAAAAACTGAAATGCCACGAGCTTTATTTTTTAATAAAGAAAATTAATACAGCAATACCTTAAACAATATATTGTTTTTAATTTTTAGTTTTTTAGAGTAAAATTATTGCATTAAATATTAAATATTAAATTTAAAATTATGAAAAAAATATTACTTATTTTACCAGCTGTTTTATTACTCACCGCTTGCGGAGGAGAAAGTGTGTCAGATAACGATAGTTTTAAAATGGAAACAAAAGAATGCTATTCACAATGTGAAGAGTGGGGTGGCGGTGCAGAAAATGTATCTATGTGCAAAAAGAACTGTGACGCATCTAATGATGAGAATTCTGTCTGGAATGATGATGAAGACAAATATAATACAGAAGAGACTGTGGGTTCATGGCCAAATGATATGCCAACTGAAATACCTAAATTCACCCTTGGAAAAATGACTGGAAATGAAAGTGGAATGGGAAGCTGGTTTGCAGATTTTGAAAATACACCAGATAGCACATTGGAAGACTACAAAGTAGCATTAGAAGATGCAGGATGGTCTGCTTCAATCATGTCTATCACCAATACTCTAAGTGGAACACTAGAGGGGAAATATACCATTCAAGTGATGCGTGACCCTGATTACAAAAATGTTCAAATCATGGTACGAAAAGTACAAAAATAATTCTTAAAATTTTTTATCAACTCAATTATGAAAAAATTATTATTTATTTTGCCGACATTATTACTACTTTCTGCCTGTAGTGGAGAAATGAAATCTGAACCGGAAAATACCAACAATAATGAAGCAACTCAAGAAGAAACAATCAATACAAATAATGAAACATCTTCTCAAGAAAAAATAAATGAAAATGAAGAAGCCACCTCAACGGAGGTACAAGATTCTGAATCTCAGGAAGAAGCAACCGAAGAATTCTCAGAAAAAAACAACAAAAGAGAATATGATTGTCATGTTCCTTGTGGCAAAGCAGAGACAGATACAGATGGAGTAATTTCTGAAAAAGAATGCTTAGCGATTTGCCATTCAGGAGTGGAAACCTGTGAAAATAAAATAGAAATAGGGGAAATGGAAGAAAGTCTTTTTGATTTATGCTGCACAGGAGAGCTAATAAAAGAAATTAAAAACCGTTACCCTGATCTAAATTTAGATCCTAAATAATTTATTAACCTTTAAAATAACGATATGAAAAAAATACTACTTAGTTTAATGCTACCTGCTTTTATTTGCACCTTAACTGGATGTGGAACTCCTAAAGACGACATTGCGCTTTGTAAAGAAAAATGTGAGCAAGCAATGAGTAATGATCAAAAACAGTTTTGTCTTTCTGCCTGTGAAACCGCAAAAGAATTCTCTGAAAAAATGAAAGAAGTACCTGTGAACGATGTTGTAAACGATTTTAATGACAACATTTATGGCAACATGAATGAAGCTCAAAAGTTAAAAATGGAAGCGATGCAAGAAGCCGGTCAAATTCCAGCTGACCTAAATAAAATTCCTACACCACCTAGCAACCCAGAAGACTGGGAGCCAAATGACGATGGATTTGGTGATGAAGGAGAAGGAACAGAATGTGCAGGCGCTTTTTGTGACTAAACTTATTTTTTAATCAAAATAAAATGGGAAACAATTCTTTTGGAATTGATTTTAGTGCCTTTGGCAATGCTATGAAAGATTTACAAAATGCTTATTCAGACGGCTTAGGAGCAATGAATCAAGCAGGTGAAGAAGTGGCAGAAAATATGGTTCCCAGTCATAAAATTATAATTGACTGTAAACTTTCGGCAAATGTGGAAAGTCATCCCTATAAAGTGGATGCTCATTTGGAATTTGAAGCCGATCTGGACTCTATTTTAAATGCGGAAAGCGGAGACATTGGAGCGTTGTTAAGTGGTTTAAATGTAGGGCTCAGTGATGAAGAACAGGAGCAAGTAGCCGAGCAGCTCGGTAAACCTCGCTGCATTGCCGTCCTTAAAGACTCAACGATTAATTCACTAGAACTACATAGTAATGAAGGAAAAATAAAAGAAGGCATCAACAAAAAAGCGACCATGCTCATTAGCCTAGAGGGTGAAAAAATAAGTTTTTCTTTTGAAAGTGCTTTTGCTTTACCAAAATTACAAGCTGTAAAAACTATTTATTCCGCAATACCTTCCCAGGAAGAGATGCAGAAAAACATCGTAATAAATAAAAAAAATTTAGACAAAAAGATTCATTTTAATTGGACAGAAAAAAATAAGGATAATTTAAAAATAGAGGGAACATTGATTATAAAAAAAATCTAAACTACATTTTTTATAGCAAAGTAGTTTAGGTATAACTTGCGTTAGAACAAATTTAGAGGAATATTATACAAACAACAAATTTCTTATAGTCGCGAACGTTATAAATCGAATCCCTAACTTGGAAAAAAGGAAACTTATCAAAAAACCATTATTCAATTTCCTCCATTTTCTGCTCCATTTCAACATATTTTGAATCAATTTTATCTTGAATGTCTTTCAATAAGATTCCGTGTTCTTTAATAGCCTGAACATCCTTTTTTAAGCAGACATCCTTCAAAGACTCTGAAAGCTTCACCTTTTCCTTTTCCAGTTTATCAATATCTTTTTCCAAACTTTCCACCTGGTTTTTTAATAGCCTCTGTTGTTTTCGATGCTCCTTTTCATCCAGATACTGCTTTTTATTATCAGAATCTCCTTTTGAGGCTTTAAAAGCGGACTCATCTTCTTCTGACCAGCCATCTTTTGATAAAAACTTATCATAACCGTATTCCAGAACACGAATTTCATTATTATCAAAAAGAACAAGCCTCGTGGCCAATCTGGAAAGCATAGCTTCGTTATGAGTAACAAAGATTACAGTGCCTTGATATTTTTCAATCGCCTCAGAAAGTGCCTGAACTGATTCCATATCCAAATGGTTAGTAGGTTCATCAAGCATAAGAAGCTGAGAAGGAGAAAGAAGTGTCTTTCCTAAACAAACTCTGCTTTTTTCACCACCAGAGATAGTGCTAATACGTTTTTTTATATCATCACCACGAAACAACAAAGCACCACAGAGATTACGAACTTCTTGTTCAGGAATACCCGGTACACAATTTAATTCCTCTATAATACTTTTTTCTGGTCTTAAAGCTTTTATTGAATCTACCCCAAAATAGCCTACCGCCAAAGTCGGAGGCATACGTACTTTTCCGCTATCAGGCTCCAGCGTTTGATGTAATAATCTCAATAGGGTCGATTTCCCTTTTCCATTCCGCCCGATTATTGCAATACGATCGCCAGGAAACGTGGTAAGAGAGAAATTTTTAATAAGAGTAGCATCCTTAGAATAACCAAAACTAACATCTGTTGCCTGAACAACTGAATCACTTTTACAAGGAATTGACCTAAATTGAAATTTAATTGTAGGGATATTATCCAATTTTTCCTTCACTTCTTGTTTTGCTAAAGACTTAATACGCGACTGCACCAAACCGGCACTTCTTGCGCCTGCTCGAAACTTTCGTATAAATTCGTCTTCTTTTTCACGCTTTTTTTCCTGATTTTGCCGTGTTTTCTCATAAATCTCTTCATCTTTCTTTATATGTTCAAGAAGTTTAATTGGACCACCTCGCATTTTGCGCATTTGACCACGATGGATTGCAACTGTATGAGTTACTACCAAATCCATAAAATGCTGATCATGTGTAACCAAAATAAAAGCCCCCTTCCAGGATTTCAAAAAACGCTCAAGCCAACGAAGAGAGAGAATGTCGAGATAATTCGTAGGCTCATCTAAAAGCAAAAGATCTGATTCTAATACCAAAGCCTCAGCCAGTCGAATTCTAACCTGAAAACCACTTGAAAATTCCAAAGGGGATCTATCAAAATCAGCCTCAGAAAAACCCAACCCCATCAAAATAGATTTGGCCTTCCAATCTTCATTAAAAGAATTTTTTGGTAAAGCTGAACAAACCTGAGCTAGAATAGTTTTTTCCTGAAACTTTAAATGTTGTTCAAGCGATCTGATTGTATAGCCTTTTGGAATTTCAATTTTTCCTTCTTGTGGGGATTCGTCTCCAAGTAGGATTTTTAAAAAAGTGCTTTTTCCTGAGCCATTCCTTCCAACAAGACCAATTTTTTCTTTATATCCAATATTCAAATCTACGTCTTTGAAAAGAACTTGATTGCCATAATATTTGGTGAGCCCGAGAATTGTCAGCATAAAAAATTATATAAATTGCAGTTAACAGAATATCATTGCTTTTGATTGCAGTACATACAGCTTCAAATTTCATTTTGACAATTTAATTTATTTTATATATACTTGATATATCAAGTATTAATTAACTATATAAAATGGAGAAAATCAGCCCCTCATTAAAACTATTCATCAATCTATCAAAAGTAATAACAGAAACCAGCCGTCGTTTTAATGGTGGATTAGACGGGCTTGGCATTAATGAATTTATAATATTGCTTCACTTAGGCATTGCTGATGGTAAAAAAATGCGAAGAATTGATTTGGCTGAAAAGATTGGGCTAACAGCATCCGGCGTGACAAGGATACTTGCACCTATGGAAAAAATGGGATTAATAAAAAGAGAATCTGCCATGCGCGATGCAAGAGTAAGCTATGTAACAATAACATCAAGCGGGGAGCGAAATTTAAATGAAACAATGGACAAGGCAAAATTATTTTCCGAATCTATCTTTCCTGCATCTAAAATTAAACAATTAACTGGGCTATCTGATTTGTTAATTGAGCTAGGTGGAACTATTAAATAAAAATTACAAAATAGTCTAAATATATTTAGCAAGTAAATGGTTTACTTTAAGCCGTTTTTTTGCTATAATATATAGAAAGCATGAATGCGATTTGATAAGCATTAACCACCTGATTAAAAAATAAATAACAAAAAAATAGGATTATTTAAAAAACCAAAATTAACGGTAGTTGATAAAGACGAGCAACCTAAAGGAGGTTGGCTAATCAAAAAAATACGAGGCTTAACAAGTAGTGTTTTAACCGAAGAACAAAAAAGACTTCATATTAACGCTATTCCTATTAGTGAAATCGCAGAGAGATATAAAGTAAAACTGAGTAAAATGGGAATAATGGACATGGGAGCGGAATCGGTAGCATCAGCTTATATAGTTCTGAGTTTATACGAAAAAGCTCAGGAATCAGCCATAAAAAAGAAAAGTAGGGAGGCTTTTGAAGAAGGAATTAAAAAAGCAATAGTAGCAAAACGAGAGCTTTCAGGAGTTACCAGTACAGAAGATGTAGAAAGCGGAATAATTAAAAAAACTATTAAAGAATATTTAGAACAGGAAAGTTATATGGATGCGGCATTTATAAATGATATTTTGGAAGTACTAAATGAAGAACTCGAAAAAGAAATTATAGAATTCTTAAAAAATTTGATAGAAAATAATGATTTTCAAAAAGCGGAAAAACTATGCGATGACTTAAATGAATATTTTAGAATCGAAAATAACGATGCGGTAACAGATATAATTAATAGAAAGGCGAGTAAATTAATAGAAGCAAATGAATATAAAGATGCTCAAGCGCTATGTTATGGACTGGAAAAATATTTTGAAATTCCAAGAACTGTTAAACGTATATCACTTCGTATTCCTTCTATTAACATAATCCGGCATATATATGTAGTTGAAGAAAATGGAGAGCTAGGAGAAATGCTTAGTGATTCTAATTTTGAAGCTCATTTAACAATAGGAAGGCGAATAAAAAGGATGTCCGAAGAGATAGATGGAATGGATTTAAAAATGGAATATAAAATATATGAAGAAGTTGAAGATGAAGATGGTTATATGGATTTAGAAAGAATTTACGATATTGAAGAGGTAAAAGATAAATCCTTTTATACCGTTAAAATTAAATACAACAAAGAAGATATACAAAGGGAAATAAAAGAAGGTAAATTAAATTTGGCAAAAGAAGATAATGAATACTTCATTGATCTGAAAAAGAAAATAAACAGACTAACAGTTGTAAAATAATCTAAACAATTACCTCATACCCATCCTCTGTTACTATTACGGTGTGTTCAAAGTGCGCGGATAGGGAATTATCAGCTGTTATTATCGTCCAGTCATCATCCCCAGTTACAATATTTCCATAACCCATTGTAGAAATAGGTTCAATTGCAAATACCATACCGGGTTTTATTTCAGGACCAGTCCCTTTGCGTCCAGCATTTAGAATTTCCGGCGGTTCATGTAAGTTATGCCCAACACCATGCCCAGTACATTCAATTACCGGACTATAACCATTGCTAGTTAATACATCTTCAATAACCTCGGATATATCACCGATATGATTACCAGGGCGTACCTTTTTAAGACAATCATTCAGTGCTTTTTTTGTAATTTCAACGAATTTCTGAACTTCGGGTTTTACTTTTCCAACAAGATAAGTTCGACAAGCATCTGTATATAAACCTTTATACAAAACCCCACAATCTAATCCAACTATATCCCCTTCTTTTAAAAATCTATCCTCTTTTGGAATTCCATGTACTACTTCTTCGTTTATAGATATACACAGAGTTGCAGGAAAGCCGCTATAACCCTTAAAACCAGGTGTGGCACCTTCATGTGCCCTGATAATCTTCTCCGCTATTAAATCGATTTCCATTGTGGAAATTCCAGGTTTTACAACGTCATACATTTTATCAAGCACCTCCTTTAAAATAGCCCCGCCAATTCGCATATCATTAAGTTCCTGCTGCGTTTTGATAGGAATATTATTCATAAGCTATAACTATTACTAAAACTATTATTTTGATTAGTACCAGCTTTAGCACTAGTTCAAGTAATAGTTTAACATCTATTAACTAAACAAATATCCAGCCTTATCAATCATTTCCTCAGTAACATCAGGTATTGCTTGCTCACCATCTACCTCTATCAGCCTATCAATATTATAGAATTGATTAATAACCGGCGTTGTCTCATTTTGATAGTTTTCAAGTCGCTGTTTAATTGCATCTAGATTGCTATCATCCTGTCTGGTTATTAACTCTCCACCACATGCAGAACAAATATTGCCATCAAAAAAAGCAGGATAAATTTCTTTACATGAAGAACACACCCTCCTTTCTGTAAGACGTTTTATAGCCTCCTTTTCTGAAATCTTAACAAGAAGTGCAAAAGTTTGTCTTTTTTTTGCCTCAAGAAGCTTAAGTAAACCTTCTGATTGTTTTAAAGTACGCGGAATTCCATCAAAAAGAACTGACTTATCTGCCGGTACTTTTGAAAGAAAATTTTCAATTACTTCAAGGACTGTATCATCATCGACAAGATTACCGCTTTCGACTATTGATTTGATTTTAACACCAAGTTCACTACCAGATTCAATCATAGATCTCAGCTGGCTACCCATATCAAACACAGTCAGACCGTATTTTTCAGCAAGGATTTTGCCTTGAGTACCTTTGCCTGAACCCTGCATGCCAAATAATATAATGTCCATACTTTTAGCTTATTAAGCTTATTGAGCTTATTGAGCTTACAAGGAGAAAATATAAGCTCCGTAAGCTTCTAAGCTGCTAAGCTAAGATTAATATAATTTATCATAATCGTGCATTACAAGCTGTGCATCAATTTGACGAATTAATTCAAGCACAACACCTACAACGATAATAAGTCCTGATCCACTAATTATTAAATCACTAGAGGACAAAGTGGTATATTTTGTAAAAAGAATAGGAAGTGTAGCGACAATACCAAGAAATATACCTCCGAATAAATTCATTCTACTGGATACATTTGCAAGAAAGTCAGCAGTCTGAGATCCGGGACGAATACCTGGAATAAAACCACCACGCTTCTGAATATTTTCAGCAACTTGATCAGGGTTAAAAGTCACACTTATATAGAAATATGAAAAAGCTATAATAAGTAGGAAATAAAGAACCATGTACAAATAAGTAGGATTTGTTGCATTAAAATATTTAAGAATAAACCCACCAATACTATGTAATGTTTCTGACTGTGAACCATTAAAGAACTGAGCAACTACAGAAGGAAAAGTCATCATGGAAATAGCAAAGATGATTGGAATCATTCCAGCCTGATTTACACGTATTGGCAAATTAGCCTTCTCACCCTTACCACCAGTAGCACGAGTAGCATATGTAATAGGAATATTGCGCTGTCCTTCTGTTATTAGCACAACAAATATCAACATTAAAATTGTAAGCCCTATAAACAGAATAAAATAAGTCAATTTTGTAGTATCACCACCTTGTGCAATTCCAAGTATTCTTCCTACTACACCTGGCATGCCAGAAATAATACTCGCAAAGATCATAAGAGAAATACCGTTTCCAATCCCATTTTCAGTAATTAGTTCTCCAAGCCACATAAGGAATAATGTTCCCGCAGTTACTATTAACATAATAGGAATTACAACTGCTGGATCAGACACATTTGAAATCAATGACCCCTGAGAGCTCTGATTTAAAAGAATAATCATTCCATAAGACTGTAAAAAAGCCAGTGGAATTGTAAGAAGACGAGTATACTGATTAATTTTTCTTCTTCCCTCCATGCCCTCCTTAGATAAGGCTTCCAGCTTTGGAATAACAACTGTCATAAGCTGAAGAATAATAGATGCGTTAATGTATGGAGAAAGACCCATTAATACAATCGAAAAACTATCCATACCACCACCTGTAAGAACTGAGAAAACACCAAGTAAGCTATTTTGCTCAAATATTCTACCAAGAGCATCAATATTTACACCTGGCACAGTTATATGAGATGCAAGCCTATATACCAATAAGATCGCCAACGTAAAAAGAATTTTCTTTCTAAGTGTGGTAGACCGCCAGATTTGATGAAAATATTTGAACAATTTGGAATTTTAATTTAAAATTTAAAATTAATTAGATTACTTTTCCGCCTGCCTTAACAATCTTTTCTCTAGCTGAATCAGAAATCTTCTGAACTTTAACTGTAAGTTTTTTTGTAATTTTACCAGCACCTAATATTTTTACAGGCATTTTCTTTCTTGAAATCAGATTATTCTTTAGAAGTGATTCAATATTTACCTCTTCACCATCTTTAAATTTTTCAAGATCCTTTACATTTAAAACTTGATATTCAACTTTATTAGGATTCTTAAAACCTTTTAGTTTAGGTAAACGCATAATAAGAGGAGTCTGACCTCCTTCAAATCCTGGACGAACATTTCCACTTTTTCTCTGACCCATACCCTTGCAACCTCTTCCGCTAAAAGTACCATGTCCAGAAGCATTACCACGGCCAACGCGCTTCCTGTCTTTTTTTACCCCTGCCTTATTTTTAATGCTGTTAAGTTTCATTAGAATTTAGAGTTTAAAATTATTAATTATTTATCCGAATTATCTTTCTTTGATTGAGATTTAATTTTTGGCTTCTTTTCATCTTTTTTCTCAGATTCAACTTTTTTATCTTCTTTCTCAGTTGTTTTTACCTCAACTTTCGATTCTGACTTTTTCTTATCATGAGATCTTAGAGGTCGAAGGGTTTTTAATGCTTCAATAGAAGCCTGAGCCACTACCAATGCATTCCTTGTTCCAATGTTCTTGCTTAGTACATTTTTAATACCTGCTAGATTTAATATTTTACGTAAAGATCCACCGGCAATTACTCCAGTACCAGACGAAGCGGGAAGGATAATAAGACGAGCTGATTTATATTTAAAATTAATTTCATGAGGTATTGTATCTCCATCTGTAATAGGCACTTTAATAAGATCCTTTTTTGCTTTTGTTACAGCTTTTTTAATTCCTGTAACCACTTCTGAAGCCTTACCAACGCCTATTCCAACACGTCCTTTTTTATCACCAATAGCAACTGTTGCTCGAAATCTCAAACGACGTCCACCTTTTACTACACGAGTAACCCTATCAATTTGAAGCACTTCTTCTTCGAACTCTTTCTGTTCTTTCTGGTGCCCCTTTGCTTTGTTTAAATTCTTTTTCCCCATAAGATTGATTAATAAAAATTGTTAAATGAAATTTGTAAATTTAGAATTGAAGTCCGCCTTCTCTTGCTCCATCGGCCAAAGCTTTAACGCGTCCATGATATAAATAACCACTTCGATCAAATACACATTTGGTTATTTTTTTAGCTTTTGCAAGTTTTGCTACTTCCATCCCAACCTGCTTAGCAGCTTCTTCTTTTTTGCACTTCTTGATTTTCAAACTAGATGCTGAAACTAAAACCTTACCGGTTGAATCATCAATTAGCTGAGCGTACATAGAAGATAGACTTCTGAAAACAGATAAACGAGGTTTTGCTGTTGTTCCTTCAACTTTTGAGCGAACTCTATTGTGTCTTCTTCCCCTTTGTTGTTCTTTACTTAGCTTCATAGAATAAAAAATGATAAATGTTGTAAATCCGCCAAGGCGGAAAAATTGATATTATTACTTGTCTTTACCTCCAGCTGCAGCCTTTCCGGATTTTCTTGGTACATATTCACCAGAGTATCTAATACCTTTACCTTTGTATGGTTCAGGTGGTCTGAATTTTCTGATAATTGCAGCAAACTGACCAACAACTTGTTTATCAACTCCTGAAATTACAATTGTGTTCTTTTGCTCTTCATCCATTTTTACATCAATTCCCTCAGGAGCAGTTAATTCAACAGGATGAGAGAAACCCAAGTTCAAAGTAAGTTTCTTACCACTAACCTGAGCTCTGTAACCAACACCAATTATCTCAAGCTTCTTTTGAAAGCCATCAGATACACCTATGACCATATTATTTACAAGTGCACGAGTTAATCCATGTAAACTACGATCCTCAGGCTCATCGCCTTTTCTTGTAACTTGAATATTATTCTCCTTCACTACAACTTTAATTTGTTCAGGACAATCGAACTCAAGTTCCCCCTTAGGACCTTTTACTTTAATATTATTACCATTAATTGAGATTTCAACTCCTGCCGGTACTGCTATGATTTGTTTTCCTATTCGTGACATGATTTAAAATTATAAGATTTAAGATTCAGTAATTAATTATTTAGTATACCTCACAGATGAATTCACCTCCTACACCACTTTTTAAAGCCTCTTCTCCAGTCATTACACCTTTTGGTGTAGATATGATGGAAATTCCATAACCACGTAATACAGGCTTAATTTCATCTTTTTTTAGATATATTCTTTGTCCAGGTTTACTAACACGTTTTAATGTTAAAGTTTGAAGACTATTATTCATTTTAATTTCTATCTCACTGAAAGTTCCGCTTTTCACAACTTTGTAACCTTCAATAAAATTCTTCTTCTTCAATACATCAAGTATTGATACTTTTAATTTGGAATACGGAGCCAAAGTTTTTTCGTGCTGTACTCTAGCGGCATTACGGATTCTTGTGAGTAGATCAGCAATCGGATCAGTGTTCATATACTATATTAATTTAAAATTTAGAGTTTATAATTTGAGATTTAAAATTAGAATTTCGAATTTAGATATTTGGAATTTGGTAATTGGAAATTACGAGCAGAGCGAGTTTTACCAACTGGATTTCTTTACGCCCATTATTTCACCTTTAGAAGCAAGCTCTCTGAAACAAATTCTACAGATTTCAAAGTGACGAAGATAACCACGTGGACGACCACAAAGCTTACAACGATTATAAGTTTTAGTACTTTGTGAAGGTTTTTTTCCGTTAGCTAAAGCCTGCATATGCTTTCTCTTTCTTCTCTCTGTTTTAACTATTAATGCTGTTCTTGCCATGATAATCTAAATAATTTTGTAATAAATAATTTTGTAATAATTAAGCTTCTTTCTTAAATGGAAATCCAAGTTTTGTTAAAAGCGCTCTTCCTTGGTCATCATTCTTTGCGCTTGTTATTATTGTTATTTGTAAACCGTGGATATTAAGAACATCATCAGGATTTATTTCTGGAAATACCAAAGCCTCTTTAAAACCGATGCTATAATTCCCACTTCCATCAAAAGACTTAGTCTTTAAACCACGGAAATCACGAACACGAGGTATAACAACATTAACCAAACGATAAATAAATTCGTACATCTTCTCACCACGTAAAGTAACTGTAATACCTGTAGGCATACCTTCTCTAAGTTTGAAGTTTGAAATCGCTTTTTTTGCGTTAGTAACAACTGGTTTTTGACCGGCTATTTTTGAAACATTTTCAACTACATCAGAAAAATCTTTGGTATTTTTTGTTAAAGATCCTATTCCGACATTGATTTTTACTTTCTCTAGCTTAGGAACAGCCTGAATACTCTTTATCCCAAGTTCCTTTTGTAAAGCTGGTATAACCTCTGATTTAACTGTTTCGTAGTAAGACATATTGTATATTTATCATTTAGCATTTATCATTTTTGAAATCTGAAACTCAATGTTAAATGTTAATTGTTAATTGTTAAATGTTATTTTGCTTTCTTATCAATTTTTGATATTGCCTGCTCTAATGATTCTCCACATTTCTTGCATATTCTGTATTTCTTGCCTTTTTCAGGGATGTTATAAGCAACACGTGTAGTTTTATTACAATTCGGACAAATTATCATCACATTAGAAACATTGAATGGTGCTTCGAACTGAATTCTCTGACCCGCACGAGTTGATGTCTTTTTAATATGTTTAGTTCTAATATTGATTTTCTCTACAGTGATGCGATTAGTTTTTTTGTATGTACGCATTACAATACCGGTTTTACCCTTGTACTTACCTGCCACAACCAATACTTTATCTTTTACCTTAATTTTCATAATCTTGTAATAAATAATCTTGTTAATCTAATATTAATTATAGAACCTCCGGAGCCTGAGAAATAATTTTTTGATATCCAGCAGCTCTTAATTCACGGGCTATAGGACCAAACACACGAGTACCTTTAGGCATTCCATCGTTTCCTACAATTACAACTGCGTTATCATCAAATTTTAAATATGAACCGTCATCACGTCTTATAACTCTATTTGTTCTTACAACCACTGCGCGCTGAACTGTGTGATTTTTTACAACACCTTTTACTGAAGCTGATTTAACTGCTACAACTATTAGGTCTCCTATCCCAGCATAACGACGTTTAGAACCGCCCAATACTTTGATACACAAAACCTTTTTAGCTCCTGTGTTGTCTGCGACATTTAGAATTGTCTCTGTTTGAATCATTGTAATTCGTTATTATTATTTTCCCCAACGGGGTAATTATTAAACTGATGTAACTAACCATCTTTTCAATTTGCTCATTGGTTTAGTTTCAGTAATTGTAACCTCATCACCGATATTGAATTTACTCGGATCTTCTGAGTGTGCATAAAACTTCTTTGAAACCATATATTGCTTCTTGTATTTAGAATGCCTCTTGTAAGTTGTTACACTTACAACAACTGTTTTCTGCATTTTATTGCTAGTGATTATTCCTGTCTTAGTTCTCATAGTAATGAAATTGTAAACCTACCATTCAGTAGGCGGGTTGTAAATATTAGACTATTTTTCAATATCAATTGCTTCTTTAATTTTCTCTTCCAATTCTAATTCTCTGATAACAGTATTAATCTGAGCAATATATTTTCTCTGCTTATTAGCCTGGCTTGAATCTTTCATGCTTTTTGTCTTGCATGTAATGCGAACTTTTAGCATTTCAGCACGAGCATTTTTAAGCTCTTCAAGCAATTCTTTTTTTGTCGATGATCTTAATTCCTGGATTGAAAGCATTTGATAAAATTAAATTAAATAGAATTATATATGTTTTAGAACAATTTTGGTTTTAATAGACAATTTTGTATCAGCTAGTCTTAAAGCTTCACGTGCTGTTTTTTCATCTATACCATCCATTTCAAATATTATTTTTCCTGGTCTAATTCTAGAAACATAAAACTCAACACTACCCTTTCCTGAACCCATCGGTACTTCAGATGCCTTTCTTGTAATAGGAGTATGAGGGAATACACGAATCCATATCTTTCCTCCACGTTTTATATAACGTGTCATCGCTCTACGGGCAGCTTCTATTTGACGAGAGGTTAATTCTCCTGCGCTCATAGCCTTTAAGCCTATTGAACCAAAACTGATGGAGTTACCGCCTTTAGACTTTCCTTTTAATGCACTTCTGTCTCTATGGACTTTTCTGTACTTTAGCTTTTTTGGTTGAAGCATTTAAATAAAATAATAAATGATAAATGTTATGTTTGACTTTGAATTCGCTAATGCGGATTAAAATTATTTCTGTTCTTTCAGTTTAAAAATCATTCCTTTGTATACCCATATTTTCAGCCCGATTACACCGTACGTAGTATTTGCATTAACCTTAGCGTAATCGATATCTGCACGAAGTGTGTGAAGTGGTATATTTCCATCTTTGAAGAATTCACTACGAGCTATTTCCACTCCATTTAGACGACCTGCGGCAAGGATTTTTACTCCCAATGCCCCAGCCTCCATTGCTTTCTGCACAGCCATTTTAACTGCTCTTCTATATGCAATACGTTTTTCAATCTGATGTGCTACGTTTTCACCGATTAATTGAGCACTTAAATCAGGATCCGGTACTTCCATAATATTTACTTCAAAATTTTCCTGGAACTTTCGATTTAATTCATCACGTAAATCTTCTATTGCTACACCTTGGCGACCGATTATAAGACCCGGTTTAGCAGCATGTATATTCACTACGACCTTTTTAGCTGAACGTTCAATTTCAATTTTTGTTATTCCGGCATTCTTTAACTTTTCACCAATAAATTTCTTTAGAGATAAGTCAGCATGAAACTTTTTTGCGTAATTTTTTTTACCTGCGTACCACTTGGAATCCCAAGTTTTAGATATCCCGATGCGTAAGCTTTTTGGATTTACCTTTTGACCCATGATATTAATTAAAAATTACAAATTAAAAATTATTTTCCTTCCTCTGTATTAGTTTTTTTGGTTGTCTTTTTACTCTTTTCTGATTTAGTTGCTACTTTGGATTCAACTTTTGGTTTCACTTCTTTCTTTACCTTAGGCTTTGCCTTTGCTTTCACTTCTTTCTTTTCTTTTGAATCAGCTTTTACAGCCTTTTCTTCAACTTTCTTCTTTTCAACAGGAGCTAATTTTGATGAATCTACACCAGGCATTCCTACTTGAACGGTAATATGACAAGTCCTCTTTCGAATCGGATGTGCACGCCCACGAGATATTGGCTGAGAACGTTTATATGTAGGACCTTTTGTTACCAGAATCTGAGTAATAATCAAATCGTCAAGTGACTGCTTAAAATTATTTTTCGCATTATACGCAGCAGAGTGCACTACTTTATATAGAATATCTGCACCTTTCTTTGGCATAAACTTTAGTAGTGACAAAGCCTCAGTAACTTTTTTCCCACGTACAGTTCCAGCAACTAAATTTGCCTTTTTTGGTGAGATATTGATTCTGGTTAGTACTGCTTTCATAGGTAGTAGTGAGTCCGTGGTCCCAACGGACCCTATTGGTTAAACTTTTAAAATTGATAATTGATTAAGCTTGAGATTTTGCCATCTTTCCGCCATGAGATTTAAATTTTCTTGTTGGAGCGAATTCCCCTAGTTTATGTCCAACCATATTTTCAGTTACATATACAGATATATGAGTTTTGCCATTATGGACTCCGAAGGTATGACCTACGAATTCAGGTGAGATAGTTGAGCTACGAGACCATGTTTTAATAACCTTTGTCTGGCCTGAAGCTTCCATCATCTGGACCTTCTTCTGTAACTTTGGGTCAACGTAGATTCCTTTTTTTAAACTTCTACTCATATTATTGAAAATTGGTAAGTGATAAACCTGCTTGCCGACATGCAGGTAAAAAAATAATTACTTTTTCTTGCTTCGGCGTTTCTTAAGAATTAATTTATCAGAATATTTTTTTCTACGACGCGTCTTAACTCCAAGCGCAGGCTTACCCCACGGTGTTTTTGGAGTTTTAGGACCAATTGCAGTATGCCCCTCACCTCCTCCATGTGGATGATCTGTCGCATTCATAGATTTTCCAAGTACTTGCGGTCTTCTTCCCATCATTCTCATTCTACCTGCTTTTCCTATTCTTACATTACTGTGATCTAAATTACTTACAACTCCAATAGTTGCAAAACATTCTTTGGAAATAAAATGAACTGCTCCAGAAGGCATCATAACCTGAGCCATTTCAGTATCTAGCGATACAATTTTACCTGTTGAACCAGCGCTTTTAATTGCCTGAGCACCACGTCCTTCTTTCATTTCAAGGTCACAAATATTAAAGCCAACTGGAATATTTCTTATCTTCATTCTGTTTCCAACTTTAATCTTTGCTTTTGCACTACATACTATTTTTGCACCTACTTTTAACTTATCAGGTGCAATAATATAACGTCTTTCTCCATCATCATATTTAAGCAAAGCTATAAAAGCTGTTCGATTTGGATCATATTCAAGAGTCTCAACAATCGCAGGAATATCCAGCTTATCAAATCGTTTACTATCAATTATACGATAGCGTCTTTTAACACCTCCGCCTCTGTGACGAACGGTAACCCTACCTTGATTGTTTCTTCCGGCAGTTTTTGACTGCTTAGCAAGTAAACTTTTTCTAGGCTTAACATCAGATAGTTCGCTGTAATCTACAACGCTCATATTTCTTCTGCCCGGTGTTGTTGGTTTATACTTTTTTATTGCCATTACTTTGAAGTTTTGACTTTATTAAAATCTAAAGTTTGTTTAGGCCTTAGTGTAACAATGGCCTTTTTCGCATTATGTCTTTTTGTAATTTCACGCCCACGGCCCACTAATCTAACCTTACTAGCCACGGGAATAATGTTAACTGAGTCTACTTTTGCTCCATACATCTTTTCAATTGCGTCCTTAACTTCAATTTTATTCGCTTTTAAATCAATTAAAAATGTATATTTACGTTTTTCCTGAGATTTTGTGCTCTTTTCAGTTACTACCGGAGATTTTAATACATTTGTGATGTCCATAATATAATTCGTAATTGTTAATTTCTAATTATTTAAGAAATAACTCCTCAGCCTTTTTCAAAGCCGGTTCTAAAAACATAACCTTCTCATATTTAAGTAGGTCATGTGGATTTAAATAGTTCACTAGAATAGTTTTTACGTTAGGAAGATTGCTTGCTGATTTTTCTAGTACTGTGTCTTTATCAGAAATAACAACCAAAAGAGAACGTGTTACAGGAAGCTTAGACATCATTGCAGAAAACTCTTTTGTCTTTGGCTCCTTGGAAACAAAACCTTCTAATGCAAAAATTTCATTTTCAGTAGCTTTTTGAGTAAGTACTGAGAACAAAGCTGCTCTTCTTGCCTTTTTAGGCATATCAATTGAATAATTTCTATCGTTTCTTGGCCCAAATGCCACACCTCCACTACGCCAAACCGGATTACGTGAAGATCCAAAACGAGCTCGTCCTGTTCCTTTCTGTCTCCATGGTTTCTTTCCTCCTCCACGAACCTCTGCACGAGTTTTAACATGTGCTGTAGCTACGCGAGCATTTGCAAGCTGACGAAGTACGGCAATATTCATTAATTCTTCATTAACTTCAGTTTTAAACATAGCATCTGCTACGTCTAACGTTCCTTTCTTTTCACCTTTTTGTGTGTATAAATCTATTTTCATTCTAATTCGTAATTTATAACCTACCTGCCAGAGGCAAGTTCGTAATTAATAATTAAGGTATACATATCCATTGTTAGCCCCAGGAATTGATCCTTTTATAGCTACAAGGTTTTTTTCTGGTACTAGAGTTACTACTGAACGATTCTTTAAAGTTACTTTGTCATTACCCATCTGACCAGGCATCCTCTTTCCTTTTATCACTCTACCCGGCTTAGCACACATACCGATTGAACCAGGTTCTCGATGATGGTGTGAACCATGACTTTCAGGACCACGAGAGAAGTTATGTCTTTTTATAACACCCTGGAAACCTTTACCCTTAGAAACTGAACATACTGTAACGGTTTCAACTTCTTTTAGAGAATCAAGAGTAACCTTCTGACCCTTTTTATATTCACTTGTATTTTCTACTCGGAATTCTTTTATAGATTTGTACTTCTTGTTCTTAGAAGGATTTTTGTACTCATCAAAGCCTAGGACTATCGCCGGATATCCGTCCTTTTCTTCTGTCTTAATGTAGACAACCTCATTTGGGTTGCATAGAAGATAAGTAACTGGGATCACACGGCCGTCGTCTTGAATGACTTGGCTCATTCCTAATTTTTTGCCTATTATTCCTGGCATAATCTTTATTGGTTAAGGAGGTTTTTGGCTTTGCCTCGACCTCGCGACTAACATAAATACACATAGTGCCCACCTATTTTACCCATAGATATATCAAAGTCAAGTAAAAAATGGACAAAATGTCCAATATTTCTTCTTTCTTTGTTTTGTTTCTTTCTTTCCCCTCATAATTAATACCCACTTACCCCATAATGGATTGAAAGAGGGGGATGCGCGCAAACGAAAAAAATGATAAAATGACTGTCGAAGATAAACACAAACAATGACCCTATTCAAAAACCTAAACACAGATACTATTAAAGATTGTCTAATATTATTGGATATTGATGGAACAATAGCAGAAGATGACCAACTTGAAGTAAGCGATGAAAATATGGTTATTATCGACAAGCTAAAAAAAATGAATCAGGTTCACCTTTGTTCAAACAGCAGAAACCACAAAAGAAACAAAACAATAGCTGATTACGCTGGAATAACATATTTAGACACAGATATTAGAAAGCCAAGCAAAAAGATATTGGACTTAATAGAACACTCAGCATTCACAAGGCGACTCGTAATAGGTGATAAATTTTTAACCGATGGACTTTTTGCGAAAAACATAAAAGCTGATTTTATTAAAATAGACAGAATTACATCCAAAAATGACAGACTATATATTAAGTTTTTATATTGGATAGACAATCTTATCTGTAAAATAATTAGCAAATAATAAGCTATAAGTATTAAATGAAAATTGATAAATGATAAATGATAAATGATAAATGATAATTGATAAATGAAAAATGCTTTAGTAATATTCAATCCAGTGGCAGGCGTAAAAAAATGGGGAAATGTAAAATCCATTATTCAAACAACCTTAAAAAAAGAAGGGTATGAGTATGAATGGTTTGAAACATTAAAATGTGAAAAACAGCCACTTGAGCAGTTTAAATCAAAAAAATTCGATAGGATTATTGTATCCGGAGGAGATGGAACAGTTGCCGAAGTTTCTTCGTTTCTTATTCATAACAAAATTAAAACACCATTAATAATACTTCCTCAAGGGAGCGCAAATATACTAGCGGTATCGTTATCTCTACCCTTAAATCTGAAATCAGCTCTTTTATATGGACTAAGAAATAAGAGGAAGGCATTAGACGCAATGCAAATAAACAATATGCAATATGGCATGATATGCACAGGCTGTGGATACGATACATTGATTATGAGCAAGACACCACGCTCATTAAAAAGAAAAATTGGAGCATGGGCTTACTTATGGATATTTATTAAAACTATTTTTCTATATAGAAGCAAACCTTACAAACTTACAATAGATGGGAAAAGGCATGTTGTTGTAGCAAAAACTATATTGATATTCAACATTCTTCCGCTCGGACATTTAAAAATTTCGAAACCATTTACAAAGCATCAAATAATTCCAAATGATGGACTGTTAAATATATATGTTATAAACCCTAGGCCCATACGTGACTTTTTTAGATTTTCAAGACATCTATTGGTATTTCAGGGTAAAAAGATTTCGATAAAATCAAAGAAAAAAAGACAATTCCAAATTGATGGTGATGTATTTAAAGGTAAGACAATGCAGATTGAAGTTATTCCTAAAGCCATTAATATTGTTGCGAAATAAATACTAATTTCTAAATTTAATACAAATGCAAAATTTAAAAACAATCTCAAGATTACTCCGTGGGGATCAATGGTTTAAAAACCTAGTTATATTCGCCCCCCTGCTTTTTGCATCAAACCAAAATATATATCCAATTGATAAATTAATTATTGGATTTCTTGGATTCTGCAGTGTTTCTTCAATAACGTATATAATAAATGACTGGCTAGATAGAAAAAAAGACAGGTTACACCCAATTAAAAAAAATCGTCCTCTGGCGTCTGGAAAAATAACAGGTAGACAAGCAATCATTGTAGTAATAATACTCGCTCTAATGGCGACAAGTGTAAGCTTACTACTAGGTTTATATTATGGACTAATTGTTTCCACATACTTTATTTTTACCAATTTATATTCACTAGGATTAAAGAATATACCTCTAGTAGATATATTAATGGTTAGTGGCAATTTCATATTAAGAATGGCATCTGGATTAAACTCTATTCCGAATATCAATACCCTCCCCTATTTTGGAATTCTATTTGGACTGCTTATAGTTTTTCTTACTCATAAAAGGCGTAGTGATATTAAACTACTTGGGGAAAAGGCAATTGCGCATAAGCCGGTATTAAAATTCTACACAATTCGCAATAATTACTTTTTTAGAGGAATTGGCTATTTGATAGCAATTGTCTCTTTTTATAAATTTTATGAATCTGGATTTTCTATTTATAAATCAATCGGGCTTTTCTTTATGCTCGCGGTAACAAGTATTATTTTTTCAGATAATCCAGAATACACCTCAAAACCACAGTGGTTATTTAGGAGTAAATTATGGGTGAGTGTGTTGATAATTAATATTTTATTATTTGTATTCCTATAACAAAAAACAACCTCCGAAGAGGTTGTTTACTAGTATCTAAAAACTAACAGCTAAAAGCTATTAGAGCATTTTGATTTCAATATCTACACCGGCAGGAAGAGACAAGCTTGTAAGAGATTCAATTGTATTTGCAGTTGTTTCACGTAAATCGATTAATCTTTTGTGAATACGCATTTCAAATTGCTCACGAGCATCTTTTGAAACGAAAGTAGATCTGTTGATAGTAATTTTCTTAATTTTTGTAGGAAGAGGAATTGGACCTGCGATAATAGCACCTGTTCGTTCAGCAGTCTCAATAATCATCTGAACAGCTTTGTCTATGATTGTGTGATCAAAAGCTTTTAAAGTAATACGAATGCGCTGTGGAGCGTCTTTCTTTTTTGCTTCAGCCATAATGTTGTTGTTACAAGATTAAATATTACAAGATTACAAAATTATAACCTTGCAATCTACAAATTGTTTGGACTTAATCCGCCGTGACGGACCATTGGTCTATAAGAAAACAATCTTTATTTTCCTCCCGATGTAACATCGGGAGGAGCAAAAAACTATTTACTAATTTTAGTAACTACACCAGCACCAACTGTTCTACCTCCTTCACGGATAGCAAAACGAGTACCTTCGTCTAGTGCAATTGGTTTACCAAGTTGAATATTTAATTCAATATTGTCTCCAGGCATAACCATTTCAGTTCCTGCAGGAAGAATAACTTCACCAGTTACATCAGTTGTACGAATATAGAACTGAGGTTTGTAACCTTTAAAGAATGGAGTGTGACGTCCACCTTCTTCTTTACTAAGTACGTATACTTTTGCAGTAAATTCAGTATGAGGAGTAATAGAACCTGGTTTAGCACAAACCTGACCACGTTCAATGTCATCACGTTCAACGCCACGTAGTAGTAATCCAACGTTATCACCAGCCTGACCTTGATCAAGTAATTTGCGGAACATTTCAACACCGGTAACAACTACTTTTTTAGTGTCTTTAAGTCCAACAATTTCAATTTCCTCGTTAACTTTTATAATACCCTGATCAACACGACCAGTAGCAACAGTTCCACGACCTTTAATAGAGAAGATATCTTCAACTGGCATTAGGAATGGCTTATCAAGATCACGTTTTGGTTCAGGAATATATTCATCAAGAACATTTAGTAACTCAACAACAGGTTGAGCATCTGGACCAGTTGGATTCTCAAGAGCCTTAAGGGCAGAACCACGAATAATAGGAATATCATCACCAGGGAATTCATATTTAGAAAGCAATTCACGAATTTCCATCTCAACAAGGTCAAGAAGTTCAGGATCGTCAACCATGTCGCATTTATTCATAAATACAACTACGTAAGGAACGTTAACCTGACGAGCCAATAGGATATGTTCACGAGTTTGTGGCATAGGTCCATCAGCAGCAGATACTACTAAAATTGCACCATCCATCTGAGCTGCACCAGTAATCATGTTCTTTACATAGTCAGCATGTCCTGGACAATCCACATGAGCATAGTGACGTTTAGGAGTTACATATTCCTGATGAGAAGTAGCAATAGTGATACCTCTTTCTCTTTCTTCAGGCGCATTATCGATTTGATCGAATGCAATAGCCTTATTAAATTCAGGCCATTGTGATGCCGCTACAGTTGTGATAGCAGCTGTTAGAGTAGTTTTACCATGATCAACGTGACCAATAGTACCCACATTAACGTGCGGCTTGCTGCGATCAAAAGTTCCTTCAGCCATAATGTTTGTTAATTAAAGATTAAAGATATAAGATTCAAGATTAACGTAATTAATAATCGTTAATCATAAATCAAATTATAAGCAGAGAGATTTTAGCAGATGGGTATTTAGGTGTCAAAGGTTTTTTCTTTCATTGAAATATATATTTAATTTTAAGGTAAAAAAACCGCTTATATACTATATATTAACCAACCTACAAAGTAGACACATAGACCATTGGGGGACAAAAAAAGATGTCCATTAAAATAAGCCCGAACACCAAAGTGTCCAGGCTTAAAATAAATATATTATATCAAATTACTCACCTTCTGCTTCTTCTGGTTGCTGTAAGCACTCAAGATTAACAAGAGATGCTTTTAGCTCATTTACATTAACAGGAACTGGCTGGCATTTTTGTGATTCAGTAATAATTTGAGTAACAGCTGTTGAGATTCCAGCGTTATAAGCCCTTGCTGCGACATAATTGTTCAAACGGTTATATTCACCATAAAGAACATATAGAGTAGCAAAAACAAGCCATACGATTAAAACAATATGACCTACTTTGCCATCACAACATTTAAGTTTACCTTTAAGCATATTTATATATTTGTTTAATTATTAAAATAGCAAAAAAATTTTAACATCTTTTTATATAATTTGAAACACAAATTAATATTGACGAATTGTCTATTTTGATTGGAATAAAAATACTAAAAACCCCAAGAGCTTCTCGGAGTTTTATATCATAAAATTTAATTATCTTGAAAAAAATAGATGATTAAGCATCAATATCTGGTTCTATTTTTTCAATATCTTCATGCTCAGATACTGCCCCAGAATCAACATCATATATCTCCTCATCAGGATTAACATCATCTAAAATTTCCTCAGGAGCATCTCTCTCAACTTCTATTATATCATTCAATATTTCAGTTTCTATTGCGTCATTCAATATTTCAGCATCTACATTATCAACATCAGAAACAACTGATTCTGAATTATTATCTACTACTGGAACAGAGACATCATTCTGAAAAACATTACAACCAGATAAAATCATCAAACAAAAAATAATAGTAAAAACTGTTTTCATTTTAAATTTCATATCAACTAAAAAATAAATAATAAAATAAAAGATGAATGAATTACTTCTCAAGATTTTTAATTCTTTCTTCAAGCAATTCAATCTTTTGATTTTGCTCCTTTACAGCATTAATAAGTATCGGAATTAATTCCTCATATGAAATTCCTAACATATTCTCATCTTGACCCGCATCTGTATATACAATTTCAGGAACAATAGGCTGCACATCTTGAGCAATAAGACCGAAATTCACATCGCTAGGATCTCTGGTTTTATAGTTAAAAGATACTGGATTCAATCTCAAAATTGCATCTAAGCCATAAGTTAAATCATTGATATTATCCTTTAATCTTCTGTCAGAAGTATGAACTCTGGTACCACTTACATATACATCACCATCTTCTTGTACCTTAAATACCTCATTATATCCACCTCCAGAAGTTCTAGCAGCCAATTGCCACTGTTCACCATATGGGAAACTTAAATCATGACTAGTGCCTTCGGTTTGAATTGTATTCGTCCATATCTGATCCCATACTCTTAAATGATTAATATAAGAATATGAACTAGGATTTAATACCATGTCTGTATTATTTGAATCAACAAGGGAAGGGGCTTTCAATTCAGAAACAACACTTAATTTTGATAATTTACTAGTAGCACCAGGGTTAATATAATATTCAGTATCATCATCGTCATACAAATAACCATCTAAATAAAAATTATTTGCATACATATCGCCATCAACAGTTAATAGCTTACCTGGTGACACCGTACCTATACCAACATTACCACCCATAATTGTCATAACATTACTTGAGGAAGTATACCAAGTACCACTGGATTTATAACCCAATCCAATAGCTAAAACATTATCACCTAAAATTGTAACATCCTGACCAAGTGCGATTGAATTGTCACTACCAGAATATATCAAGTTACCTGACCCAATTGATAAATTATCATTTCCATTAACCTCTGAATCATAACCAAGTACAATTGCATGATCACCTTTTGCATCAGTTAAATTACCAATAGACATTGAATAATCTCCTGAGGCAGTTGAACTCTGACCAATAGAAATAGCAGTATTTCCTGTGGCTACAGATGTATAACCCAGTGCCATTGAATTATATCCAATAGCCCGCGTTTGATTTGAAGTTGATGCACCAGTACCAATAGCTACAGCACCTGATGCAGTACTAGTACCAGCTCTTACATATTGACCAATGGCTACAGAATAATTACCTTGTACATCAGCTTCATAACCAAAAGCCATACCAGCTACACCACCAGCACGTGCTTCATACCCCATTGCAACAGCATAATTTTCAGTAGCATATGAAGAAGAGCCAATAGCTGCTGCTGGATAGTTACCACTATTAACAATAAATTTAGATCCATAAGGTGAGCTAGTTCCTACAGCAACATTACCACCGCCATTCCAATATATATGCGGACTAGTAGTGCTCCATATAGATGCTGGACCTACCGCATCAGTTCCACAAGAAACGTCACCATCAGCATCTGTAATTAATTTATTACAACTTTTTTCTCCTCTAATTCTTATATCTCCATTTACATCTAACTTCTGAGCGGGAGAAGTAACATCAATACCAATTTTATCCTTAACAATTAACGTACCATCAGCCAAATCAGACCAAGTTCCATTTGCATAACCACCACCAACAACTACTCCACCATTATAAAATTGCCATGCTCCATCACGTGCAAGAAGACGATATTTATCATCAAATCCACCGGTATCATCATCCCAATCTCTTAAATAAAGACCTCGTGCATTCCTAAAATATTTAGCAACAACACTACTGGTTCCAATAGAATTGTCTGCAGTTGTGTCAGAATTAAAAACCCAACGATTATTGGATTCATCATGATATATATAATCGATATTTGTTCCATCTTCTGTATCGCCAGATATAAGCATGCTTCCATTCAAATCTATATCTCCTGCTACATCAAGCTTGTGAGTAGGATTAACCTTTCCTATTCCAACATCACCACCACTATAATAAATATCACCTGACGATGTGCCATCAAGCCATTTACCTGGAGGAGGAGGAGTGCTGGAACAATTGATTTTAGAGCCATCTGAAGTACACCATTTTCCTGAAGTATTGATTATACCAACCTCTGGATCAGTTTCTGTAGCCGATGTTATATACCCTTGAGATTTTACATATGCAGTAGTTGCAATTTGAGTGTTGTTCGTTGAAGTGGCAGCTGTAGGAGCTTTAGGAGTACCTGTAAAAGTTGGACTTGCTAAAGGAGCATAACTGGATTTAGCTGCATTCCAAACTGGATCATTTTCTGTAAGAACAGGAGGAGTGCTAGAACAATTGATTTTAGAGCCATCTGAAGTACACCATCTTCCTGAAGTATTGATTGTACCAACTTGTGGATCAGTTTCTGTAAGAACAGGAGGAGTGCTGGAACAATTGATTTTAGAGCCATCTGAAGTACACCATCTTCCTGAAGTATTGATTGTACCA
>JAFGCT010000018.1 GCA_016932505.1 Candidatus Peregrinibacteria bacterium
GTAACTAGTGCATCGTAAATACTACCGAAAGCTTCGGTATCACCCTTTTTTGCTGATTTAACCAGCGCCTTTAAATCCGGAATTTGCTGTTTTTTCACTATCAAAATTATGTGGAATATAATCTAACACAAAAAAGCTAATAAGACAAAGGGAAAGGCTGTGAGTTTTATATAGCTATAACTGGTATTTGTCTTGGCATTAGTAACAGTTATAGTTATAGTTCTATATTCCTTACTCCCACTCGATTGTTCCTGGAGGCTTGTGTGTAAGATCGTAGAAAATATGAGTTATATCTTCTTCAGTATTTATACGTTCCACAATTTGATTAGTAACATTTTCATCTATTTCCGCAAAACTGGCTGTCATTGCTTCGGTGGAGACTATTGGACGTAAGACGATTGATTCTTTGTTTGGAGTTGTGCTGGTTGGAATAAGAACGACGGGGAATTGCCAGATTCCATAATCATCAGGTGCATTTTTCATAATTTGATCGACGTAATCATCAGCTCTTTGTAGTAAGCCGACACGCTTTTTTGTGATGCAATATGGATTGATTGTGAAATTACCGGCTTCACCTGACATACAAAGCATTACCCTATTAACCTCAGAAAAACGATTTGTAATTCCTGTAGATATTTTTTCAAGAGTTTTCCAATCTCGAAGTTTGGTAAATAATGCAACAGGATGACGGTAAGTTCGCTCATCACCTTGAACCCCTACCGATTGAATCGGCAATACTCTAACTTCCGCATCATCAAGCCCAAATTTCTGTTTCAAATAGTCGACAATCTGTCCATTAAGTTCGGTAAAATCAGGAGAGTCCTGGACACTTGCCTCGTTTGCGCAAAGCATACGAACACCAAGTCCAGGTCCAGGAAAAGGATGACGCCAGACCATTTCATGCGGAAGTCCTAACTTTTCCCCGAGTTCACGCACTTCATCTTTATATAACTGCGCTATTGGTTCAATTACTTTTCCAGCCGCAATCATTTGTTGTACGAGATCAACACGATTGTGATGAGTTTTGATTTTATCTGCATGTTTTGTTCCACCTGTTTCTATGGTGTCGGGGTAGATAGTCCCCTGCCCCATTATCCATTCGTTAGGGTTAAGACCAAGCTCTTCTGCAACATCCTCCTTAATCTTCCAAAACAAATCACCTATTATTTTTCTTTTCTTTTCAGGGTCAAATACACCATCAAGTGCATTTAAGAATTCGTCTTTTTTATCCGCAACATGGAGGTTTGTAAAACCCGCTTCGTTTAAATATTTTTTGACTTTTTCGGCTTCATCAAGGCGCATAAGCCCTGTATCTACTAACATTCCGTGTACCCTATTAGGTCCAAGTGCTTTTTCCAACAAGGCAAAACATACTGTTGAATCCACTCCACCGGATACCAATAAAAAGACTTTATTGTTTCCTATTTTTTTCTTAATTTCTTCAATTTGTTCTTCTATAAATTTTTCAATGCTCCAATCCCGATTTACGTTACAAATGTTCAAAAAATTATCCAGCATCTTCATTCCTTCAGGTGTGTGAGTTACTTCCGCGTGGAATTGAATTCCATAAAGATTACGGACGGTATCCGCAAGTGCAGCAGTTGGACAGTCTTCTGTATTGCCAATAACCTCAAAGCCTTCTGATGGATTTGATACCATATCAAAATGCGACATCCAAACTCGTGAATTTGCCTTAATATCTTTAAAAATGCCCACAGGGTTAACGATGTTAAGCTCGGCCATTCCATATTCTTTTGTCTTCCCTTGAGCAACTTCACCCCCCAAGGTCTTCTGCATTAACTGATGTCCGTAACAAATGCCAAGGACTGGGATTCCCAGTTTAAAAATATCAGGATCGCACATTGGAGCGTCTTTACCATTTACACTCATAGGCCCTCCGGACAAAATCACACCTTTAAAATCTTTTAATTGTTCAGCAGATATTTCATTATCCAAAATTTCACTATACACACCAAGTCGTCGCACGCGGTTGGCGATTAAATGGGCATATTGACCTCCGAAATCCAGTACAGCTATTTTTTGATGCATAAAATTAAATAACTAAATAACTAAATAACTAAATAACGAAATAACGATACAACAGAAATTTGAAATTTGAAATTTGAAATTTGGATAATCTTTAGTAAAGAGATTCCTCGACTCTCTCCGTTCGCTCGGAATGACAATGATATATTTGGTGGGGAAGGAGAATTTTGCATAGCAAAATTCTCCTTCCCAAAAAGGATTGCCGTCATTCCGAGCGGAGTTTACGAAGTCGAGGAATATCTTTACTTACAAATCCAAAATCACATCTCTTGCGCTATTTGCTGGTTGAGATGCTGGAATCAGGCTTGAATCTATAAAAACAACATATAGCCAAATTGAAAAACCTATCCAAGTTATATAGGTGATTATATAAAAAATAACAACGTGTCTTAATCGTATGTTTTGAAAAGGCAGTGTTTCATGTGTTTCTTCAAGTGGATATTCGCGTGTTCGCATAGCAGTTCTGCGAAGCAATTCAACAAAATAAGCCAGGGCAACTATTTGGATGATGATGAATATTATGAAAGATGCTGACATACAAATGATTTAACATTGAACAATTAACATTTTACATTTATTGTCTTATATTTAACAGCAAAAATCTACTTATCAAGCAAATGATAAATAATAAATATTAAATGCTCATTGTAATTTAAGTAAATAAATTATAAACGTATAAGGTTTCTTCCGCACATTTTTTCCAACTGAAATCTTTCGACCGTTCAAGTCCTCCTTTTTTTAGCTCCCTTTGCATAGCTTTATTATTCAGGAATTCGTGAATACCAATGCCGATTGTATCCACCCAGCTTTGATCAATAAAATGCGCATTTTCCGCTGTAACTTCGTGGTTAACAGGAATGTCTGAAGCTACAACAGGGAGTCCATTTGTCATGGCTTCTACCAATGGAAGATTAAAACCTTCATAATTAGATACATGAACTAACGCGGTTGCCTGTTTGTACAAAGCGGTAAGTTCATTTGATGGAAGTGGTTCTGTAAAAATTATCTTACCTTTTGGCTTAACCAGATAGACCCCTGCAACACGATCACAATACTCATCTGTAATCAATTCCTCCAAATTGTGCCCTTTTCCTCCGACTAAAATTAAATCAATTTTATAATGATTTGCTATAAATTTTTGATAAGCTTCTATTAAACTTGGAACGTTTTTTCTGTCATCATAACCGCCAACATATAATAAAAAATCTCTGCGTAGGTGAAGATTTGGTGGTGCTACTTTATCTTTTTCGTACATAGGAGGAGCGAGATAAATAACGTGAATATTTTTATCTTCAACTTTTAAAACACGCTTGATTTCATCTTTGGAAAAATCGGAAACAGTAATAATGTGGTCAGCTTTTTTAAGCGCCATTTTTGTATAGGCACTGTAAACCTTGGAACGCATATGCTTTCTGTATGCCGGTAAAACCCACGGAATAACATCATGTACGGTTACAATTGTAGGGATTTTTAGGGATTTTTTCGGATTAGACGGATATAAAAAATGAGCGAGTTCAATTCCCCACTTTTCAATTTCACGAGGTATTAAAACATGTTCCCAATGCGCCTTTCTTAAACTCGCAGATTTATATTCAGCTTCGGGTATGCGAACCTGTTTGAAGTTTTCAGATAATTGAATATCTACAAGTTCAGGAGTAAATAATAAATATTCATTTCTTTTATCCACTGATGAAAGTGCACGTAAAAGATTGTATGTGTATTGTCCTATGCCTGTGAATGGATGAGCCAGAAATCTGGCGTTTATACCTATTTTCATGTTCTGATTGAGGGGCTGTTGAGGGGCTGTTGAACTTATAATGCTACAATTAGCCCTGCGATTAGCCCCACTATTTGTAGTTAATAATAATTTTAGCAATTTCATCAGCTGCATCTGGCTTTGCTACGAATCTTAAGGCTTCTTTCATATCTTCCTGAGCCTTTTCATTTTCCGCTAATGCCATAAGCAAATCATACAGATTCTGACCTTCTCTTAAAACAAGACTTGCACCTGTAATTTCAAAATACGCAGCATTTAAAAGTTGATCAGGATTGTTAAGGGGGATGGTAATATTTGGTTTTTCCATTACTGCAAGTTCAAAAAGTGAATTTGCGCCAGAGCGACCAATAACAAAATCGGTTATTGCATATATGTGCTGTAATTCTTCTCCGACATATTCAAATGACTTATAATCAGGACTATTTATTCCAATTCCTTTACCTTTGCCGACTATGTGGATTATTTGAAAATGATATTTTAGTTTATGAAATTCACTTTTTATTAATTCATTTATTTGCTGAGCACCCTGACTGCCTCCCCAGACCAAAACAACTGGCTTTGTTTCTGTAAAACCGGTTAATTTGTATCCAATTTTTGGATTGCCATACGTTATTTCACTTCGAACAGGGTTGCCTGTAAATATATATTTTTTGTCCTGTGCAGCAAGATCAGGAAACGCTACGCATACTTTTTTTGCGATTTTTGAAGCAATGCGATTGGCTATTCCCATACGACTATCTGATTCATGAAGGATTAACGGACACCTAAATATAAAAGCTGCAAAAGCTACTGGCAGGCTGACGTATCCACCTTTTGAAAAAACAATATTTGGACGGAATTTAGCAATAATATATAGAGATTGGAAAAATCCGATAATTACAAAAATTGGATCTATGAAGTTTTGAAAAGAAAAATATCTGCGCAATTTACCGGCAAAAATTGAATAAAACTTAATACCGGATTTTTGTACCAGTTCTTTAGCTATTTTATTGCGTGAGCCAATATAAGCCAATTTAATTGAAGGAATCCTGTGCTTAAGTTCTGTAGCGACGGCGAGATTGGGAATAATGTGACCCCCCGACCCTCCGCCTACTAACAATACGCGTTGAGACATCTGTATTACGTGAGATATTTAATAAAATTCCTGCGGCAAGCATATTTATCATTAATGAAGATCCTCCATAGCTAATAAATGGAAGGGTTAAACCTGTTAAAGGAAGAATTGCAAGATTAACACCCATATTGATTATAGCCTGAAAAACAAACCAACCTGTTATTCCTGCGGCGATTAACATAGAGAAACGATCACTAGCATTAGCGGCTATTTTATAACCACGGAAAGCTATAATTACATAAGCTAGAACCAAAAATGCGATTCTTAAAAATCCAAGTTCTTCGGCAGAAGCTGCAAATATTGTGTCCCCCTGAACTTCCGGTAAATAACCGAATTTCTGTATAGATTTACCGAATCCAACTCCGAAAAAACCTCCGCTACCTATTGCGATTAATGCCTGTTTTATCTGAAATCCAATGTTAAGAGGGTCTAGATCAGGATTCAGAAAGGCCAAAAATCTATTACGAATGTATTCCTTACTCATGATGATTGGATAAGCCAAAATCGATGCGAAAAGCCCACCTCCAATAATATGAAGAATGTTACCTCCAGCTGCAAAAAACATACTTGCTGCAATAACTGAAATTACCAAAACTGAACCGAAATCCGGTTGCATTGCCAGCAGAATAACCACCGAACTTAAAAGAACCGTAAATGGAATAAAGCCATATTGAAAAGACCTTACAAGCTCTTGTCTTTTTTCCATCCATACTGCCAAATAGAAAATTAGACTTAATTTAACGATTTCAGCGGGCTGTACAGAAGGAAGGAATGGAAGATTAATCCAACTTGTAGATGTACCATAATTCGCTCCAATTCCTGGTAAAAACAATGCTATTAATAATAGTATTGAAATTACGAAAAAAGGCAGTGCGATTTTTTTCCAAATATTTAAAGGTATATAAATTGCTAAAATTAAAAGCGGAATAGAAAGTATAGCTCTAATAAAATGACGCCAAAAATAAAAGCTATTGGTAGGCTCTTCCATTAAGCCATTTTTAACCATGTCGCTTGTAAGCTGATAGGATTCATATACGCTGACGCTGGAAATCATAATAATTCCGAATATCAGCAAACAAAAAATCACAATCGTGAGAGGCCTATCTATTTGTCGTTGTCTTGGCATAAATATTGTTTTGGTGAAGATATTATAGACGAAACAGCTAAATGACGAAACAGCTAAATGACGATGTGACGAAATGACAATAAAATGAAAATCTCAAATTATTTTTCTATATCAAAGGAAATTATAATTAGTATATTTGACACTACAATATAATTTAATGTACATTTTTTTTGGTCTACTGCTCCTTATAAACAAAATATATCTTTTTCTAAAAGCAATCTCTGCGAATATTAGTCACATGAGCGAGGGCGATTCTTTGTATTTTATTTTGAATATAAAGAGGCGCTCTCGTTTACCATGCAGGACTGGCAGGGACTTCACCGAGTGTGAAGCAAAAAAACTTTCAGCAGGAGGTGTAAGAAAGATACCCTTGGTTTTTTAAGGTAAAACGTGCGCCACTCCGGAAGAGAAGTAGCTGTATCTGAGAGATGCGGTGAAAAAACACGCCGAAGGAGGCACAAAATGACGAAGCAATTTACCGAACGCATTGCCATGAACAGCCAATCCCAGACGTTTGACCGGGCTCACCTCGAGGAAAATGCTTTCAAAAGTGCAACGATGAACAGCACGACGAAGGCCCTCAACGCCATGGCCGGAAAAGGACAGTAAGCCGAAGAAAAATCCTACGACTAGGAATCGTAGGCATCAAGCGCTCCCTCACAGAATGGGGGAGCGCGCTTTTTAAAAAAATAAATAATTGAGAGGGGGTTTACCCTAATTTGATTGATATATAATCTACTCTTTTGTTGACTATTTAGCGGTGTTATGTAAATATTTCAACCTCATTCTCAGTTCGAATGATCGGATTTGAGATGATCTTTGAAATAAATTGGTTAATGACCAAATAACAAAAGGAGTTCCAAATGGAGAAAACAGCTTTTCAAAAAATTGCCGAAAGCCATCATTTAAGATCGCTTGCAGATGGGAGTCTTGTTTTACAACTAGACCGGGTATGGTGTCATGAAGTCACAACACCACCTGCGATTCTTGAAGGACGAGCAGAAGACTGCGACGTTGTTTTCGATACCAACAAAGTATTCGGAATTATCGACCACGTGAGTCCAGCGAAAGACACGAAATCTGCAGTTCAGCACCAAATCATGCGAGAGTGGGTGCAAAAACACAACATTACCTTCTTTGATGTCGGTAGCAATGGTGTCTGCCATGCTCTAATTCCAGAACAGGGATTGATAATGCCTGGAGAAATTGGAATTATGGGCGATAGTCACACATGTACACACGGTGCATTTTGCGCCATTTCAGCCGGAGTCGGCACAAGCGAACTTGGCCACGGAATACGAACCGGTTTATGGATTTGCCCACCTCAAGAGGTTATTCGGGTGAATTTTACTGGGCAACTCCCTGGGAACGTTTATGCAAAAGACCTCATTTTGTGGCTGATTAACAAAATCGGTACCAACGGCGCAACCAATGCGGTACTCGAATTCGGCGGTAATATAATCGACGCAATGACAATGGAAGAAAGGATGACAATTACCAATATGGCTGTTGAAGCAGGTGCGACAACGGGCATGATGATGGTTGATAAAACCACCATTGATTATCTTTGGCCTCAAATAAGCCACAAGTTCGACAGCAAAGCAGAAGCACTTGAACACTTTTCTGAATTCAATTCAGACAAAGATGCGAGGTACAAAAATATTATTGAAATGAACGTAACGAGTATGAAGCCAGCTATTACCCAGGGTTATTTACCCAGTAATGTGGTGGCAGTTGATGAAATGGAAGGAGCAAAAGTTAATCAGGTTTTCATCGGCTCATGTACAAATGGGCGTCTTTCTGACCTCGAAATCGCTGCACAAATATTCCAAAAAATGGAATCAAGAGTGGCAGATGGTGTCAGATGTATAGTCGTTCCTGCTACTCAGGATATTTGGCTGGAAGCTGGAAGACTTGGATACTTGGATATCTTTGCAAGATCTGGATGCCATGTTTCCGGACCCAGCTGTGCTGCATGTCTTGGCATGAGCTGTGGTGTTTTGGCACCAGGTGAAGTCGCTGTAGCAACAACAAATCGAAATTTCAATGGTCGTATGGGGCAAGGTGGCATGGTCCACCTCGTTTCACCTGCTACCGCTGCGATGACTGCAATTAATGGTTTTATATCGAAGCCAATGAGCGTTAAGCCAATCGTTGTAGCAAGTGCATCAAAAGCAAGAACAACAATGGACAAGTCAGTTCCTAAAATCAATTACAGTACCCTGATTAAAAAAGGAGGGGGTATAACTAATTTTTCTGGATCAGCTTTTACACTTGCTCGTGCGGATGGAAATCCGGCAGCAAATGTGAATACGGATGAAATCATCCCGGCAAAATACCTAACTGAAGTTGAAAAATCTGCGCTTGGTCCTCATTGTATGGAGGATTTTGAAATGGACTCAGAGCTTCGAAAGCGAATGCTAGAGTCTCCTATACTTGTTGCAGGTGAAAACTTCGGCTGTGGTTCAAGTCGTGAACACGCTCCATGGGCTCTGAGTGAAGCGGGAATTAAATGCGTTATTGCCTCCAGCTTTGCTCGGATATTCTACAACAACATGTTCAGCAACGGCCTTCTTTGCATCACTTTAAATAAAGGAGAAATTGAAAAAATATTCAATACTTCCTTTTCAAATGATGCGACTGAAATCGAAGTTGACCTCGAAAAAATGGTAATTATCCTCGCTGACGGTCAGGAAATTGCCTTTGAACTTTCCGCCTCCCAAAAGGAACTCATCAATGCTGGTGGTAGTAAAAACTTTATGTTTACCTTGGCAAACGAACTTTGCGCAAGAGTAGCTTAAGTCGAGTTGCCAGGTCTTAATCACTTATTTCTTATTCTTATTGCAACCTTCGCCCTTCTGGTGGAGGTTGCTTTTTTTATGATATTTCTTTGATACCAATCTATTAAACACATATTGACAATTTTCAATTTTAAGCTATAAATAACACGGTGCGATTGTTCTTTATAAAAATGCTTTTTTCACTTTCAAACGAGAGTAATCTTCTTTAGTTTGTATTTTTTACAGACTTAAGGGGGGTGCTCTCGTTAACAAACGGGAGTGGGGAATGGCCCAAGTGGCCACAAACATTTGACCCTGTATAGGGCAAGGAGGACATTTTGACGAAGAAGGTAAGCAAAAAAGAACAGGCAAGAAGAGAAAGGCAAAGAGAAGATGCAAAACAAAGGGGGCGGGCAAACCCAAATAGAATTTCAGAAGCAAGCTGTTCGGCCCCATGGGGACGGACGAGTCAGGCGCCCATTCCGCCAAGGCGAATGCTACCGGCAAACAAACTCGAAAAATCAGCAAGTACAGAATAGGACAAAGGCAAGGGTCTAAGTCCACATTTTACCTCAAGTTCATAATGACACTTCGTTGATCGCTACCGCACCACTTCATAGGCTCCTCGGATTCAACACGGGGGGCCTTCTTTTAAATTAATTATTTTCAATTTTCAATAACCCTAAGGTATAGTATCTTCAAACCATGAAAATAAAAAAATACAATTATCTCATCGCTTCTTTTTCCGGACTAATTCTACTTGGATTGGATATTTTAACAAAATATCTTGTTATTCAGCCATTTTATAAGCCTGTAACTTTTATAAAAAACTTTCTATACCTGACTAATGTTCAGAAAAACAGTGGGATTGCTTTTGGTATAAAATTACCTATTTGGCTTCAAATAATCGGCTCTATTATAATTCTAGTTCTTTTATTTCGCTTTGCAGACCAGTACTTTTTCTCAAAAAATAAACGGCAGTTCCTAAAACCTATTTTATTCGGTATAATTATAGGTGGTGCAATCGGCAACCTTATAAATCGAATTTTTCAGGGTTATGTAGTAGATTTTATCGTTCTAAAACCCATTCCGGTCTTTAACATCGCAGATATAGGGATAACAGTTGGTTTTATAGCCCTTCTCGTGCTTTCTTTATTTGGGGAAAAAAAGTTGTAAGGAACAAGTTTACAAATAATTTTGTAATCTTGTAATCTTGTAATTTTGTAATCAAAAAATAAAATGACAGAAAAAAGACCATTAACTTTTACACTTTTTCTTCTAAGGCTACTTAGCGGTTTAACTGGTGGTATTTCCGGTACATTAGCCGCTTTTGTGGTGTATTTTATACTATCCAACGTTCTACCTACAGGTGAGGACGTAACTTCGCTTTCCGTATTCACAATAATAATTATGGCTTTTATTGGCACATTAATTGCCAATACCATAACCGCAGTTATGCTGACTTTTATGGATAGTGAAAAATATAGCAGGAGAAAAACTACAATTACTCATGTCTTCCTATTCAATCTTATTCTTTTCTTCGTAACTATTCCTATTTACATGCTTGCTGTTCCATTGGATATCGCAAGTAGTGTAGCAGCTATGCACTTTTTACTTAGTGCTTATGTTTCCTTCTTGATTATGGAAATTTTGGCAGGATATGAATTTTCACTACTTGGTGTTTATGCAGCTTCACTTGGAATATTTGCTAGTATTGGCTTTGCATTGGTAGTGATGGTAACGGGTAGTAGTGAGCTATTTTTGACACTTGGAGCTATGCCTATAGTATGGTTTATATTGATGGTAGTTGGAGGACTTGTTGAGTTAATTTACGACAACTTTTTAAGGTCTTATGGTGTTGATGCATTGAACGTAGAAACAGATTTAGGAGGTGATACCGATATTGAACCTGATGAGGATGATGAAAATGAAGACGATGATGATGTGAGTATGTAATATTAATTTAAAAACCCGAAGGCAAGTGCCTTCGGGTTTTTTTGTAAGCAATTATAATTCATCAGGACTAATTTCCAATACATCAAATAATTCCTTTTCCAATTCAAAAGTTCTGACTTCTACTTCATCAAATAACTGACGAGTAAGCTTATCATCAAATTTTCCATATCTTTCCCAGCCATCGCGGAATCGTTCTTTTAATGGTACGATTTCATCATGTTTAACCCGTTTATCGGCATAAAATAAAAATTTTCTTTCAAGTGAATTTAGAAGTTCTGGCTCAGTGGCTATTACCTTTGATTTGTGGGTATAGATAATTTCAGCGGTTTTTGGATAACCGACTTCATTAAAAAACTTCCGAGCAATGTCGGCATGATGAAAACCCTGATGGGTTTTTCTTAAATCCTCCCATTTATTCCATTTTTCCTTCGTAATTTCTTCTATAAAATTGCTTTCTTCGAGTTTTCTAAAATCACAAACACGTGCAATATCGTGCATCATTGCACCGGAATAGAGAAGGTTGAGATTAATTATTTCACCTTTTTCAATGAATTTATCAGCAATTGTCATCGCGACATTTGTGACTTGTTTTATATGATTGCGAACATGAATAGGAGTACTCCATTCCTCATAAAATTCCTCAATTTTTTCCTTTGGTACTACTTCTGGATCTATAAATTTTATTGAGATTTTATGTATTTCGTCGAGAGATTCAAATTCAACTTGAATATATTTTTTGGGCAAAAGGACTATGCGGTCAGCCCATTCCACAACATTAATAGCTTTGTCATCTTCAATTGTTTCATCAAAACCGATGGATGAAAGGTCGTCACCCGGATTTAAGCGATAGAGATCGTAATGGAAAAAACTAGTTGATGGGCCTTTGATGGGCTTTTGATGGGCTTTTGAAGATTCATCGATAGCCCTTCGATAGCCCTTCGATAGCCCTTCGATAGCATATTTATTAACGTAAGCAAAAGTAGGTGATTTAATAGTCTCATTGATATTAAGGCCTTTTGCGATGCCTTTTGTAAAATGTGTCTTTCCAGAGCCTAATTCGCCAAATAAAAGAACTGTATCACCTTTATTTAAGCCAAAACCCAGTCTTTCACCTAAATTAATTGTTTCTTCCGGTGATTTTGTAAAATATATTGCTTGCACGTAAGGAAGATACTATAACAAATTCCAAACTTCAAACATCAATTCATTCCATTATATTGTCTGAACTGTGATTTCGTATGATTTGATTGATTCACATGATTTTCATCTATATCAATATTCAAATTCACATACCTTATGGAAAAAGCTTATAAATTGCTGTTAATCATAAGAAAATCATTGTAATCACAAAAATCACAGTTCAGACAAGGTTTGTTGTGAGGGAAAATAGTGGATTGAATATTTGTTGACATAATTCATATTTTATGGTATATTTTATGCCTGTTCTTTAACAAATAGGGTTGATTACGACTCACCGTGTCGTTAATTTCCCGCTTAGCGGGACGATTAACGGCCACATTTCGGTGTGGTCGTAATCAAAACAATTTTAAACAAATGATCGTGTGAAACGCGGTCAAACAATTTTGAAGGAGAAAGAAAATGAAAAACGTAGTAACAGCAATGGTAATCGGAATGGTTTCTTGTTTGATGGCTCTCGGATGTGCTGGTGGTCAGGTCGTCGGACTCGGAGGAGCGACGACAGTGAAAACCGGTATACTCGCCCCTGCCATCGCCTCATCCAACCTGTTCTTCCAGTCCCCGCTCGACTCCAAGCTCCACCCCACGAAAGAGGGGAACGAGCACCTCGGCAACTGCATCTCTCACGCTGCCAGGAAGCTGGCAGTCAACAACCGAATCAACATGGAGCTCAGATACGAGCCGGGCGATGAAGAGGAAGGAAGCTCCATCATCGCCATCATCGAGGAAGGACGAGTTGGAGTGGAGGTTTACGAGAATGGAGTTGAAAAATACTCCCAGTATCGTGACATTACAGTCGAAGATGCCGCTCATGCATGCGAGTTTTTCCGTGAAATAGCGGAAAAAGCGAGTCATGACGTTGGCTCAACTAGCTCGACAAGAACCGTCTCGCAAGCTGATGACAGCTTTGATGATGACGAAGAGGATTTTGCGGAGGATGCTGAGGCGGAAGATGACGATGAGGAAGGCTTTGAGGAAGATGCTGAAGCTGAATCCGCTGATGCTGAGGCTGACGCTGAAGAAGAAGCTGAATCCGCTGAGGCTGACGCTGAACCCGAACCCGACCCCGACTCGTTCGAGGTGGAAGAATAGGAGGACACAAATGAAAACAATATCAATTCTGTCTCTGGCACTCTTTGCAGTCGCCTGTGCCGGCAGACTGCATGGTAACATCGAGGCGCTGAAACCCCGACCCAACGTCAACCTGTTCGTCAAAGATCCCGCTGCCCTTTCGGCGATGATCAAGCTTCCGAAGCTGGAAATCCCGGTTTACTGGGCATGGAACGTGGCTGGTATGACGCCTTACGAGGCTAAGTACCATCCCGACCTGCCGGTAGACCGAGAGGACTTCGTACTCGGAGCTGTTGGTCAGTCAATCGACCCCAAGGGGTATAAGATTGAGGAATACAATGCCTCAAATCCCCCAAGTGGAGATTTCATCCTCCTCATGTTCGACGAAGAGAGATGGGACGACCGTGAAATAGTCGTCATCATCAAATGGGGAGACAAAGCAATGACCCCCACAGAGTTCAGCCTCAGACGCACAGGGGATGAAATGAAGAAGTACTGCGAGTTTTGGTGGGACGTAAGAACCGCCATCGGAGATCGTTTCGACTCCGAATACTCCACCCGCTTCATCTACCTCGACCCCAAAGACATCTAGTTCGACCACACCGAAAACCCCACCCCCGCCATTAGTATTTCTATACTATGGTGGGGTTTTTGGTATGTTTTAAATTAGGTTACTTGACAATATCTAAATAATAGTTGTATAATCCACTCCTTGGGTAAGCTGTAATTCTGCAGTCTTCTCAACGATTATTTAAACCAAAGTTTACAATAAGGAGGTAAACAATGATAAAAACATTATGTTTTTCGTGCTTTTTAGCGCTTGCTTTGTTTACTTCCAGCGTCGCTGACGCAAAGGTAAACAGACGTGCGAAGATCACCAAATACAAAGGAAGCTGTACAGATCTTGATAATATGGACAGCAATAAAAGAAAGGTGGCTGTTTCGAAGTGCAGAAGCAACAAAGCACTATTCATTAGCGCAAAGTACGACCCAGTTATGATGGTTCGCTACAAGGCTGCAAAAAGACTTCGTTCTGAAGCTCTAAGAGCAAAACTGCGCGCTATAATAGAAGCGGAAGAAGGCTTAAGCGATAAGACCAGAGCTCGCTTTCTTAAGGTACTTGAGCCACAAAAAGAGCGCAAGAAGAAGAAAATGGTGGAGCCCAAAGAGAAGGAATATAAACAGTATCCACCGATTGAAATTCAAATTCCGCCCCCAAAAGGCTTCAAGAAAAAGCTCAGGGAACAGAAAATTGCCGTTGTGGTTTTTACGAACGGCAGGCTTAGGTCAATCAGCTACGTTAAACGAAAGTTGAAAGAGATTGACCCAAATCGAATTAATCGGTTACTGCAAGATGTAAGCCTGGACCCCTCGCAGATTAATGTCTACGAGATTAACTACAAGGAGGATAGGAGGTCTAAAGCCATCTTTAAATTCTTAACTAAAGAGGCTAAGAAGGGGTCAGCCAGAGTAAGGCCAAGAATTTTTGTTCGGGAGGGTAAAAAGTGGTACAGCTATAAGCTTCCGCGGACGCGATCTGCGCTGAAGGTGGTGATTCGTTTCGCCCGAAAGCAAGCAAAAAAATGGAAAATCGAGGTCGATGACATCGATATCCATTAAAATGTAAACTATGGTTTTTTAACCCCGCTCCGTGAAATACCGGAGCGGGCCAGTTCAAAATATGTGCAAGATATTTGATTTGATTTGATTTGCAACTGAGTGGCATTTGCAAATTATTTGCATTTGCAACTGAATTGCAAATTACACACTACTCATTATGTGAGTTTTGCAGACTGAAAAACCCAAATACAATCGCTACCAATATTAAACCTACATAACTATCCCACAAGAAGTGGTCAAATGGGGCAATTAAAATAAGTGCAAATAATGGGATAATAGAGCCTTGCTTCCAGTAGTAATATGTAATTGTTATTATCGCAATAAGGAGCAATAAAAGCCCCTGAATTCCTAGTTCATTAAGCACTAGATAATAGACGTTGTGTACGGGCTGAAATTCCCATGGAGCTAGTTTTTCCGATGCGTAATTTTCCATTTCCCATGTGAAGTCTCCTATGCCAACGCCCAAAACATTACTGTCAAACATTTCCCTACTAACAATATTTTGAGAGAGTCTTTCTTGCCATGAAGAATCGCTGAAATTAACTTTTTCGCTGTTCTGGAAAAACCAAGCGTTTACCAATAATAATATTACGAGGAGAATAAGTGATATTCCTTTTTTTGTTTTTTGATCTTTTAAAAAGGAAAATAAAATCATTAATCCAAATGCAACTAGTGTAATCAAACCCGCCGCGGTACTTTTTGTGAAATACACTCCACCTGTTAATACTATTAGCCAGAATAGGAGATTAAATTTTTTGAGGTATGGAATGCTGATAAGCATTACGGACATTAAATAAGCGGCAAGAATATTCGGATGTAAAAATGTGCCATACGGACGGATTTGTTTAATTCCTTCTATATCTGTTTTTGCCACATTGTAAGTTTCTGAGCTAATGACCTGTTCACCTAATATTTTTAAACCAACAGAGTGATTTAGCCTCCATTGAAACCAACCGAGAATTAGCTGAAAAGCCGCACCACCAAGCAGTATTTGTACAACTGTCTTAATGGGCAATAGTTCGGTTGTTGTAAATAAATAGATGATGATAGCTTCAAAAATTCGAAGTAAAAAGAACCCAAGTAGAATATAATCACCGTTTATAACTGTTACGACTGATGCATTTATTAAGAACAAGAGAAGCAGTATCCACAACCAATTTTTTGAAATCCGAAATCTGAAATCCGAAATTCTAAATTTATCTATCAGCCATAATATAAAAACTGTACCGAGTAATATTTCCGGTAGATAGATGAAGCCAGTTACATATGGATTGAAGTTTCCGAATCGGTAGCTGAATTCTTCGTAAACAACAAAAGTAAGCGAGAAAGGGAAGATGAATAGAAATGCGCCCCAGAAGATTTTGAGTAATTTGTTTAACATAAATGCGTTATGCGATGTGCGTTATGCGTAACAATCACAATGCGCAATACGCAATACGCACAGCGATTTAAATATTGCAGTCCGTTCCAATATCGATTAATTTCTTCTCCTTTTTCACAATACAAGTAATCTTTTTCTGAGCATCGGTAAGCGCTTGTTCAGGAGTTTGAGTGTTATTTACTACGCTTTGAATAGCATCTGCAAAAACCTTTCTGTAAGCGTTGTCGTCGAAAATTTTGTAGCTTTTGGAGAATGGTGCCTGGAAAGCAAATGCTCCGAATAGGGCTTCTGTTTGCTGTTCGCTGACCATGTCTTTACGGCTTGTAGGACGATTGGTTTTTTTATGATATGTCTGCAGAGCATCTGCACTTGTAAGATATTGTATTAGTGACCATGCTTCTTCCGGCATGTCGGTTGTTCTTGCTACAACAAGAGGATAATAACTAGCATATGTATCACGCTTGGTAGCTTCTGCACCACTAACTAGCTGAGGAAAAGGAGCTATGCCTACATCTTCAATATCAATATGGTCATCTCCTGATTTTTGAGCGTTCTGAACAACTTGAGTAATTACATCATAAAGATAAGGGTAGCCTATTATCATCGCTACTTTTCCACGTACGAATGGTCCTATTTCCATTTCAGAAGGTGAATATCCCGTAATGTATTCATTCCAGCTATAGTTTTTATAACTAGGAAGTCCAAAACTAGTAAACAGATTGAATGCTTCCACGCCTGGCTTAGCTATACCTCCAGCGCCAGCTCCTTGATTGTTTGCGAATATCGCCTGCTCTTCCTTGTCATCGTAGAATTGAACTCCATATTGCTGCATTATCGCGTATAAAATATCGACAGCGCTAGAGATGTTATCCGCACGCCCAAGCGCTATACCAGATAAAGCGAATCTTTCAGGGCTGTTATTTCTTTTTGTAAGCTGAAATACTTGTTCCTTAATATCTTCCCATACATTCCCCGGCTGGTCTGTTGTTGCGAGTAGATCCTTAAAGAAAGCCTTGTTGTAATAAATTGCGAGATTATCAATAGCAAGTGGCATTCCATAAACCTGCTCATCAATTATTAAATCGTCCGAAGCGGATTGGAAGAATGTCTGACGGAAAAGGTCAGCATTCATTACAATAGGCTGATTAAGAGGTAATGGATAAAGTTTTTTCTGATGCTTTGTTATCCATGAATTATGAATCATAAAAACATCAGGTCCTTCCCCTTCTGCAATTTCGTTGATGATAAGATTTTCGTATTCTTCAATATTTACAAACTTCTTTGTACGAACAATTAACCCCGGATTCTGACTTTGAAAAGCCTGTATTTGTTCCTGAAAAGCGTCGGTATTATCGTGTAGAATGTAAAAATCCAACTGCCTTGCGCCAGTCTGGGTTGTATTTTCCTCTTCGTATGGGCAGTCAGTACGAAATGTACTTGTACCTGGAATATTCTCAGTAGGTTTTGGGCATTTTGTTGTACAACTTGCCAAAAAAGACGGTGCAAATAAGCCGATAGTTAGTGCGAAGATTATTGTTTTTTTGATTTTCATATTTGTATACTTGGAACTTTCGTTTATTTTACAGTATAGAGGGGGTTAAAATCAAATAATCCATTCTTATTGCTTAAATAATTCTTTAGATATGAAGTTATATTGGCTTTTAAGCTTGACAAATAGTCAATTTACTATATAATATATAGTAGTATTATAAATGCCCTTGAGGCTCACATAATAAATAAATTTTCTATGAAAAGCCCTGCAAGTAAAAAATCACCAAATGGCTCAACTAGTAAGTTTGCTGGTATAAAAAGATTGAATGAAAAGCCAATAATTAGCGAAAGAGACAGAATCTTTGGATTGCTTAAAAATGCCGGAATTTTTGCGGCAGTGAGTGGTGGTGCCGGATTGGCAGGAGGAGCTTTTGCACAGTATAAATACCGTGAAGCAACAGGGTACGATCCTGAATGGAGAGAAAAACTTAATAGTCCTGAACACAGAGAAGAAATACTCAAAAAAATTGATCAAATATTTGATGAACAAGAAGCAAAAGATTCTAAACCTGAAGAAGACGCTCAAAACAAAGATGTAAAAAGCGTTGAGGAACAAAAACCTGAGGAGGTTGAACAAGAAGAGGAAGGTGGAATACTTGGTGGTTTAAAAGATATGGGCAAAAGTGCAACCGACAAAGCCAATGAACTTACTGGAGGAATTTTTGGAGACGTTGTAGATAAAGCGGGAGATGCAGGAGAAGTTATTATGGATGGGGCTGGTAATCTTGCCGGAATGGGCGCAGATAAAGTTAAAGAAATTGCTAAAAAAGAATTAAGAGAAGTTGCTAAAAAAGAAGGTCCTGATGCTATAATCGGGATTCAAGAAAATTACTATCCTGGTTTGGAAGTAGTTGATAATGTAGCTTATTGGGGCGGTTTTACGTCGACTTGCCTTTTAACTATGATTCTTTATGTATTAGGTAATTACGCAAAAAGAAAAGTAATGTTACGTCCTGAAGATAAAAGACTTAGTAAAGAGCTTGCGCAAACCAATAGGACAATAAATGCATTAGTAGAAGCAACAAAAAAGCTTGAAGAAGAAAATGAAAAACTTAAAAGAATGGCTGCTTCAAAGAAAAGTGTAAGAAGAATAGTACAAGAAGAATTAGGTAATAGTACTGAGGAATAAATCTGTTAATCCGCCTCCTTTACCCCATTCATAAACTCATTCCAAGATTTTAATTTGTAATAGGTATTTTTGCCGAGGATTCGAAAAAGAGGTAGCGACCACTTATTACTTGCAAGCCTTAAGATAAGAGCTTTAAGACCCATTGGAATAACGTTGATATTGGGTTGTATACGTTGAAAGTGCACTGCGGATTTTCCGACATTTCGCATTTTTTTTGTGAGTCCGGATTCGGGAATATGATGGTGATGATATGCGATTGCAGATGGTTCGTAATAAATTTTCATTCCGTGATTCTTCCATAGCCTGTACCCAATTTCAATATCTTCCCAACCATAAAAAACAAAATCCTCATTGAATTTTTCTTTATCGAATAAAGATTTTTTCAGAGATATGTTGGATGTATAGAAAAATTTATATGGTTCTACCTGACCAATGAATTTCGGGTGAAGAAATTTGTAACCAAATTGCCAGCCAGAGCTTTCCAAAAAGCGCATATAAGCGTTTATTTCGATGTTTGGATCCCAAGTTGTAAAACCAAGAACCGCCATATTTTCATCGGGATATTCAGCGTGTATATCGTGATGTTTCATCAAAAAACCTGGTTCAATAAAAATATCATCACCAATAAAAACTATAATTTCACCTTCAGCTTTTTCTACTCCACGATTGCGGGCAGTACCTTGGTGAGAAGCTTTTTGTTTTATATATGACAAATTGGTTTTTGGGAATTGGGATTTGGTCATTTCGACAACGAGTTCGGTGTTGTCGGTCGAGCCATCATCCACCACAATTACCTCAAAATCCACGCCCTGTTGAGCAATAACTTTTTCCAAACAGACTTTTAGAGTGTCTGCACGGTTGTGAGTTGGAATAATTACGGAAAGTTTCATCTTATCAAAATCTTTAAGCTAGGTTATTATACTACATGATTTTCTTTTCTTATTTAATTCTTTTCTTTCCCCTTAGTATTTAATACCCCCCTATTGAATTGGGGCCCCACGCGTAAGTATGAAGATATTCAACACCCTAACCCGCCAAAAAGAAGAATTCGAGCCAAATGACCCATTAAATGTTGGGCTGTATTGCTGTGGGCCGACTGTTTATAACTATGCGCATATTGGGAATTTAAGGACTTATATATTTCAGGATTTTTTACGTAGGACTTTGGAATTTAATGGATATGTTGTAAATCATGTAATGAACATTACGGATGTAGGGCATTTAACATCAGATGAAGATGCGGGGGAGGATAAAATGAAAAAGGGAGCGGAAAGGGAAAAGAAAACTGTATGGGAAATTGCCGAACATTATACTCAGGCTTTTTTGGGAGATATGGATAAACTTAATTTGCTTCAGCCAAAATGGAAACCTAAAGCTACTGATAATATTGAGTTAATGATTGAGCAGATTAAGCAGTTAGAAAAAAATGGGCTAACTTACGTTGGGGGGAATGGAAATGTTTATTACGACACTTCTAAATTTGAGAATTATGGGGAGTTGGCACAATTAGATAAACAGGAGCTTCGAGCAGGAGAGCGTGTTGAAATTGATAAGAATAAAAAGAATCCATCCGACTTTGTACTTTGGTTCGTGGACTCAAAACATGGTGATCAGGATATGCAATGGGATAGCCCTTGGGGGCGTGGATTCCCTGGTTGGCATATTGAATGCAGTGCAATGAGCATGAAATATTTAGGTAAACAATTTGATATTCACTGCGGAGGAATCGACCATATTCCTGTACATCATACAAATGAGATCGCTCAGGCAGAGGGAGCTTGTGGTTGTCACCCGTGGGTGCAATATTGGATGCATGGAGAGTTTTTGGTGCTGAAGGCCGACAAAACAAAAGAAGGTGCGAAAATGTCAAAATCTGCAGATAATTTTCTAACTTTAAATCTACTCATTAGATTGGGTTATGACCCTTTGGATTATCGGTATTATTGTTTGCAAAGTCACTATCGAAAAGAGTTGGTTTTTGATTGGTCTAACAATCGATCTGAATCAGAAGGGCTGACAGGCGCTAGAATTGCGCGTAAACGCTTAACACAAAAAGTCCTCAATCTAGGCAACAAAGAAGGCACTATAAATCCGCAATATATTGATAAATTTACCAATGCAATTTCTGACGACCTAAATATGCCTCAAGCGCTTGCTGTAGTTTACGAGCTATTGGACGATGTGTCGATTAGCGATGCTGACAAGCTGTCCACAATTAAAAAAATGGATAGTGTTTTGGGGCTTAATTTGGATGAAGAAATTATAATCGAATTACCTCCTGAGATAGTACAATGGATTATCGAACGCAACGAAGCACGTGACAAAAAAGACTGGGCAAAAGCAGATGAGATAAGGGATAAAATTCAAGAGAGTGGAAAGTGGATTTGCAAAGATGGCGTTGGAGGAACTGAGGTTGTACCTAAATAAAGAAATAATTAGGAGTCACATTTTGTGTTAAATATATGCTTAAACACCATGGACTTTTTAAATGTTATATGTTTTAATGAATCTCTTTTAAATACATGAATATTGAAAGAAAAAAGATACTTAAAACCAGAAACATTTCGACCAATTGCTGAAGCCCTTAAGCCAGACAAAAGTGCAATGGACTACTATTTTAATGACTTTACCGAAGGAAAGCAGGCTGTCATTAGAATGTTTATTAATCAGATTATTGATTTATTAGAACAAAATATATGTCTGAATGAGAGTGAAACACAAACCCTAATGGATTCAATTGGAATCCATGTGTGGAATTATTATAGCTATCATAATTTATCTCCTTTTGAAAAATGTCTCGATAAATTAACTGGAGATACCCCACAAGACACCCTTGAACATGTCTCGGTTTTATTTGATAAAGTGCGACAGCATGCACGTAATCGGTGCAAACAATGCTTTAATTTCAAATGTAACAAACACTTTGTACAGAAAGTATTATCGCCTAAGCATAGAAAAGTCAGATGAAATGGATGATAATTTCTTTGGCTTTGCTTTTTTTGCCGTATGTGATTAAATAACTCTCCAGTTATAAAAAAACAATATGAGAAAAGTTAACAAGTTTCCAATAATGGAATTCCTCGAAGAACAGGAAAAAATCAATCTTGGTTATTTAACACCAAGGATTAAGGTTGAAGGTATGTTTAAATTTTTAAGAGAAAACATAGACCCAGCTATATGCCTGCGCTTTGACCAAATTCAAAAATTCAGAGAAGTGCTTGCCAGAGAAACGATTGCAGAAACCAGCAAGGAAGAATATAAAAGGAGTCTGATGATTTTTATTGAGTCAAATCGTGACGCTTTTCAGAGATGTCCGGAATCATGTTCTGATTGTACAGAAAAGGGGAAATGTGATAATGAAATTAATCTTTTGGACTCTAAATAGCATTGACATGATTGGCTTGAGCATGGTATAAATTGTTGCCTTATTACGCATGAAGAAAATTTTTATTAGAGTCATCGGCCAAATTCTTTCAATCTCCATTTTTGTCGGAGTTTTTATGTTTTCCCTATTCATTACTTATGGATATAGATATGATTTTGATGAAAAAGAGGTTGTTCAAACCAGTGTTATAGATGTTTGCACTATTCCAAAAGAGGCAGATTTGTATTTAGACGAAGAGTTTTACAGCGATAAATCCTGCCAGAAAATTTACGGTTTAGATCTTGGTGCACATGAATTAAGTATTCAAAAGGAGGGCTATTACACTTGGAATAAAAGTTTGTATTTAAATAGTGAACAAGTGAGCTTGTATCCATTTGTTTTCCTAATTCCCTTTCCTGAATTTTATCCAAAGGTGGTTTTGGATGAAAATGTTGGGAATATTCTTATATCACCGAATCAATCTTTATATGCGACTTATGACGAGGTTCTTGATGTGGTAAAGATTTATTCCGCCTCACGTATTGCACCATATATTATTGAAGCACCTGCATATATTCAGGATTTAATGTGGGTAGACAACAGCAGACTGATTGCAGATACTACCGAAGGAAGATATTTGGTAAATGTCCAAAAAGGTGAATGGAATCTTGTAAATGACATTATTTTGCACACACCGACTTCAAGCAATAAATTAATTGTTGATGGAAATGAGATATGGATTGATTATGGAGAAACTAAAAAATTTATTACAAGATATTCAGAAAACATTGTGTCCGCTCAATATTTTTATAATGAATATAATCTGCTGATTACTACGAATGAAGATGTTCGCATCTGTGATACAGATGGAGAAAATTGCCATGTTGTAACCAAAAAAGATTCTGGTACACCAATTGCTAACCCTCCGAGATCTAAGAAAATTGTTTTTGTAAAAGATGGAGTTTTAACTCAGATTACTCTGGCAAAACCAACTATTTAAAACTTAAATCTTAAATCTCTAAAAACGAAACTCGAAGTCTGAATATTTAAATTTAAAGGCTTATTATCAATTCGAACTTCATCCTTCGCTCTTCGTTCTTAGGCTTCACAAAAAATAATTTTATGCAAAAACAGAAAAAAAGTATTGGCATACTGGCGCTTCAGGGATCTTTTGCTGAACATAAAAAAATGATGGAAAGAATAGGTGTAGATGTTGTTTTGATTAGTAGCTTGTTGGATGTTAAGGATAGAAGAATTGATGGAGTGATTTTGCCCGGTGGGGAAAGTACGACAATGAAAAAACTATTGAGCAAGACGGGGTTGGACAAATGGCTTGTTGAATTTGGCAAATCCAAGCTTCCGATTTTTGGAACCTGTGCGGGGATGATAGTACTATCAGACTTAGGACTTATTGATGCTGAAATAGAGCGGAATGCTTATGGTAGTCAACTGGATAGCTTTGAGGTTAATATTGATCTGTCACAAATCACGAGCCACGAGCCACGAGCCACGAAAGGTATTTTTATTAGAGCGCCAAAGGTAATTAGTGTCGGAGATGGCGTTGAGGTATTGGCAAAAAATGGTGATGAGCCTGTTTTGATACGGCAAAAAAATATTCTGGCGGGCAGTTTTCATCCCGAGTTAACAGATGATAGAACAGTTCATGAATATTTTTTGAAAATGTGAAAATTTGCAAATAAGAAATAGCAATCTTCAATTTTCAATTGTCAAAAAAACTGTTAGTATATTCTCCGAACATAACTAACAAACATGGCTCAATCAAAATTTACAATATTTTCAGGATCATCTCATCCTGAACTTGCAGAAAAAGTAGCTAAGGCAACGAAAACACCGCTAGGCAAAGTAACACTTTCGACTTTTTCCTGTGGTGAAAAATATGTAGCTTTAGGACAAACTGTTCGCGGTAAGGAAGTATTTATTATACAAACATGTAGGGATCAGCTTGTTAATGATGATTTAATGGAATTATTTTTAATGATAAATGCGGCAAAACTTTCTTTTGCCAGCAAGATTCATGTAATCATTCCTCATTTTGGTTATGCCAGACAGGACAAAGTACATGTTCCAAGAGAACCGATTAGTGCAAAAGTTATGTCTGATCTTATTGTTAAGGCTGGTGCGGATAATGTGATTGCTTTTGAGCTTCATGCGGATCAGGCACAGGCATTTTTTGATGTTCCGGTTGATAACATAAGTGTTCATAGGCTTTTTGCTAAATATTTTAAAGACAAGAAATTAAAAAATGTTACTGTTGTTTCTCCGGATGCAGGCGGAGCAAAAAATGCGAAAAAATTCGCTGATGATCTTGGTGCACCAATTGCCATTCTTCATAAATCAAGACCGGAACACAATAAGGCTATTACCACTCATGTTGTTGGTGATGTTAAAGGTAGAACCTGTATAATTTATGACGATATGATTGATACAGCGGGTAGCGTTTCTGCAGCTCATGAGGCACTTTCCAAACAGGGTGCAAACAAAGACATGTATTTAGCTGTTACTCATCCGATTTTTTCTGGACCAGCTCCGGAAAGACTTTCTAAGGCTGGATTTAAAGAGGTAGTTGTAACTGATACAATGCCTATTACTAAAGAAAAACAATTTAAAGGCTTAAAGCAGATTAGTATTGCGCCTCTTATTGCTCATATTATTACAAATATCACTAATCAGCAGTCAGTTAGTCAGCTGTTTTACTAATTCTTAATTCTTAATTTTAACTAAAGATGAAAGTTGCCATTAATGGTTTTGGACGCATTGGGCGTCAAGTTCTTCACATAATAATGCAAAATAAAGCGGATTTGGAGGTTGTTGCAATTAATGATCTTACAGACCCTTCTATGCTTGCTTTGCTTTTTGAATTTGATTCCACTTATGGAAGATATCCAGGAAAAGTTGAATTAAAAGAAGGGGAAATGATTGTAGACGGGAAATCAATTAAAATGTTTGCCGAGCCAGACCCAACAAAATTACCATGGAAAGATTTAGGAGTTGATGTTGTAATGGAATGCACAGGTGTTTTCCGAACTTATGAAAAAGCCAGCTTGCATATTCAGGCAGGTGCTAAAAAGGTAATTCTATCCGCTCCTGGCAAAGGAGATAAACCTGTAGATGCTACGATTGTAATGGGGGTGAATGAAGACATTCTAACTGGGGATGAGACTATTATTTCCAATGCCAGCTGTACAACAAACTGCCTTGCTCCTTTTGCAAAAGCTATTAATGACGCATTTGGAATTAAAAGGGGAATAATGACTACAATACATGCGGTAACAGCAAGTCAGAATGTTCTTGATGCGCCTTCCAAAGACCCAAGAAGAGCAAGAAGCTGTATGCAGAATTTGATTCCTACTTCAACTGGTGCCGCCAAAGCTGTAGGGCTTGTAATCCCTGAACTTAAAGGTAAATTGACCGGTATGGCAGTTAGAGTACCTACTCCGACAGTTTCGCTTGTTGATTTAACTGTTGAATTAAATAAAGATGTAACTGTAGAAGAGGTAAATGACGCTATGAGAAAACGTGCTCAAGAAATTCCAAGTATTCTAAAAGTAGAAGACAGACCTCTTGTTTCAAAAGATTTTCAGATGGATTCTCATTCTTCTATTGTAGATGCTCCTAACACTATTGTAATGGAAGGAAATATGGTGAAGATTCTTGCATGGTATGACAATGAATGGGGGTATTCATCCAGAATGGTTGATTTAGCGGAATATTTATCTAACAAATAGTACAGATGGATAATCGTATAGATGATTGAATTGGTGCTCGAATGGTACTTCAATACGATCTCCAATGCGATTTCCAATTCGATAATCTATACGAAATATGAAAATAACAAGTTTCGGCGCAGCATTAGAGGTTACAGGTTCTCAACATTTACTTGAGGTGAACGGTAAAAAAATACTTCTTGATTGCGGATTATTTCAGGGAAGAAGAAAAATTGCAGACTTAAAAAATAGAGAATTTTTGTATAATCCTGCAGAAATTGACGCAATGATTCTTTCTCATGCACATATCGATCATAGCGGTAGAATACCTTATTTGGTTAAGGAAGGTTTTCAGGGTGTTGTTTATTGCACAGAAGCAACAAAAGACCTATGTAGCATAATGTTGATGGATAGTGCCTATATACAAGAAAGTGATGCTAAATATGCAGCTAAAAAACTGAAAGATACTTCAATCCCAATTGAACCTATTTACACCTCAGAAGATGCTGAATTTTGTCTTCAGTTTTTCAAGACTGTGCCATTTGATAAACAATTTAAATTATTTGATGGTATTGAATTTACTCTTCGTGAGGCTGGGCATGTACTTGGTTCCAGTATGGTTGAGCTTGATATTGCCGATAATGAGGATGGTCAGACAAAAAAATTCATATTCACTGGCGATATGGGCAGATGCAATTTGCCAATAATAAACGACCCATATAAATTTGAATCAGCTGATTATTTGATGACAGAAAGTACTTATGGAAATAGAACTCATGCACCTATTGAAGAGGGAATTCCGGAGCTTGCACGGGTTATTAACAGGACTATTAAGCGTGGAGGTAAGATAATAATACCTTCATTCGCATTTGAGCGTACTCAGGAATTGATTTATGGAATTCATTTATTAATTGATAAAAAGGAAATACCGTCTAATTTACCAATTTTTATCGATAGTCCACTTGCCACAAATCTGACTACAATTTTTCAGAAACACATAGAGCTTTATGATGAAGAGATTCGAAAACACTTTAAAATTGACCATAACCCTTTTAAACCCCATCAGTTAAAACACACTAATTCTGTTGAAGAATCAAAGAATCTTAACTTTTTTATAGGACCTTGCATTATTATTTCTGCTAGTGGAATGTGTGAAGCTGGACGAATCCGGCATCATTTAAAAAATAATATTGAAGACCCGAAAAATACGATTGCTGTAGTGGGGTATATGGCTGAAGATACACTTGGAAGGAAGATTGTTGATGGTGATCCTATGATTAAAATCTTTGACCAGATGTATAAAGTAAATGCAGAGGTTGTAATACTTGAGTCATTCAGTGCCCATGCGGATATGAACGATTTAAATGATTTTGTAAGCAATATCAAAGGGCTTAAAAAGGTTTTCCTTGTTCATGGCGAAACAGATCAATCCGAGCCAATGGCGGAAAGAATTAAAAATGATATGGGGGTTGAAACAGTAATTATGGAACCAGAAGTTGGTGTGGAGCTTTAATCTTCAAAAATAAACAGCTTATCAATGGTTGTCTTAAGGGTTTTGGAGATATCATGGGCAAGTTTTAAAGAGGGGTTGTATTTCCCCTGTTCCAGAAAAACAATGGTTTCACGTCGGACACCCGCTTTTTCGGCGAGTTTTTCTTGTGTCATTTTCAGCTTCGTACGAAATACTTTAATTTTATTTTTCATGGATATTATTTACATTCGGTAATAGGTGCTGGAAATGAAGGCTGTCCGTGCTTTACCCACTGCCCATTCTGACACATCCAGCTGTCTTCTCCTGAAAAAACACGCAAGGTCATTATAGTCAAAAAGAAGGCGACCACAAATGCTACAATCCAATAAATGAGCGTTTTACGGGTAAATTTGACCTTGTTATGATAACGGAAGATAAAGTTATAGATCAGCATCAGGATACAGGTGGAAAATGCGAGTGTCATCGCAACCGCCTGATAACCCGGATTCAGATCACGATAAGCATAAAGCACCATCATGGGAATAACAGCAATCCACGCGTAAATACGAATAGTAAGGAGAGCGGCTTTTCCGCCAATTTCGTAATCCCGTTCATCCGCGACGATTTCTTTAACACGTCCACGAAAATGAGTAAGCAGAAGTGCCGCAACTACCATTGCCGCAAGTGGAATCAGATATTCTTTATAAATCACCCCCTGAGTGAAAATGATGGCCAGCAAGATAGTGATAAGGATTTTGATCGTTTTATATTGTTTGAGCTTCATAGTATTAATGTTAGAATTATGTAACAACTTGATGTTATTTTATTCTAACATTTAAGTCAAGAGAATATTGAAGATAAAAAATGAATAACAAATAGTAGACAAAATCCTTTCTTTTCGCTAAACTAGCACAGCAAACAAGCCATATAGTTCTTTATACGGAGAGATACTCAAGTGGCTGAAGAGGCGGCTTTGCTAAAGCTGTAGTGGGGTTTTACCCCAGCGGGGGTTCGAATCCCCCTCTCTCCGCCAGCCAAACAATTGACCACCTGAAAGGGTGGTTTTTTATTTATTTAACAAGTTATTAAAAACTGATTTTCAACCCCGCTTTAATATTCTTTTTCCCAGTAAACACTATTAATTCGTCTATTAGTTTTTCTTTTTTTAGAATCCGATATAGTGTTGGACCGGGTTCGACTAGAATTGATGAGATTTCTTTTTTTGCGAGTTCGGCAAATAACTTATTAAGGGTGGTTTTTTTGTTGATATGCAGATAATTCTTATCCCTAAAAACCTTTGCGGTCTTTGGCACACGATTTTTGGAATCCAAAATAATACGTAATGGGTCTTTTCCTTTTACTAATCGGACTCCAAGATGCGGGTTGTCACTTAAAACAGTATTACTGCCAACCATTATTGCCTGATAAAATGCACGAAGCTTGTGAATTTCGATATCTTGCTTTTTGTTTGTGATTCGGACTGGTGCCCCGCCCTTCCCAGCTACGAAACCATCCGCACTTACAGCGATTTTGACTGTTATAAATGGCCGTTTTTTAGTCACCCATGTAAAGAAAAATTTGTTTAGGAATACACACTTATCTGCAATTTCTCCTTTTAGTATTTTGTAATTAGACTTTGGCTGAAATGGATCTTTTGAGCCACAAATAACTTTAGATATTCCAACTTTTTTAATTAATTCAGAACAAGGTGGTGTTTTACCGTGTAACTGACAGGGTTCAAGCGTTACGTAGATAGTAGAACCGATTAAATCCTTTTTGTTTTTGACCGATTTGATTGCATTTACTTCGGCATGAGGCCCACCAAATTTTTTATGGTATCCCTTGCCAATAACTTTTCCATTTTTAACGATTACAGCTCCAACCATCGGATTAGGTGCAACATCTCGACCACCCAGAGTGGCAAGCTTGAGTGCTTGGACCATAAATTTTTCGTCAGACGTTGGCATTTTCTTTCTTTATATTATTTCTTTCTTATTCCCTTCCACTAGTTACCCTCTTACCCCGTAGGGGGTGAAGAAGGGGGCGACCATATACGTGAAAGCAAAAAAAATTTATTTGACACTCATAAAAATACCATGATATAAGGGTAACCTGAATTAATTTGTATTTAATGAATATTTTGTATCCTAATGAATAATAATTATGTCATCAAAAATTTATAGTATTGAGCTGTCCGGTCTGGACGGCAATTTAGTCGAAATCGAAGTCGATAACCGTTCCGGCTGTAAACCGGCTTTTCCTATAGTCGGATTACCCGACGCAGCGATGCAAGAAGCACGTGAAAGGGTATTTAGCGCTGTTAAGAATTCTAAATATATATTCCCAAGAGGGCGTGTTGTAGCTAATCTTGCGCCAGCTGATTTAAGAAAAACGGGAGCTCGCTATGATTTGGCAATAGCGATTGGGGCAATAAGACTGTATCAGCGAATTCCCGAACACCATTTTCAGGAAACAATATTTTTGGGCGAGTTAGCACTTAATGGTAGAACTAGGCCTATTAGTGGAATCCTTGCAAGTGTTGAATTTGCAAAAAAGAAAGGATTCAAAGCCGTAATTATCCCAAAAGAAAATGCGGCTGAGGCAGCATTGATTCCGGATATTAAAATCGTTCCAGTCGGAAGTCTGCGGGAAGCAGTTGAATATCTTGCGGATGAAATAAGTATTCTGCCTGTTATTCCAAAAATTAAAAATGAAAAATCGCCTATTAAAGTAGATATGGCTCTTGTAAAAGGACAGGCTCAGGCGAAAAGAGCTTTGGAAATTGCGGCAGCTGGGGGACATAATATTCTTTTGAACGGTAGTCCTGGTTCAGGTAAAACATTGATGGCGAAAGCATTTCAGGGGATTCTTCCAAAAATGTCTCATGATGAAGTATTGGAAGTTACAAAGATTTATTCTGTTGCAGGACTTTTACCTAAATCCCAACCGCTTATTTCTCAAAGACCTTTCAGGATTGTTCATCATACGGCATCAGCAATTAGTATTGTGGGAGGAGGAAATGTTCCTGGACCAGGTGAGATATCACTGGCACACCGCGGGGTTTTGTTTATGGATGAGATTGCTGAGTTTCCTGTTCAAGTATTGGAAGTGTTAAGACAGCCAATGGAAGATCAGATAATCACAATTTCCAGAGCAAGAGGTAGTATTACTTATCCGGCACAATTTATTTTGATTGCCGCAATGAATCCATGTCCATGCGGTTATTTAAATGCTGAAAATACCACTAAAACATGTAATTGTGAAAGGTGGAGAATAGAAAGGTATAAAAAAAGACTTTCCGGTCCATTGCTTGATAGATTTGATATGCAGTTAAATATTCAGCCCGTTCCTCATAATAAATTGATGAATCAAGAAAAAGGAGAAAACTCATTATCGATTCAAACAAGAGTGGAGTTAGCCGTTCAGATACAACAGGAAAGGTTTAAGGAATTTTCTATTCAAAGAAATGCGGAAATGGACAACAAACTTATTAATAAAGTCTGTGATTTGGATAAAAAGAGTCAGGCATTATTGGAAATGGCTATTAAGAAATATGATTTATCTGCTCGCTCATATTTCAGAATGATAAAACTTGCAAGAACAATTGCAGATTTAGATGGAAGTAAGAACATTACCTCTGCACATGTAGCGGAAGCGTTGCAATATAGATTAAAAACTTAAACTATAAATACTAATATCTAAATTCTAAACAATACATAAATACGAATTCATTAAATATTAAACACATCACTTAACAATAAAATTGAAAATATGAATCAAACTCACAATGTTCAACAATATGACCTTGAATTAAGAACTCTTAATTTTACAAAACGTGTTATACAATTTATAAATCTTCTACCTAAAACTATTTCTAATATTGAAATTATCAAGCAACTTGTTAGATCATCAGGGTCTGTTGGAGCAAATTATATAGAAGCTAATGAAGCACTAAGCAAAAAAGATTTTATATATCGTGTTAAAATTTCTAAAAAAGAATCTAAAGAGTCAAAATATTGGCTATCATTACTTACTTATAATGAGCAGCTTACGGATAATAGCATAGAGCAAAGATATCTTGTGCAGGAGGCAACAGAATTAATGAAAATATTTGGAGCAATAATTGAAAAATCAAAATAGCACATTCTGTTTGAATATTACAATTTGTAATTTGTTTAGAATTTAGATATTAGTATTTAGGTATTATAAAATAGGATTTTCAAAACTAATATAATGACATCTAAAAGCCATTTATTGACACCTACCATACATTTTCAATTGCTATTTTTGCGCATAAGTGCTATAATGAAGTAACAACGAAGAATTAAAAAAATAAGTTGCTTATAAATAATTATTAATTAGTATTAAAAAAAATATGAATGATAAAAAAATATCTCACTGGATAAAAAGAAAAACAAATCCAGTACACAATACAAATAATGCACCTACACAGAGTGCGCCTTCTCAAGGTACAGCTCACAGTACACCTGCACATGGTGATCAGCATTTAAAAAACACCAATAATACTCATCAGCACCCGCATCAGCATCCTAAAAAGAAGTTTGGTTTTAATTCAGAGGGTAAAAAGATGAGAGTAATACCACTTGGCGGTTTGGAAGAAGTTGGTAAAAACATAATGGCTATCGAATACGGTAAAGATATTATTGTTATCGATTGTGGTATGTCTTTTGCCGGTCCGGAAATGCTGGGTGTTGACTATATAGTTCCTGATGTTACTTATCTTGCTCAAAGAAAACGTGATATAAAAGCTGTTATCTTTACACATGGTCATTTGGATCATATAGGTGCAGCACAATATATACTTCCTCAGCTTGGTAATCCACTCGTTTATGCTACTAAACTGACTGCAGGTCTGCTTAAAAACAGATTGCGTGAATTCGGTTTAGATAAAACAGCCAGAATAAATGAGGTGGATGAAAAATCAAAAATTAAAGCCGGAGCATTTGAAATAGAATTTTTCCGTGTTAATCACAGTATTCCAGATGGAGTAGGTGTCTTTGTTAAATCTCCTGCGGGAACTTTGGTTCATACTGGTGACTTTAAATTTGACCATTCACCGGCAATTGATAAGCCTGCAAATATGCAGAGAATTGCTGAGATTGGAGCAAAGGGTATAGATGTCCTTATGATAGATAGTACAAATGCGACTAAGCCAGGATTTTGTACTTCAGAAAAAGAAATTGCTAACAATCTTGAAGAAATTGTCTCAAAAACAAAAGGAAGACTCATTATAGCTTCGTTCTCGTCTTTAATAGGACGTATAAATCAAATATGTAACATTGCCATTAAATATAATCGTAAGGTTTTTCTTTCCGGAAGATCAATGATTGATAACATGAAATTAGCGGAAGATCTTGGCTACACAACCTTTCCAAAAGATTTTGTAAAAAAAATAAGCCCTTTGGCTAATTCAATACCCCCAAGCCAGTCGATTATTCTTACTACAGGTGCTCAGGGTGAGACCTTAAGTGCTTTAACAAGAATGGCCATAGGCGAACACGCACATGTAAAAATCCGAGAAGGAGATACGGTAGTTATTTCTGCAAGTCCTATTCCAGGTAATGAATTGGCTATTGTTAATGTAATTAATAATTTATACAGACAAGGTGCAAAAGTAATTACTAGTGGAAGTATGGATATACATACATCAGGTCATGCACATAAAGAGGAAATCAAATTAATGTACTCTTTAATTAAACCAAAATGTTACGTACCAATTCATGGTGAATTATATATGCGTGCAGGTCATGCAGAAATGATGAGAAACGTGGTTGAACCACATATTAACGTGACTTTACTTGAAAGTAATGGTGATATTTTGGAAATTGGGAAAATGGGTATTAGAAAATCTAAACAAAAAATTCCTGCAAATGATATTTTAATTGATGGTCTTGGTTTTGGAGATATTGGTTCCAGAGTAATACAGGATAGAAAGGTTATGTCTGAAAATGGCTTGCTGGTAATTTTATTCAGAGCTTACGAGGATACAAAGCGTATAATCGCTGAACCGGATATAATTTCACGTGGATTCTTGTATGTTAAAGAATCTCAGGAGATTGCCCAGGAAACCAAAAAAGTCGCCCATAAAGCTTTTGAACAAATAACCAATGAAAATAGAAAAATCGAACTTAAGGATTTAAAAATTGAACTTTCCAGGCATATTTCAAGATTTATTAGAAAAAGATTGGGAAGAGAGCCGATGATTATTCCTATAATAATGTACACATAAGATTTAAAGACCAAATTCCAATTCCCAATGATTAAATTAGTTGGGAATTGTCGTTTGTAGCTTGATAATTGAGATAAATCAATATACGATATCTTATGTTGATTTATTTAATATAAAAACAAAATCATGTATTACATCTATACTTTAATATTCATTATCGGACTTGCATTTGGTAGCTTTGCCAGTGTTGTTATCCATCGTCTTCATACCGAAGAAAAGGGGATTGTTTTTGGAAGATCAAAATGTCCAAAATGTAATGTGAAACTTAAAGCGATTGATTTGATTCCGATTATTAGTATCTTTTCATCAAAATTTGAATGCAGATATTGTAATAAACCGATTTCTATTATCTATCTTCTTCAGGAGATTGTAATGGGTGGTATGTTTTTGTTAACAGCTTTCTTAGTTGGCATTAGCAATATTCCTGTTTTGATTTTCTATCTACTTATAACATTTGTTTTTGTAGTATTAAGTTTTTATGACTTTTTATATAAAGAGGTCGCAGATTCAATCGTACTTCCTGCGATAATAATCAGTTTTGTATTTATGGGCTGTATGAACATACATTCATTTACAAGCTTAGCTATGGCAGTTGGCATTCCTGTCGCATTTTTTGGAATTTTATTTTTTGGTTCAAAGGGTAGATGGTTAGGAGGAGGGGATATTAGAATAGGAGCACTTATGGGGGCTTTACTTGGATGGCCTGGAATATTGATCGGATTATTTTTAGGATATGTTCTTGGTGCCATTTACAGCTTATTTGGACTAGTCACAAAAAAACTTAACCGCAAAAGCCAGATTCCTTTTGCTCCGTTTTTACTTGCTGCTGCCTATATAACAATGTTCTGGGGTAAGGAGATATTGGGGTGGTATATGAATATGATTTGATTATGAAAACAAGAAATCTAATATATTGTAGTATATTCCTGAATAAGGATTATTTTGCTTTATTGAAGTTATTTATTAAATCATTAAAAAAACTTGGTAATATTGGGGCAAATACGGATATATTGGTATTAACATCGAAAGAATTTGAACCAAAGGTAAAAAAAATATTCAAAAAAAATGGCTTAAGTGTAATTACATATTGTTTAGATATTCCAAATACATTTGCATCTGCCTGCACACGTTTGTTTATTTTTGATTATCCTGAAATACATCTATACGACAAAATTCTGTATTTAGATGTTGATATTATAGTGGCAGGAAATTTAAATAATATTCTTGATTTAGATATTGAGAATAAATTATATGTATATAATGAATTGAAAAAAATTGAGGATTGGGGGCATGGTAAATATCTTTTTAAGGAAAATGAATATGAAATTGATTTTCGTACAGAGGCTTTTTCTACATGCGTAATGCTATTTAATAACTGTTTGGAGATAAAAAAATTATTTGCGGATATAATTGTTCATATTAATTATAGATTCCCTGCTTATATATATACTGTTAATTCGGCATTCGATCAGGATTTTGTTATTTACCATTGTTTCAAAAATGACTTATATAATAATACCGAATTAACTGGCAAGGTTATTAATAGTCCTATAGAAAATAATGGAGAAGTAATAGCGCATTTTCCTATTCCATGCTGTGATAGTAGTGGAAAAAAGGATAGAATGAAGAAATATCTAAACTTTGTATCTAAAATTGGGGAAAAAACTCATCAATCGCATTCTGGCAAAACAAGAGTGGCATTTTTAACAGGTGTATTCGGTAATCCTTATGATAAACGTTCTTGGTCGGGTGCTCTTTATTATATGAGAAAGGCACTTGAACATGAATTTGATGAAGTTGTCGTATTGACTACTTATAAACCAATTATTAATAAGATTATTACTATATTTACTCGAAGGCTTAATAAAACGTGCATAAGGTTGTTTGGTAAAAAATCTTTCTCAAAATATTTCAGTAAATTATTTGCTTGGTATTATGCATCTGGCTATTCAAAGAAAATAAAAAATGGTGGATTTGACTTAATTGTTGCCCCAAATGTACATATAACCAATAAATTAAAATCTCCAGCACCAATATTTCATATAAATGATTCAACTTTCAAAAATCTCCATAATTATTATTCAGTTCTAAGTAATTTAATGAACTTTTGCATTAAGGAATGTAATAAAACTACATTTGATACTATTCACAATTCAGATGCATTGATTTATTCATCGGATTGGGCGACGCAATCTGCAATCGACGATTATAGTGCTGACGAAAAGAAGGTCCATACAATCCCTTTTGGAGCTAATATTGATAAAGCTCCTGATATTAGTAAGATTAACAATCGTGATTTATCGGGCACATGTAATTTGTTATTTCTAGGGTCTGATTGGGAAAGAAAGGGTGGTGATATAGCTCTGGATACTTTAAATAAATTACTTGAGCAACAAATGGATGTTAAATTAACGGTTGTAGGTCACAGGGGTACAATAGAACACCAAAATGTAGAACAGATTTCTTTTCTTGATAAAAACGATTCAAGCGACTACAAAAAATATGAAGAATTAATGTATGATGCTCATTTTTTACTTATGCCAACTCGTGCTGAATGCTATGGCATTGTATATTGTGATGCCAGTGCATATGGTGTGCCATCAATAACAACTGATACTGGTGGAGTGCCTACCGTGGTAAAAAACGAAATTAATGGTTACACATTGCCATATGAAGCAACTGGAAAGGAATATGCTAAAGTAATAGGTGAATTATGGGGAGACAAAGAAAAATATCGA
>JAFGCT010000019.1 GCA_016932505.1 Candidatus Peregrinibacteria bacterium
ACACCTGAGGAAGAAGCCGACCTATTAAATAATAAGGTGATTGAAAAAGAAATTCCTCAGGAATTACTGGAACAATTACATAATGCCAGGATGAACGATAATATTGAAGAAGCTGAAGCAATTCAAAGAGAAATTGACAAGTATTCTGTAGGAACTTACAAAGTTTCGATAAACGAAAGCCGAGGTCCTTTACCTGTACCCGATTATTCTTTCTATGATCCACCTAAAAAACCAATGTGGTTGGATAGTAACATTCTGATATATGCGGGGCAACAATCTAATCCGCAAAACAGGTCATTAGATTTAAAGATGGGAGAAGATGGTAATTTGTATCTTGCTCACACTGATAATTACTCTGCAACAAAAAGATTATGGGTTTACAAATCAACTGATTTAGGTGCTACCTGGAGTAATATATTAACAGCTAGTTACGGTACAAATTATTTTCAAACAATATCTATGTTAGTTGAAAGGAGACATGGCTCTAATAATGATTCAACCAGGGTCATTATTTATTACACTGCATCCTCTTCCAGTAATAATGACGGTGCTTGGGGTGGTTTTATCTCATTTAGGCCAAATACCGTAAATGAAGACTTCAGGACTGGCAATATTTTATATCCAACCTCTGGCAGAGAACTCAATTGGGTGTCTGCTATCAGCGATGGACATTATTGGCAATTAGCAGATTATCATGGTGTAGTTTTTGGTGAGTATAGCAACAATGGAGATACTTGTGTAAGTATGAGATTTCTAAGAACAACTGATTGGTGTAAATCTCATACAGGTGTAACTTTAGCTACAACTTGGAAAGATTTTTATCCTACTGCAGCGTATAAACCAGAAAGTTCTGCAGATTCCGTCTATATTGCAGTAGAGCGGAGATTCTCTGACCAAACACATATTAGAGTCTATAAAACACGTTGGTCTCCAACAAGTGCTTATGATGTTGTATATCTAACTACTACCGGTGCCGGAATACATTATGCAAAGCCTGTAATTAGCGTTAAGCATGATAAAAAATCTTTACCTAAGGAAATTATCATTACTTGCACAAAGGATGGCGAAGCCAGATATCATTATTCTCATAACGGGGGGCGAGTATGGGCGACAGATGCTACATTAGATCTACAGCACAAAAATACTTCAACGTATACTTGGGTAACAACAGACTCGACAACAGCTGGTAATGATTGGGCATTGGCAATATTTGGCAATAGCGATTCATTAAATATTCGTAGAGGAAGAGTCGGAAGTATGGGAGGTGCAACTTATAAGCAAAACACTTTTGATGTAACAGGGACAGCTGAGCCAGTTTGTGGAATTATTAACGATGCTGGTACTAAATACAGCTCATTTGCATACTGGGGTTGGGGACCAGAAAATGTTTATTTTGACGCTGAGAATATTGGGACCAGTATTAATGAACTACCCGGTAAAGTCGAAGAATTCTCACTTGCTCAGAATTATCCAAATCCATTCAACCCAACAACGAATATAGAATACAGCATTGCTGAAGCAGGTTTGGTTGAATTAAAAATTTACAATATACTCGGTGAGGAAATGACTACATTGGTAAATCAGTTCCAGAATGCGAGTAAATATAGAATAGATTTTAACGCCGCAAATTTGTCAAGCGGTATCTATTTCTACAGAATAACATCGGGTAAGTTCACAGATGTAAAGAAGATGATACTGATTAAGTAATTGAGACTTATGAAAAATAGTTTCCAGTAGGTCATTCTGAGCGAAGCGAAGAATCTAATAAAATAATTAACTTATTTTATAACAACTTATTAACGAGATTCTTCATTCCGATAAATCGGAATTCGGAATGACATATTAATTCATTATTTTTGAGAAGTTTCTAATTAAAAATATAACAATAATTAAATGCCGACTAGAGCAGTCGGCATTTTTTTTATCACTCCAATTCCGACGAACAAGTCGTGTTATTCGACCACAATGATAATATCACAAAAGGGATAGAATTATAACTCCTTTTTTCCCAATGATTTAACCGCTGGCACGATATTTCCATATATTTAGCCGAAATTAATTTTTACCACAAACAAAATGGAGAAACAAAATGAAAACTTCAATCAAACTCGCAGTTGCTCTAATCGTAATTTCGATTATGACTATCACGACCACTTTTGCTCAAGAAGATACTCAAAACAAATTTGAGAACAAAAATGAAAATGTTGTAAAAAATCAAGGACAGGAGCAAAATGTTAACTTTCAATTTCAAGCACAAGAACAAAATCAAGTTAGTAAGAAACAAGGTGTAAAATTTGTTGATGCTAATGGTGATGGTATCTGTGATAATTTTAATACTAATCTTCAGAGTTCGAAAAAACAGAATAGACAAGGCAAGCAAGATGGTTCGGGAGATGGTAATAATAAAAGATATGGCAATAACGATGGTGTAGGAAAGCACAAATATGGAACTGGTGAATGCGATGGAACTGGTCCAAAAGGAAATAAGAAAGGTGGGAAATAAATTAAAATTTATTTGTTGACAATAGAAGCCGTCAATCATTTGACGGCTTTTTTTTATGATTTTTTATTGATAATTTTATGTGTTGGAATTATTTTAATGGGAAAATTATGAAAACAAACATAGTTTTTTTCTTAATTATATTTTTATCGTCAGTTAATGTTGCTCAAAGCGAAAATTATTTTGGTGTCCAGACACATTTTGGACAATTCTACCGTGGAGATATGGATTCACTAAGCGTTTGCAGAATGCTCGATTCAATTCAATCTGCAGGAATAAAAATTATAAGAGATGAATGTTACTGGAGTGATATTGAACTGACTAAAGGTGTTTTTACTTTTCCCAAAGAGATTGATCTTTACGTTTCAGAAGCGAAAGCAAGAGGGATTGAT
>JAFGCT010000020.1 GCA_016932505.1 Candidatus Peregrinibacteria bacterium
CGTCCAGTACCTGAAGGAGTACATTAAAGACTTCTGGATGAGCTTTTTCTATTTCATCAAAAAGTACAACGGAATATGGCTTTCTGCGAACTGCTTCGGTTAGCTGACCGCCTTCTTCGTAGCCAACATAACCCGGAGGAGCTCCTATTAAGCGGGCGACGGCGTGGCGTTCCATGTATTCGGACATATCAATGCGGATAATGGATTTTTCGTCGTTAAACATGAATTCTGCGAGTGCTTTTGCAAGTTCGGTTTTACCAACACCTGTTGGCCCCATAAAAATAAATGAGCCGATTGGTTTATCTGGGTTACTGATACCTGCGCGTGCACGACGTACTGCATCGCTTACGGATTTAATCGCGGATTTTTGGCCGATAACTCTATTTCCTAAAGCTTTTTCCATTTCTGCGAGTTTTTTGGTTTCGTCTTTTAGCATTTTGGAAGCTGGAATGCCTGTCCAGCGGGCGACTACTGTGGCTATGTCTTCAGCTGTTACTTCTTCTTTTAAAAGCCCGCCGTCACTTACTTTAATTTTTTTATCGATTTCTTTAATTTTCTTTTCCATCTCGGGAATACGTCCATATCTTAGTTCAGCGACTTTCTGTAATTCTCCATTGCGTTCCAGTTTATCGGCTTCAATTTTTAACTTATCCAGTTCGCCTGTTGCGGAGCGGAGTTCGTCAATTTTAGATTTTTCCTCAATCCATTTTACTTCCATTGCGTTGGCTTTTTCCTTTAATTCTTCGAGTTCTTTTACGAGATTTTCCAGCCGTTCTTTTGAATCCTTGTCTTTTTCTTTTTTTAACGCCTCTCTTTCAATTTCCATCTGCATTATTTTTCGGTGAAGAGTATCGAGCTCTACCGGTTTGCTTTCAAGTTCCATTTTTAATGCGGAAGTTGCTTCGTCCACAAGGTCGATTGCTTTATCTGGCAGGAACCTGTCGCCAATATATCGAACGGAAAGGTTTACAGCTTCCACAAGGGCACTATCTGTAATTCTTACACCGTGATGCACTTCGTATTTTTCTTTAATACCTCTAAGAATTGCGATTGTGTCTTCCGGTGTAGGTTCATCAATTATTACTGGCTGGAATCTGCGTTCAAGAGCTGCATCTTTTTCGATGTACTTTCTATATTCTTTTAATGTAGTTGCGCCTATAGCATGTAGCTGACCGCGTGCAAGAGCTGGTTTTAAAATGTTGGCGGCGTCCATTGCGCCTTCTGTTGCTCCCGCACCGATTATAGTATGAAGTTCATCGATAAAGATTATTATCTTTCCTGCTGAAGCTTCTATTTCCTTAACAACCGCTTTTAACCTATCTTCAAATTCGCCTCGGAATTTTGCACCGGCAACAAGTGCTCCCATATCCAGCGAAAGAAGTGATTTGTTTTTTAATGTATCGGGAACGTCACCTGCGACAATTCTTTGAGCTAGTCCTTCGGCTATCGCGGTTTTACCTGTTCCTGGTTCACCAACAAGAACGGGGTTGTTTTTTGTTCGACGTGAAAGAATTTGCATTGTTCTTCTTATTTCATCATCACGGCCGATAATAGGATCCAATTTACCAGCTTTTGCCTGTTCAGTAAGGTCTATTGTATATTTCTGAAGTGATTGATACTTGCTTTCCGGGTCCTGATCTACGACCCTGTGTGAACCACGAAGTTCTTTCATAGTCTTTAACACTTCAGAATGAGACATAGGAAGAATTTTGGTTTCTTTTACGATGGCAAGAAGAAGATGCTCCGTTGAAACATATTCATCTCCCATGTCTCTGGCTTCTTTTTCTGCCAATACCAAAATCTTATTCAATTCGTGACTGATGATAATGCGAGGGTTTGTTACTTTTGGAAGCTTATGAAGATCTTCTTTAAGCTTATCTTCAAAAGCATCAATATCCACATCAAGCTTATCCAGTAGTGGGCGGATAATTCCTTCCTTTTGTTGTACCATCGCAAGTAGTAAATGACTTGTTTCTATCTGTGACTGATTCCATTTTACTACCATTTGTTGTGCTTCATTCAGTGCTTCTACTGATTTTTGGGTGAATTTGTTGAGGTTCATAACTTTTTTGTTAATTAGCACTCCTTATTATAGAGTGCCAGATTTTTAAGTCAATTAAAATTAAAAAATAATTGTGATATAATGAATTATAGTATTACTGATTTCATAAGTTAATTTTGAATTTTGTAATCTTATAATTTTGTAATTTTATTATTATGTCAAAAGTACTAAGCGCCGTGTTCGGCATCGGAATAGCTGTTGTTGTTTATGTAACTTTACTTCTTGGTATTCAGGCTTTTTATCCCGCACCTGTATATGAAGATTTTTGTAATGAGGATGTTAGATATGCAGAGCCTCTTATGGGTTATGAAGGATGTACAGATAGCATGACTATGAAAGAATGTAGGGAGCAGATAAAAACCGAAGGCCCAGGAAAAGATGAAGTTCAACAATGTAATGAGGATTTTAGAAAGGCTGATGAGTCTTATTCTAAAAACTTCTTTATAATCGCCAGTGTACTTGGTGTTATAGCTCTTATTGTTTCCTTCTCATTATTTATTAAAATCGTTAGTCTTACAGTTACCAATATTACAGCTGGTGTTGCGTGTAGTGGTATTGTGATGATTTTATGGGGGTTCATTCGTGGATGGGAAAGTACTGATGATAAACTTAAATTTGTTGTAGGATTAATCATCGCCGCTATCGTTGTTACTCTTACTGTAATATTAAATAAACATACGGATAAGAAGTAGGATTTGTGATTTGAGACCTGCCTGCCGGTAGGCAAGGTTTGTGATTTGTGATTGCTGATATTAATTCCCGGGAGCGCAGAAGTGTGCTTCCGGGTTTTTTAAATAATTATATTAATCATTCAATCAGCAATAATTATTGTCTTGATATTTTACTATTGACACCCCTAGGGGGTGTATGATAAAATTAGTATGTAAGCTAAAAAAACCAATTATGACAAAAACATATGAACAGTTGATAAACAATATTACGGGTCAGCTAAATGGTATAAAAAATATGATGGAAGGAAAAAGACAGTGTACCGATGTAATTATTCAGTTGAAGGCTGTAAAATCTTCTGTTAATTCTCTTTCAACAAAATATATTAATGAAAGCCTTATGGACTGTTTCTCTAGTTTGCCCAAGAAGGAACAAGATAGGGTGAAAAAAATGCTTACTGAGATTATTAATTTAACTTAAATATTATGACTAAACATTTTACTGAAAGCAATTTCCAAACTGACGTTATTGAGGCGTCAAAAGAAAGACCTGTGCTTGTAGATTTTTTTGCAGATTGGTGTGGTCCATGCCAAATGCAGGCACCTGTAATTGATGAACTTTCATCTGAAATAGGGGATAAGGCATTCGTTGGAAAGCTCGATACTGAATCGAGCCCTAATATTTCCATGCGTTATGGGGTAATGAGTATTCCTACATTGATTATTTTTAGGAACGGCAAAGAAGTAGATAGAGCTTCTGGGGTACAATCAAAAGAAATTCTTACGAAAGTTCTTGAATTACATAAATAAGAAAAACAGTCCAATTCTTCTTATCCCAAAAAGTATGCCCAGCAAATGCATAATGCGAATAACGCATTTGGGATTATAATAAACAGATGCGTTTTCTTTTTGAGGTAATCTACCAGAATTGAGGCAATGGCTGCCGGGATGAATAGATAAATACTTATATAAAAAACAATTGCAGTATAAAAAGCTATCCACCCGGTCGGTTCTCCGTCAAAAGAAAATCCGGCTGATATCCCTATAAAATACAGTATTATCTGATAAACAACATATACAGGTCCCCATAATAAATATCTTTTATCCATTTGGATTAGTGTTTTTTAGTAGCATGTTTATTGAACGGTATTTATCATCTGCTGATATTCCCCGAGTCCGCACATAGATATTTTTATACATCCGTTTGCAGAGTTTCCGTCAGCGTCACTCATACATTTAATTGTTTTTTCCGACCAACCTTGGCATTCACCGTAACATGAATTATATGCCTCCAGTAAATCTGCAGGAGTTGCATCAGTTCCAAATCCCGCACAGTCAGCATAATTTTTACATGCTTTACTGCAATTCTTATTTTCAGCAGTTTCTTCAGGATATTCAAATGGATCTTCAGGAGGATTAGTTATGCAGAATTCGGCTGTGGGACCGATTTGATCACAGCTTTTTGCATTATGAACGCATTGCATTATTTCAGGGGTCCAATTAGCCATACACTCCGTTTGGCAAAATTCAGAATTGTAGATGGTATCACTAGTCATAACAGGTATGTCATTTGCTTCCATCTCAACAATTTGGTCTTCACATTTTTCTACTATTGTATCGTGGCAAAGTGTAAAGCAATTTAGTTCTTCATTGTTTTTTGCAGCATCGTTATTGCTCGTTGTAGTTGTATTCCCTTTATTACAACCTGACAAAGAAATAGCAAAGGTAAAGGCAAGGCTTAAAATTAGAAGTTTTTTCATATTAGTCATTATTAATTTTTTTCGGTGATTTCCACCATTTTATCTATACTTTTTTTTGCTCGTTTTATGACATCTTCCGGTAAATCTATAATTTGCTCAGAAGAAGGGGATTTGAGGCAAGTCAGCACATCCTCAAGAGTAATCTGTTTCATATATGGGCATAGTATACAGCTACCCAGCACCTCTTTTCCAATAAATTCTGTTTTTACCCTATCTTTTATGCCACATTCTGTAACAAGCATGAATTGGTTTGCATCCGAGTTAAAAACATATTTTAGAATGTCGTCTGTACTTCCCATTAAATCCGATTCTTTAACAACATTTGGGGCGCATTCAGAATGAACAAGAATTTTTGCTTCAGGGTACATTGATTTTACCTGTCTTACACTTTCATCTGAGAATTCTTGATGAACAATACATCTACCTTTCCATGGTATTAGTTTTTTATTTGTTAAGGGCTGAAGATTTTTTGCCATGAATTCATCTGGCACAAATATTAGTTCGTTTTGAGGCATGCCCTCGATTATCTTTAACGCATTTGCGGATGTACAACATGCATCACATTCCGCTTTTACTTCCGCTGTTGTATTTACATAACAAATAACTCCTGCATTAGGGTGTTCTTTTCTTAATTTCTTAATATCGTTCGGTTTGATTGATTCCGCAAGACTACAACCTGCTATTGTTGGCACTCTTACTTCTTTTTTTGGATTTAATATCTTTGCGGTTTCTGCCATAAAATGAACACTGCAGAAAACAATAATATCCGCTTCAGTATTTTTTGCTTTTATGGAAAGTCCGTATGAATCTCCTAAATAATCCCCAATACCGTACATAATCTCAGGCGATTGATATGAATGAGCTAGTATTACGGCATTTTTTTCTTTTTTTAATTTGTTTATCTCAAGAGTAAGATGAGCAATTTCTGCACACTTTTCCATAGTCCAATCGACTTTTTTTAGTTTAGTGAACAAACGGGAGGCTTCGTTTTGAATTTCTGCAGATGAAAATTCCATATAACAAATAGGTTGATTTGAGTTTGGCTAATATCCGTCTATAAATCAAGTTTAATTTCTATTTACAGATTTTCTCCCCGCTTAATTCTTCATTCTTTTCATTATATTCAAGAACTGTATCTACAAATACCGCATGGCTCCATGTTAGTGGTGCTACGGAAAGGTGCTCTCCATTAAACGGATTAAGTTGTTCCGGTAAAATTCCGGCTTCGTTCATGTGTCCCACCACCCAATTTAATATGTCTTCAGCGCGTTTTAGGTCTTCTTCATTTTTACTAATAGCTATAAGCCATCTTGCATGCCATAGTGTGGTGATTATCCAAGGGTTACCAGGAATATTAGCGTAGCTACCAGGTACTCTCATATAATCATCATTTTCAAAACGTGCAATTCCGCCGACATGGGTATCTACTTTTAACGTATCAAAAATACTTTTTACAGTATTTACTATTCTTGGGTCATCCGGTGGTAATACTCCAAGTAACCATAATCCGTGCATACTGGCATCTACAATATAATCTTTTGTTAGTACTCCTGTATCCGGATCAGGTCTTAGCCTTGTAAGAAATCTTCCTGATTCTTCGTCATATAAATTATCTAATATGGCTTGTTTTACTTTTTCTGCTGCATTTAAATAATTTTTGTGGTGATGAAAATGACCGAGCTTATTAGATAAATGAGCTGTGGCTTTTAATCCGGCGTATACTGTTGCAGAAGTAAATGAATAAACTCCTCTTTTTCTTTCCCATAAATCATAACTTGGTTTAGGTAGATTGGTAATTTTATCTATATATTTTGACATGAAATTTCCGGCAGGTCTTATTAGCGGTAAGTACATCTCCTGAATAAATTCAATATCTCCCGAATTATCAAAATGTCTGGCAAGCGCTACAAGTACTAGCGCAGTTTCATCTTCCTGTAATGGTAATTGTTCTTTCCCGTCTTTAATCCATGGGTGCCATGATGAGCCGAGTGATTGATCTGGATTATATTTATGAAATAAGAATCCTTCCTCACTCATTACGTCTGCACAGAATTTGAAAAAACGTCTGCATATTTCACCATAACCTGCGTGATCCAATGCCAAAGAAACACAAGCTCCATCCCTTGGCCACATGTAGGTATAGGTATCTTTATTGAATTTCATTATATCCGAATCGTTTGCTGCAATTATAGCTCCTCTATTATCTATTTGAGTTCGCATTATTAAAAGACTTTGCTTGTACTTTTTTTTGATTTCATCAGAAACATAATTGAGTTGATGTTTTTCTTTATAAACCCAGCTGTGCCAGTAGTTGATTGTGTTTGCAAGAAGTCTTTCAGGTGTTTCTTTCATAATAAATTCATGCATATTGGTGACTTCCTTAAAGTTTTTACCTGCACAAATCCAAACATATAGCACAATTTTTTCTTTTCTTTTTACAAAAAGATCAAATTCAATTGTTGAATCCACTGAGCCTTGTTCAATTGGATGCTCATGGAGAGACCCATCTTCTGCGTCTCGCCATGTACCTTCAAGTCCACGATATTCACTTTTTCCTGTTGTATAAGAATCAATTCCTTTCTTTTTCTTAGTCATACCGCTAATCAAAAAATATCGCCTTTTTCTGTAATGAATTACCGATTTATTTTTTGGGTCATAAAAGGCAGTATCTTGTTGTTTGTCGCCATATAGATGAAAATCCTGTGCTAGAAATACTTTTATGCTCCTATCGTGGTCCGCATGATTCTCAACAGTAATTTTCCTCATGAAAAAGTTTTCATCAGGATACACGAAGTCGTTTAATTCAAGTCCAATTTTTAGATTTTTGTTTTCCGAAGTTGATTTGGTAACCAAAGTATCTTCAATATAATTTGTTGAATGTTTCCATTCATCTTCATAAAGCCAAGAAAATTGATTATCTGTAAAAATCCCAACACGATGCATATGCCTGTATGAAATATGGTCTTCCATGCCTACATACGGAAAGTATAAATCCTGAAGCATGCTATTTTTATCCATAGCAACGAGTAGATTCCCGTTTCCTGTGACAATAGCTCTTGGCATTAAACAGAGGTTAGTTGATATTTGTTTTCAAGTTTGTGTTCAAAGTCGGAAAGTGTATTCATATATGTTATAAAAGCGTCGTAAGGTGATTCATATGGAGAAAAATATGCGTGAACATCACCATCATTCCAGTATTTTGTGCACATGTAATAGAAGTGATCCGAAGTTTGGAGTTTTCGCCAGATATCCATAACTACATCTCTGTCTTCTTTGTTTAATTTGTTTAAAGTTGATTTTAGTTTGTTTTCCAGGCTGAAAATTCTTTCCAATGCGTTTTTTTGAAGGTCATTACTACACCATGCAGAAAGATCTCTTTCCATATCTGCCCATGACATCAAATGTGGGACATCTAATTCTCCAACTGTTTTATATGCTTTTATAGTTTCTGAAGGAGTTTTAAATCCAATACCGTTTTTCAGGCATTCTTCCGGTAAATGTTTTAAGAATTCAAAAATTCCGGTATCTGCCCATTGGTGTTCACCGAATGTTTCGTAATCCATAAATAGATTTATAGTTTCTCCTTCTGCATTGTTTGCCCATGAAGCGAATTTATCTGCTCCCATTGGCCATTCTGTCCAGCTTTTATTACTGAATCTAAAAGCAATATCGTCTGAAAGTTTATAATTTTTTAACAGCAAGGAGAAATCTTTTGGCAGAGTTTTTCTCACTCGATAATTTTTAGCAATTTTTCTGTCTTCCGGATGTAGTTCTACTTTTTTTGGTTTGTATAAAAAGTTTTGGTTTCTCCACTGTAAATAATAATCCCATCCTTCTGCAACTATACCCTTAAAGCCCATTTCCCTTATGAATTCAGCTATTTCGTTGTTATAAATAAGTTCGGTATTTCTGAATACCTGAGGTTTTTTATGGAAGATTTTATAAATTAGTTTTTTGTGCCATTCAATTTGTTTTGCAAATTCATCTTTTGAATAAATCCACGCTAGTGAATGATAATAAGTTTCAGAAAGAATTTCTGCCTGTCCTGTATCTATAATTGCCTTAAATGAATCCAAAACTTCTTTCCCAATATCACCGAAAAGCAGGCATTGATCCAAAAATACTCCCGAAAATGAATAACTCACTTTAAACTCAGGATGTTTTTTTAATAAATCGAGAATTACTTTATTCGCTGGGATATAACACTTATTAGCGACTTTTTCAAATACTTCCTGATTTTCGTAGTTCTGAGGCCCTATAAAATAATTTTCTTTGCTTCCAATTTCAAATACGTTGCATTTAGAAAGCCTATAGGGCTGATGCACCTGAAAGTAAAAGCAAATTGTCTTATTTATTTTATTCATTTTTTTATTTGCCTGTAATACGTTTATAAACATTTTCTATGTGTTTCGCCTGCTTCTGCCATGAGATCTGTTCGAGCTCCCGTTTACCATGGTCCTTTAATGTATTAGTTAAAGAATCGTATTGCAGTGCAGCTATAACTTTATTTGCCATATCATCAATATCCCAAAAATCTGCCCTTAAGGCATTTTTTATAATTTCGTTTACTCCTGCTTGTTTGGAAATAAGCACTGGAGTTCCATTTTGAATCGCCTCAAGTGGAGCAATTCCAAATGGTTCAGATACTGATGGCATAACATATAAATCTGCGTGAGAGTAAGCCTGAGCTACTTCATCGCCTTTTAAAAATCCCGCAAACAAAACATTTCTTTCAATTCCTAAATCATTTGCCATATGAATCATTTGCTCGGTCATATCACCATCACCAGCCATTATGAATTTTACTTTTGTCATAACTTCTAAAACACGTTTTGCCATTTTCAAAAAATAATCGGGTCCTTTTTGCAATGTCATTCTACCGAGGAAAAGTACAATTTTATCTGTTTTATTAAGGTGATGAGTTTTGTGGTAGGTGCTGAAGTTTGGTTTAACGGCATTATGAACTACGTCAATTTTCCATTCTTTAATACCGTAGTGTTTTATTAGCATTTTTTTAGTGAATTCACTAACCGCGATTATTCTGTCGGCATGTTCCATGCCTCTTCTTTCCATGTCATATACCTGTTGATTAACATTATCACCGGATCTGTCGAATTCAGTTGCATGTACATGCATTACCATAGGTTTATCCGAAATCTTTTTTGCCTGAATGCCTGCCTCTGCTGTTAACCAGTCGTGAGTATGAATAATATCGTGAGGAACTTTCCCCGCATACATTGCTCCTCTTGAGGCATAACGATGAATTTCTTCAAAAAGATTTTTACCATACATATTTTCAGGTTCCTCTCCTATACATTCCTCAATCCATTTTGTGTAACTTTCAATAGTGCAATAAGGACTATATAAAGAAGATGGGATTTCCATACATTCAATATGCCCTCCGGATTTATGAGCCGCTAAGAGATTTAAATTGTCTGGCTTGCATGCATGCATACTTTCGCTAACTTTTGGTAGAACCAAAAATATTTCGTGTCCGTGATGAGAAAGTCCCTCAACGATCCCTTGGCAGGCTACGCCTAACCCTCCGCTGTTCATAGGTGGAAACTCCCACCCGAACATTAAAATCTGCATCTTTTTTAATATTTATTTTTTTATCATTTTTTGTTTGATATCTTTTTTTAAAGTTATCTAATAATTGTATCATAAAATCGCCTTTTTTACAAGGGTGTAAATGGCATATGCTAAACAAATAACTTGAATAAACTTCAAGTTATGTCGAACTAGCATAAATAATTAATTGTTTTTTAATAAAATTATTGTTCCCTTTGGTAATAATTCATTATTTTTTGCATCTATTAGCTTTGGAGAGCTTTTATCCAGCGAATTTTTCTTTATAACATCTGTTAGCTTTTTCTTATTGCGGGAAATGAAATTATTATATACGGAGCCTCCTAGTATAATAGCTTCAGGATTAAATATCAGGTTAAGATTAGAGAGCCCGATTGCCAGATTTTCTGTCAGGTAATTCAATATCTTTTTTGCTTCCTGATTTTTTTGTTTTAGCATATCTCCAAGTGTGCTTCCTGTTATTTTACTTTTTGGATTTAATATTTTTGCAATTTTAGAAATATGATGACCGCTTGTATTTTGCTCAAGTGTTTTAAGATTTGATGAGCTGTTTATAATTATATGACCGACTTCACCGGCATATCCGTCTTTTCCATAAATTATTTTGCCATTTATCATTATAGCGCTACCAACACCTGTTCCTACCATTATTGCTATAATATTTTTGTATTTCTGAAGACCTTTTTGACTGTATTGCCCAGCTAAAAAAGCATTAATGTCATTTTCAATATGCACCTTTACGTTGTATTTTTTCTCTAATAGTTTTTTTAATTCGGTGTTTCTTTTTGTAGGAAGATGAGGTGCTTTTACCAAGGTTCCTTTCTTAATATTTACAATTCCAGGTACTGCGACACCTATTCCTTTTATTGATTTCTGAAAAACTGAATCAATTAATTCATAAAGAGATTTGATGAAGTGATTATGAGATTTGGTATTTGTTTTTACCCTAACTTCATCGATAATATTTAACTTTTCATCAAAAGTCTGTAGAAGAATCTTTGTTCCTCCGATATCTATTCCTATGTATTTAATTTGTTTTTTCATGGGTGTGATATTTGTTTTAACTGATTATAGCAGGATAATGAAAAATGGTTAAGAGGTAGTTGGGGTGTGGTTAAGAGTTGATTGCAAATGCAAATGAGTTGCAAATGCAAATTGATTGCAAATGCAAATGAGTTGCTATATAGTTATCACGCACTTTAATTTCATCAATCATGAAAATCAAAGATCTTCAAAGCGAACTTGAGAGCAACGGGGTTTATTTTACCCATTTGGTCAAAGAGCTAATTTACGCTTTAATGAAGGCTAAAAAGCCACTTTCAATAATTGAGTTACGTGAAATTTTTAAGGGTAATGGATATTGCCCAAATCCTACTTCCATTTATAGACAGCTTAATAGAATGTCAGGTCTTGGATTTGTGGAAGAGTCACTTTTTGCAGATGGTATAAAAAGGTTTTGTTTTATTTATAATAAAAATCACCATCATCATTTTGAATGTAATAAGTGTGGTTATATAGAAAATGTTCCAATGAAAACTTGTTCCGAAGTTGCACGGGGTGTATCTAATAGGTTAAAGAGAAGCGGTCATAAAATTACCTCTCATTCATTTACGTTAAAAGGACTTTGTTCTAAGTGTGTTTGTAGTTGATTCAAAATTCAAAATTAGGAAAATTATTTTGAATCTTTAATCTTTAATTTTTAATTGAAAAATTATGTCTCAAATTTGGATTTATACCATGATAAGTGTTTTGATTGTTAGCTTGATTTCTTTTGTTGGATTATTGATTATTGTATTTAAACAGAAAGATTTAAAAAAGTTTCTACTTTTTATGGTATCGTTTGCTGCTGGTGCAATGTTAGGTGATGTATTTATACATTTATTGCCTGAACTTATCGAATCTGGTGAATTTGATATGTTTTCTTCTGTATATATATTGGGTGGAATTATTCTCTTTTTTATAATTGAGAAAATTATTCATTGGAGACATTGTCATTTGTCCGCGACAAAAGATCATATCCATCCTCTTGCATTTATGAATTTAGTAGGGGAATCAGTCCACAACTTTATTGATGGAGTTCTTATAGCAGGAAGTTTTATGCTTAGTATTCCTGTTGGGATTGCAACTTCAATTGCCGTTATTTTACATGAGATTCCACAGGAGATGGGAGATTTTGGGATTCTTTTGCATTCTGGGATGAAGGTAAAAAAAGCTCTTCTGCTTAATTTTTTAGTAGCTCTTACTGCGGTTTTGGGTGCTTTATCAATACTTTTAATTGGTTTAGATCAGCATCAAGTTATAGGTTCCGTTATTCCTATTACAATTGGAGGATTTTTGTATATAGCAAATACGGACTTAATTCCCGAGTTACACAAAGATGTGAAGATTTCAAATTCAATTATTCAATTAATTAGTTTTTTAATAGGAGTCGCAATTATGTTTGCGATTTTATATTTACCTTTTCACGGACATGCTCATGAGGATGTGGATGCAGGTGTAAATCATGTTCATATAGAAGAAAGTGCTTAAAATATAATATTTGTAAATTTATAAATGCACTATATAATGGACTAACCCCCCATAATTTTTTATTTATGGAAGTTTACCTCGACAATTCGGCTACAACAAAATTAGACCCACGTGTTTTTGAGGCTATGAAACCTTATTTTGATTCCAAATATGGAAATGCTTCTTCTATTCATAAAATGGGTCAGGAGAATAATATAAAAATGATTCAATGCAAAGAGGAAATCGCTAAATTGATTGGCGGAGACCCAGATTGTATTATTTTTACCGGTTCAGCAACGGAGGCAAATAATATGATTATTAAAGGTGTGGCGAAAAAAAATGAGGACAAGGGAAAACACATTCTTATATCTTCAATTGAACATCCATCGGTAAAAAAATCCGCTGAATATTTAAAAAAATATGGATTTGAAATTGAATTTATACCTGTTAATTCAGATGGAATAGTTGAGCTTGATAAAATTAAGAAGATGATTCGGTCTGATACAATTTTAATATCTGTAATGACTGTTAATAATGAAATAGGCACTATTCAGCCAATTGAAAAAATTGCTACATTTGCTAAAAAGAATGGAATATTGTTTCATACAGATGCTGTTCAAGCAGTACCTTATATTAATTTTAATGTTAAAGCTTGGGGGATAGATTTTTTGAGTTTATCGGCTCATAAATTTAATGGTCCCCTTGGGATAGGTATTGCCTATCTTGCAGATAAAAGGTCTATTACTCCATTGATACATGGTGGGGGACAGGAATACAATGTCCGCGGTGGAACTTATAATATTCCTGGGATAGTTGGTGTAACCGAAGCTTTGAAATTGGCTTATACGGAAAAAGAAGATGCAATCAAAAATGTATCCGAACTTACTCAGTACCTCTGGAAACGTATTCAGGATGAAATTGATGATGTAAGTTTAAACGGGAGTTCTGAACATCGTACATCAAATAATCTGAACATTTTATTTAGGCGAATAGAAGGGGAGGCGATATTGATGGATTTATCTGTAAAAGGAATTTATGTATCAACTGGTTCAGCTTGTTCTGCAGAAAACCTTCGCGCTTCTTCCGTTCTTTCTGAGATTGGATTAAAAGATAATGACCTTAATAGCAATATTCGATTTACTCTATCAAAATTTAACACTAAAGAAGAAATTGATTATACTGTTGACTCACTAGTTGATACTGTGAAGAGATTAAGGAGTTTTACACCTATTAAATAGTGCGATGTGCGAGGTGCGATGTGCGAGGTGCGATGTGCGATGTGCGAGGTGCGAAAATACTTGTATCACGCAGTACGCATCACGCAATACGCAATACGCAATACGCATCACGCAGTACGCAATTCGCATCACGCATCACGCAAATCGAAATAATAATTCGTAATTAATCTAAAGTGGCACTAAATTATTCAAAACAAGTAATGGAACACTTTCTTCATCCGCGTAATATCGGAGAGATGAAAGATTATGACGGCACTGCTCAGGTCGGCAATCCTGTATGTGGTGATCAGCTGGATTTCTTTATAAAAGTAAAAGACGAAAAAATAGAGGATGTGAAATTTCTATCATTTGGTTGTGCATCAAATATTGCTACTGCTTCAATATTAACCGAAGAGGTAAAAGGGATGAGTCTTGAAGATGCTAAAAAATATGACTGGAACAAGGTAGTAATGGAGCTTGGTGGATTGCCTAAGCAAAAAATACACTGCTCAATATTGGCTGTTGAAGGTTTACAAAAAGCTATTGAAGATTATGAATCTAAAAACTTATAACAAATCAAATATGAGAAATGTTTTTGTTTTTCATGGTGTAGGTGGTTATCCGGAAGAAAACTGGTTTCCATGGTTAAAAAAAGAAGTTGAGAAATCTGGAATCAAAGTGTTTATTCCTCAGTTTCCGACTCCGGAAGGACAGACGCTTGAAAACTGGATGCAGGTACTTGGTCAATACGATGAACTGAACCAGGATTCAATTGTAATAGGTCATAGTCTGGGAGTTCCTTTTCTATTGAATGTGATTGAAAATCAGCCGGTTAAGGAGGCTTTTTTGGTGTCAGGTTTTACAGGAAAGGCAGACAATGATTTTGATGATTCAATGAAAACATTTGCTCAACGCATTTTTAATTGGGAACAGATTAAAAGAAACTGTGGTCGATTCTGTGTATTTCATTCCGATAATGATCCGTATATAAAAATTGAAAAGGCGAAAGAACTGTCAGAAAATCTGAATTCAGAATTAATAGAGGTAAAAGGGGCAGGGCATTTTAATGCCAAATCTGGGTATGATACATTTGATCTGCTTTTGGAAAGACTGAACGGCGTTTTGTAAAATCAGCTTTTCTTGTTTTTTGATTTCTCCATATCTTCTTCAAGTTCTTTTATATCCACTTCTTGACCTACTTCAGTGCCGAATAATGAAGTCATCATGTATTTGCCTATAACATTCATAAGTAAGCCGAATAAGGCTAATCCTGCAAACATTGTGACTGTCGCAATTATTCTTCCTAGTGGCCCTGTAGGGTACATATCACCATAGCCTACTGTTGTAATAGTAACAACACACCACCACATAGCTTGTGGAATGGAAGTGAATGATGTTCCTTCTATAGTTCTTTCAGCGTAATACATTAGCGTGCTGAATATTACAACAACAGAAAACATTGCAATAAAATATATTTGAAGATCCATTTTAAGTGTATCGAATTTATTAGTTTTGTGATCTTCTTCGTGACCTTTGGCAACATGTTTTGCAAGTTTTAAAAGCCTAAGCATTCTCATAAGTCTCAAAAATCTCAAAACTCTTAATACTCTTAAAACCTTAATAGCTCTAAGGTCGATAATATTGAAGTATGAAGGAGCGATGGCTAAAAAGTCTATAATACCCCATGGTCCGAATATATATTTCTTTTTATCTTCGGCAACGTAAATATTTGCAGCGTATTCAATGGTAAATATCCCTACTACTACTATTTCTGAGATGTCAAAAAAGCTCTGATTAGCGATATAAAATTCTTCCATTGAAGCTGCTACGATTGAACCAATCGAGAAGAATATTAAAAATACGATTATATCGTTAATAATACGGTATGCCTTTGAGCTTTCATTGGCGAAACCTTCTCTTAGCATGTAGTCAATTCTTGCCCAAAAATACATTGGACTTTTTGATTTATTTATTTTAGTCATTTTGTTTTTATTATGTTGCCATCATTATCTATTTTCCGCATAGAAAAGCAATAAGATTTTTGATTGTATTTTTTATAAAAAAGGAATTAAATCTAATCGACATTTAATCTTTATTTTTATGAATGAAAACCATTCTAATGGTCTGGTTAATATCGAGCCAAAAAAACATAAAACAACAAATCCAAAAAAGTTTTTATTTGTTTCTCTTAGTGGTTTAATAGGAGACATCGCATGGAAGATATTTGAGGAAGGTCATGAAGTAAAATATTATATTGATTGCGAACAAGAAAGAATAGTAGCGGATGGTTTTGTTCCAAAGGTTGATAATTGGGAAAATGAAGTTGATTGGGCAGATGTAATTGTGTTTGATGATGTATTAGGGCAGGGGGAACAAGCTCAGAAATTAAGGGAAAGGGGTAAGGCTGTTATTGGTGGAACTCCCTATACAGATATGTTGGAAGATGATCGTACATTTGGTCAGGAGGAACTTAAAAAATACGGCATTAATATAATTCCTTATCAGGATTTTAAATCCTTTGAAGATGCGATTAATTTTGTAAAGAACAATCCTGCTAAATATGTTATTAAGCCAAGTGGTGATGCCGGAAATATTAAAGGTCTCCTTTTTATAGGTGAGGAGGATGACGGAAGAGATGTAATTCAGGTACTTAATGATTATAATAATGCATGGGCAAGTAAGATTCCTTCATTTCAGCTTCAAAAAAGAGTAAATGGAGTGGAGGTTGCAATTGGTGCATTTTTTAACGGAAAAGAATTTGTTTATCCTATTAACGTAAACTTTGAACATAAAAAGTTGTTTCCCGGTAACCTTGGACCTTCAACAGGAGAAATGGGAACTGCAATGTTTTGGAGTAAGCCAAATCGCTTATTCAATCAGACATTAAAAAAGTTTGAATCAAAATTAGCTGATGAACATTATGTTGGATACATAGATTTGAATTGTATTGTAAACAGTAATGGTATTTATCCTTTGGAATTCACTTCGCGTTTCGGGTATCCGACAATTAGTATTCAGCAGGAAGGAATGATTACTTTAATCGGTGATTTTTTCTACGGACTTGCTACGGGTAAAGTAACTAGTTTTAAGGCTAGGACAGGTTTTCAAATCGGCGTTCGTATTGTTGTACCTCCATTTCCTTTTAGGGATCAGGAAACATTTGAAGTAAAATCAAAAGATTCTGTGGTTTTCTTTAAAAAGGGGATAGAAGGTGTTCATATTGAAGATGTGCGTACTGTAAATGGTGAATGGCTTGTAACAGGTACTTCGGGGGTTGTTCTTATTGTCTGTGGAATGGGTTCAACTATGAAACAAGCTCAGGCTCAGGTTTATGGCCGAATCAAAAATATCAAAATACCTCACATGTATTATCGGACAGATATTGGTAACAGGTGGTATGAAGATTGTGACTGGTTGCATAACTGGGGTTATTTGAGAGAGGCCTGAATGTAGTGTAAAGTTTTATTATGAATTTAAATAAACTTACTCCAGAGGAAGAAAATATAATCCTTAATAAAGGCACCGAGCCTCCTTTTTCCGGTGAATATAATAACCATTTTAAAAAGGGGATTTATACCTGTAAGAGATGTGGTGCTGAGCTTTATACATCAGATACTAAGTTTCGGTCTTCATGTGGTTGGCCGAGTTTTGATGATGAGATAAAAGGTGCTGTAAAACGTACAATCGACGCTGATGGTTTGCGAACTGAAATAACTTGCGTAAAATGCGGTGCTCATTTAGGACATGTTTTTCAAGGTGAAAATCTTACACCAAAAAATACAAGACATTGTGTTAATTCACTGTCTTTAAAATTTATTGAGGGGGTTGGCAAATAAATTGAGAATAATAAGTCGAATAGCGGTGTACATTTCTGCACACCGCTTATCCATGTTTAACTTGCCCACAAAGAACCACTACTATTTGTTGCTAATCAGGGGTTCCAGGTTGAACAACATAAAGAAAATCAGCATGCCACCAAGCGTAATTCTTCTGGTGACAGTAAGTTCAAGGAACACCGTAACCAACGATTTGCCGTTGATTATCCAGTCCCCCAAAACATGGGATGTGACCAGAAAAACGATATTCCATGTGACCGCTGCCACAAGGAATCCACCACCTTCTCTTGCGATTGTGTGGAATGCAATCACAAACAGTAGATTGGCAAACACGAAGTATCCACCCCATAGTAACATGTCCTTGCTTATACTCTTGGCCAGCGCAGTTATATTCGAAGAATTTGGGCTCATCTGCATGCTTGCCCAGATGATGATGGCAGCTGCTACTATCATGAGAACAAGGCTGGTTATGGTACCTTTTCCACTTGTTAAAGTACCGAGTTTTGTGAATGTGCTGTAAGAAGCAATCCACGCTAAAAATGGAATTGAGAAGATAATTACTTGTTTCATGCCGTTTTCTCCTTTGTTTGTTGTTTAGGCAAGTTAAAGAACAATGGTTTAATACTCTACCATTCATTCTATTATATGTCAACTTAGTTAATTTATCTTAAGATTGAGTCAGTTAATTTTATGGCATCGTAAATCCCAAGGAATTTATCAGTTCCTTTTCCAATTAGCTTATTTGCTTTTATTATTCCATTAAGAGTATCGTTGTTACTTGGTTCTTTCAGTTTTTTATCCACAATTCCATTTAGGTTTTTTCTGAAAGTTTTGGCATTTGCGCTAACACTTCTTATTTCAACACTTAGTTCGGATAGTTCTTTTAGGGTGGATTCATCCATTGTCCATTCTGCTATTTTCCCTTTAATTGTATCCGGATTAGTAATGTCATTAATAATATCAGCCATACTTCCCTCTAGTGATTCAAGCATTGTATCTATATCCTTTATTGTTTCGCCTATGAATGCTTCGCTGAAACGGATTTTTGATTTTTTTATGGCTTCGATAGCTTGCTTTCCTTTTTCAATCTGTCCATTTGCTTTTTTAAATTCTTCTTTTACCTTTTTAGGATTGCTAACCGCTTCAACCATCCCGAGCCCCTCAAGACTTTCCTTGTTTCTTCTAAAATAATCCTGAGTATCCGAAAGCTCCTTAATATCACCTTTAATGGCGTTTATTTGTTTTACTTCCTCAAGTTTTTTCTTACCGATTTCTTTTCCTTTATTAAGTGTGTCTTCTCCGGCCTCTAATGCATCTTTGGCACACTTTTCTGGGTCATCTGCACATGCCTTTGCTTTATCTAGCCATCCCATATTCTTATATAATTATTTAATAAAGTCCGTTCTTATGGAAGCATTCAACGTATTTTTTGTCATACTTCATCATATGATTAAAAAGCCAGTTTTCAAGAAATTCAGTTAATTCTTTTGCTACGTGTTCCTCGCCAATGTCTAAATCCCTTTTAAATAATTTTAGTGCCGAAAAGAACTTATTATGCTGTTTTCTGTGTTCTTCAGCATCTTCGTATTTAAATTCAATAAAATATTTTTCTTCAGTTTGAAAATGAGCCATTGCATAATCTCTTAAGTCATCAAGTATTTCATCAACGAAATAATTTTCTTTACCGCTATTAATCGTTTCACACAGGTGATTCATTATTTCAATAAGTTTTTTGTGCTGTTCATCAATTTCTTTAATACCTAGCTCGTGTTCTTTTTCCCAAATTATACATGTCATGGGTTTAAAAAGTTAGATAATAAATCCAAAATGACTGAATATTAACTCTGTAATTATATCATATGTAAAAAATCCCTTGCAAAAAACTTCTTCGTTATATAAATTAGGTAAGCAATCCAAACGTTCCTTGGTAGCTCAGTGGTAGAGCAACCGGCTGTTAACCGGTAGGTCACTGGTTCGAATCCAGTCCAAGGAGCCATTTAAAAATGCTATGTTGAAGAAGTTGTTTTATATCTAATGATTGACATTTTTATTTTATTGTATATAATAAATCTATTAATTAAATATAAAATGCATAATCAAGGAAGCACCAAGCATTCAAACGAACTGAGTTTTTATAATTTAGGTCTCGATGCCCCCATTCTAAAAGTATTGGATAAGCTCCAATTTAAAATACCTACACCTATTCAGGCACAGGCTATACCTGATGCACTTACAGGGGAGGATATTATTGGTGTTGCACAAACTGGGACGGGTAAAACTTTGGCATTTAGCCTCCCAATTATTCAACGCCTTATTCATAATCCAGGGCGAGGGCTTATTTTATTACCAACGCGTGAACTTGCAATACAGGTTGAAGAAACTTTACATAAAGTTGCTCAGTCATTTGGTTTACGTACAGCAATGATTATTGGTGGCGCTAGGATGGGTGGTCAGATTCGTGACCTTCGTAATAATCCTCATGTGATTATTGGAACTCCGGGTCGTATTATTAATCATATCCAAGATAAGACAATTAAGCTTGATGATGTAAGTGTGCTTGTTTTGGATGAGGCCGACCGTATGCTTGATATGGGCTTTGCACCGCAAATCAAAAGGATTTTACAGATTGTTCCAAGTAAAAGGCAGACAATGCTTTTTTCTGCAACAATGCCAAAGGAAATCATAAATATTGCAATGCAGTATATGAAGACTCCTACGCATGTGGAGGTGGCAAGGCAAGGTACGACAGCAGAGGGTGTGGATCAGGAAATCTATATCGTGTCCCGTAATCAGAAAATGCAGTTGATGAGAATAATGCTTGATCGCCATAGTGGTTCGACGCTTGTTTTTAGTAGAACTAAACATGGCGCTAAAAGAATTTGTAAGGATTTGAACAATATGGGTATAAGAGCTGCAGAAATTCATTCTAATCGTTCACTTGGTCAGCGTAAACAAGCTCTTGATGGATTTAAAAGTGGTAGGTTTAGAGTGTTAGTTGCAACGGATATCGCCGCACGTGGTATTGATGTTAATGATATTGCTTTGGTCCTTAATTTTGATGTTCCTGAATATGCTGAAGACTATGTACATAGGATTGGTCGAACAGGTAGGGCTGGTAAAAAAGGAAGAGCAATTACATTTATAATGCCCAGCCAAAGTGATAAGCTTAGGAAAATTGAACTTTTAACAGAATCAAAATTACGAAAATCTGAATTGCCTGAAGGTTTACCTGCTCCCATATATGATGGCCCAAAAGCACAAGTAGTAAGGCGTGGGACTCATACAACTTTTAAATCACGCAGGAAAGGCGGGAGAAGATAATTCAAATAAAAAATCATATCTGATAATTAGATGTTTATTTTGAATATGGTAAAATGGAATAAAATTAAATATCAATTATGAAATTTCAGTTTATATTATTTCTCACGCTTTTTATCGGAGTTTTAGCTCTTCTAATACTATCTCTTTGGTTTTCAACAAATACTTTTTTTCATATTACTTCTGCTAAAGCAAAAACCATTCTATTACTAGTTTTGTTTTTTCTTACATTTTTGATGCCTTTTTCAATGGTTCTAGAGCGCTTTAGGGCGAATTTTTTTGCCAGAGGAATTTATTTTTTATCAACTGCATGGATTGGATTTTTTATCCATTTAATCATTGCTGTCATTGCTGTCTGGTTGGTTTTGATAATAGCTAAATTTTTTAGTTTTCAAATAGATATTAAAATTGTTGCCACAATATTCTTTTCATTCTCAATAATCTGCGCAATTTACGGTTTATTGAATGCGCGTAATGTACGTGTAACAAATGTAGAAGTGCCTATGTCCAATCTCGCTTCCCAATGGGAAGGTAAAAAAATAATACAGTTATCCGATCTCCATTTAGGGGCAATTTATGGGAAAGGTTTTTTAGAGCAGGTTGCAAGTAAGGTTAATGCAGAAAACCCTGAAGTAATTTTTATTACCGGTGATTTATTTGATGGTACTGACGGAAACATCGATACTATGGCTGACAGTCTAAATAAGTTTAAGTCAAAATATGGTGTGTATTTTATTACGGGTAATCATGAAACTTATCTTGGTTTAGAAAAAGCTCTTAATGTATTAAAGCAAACTAATATAAAAGTTCTTAACGATGAAGTAATTGATATCAACGGACTTCAGGTAATCGGCATTGGTTATCCTGCTTTTGGTACATCGAAAAATATAAGGGATATAATAAAACCAAATGATAACTATTTTGCTGAAAAGCCTACTATTCTTCTTCATCATGCTCCTACGAGTATAGATTTTAATGGTGATTCTTCCCATACATCTGCATATTGGAAGCCTGATTTGGATTTTTCTTATGCAAAAGAAATTGGAATAAATTTACAGCTTTCTGGACACGGTCACGCTGGGCAATTCTTTCCTTTTACTTGCATCGCTCATTCAATTTACAAAGGCTATGACTACGGTTTGCATACCGATGGAGATTTTTCTATTTTTACTACTAGTGGTACTGGTACTTGGGGGCCACCAATGAGAACAGGAAGTGATTCGGAAATAGTAGTAATTAAACTCGTCAGTAAAAGTTAACTGATATTTAGTATTTTGACTTGCTTTATTTGAGTTATGAATATATATTCATAATGTATTATTTCTTAATTCAAATATTATGCCAAATAAAGACGGAACTGGTCCTATGGGAAAAGGACCAATGACAGGTCGCGGAGAAGGACCATGTAATAAAAAATCATCTAATAGTATAGGGCGTGAAAAAGGTCGTGGACTTGGGCGAGGAAACAGAGGTAGAATGAACAAGTCTACAATTAATTAATATGCCCCGACCCAGAAAGAAACGTTGCATAGGTTTAAGCCCTAGGGTGACTTATTTTAAGCCACGTGGCATTCCTTTGAATACGCTGGAAGAAGTGGATTTAAATCATGATGAGTTTGAATCAATCCGTTTAAAATATGTAATGGAACTTGATCAGATTGAATGCGCAAAGATGATGAAGGTATCTCAAAGTACTTTTCAGCGAATTCTTGTTTCAGCAAATAAAAAAATTGCAGAGGCTGTTGTTAATGGCAAGGCAATTAAAATAATTACATAATAAATAACAATGAAAATTAAGAAGCTTTATTATATTTATGGTTTATTTTGGATTATTGCGGCAGTTTTTGTTACTTATTATATGTTCACCCCTTCAATTAATACTGATAGTAATATTGCGGACAATCAGGGGCAATATATTAAAGGTCAAATAGTCGAAATAGAAAATGATGCTTATACGGTACATATTCTTGATGGAGGAAAGAATGCGGTAAAGATTAATTTAAGCGATTTATATTTTAATGAAGATTACAAAAAAGGGGATAAAGTCAGTTTATATTTAACTCATCTAGAGGATGGAAATATTCAATATGATATTGCGGATTATTATCATATGAATGGGCTTATTTTTGTTTTTGTTATATTCTGCTTGCTTGCATTATTAATAGCTAGGAAAAAGGGTTTGTTTTCAATTTTAAGTGTTGTAATTTCTTTGGGTTTTTTCTATTTAATAATACTTAATTCTGTCAAAATCGGATCTTCATTAATTTTGGCAGGTTTGGTTTATGTTTTTTTAATTACGATTTTAACCATTCCTTTAATTCATGGTTTCAATAAAAAAAGTTTAAGTGCTATTTTTGCTGTAAATATAGGTTACGTAATCGGATTTATTATAACTTATGTTTTTACCAATATAGTTCAAATAGGAAATACACCTTCCGAGGAATTTAGAATTCTTTTTAGTCAGTTTCCCGAAGTTGATATTCGTCAGGTTTTAATTGTTTCATTATTTATTGGTGCCGTGGGTGCGCTTATTGATGTTGCTATTACTATTTGTTCCGCAATATTTGAAGGTATGAAGGATAATCCTGAATTAAATTTTATACGTGTTTATAAATTAGGTATGAGTGTTGGGAAAGATATTCTAGGAAGTATGATAAACACGCTTTTAATAGCATATGTATCAGCTTCTTTGCCTTTTTTAGTTTTGATGACACTCGCAAAATTCAATAATATTCATGAATTTTTAAACTATGATTTTGTGGCATTGGAACTTTCACGTATATTAATAGGAGCGGCTTCTATTGTCCTACTTATACCTATAACTTCTGTTATCGCTTCATATTTAATAGTAAAAAAAATCAGACTCTTTTAGATTGTATAGATATTCCCCTTGTACTTTTACTTGTTGTTTAGGAAAATATAAAAGGTAATAATTAGACCCTAAGAAATAAATGAATGGCTAAGTTAAAACTTGATTTACACGATATTTACAATAAGGGTTATAAAATTGAATCAGAGCTGAATCGTATTATTAACGAAGCTATTGAAAAGAAGATTACTCTAGTTGAGATTATTCCGGGAAAGGGAAGTGGCGCTTTAAGAAAAACAGTCAAACGATTTTTAGACCAAAAGCATATACGAAAACTTTATCATCGCCTTGAGGTAGATATGAATAATCACGGTAGGTTTTTTTTGCACTTTAAGTAGAGGCTTACTGAGCTGAAAAGCTTTACTCATATCTAAGTGCTTCGATAGGGCTTTTTTTGGCTGCCTCGTTTGCCGGGTAAATTCCAAATACTAAGCCTATAGCACCAGCAACACCTACACCAAGAAATAATGCAGAAAGAGGGAAGTAGAACTTCCAGCCAATAAATCCTCCAAATTCTCTTATCGCAACACCAATAAGCCAGGTGAATCCTGCTCCGAGCAATATTCCGAATATACCACCGAATAAAGTAAGAATAACTGATTCAAGAAGGAATTGGGTAATAATGTCATTTCTTGTTGCACCGATTGCTTTTCTTAGTCCAATCTCCCTTGTTCTTTCGGAAACGGATACAAGCATAATATTCATAATTCCAATACCTCCTACAATTAGTGAAATCGCTGCAACAAGAGTTAGAAGGATTGTTAAGGCAGAAGTTACACTTCCAATTATTTGCATAGCGTCTTCCATAGTACCAACATGGAAATCGTCTTTATCAGGGTCTGTAATATCATGCATCTCCCTAAGAGTTGCTTTGATATCTTCAACGATTTTTGGAACTAGTTCTTCAGTTTCCGCTTCTACAAGAATAGCTTGATAGTGGGTTATTCCCATGAGTATCTTTTGTGCTGTTGAATAAGGCACTATTATTAGTTTATCCATGTTCATCATCATCTTTGTTCCAATCTTTGAAAAGACTCCTATTACTTTATAGTTTTGTCCTTTGATTCTAATGTTTTCTCCTAGTGCATCGGATTCGCCAAATAATTCCTTTTTCACTTCATATCCAATTACTGCAACTCGGGACATTTGTTTAATATCGGATTCTTCAAACATTTGTCCTTCTGATGGATATACATCAAGGATTTCCAACCAAAGTGCTGATGCACCATGGATTTGAGTACGCATTTTTTCATTCTCATGAGAAACGGTTTCCATTAATCCAACAAAAGGTGCGACTTTGTTATTTCCGCGGACATTATTTTTATTCTCTATTGCCTTTAGTTCTTTTTCTCCAAGTGATTCAGTAAAAATCTCATAGGCATCTCCAAGTCCTTCCGGCATTCTTCCAGGTTCTACAGAAATTGTCCTCGATCCCATTCCGCGTATTTGATCCAAAATTAAATCTTCTGTACCTCTTCCAACTGCCACAACAATAATTATCGACATAATACCGATTACAATACCAAGGATTGTCAGAAGTGATCTTCCTTTATTGGTTCTAAGACCGGTGACCGCTGTTTTGAAGGTGTGGGTTAGTTTCATGTTGTGGACATAGTTGTGGACATAGTTGTGGACCTAGTTGTTGACCTAGTTGTGGACCTAGTTGTTGACCAAGTTGTGGTACTTTTTCACAGTGTTACGGGTTCACAATTTGCTCAACAACTAGAATTATTTATGATATCCATGATTTGCATCTTTTCTGTTTTTTACTTTTCTATCACTATCAATTAATCCATCTTTAATATGAATAATTCTCTCTGCACATTTTGCAGTTTCAGATTCGTGTGTAATTAGAATAATCGTGTGTTTGTTTTTTTTGTTTAGGCTTTGAAGTATTTCAATTATTTTTTTACCTGATTTTGAATCCAGATTTCCAGTGGGTTCATCCGCAAAAATTACTCTTGGATTAGTAACAAGTGCACGGGCGATAGCAACACGCTGTTTTTCTCCTCCGGAAAGTTGTGCAGTTTCAAAATCCATTCGATGTTCAAGTCCAACAGCTTTAACTGCTTCGATAATCATTTCATCCCACTGTTTTTCTGGATAATCCGAATAAACAAGAGGTAATTTTACATTGTCATAAACTGTAGTACGTGGAAGTAGGTTAAAAGCCTGAAAGACAAACCCCATTTCCTTATTTCTTATATGTGCAATCTCTGCACCTGTATAGTCATTGATTTTTTTCCCGTTGAACAGATATGTTCCGCTTGTCTGATCATCCAAAAATCCAAGAATATGTAGAAGCGTCGATTTGCCTGAACCTGACGGCCCCATTATTGCAACAAATTCTCCTTCATTAATCTCAAAATCCAAACCATGAAGCACTGGTGTTTCCACTTCTTCTGTGTAGTAAGTTTTTGTGATTTTTTTGGATTTGATTATTGGCATTTTAAGTATTGGGGATCGTATTGGAGATCGTATTGGGGGTCGTATTGATCTATCCGAACACCAATTCGATTATCCATTCGATCTTCTATTCGATTAATTAGTCGTTAATATTAGTTACAATTTTATCTCCTTCTTGGATTCCCTTGATAATTTCAACTCTTCCGTCTGAACTTTTTAATCCTGTTAATACTTCCACTTCTTTAATTGTTGTGATGCCTTCATCGTTATTTTCTTCGGCGATACGAACTAATTTCATATTGTCTTTCGAAATTACTGATCTTTGAGGTATAGAAATTACATCCTCTTTTTTGGCTGTTAGAATATCAATATTTGCTGTCATGCCTGATTTAATTCTTTCATCTTGTTCGTCGAACTGAAGTTTAACTCTGTATGTTGGAATTCCTTCTACGTATGTTTCTGCCGGATCAACAAAAGTTACAGTTGCCGTGAATTCAACTTCACTGTATGCATCCAGAGTTACCTTTGCCGTGTTTCCAATTTTAATTTTCGCAATGTCAATTTCCGCAATATTTGCCTCCATTTCAAAATTACCTTCACCAATTAAACTTATCAAAGGAATTTGAATTTCATATGTTGAACTGCTAGGGAAAATGATTTCACCTACCTTTGCTTCCATTTTTGTTACTATTCCATCCATTGGAGCTCTTAATACTGTTTTTTCCAGTTGAGCTTGGTATTGCTGAACATTTGCATATGCCTGATTTACCATAGCTTTTTGTGAAGCTAGGTTTGCCTTTGCTTGTTCTACCATTGCTTCCTGAGCTTTTATTTGTTCCTGAGTATATCCTGCCTTTTTTAATGAAAGATTATTCTGAGCTGTAAGAAGTGCATTTTTTGCAGTGTTTACTCCTGCTTCTGCTGTGGAAATTAAATTCTGATTGCCGACTTCAGTCGCAGAAATTGTTTGGTTGTACCCCTGTACTGCAGTGATTTGTGTATTTATATTTATTTTCTCTGTATCAAGATTTAGTTTTTCTGTTGCGGTTAATTCCGATGTACTTGGAACTGAATCTAATGCGGTTTTTACTTTTTCAAGTGCATTCAATGTTTTTATTAATGCCTCGGCAATTTTGTCATTTGTTGGGTTAGCTACAACCTGCTGAACGAGTCCGAAAGTTCCTCCATTTTCACGACTTATAAATTCAGATGTCCATTTTCCTGCATTAAAAGCTCCTAAAAGCGATTGAACCGCAATTGCTTTCGCGCTTTCAATCTGATTGCTGTATAAGCTTGAATTAACGAAATGTGCGTATTGGATATCGGATATTATAATTAGCGCTGATTTAGCTTTGGTGACTGCACTTGGCAATGAATTTAACGCTGAGCTGTATGCATTACTTAAGTCTACAGCTGTTTTGTTTTTAACACTTTCCAGATTTTTTTCTGCATCAGATAACGCTTCTTCCGCATTGCTTACATTTGTTTCAGCAATCTGAATTTCTTCTGGTCTTGTGCCCTGCTTTAATTCTGCTAATTTTGCTTCTTGACTTCGAACTCCGGCTTCATATTGTTGTAATTGTGCCTTTGCGCTATTTGCACCAGCGTAAGCCTGATTAAGCATAGCCTGAACATCAGCACTATTTAATCTAAGCAATTCTTGTCCTTTTTTTACCTGATCACCTACATCAACATAAATTGCTGAAACTCTTCCACTTGTTTCGAAAGAAAGATCAACACTTTGTGATGGTTCTACTTTTCCCGTTACGCTTACTTCTTGAATTAATTCACTTTTTTCAGCGACAATTGTGTCGTATGTTATTGGTGCTTCTTTTTGTGAATAATAAATAAATGTTGCAATAGACATTGCTACTATTCCCAAAAATATCATTAATTTTTTATTTTTGTAGAATTTGGTTTTTTTGTGAAGTTGCTTTTGTTGATGCATGTTTTTTATTGATGATATTATCTATTTATTATACCAAAGAATAAGGAAAAGGTAAAGTAAAAGGCAAGGACTTTAATATTTTAATCTTGAAATTTTGTAATCTTGAAATTTTGTATTATAATTCAATAAAATTAAAACAAAAATCATGAATACCAAACAGTATAAAGGAAGCTCAAAAAATGCGAATATCGTCGCAAAGAGTATTATTGATCATATGGATAAAATTTATGAGTCCGGTTTTTATCCGTCTGTTGATGTCATTACACCTGAGAGTACGTTGTATGGTGATTCTACAGGCGAATTTGCAATGCCGAAAGAACTCAGGTTTTATCTTACGCGCGAGTTTTCTAAAATAATATCTGAGGGTAATATTATATTGGTAAAAAATGGAAGAAGAAGACAGCTAAAAACAGATATTGGTTTTTTAGATGCATGTGAAGAACAAGTGAATTATTACAAAAAGAAGCTATTTCTTTTTTCACCTGAAAGAATTGAGCTTTCCTGTGATAGATTAAGTCACTACACGGCTTCCGATATAGATGATTTTCAGGAAAACCTTTTGATTACAAATTATCAAATGCATCTTAATATATTTAAAAAATTATTTCCTAAGTCAATTGGTTCATCAGAGGAATGTCAGATGCCAGTTCTCCATGCGAGAAAACCCGGCAAGAAAGGGATATCAATAGTTAATATTGGCGTTGGCCCTGCTAATGCAAAAACTTTTACTGATCAAATAGCTGTTTTAAGACCTAGTAGTATTGTTATGATAGGTCATTGCGGTGGGCTTATAGCAAGCCAGCAGATAGGTGATTTCATTCTAGCCGATAGATTTATTCGTGATGACCATGTTCTTTCGGCACTTCTTTCCAATGACACTCCTGTAGGTTCTACATTGATACTGAATAACTTTCTTTTAAACGAGATTCAGAAGAAAAAAATTCCTTTTCATATTGGTACGGTATTTACCACTAATAATCGTGATTGGGAATATAAGATTTCATACTATCGTGAAAAATTTGAACAATCACGTTCCTGCGCAATTGATATGGAATCATCTGTGATATGTGCTCAGGGTTTTCGTTATAAAATACCTAATGCAACTTTATTAATGGTTTCAGATAGACCGCTTCATGGTAAGCCTAAGTTGGCTTCCGCATCCAAAGAATTTTATAAAAAAGGAAAAGAGCTTCACATTAAAATTGCAGTCAAGGCAATTGAAGCTTTGAGTAAGGCCAGTATCTCTAATTATAATTTATCCGGCTTTGGGTTTAATCCAGAATTGTCTACTGAGTCGATGATGTCGTAAAACTCATAAACTCATAAACTCATAAACTCATAAACTCATAAACTCATAAACTCATAAACTC
>JAFGCT010000021.1 GCA_016932505.1 Candidatus Peregrinibacteria bacterium
AATGCGTGTCCGCCGCTAGTTAGTTTATATTTCTATATTTATTGGTCAAGAATTACTGCACCCCGGCTTGTTGCTATGGCGTGTTAGCTGCTGGCCGTTATTCTAAATCACTTGTCCAGTCTAATTTTCAGGGTCGAATATGACTTTGAACATCGGAGTGGGACGAGCTGGAAGTCTCTTCCCGTAAACTTTGGTCTTTGCTTGACTCGTGCGGTTTACGGGATGTGCCTGACAGCGAAGCGATGGTGAGCGGTGGTATACTTTTCATTTTTAGAACTTCAAACTGCTACCTTAAAATTAAGCGTTTTGAAATGCTTTTTTCCCTGCAAAACGTGATGCTTTCCCTAATTCGTGTTCGATACGCATAAGTTGATTAAATTTCTCGATACGTTCACCCCGGCAACCGCTACCGGTTTTCAAATGTCCTGCATTTACGGCTACTGTTAAATCTGAAATAAAGCTATCAATAGTTTCTCCGCTTCGGTGAGATACAAAACAATTATATTTATTGTGATAAGCTAGCTCAATAGTCTCCAACGTTTCAGTAACAGAACCAATCTGATTAAGTTTAATAAGAATGGAATTGGCTACTCCTTTCACAATACCTTCAGCTAAGATAGATTTATTGGTGCAAAACAAATCATCCCCAACAATTTCAATTTTATTTCCCAAAGTTTGAGTAAGGTTTTTCCACCCATTCCAATCATTTTCAGCCAAACCGTCTTCGAGCAATACAATGGGATATTGTTTTGTCCAGCTTTCCCATAGTTTTATTAGTTCATCGCTTGTAAGAAATTTACCCGTGCTTTTAAACATTTTGTATTTCCCATCTTCCCAAAGTTCGCTTGCAGCGGGGTCAAGACAAATGCTTACCTCATCTCCTGGTTTATAACCAGCTTTGTTTATGGCTTCGAGAATAACTTCCACAGCTTCATCGTTCGATTTCAAGTCCGGTGCAAAACCTCCTTCATCACCTACTCCAGTACTGTATCCTTTGGTCTTTAGTACTCCTTTTAATGTATGAAAAACTTCAACACCTATTCGGATAGCTTCGGTAAATGAAGTTGCACCATGAGGGGCAATCATAAATTCCTGAAAGTCTACGTTATTATCGGCATGTTTACCTCCATTGATGATATTCATACATGGGACGGGTAATAAATGGGCATTACTACCTCCCAAATACTGGTATAAAGGTATTCCAGCACTCATGGCTTCGGCACGGGCATATGCCATTGACACAGCAAGTATTGCATTTGCACCTAGTTTTGATTTGTTGGCAGTTCCATCTAGCCCAATCATTAAATAATCAAGTTCACGCTGACTAACAAAACATTTTCCTTCAATTTCTTTTGCGATAGTTTTATTTACATTTTCAACAGCTTTCAACACGCCTTTACCTCCATATCGCTTCTTATCGCCGTCACGTAATTCACAAGCTTCACGTTCTCCTGTTGATGCACCACTAGGAACCATTGCACGGCCAGATGCACCGTCTTCTAATTCCAAATTAACTTCAACTGTTGGATTACCCCTCGAATCGAGTATTTCAATTGCATTGACTTCTTGTATTTTCATAATCTATATTTTTTAAAGTTTAATAATATTTAAAAATCATCTATTTTCTTTTCTTATCTATATCAGGTATTTGGTCATCTAATGTTGGTTCTTCAAGCAAATGTGACGGAAGGAAAAATTTATTTGCAATTAGGGTTGGTATCACAGCACTGGCAATTACTACACCCACAATATAAGAATATTGTTCCTGTGAAATAATTTTATGCGATAATCCGTAAAGTGCGGAAATTGTTCCAAAGGTTAAGCCTGTTGACATGAGTAGTGTGTAATACCATTTTTCATTTTTATCATCCCTGAAATTATGAATAACCGGGTACAATCCGAAAATCTTAGAGGCTATTTTGCTTGCAAAAAGTACAAGAAATATAAGGGGAGCCACTATAAGCGAAGGTATTGATATAAGCGCACCTGCTCTTAAAAAATACAAAGGAGTTAAAAAGCCTACGGTCATGGTTCTTAATCTTCTAATAAAAAAATTATCTTTTTCCATAGTTCTGGCGAGCACCATCCCGATGATGTAGGCTGGCAATACGGGCTCACTACCTGACCACATAGCAAGTACCCCCATTGACAATAAAACAAATAGTATCCATTTTGTACGAATGGCAGCAGTTTTATAAGCAAAATATTTTATTAGAAAATCCGTAATCCAAGGTAAAATAAATATTAAAACTATTGTTACGGAAATAAATATCAAAGTTTTAAATGTAAAAGGAGCAAAAATCAATCCTAAACCGATTACTGTTCCTAAATCATTGACAAAACAGGCTCCCAGTATACCTTTACCATATTCAGTTTTATTAAAACCATATTCAAGCATCACTGCGTAAACAACCGCCATTGATGTTGTTGAAAGAGCTATACCACATAGTAAGCTTGCCTGTAAATTCCATCCAATTAAATAATATGCAATTAAAGAAGTGCCAAAAAAAGGTGCCAAAAAACCAATTAATCCAATTATTGTTACTTCTTTAAGTTTGGTTTTCATGATGTCTGGGTTCAATTCAGCACCAGAAAGAAACGTAAGCATAATTGCCCCAACTCCGGCACAAAATTTTAGCCAATCATCATTTAGAGCAAGTTTGTCTGTATAGTTTAATTTGAATGCAACAAATCCGATTGAAGCTCCGATAATAATTTCCATCAGAGCTATTGATATTTTTAACCGATTTGCAATAATTGTAGAAAGTACAGCAGCCAAAAACCAAAAAGCTGCTAAAAAATATATGCTGTTCATAAGCTCCTAATAAATTAAATTAGTAGGAGTTATCAGCATTATTGCACTTAATGGCGAACTCCATCGCCAGACAACAAAAATAATAATTATTTATCAGAAAAATTCAAGGATTCAACTTTTATAATTCTATTTTTTAAGTTCAATAGTGAAGCGGGAAGGCAAAAAGCAAGTGTGTGGAAACGCAGGGATGGTTGTGGGATGGGTTGGAACACTCTTGCTTTTGTGGGTTGGCTTTTTATACTTTAATTTTTCTTTATTCGGGTCTGTCGAATTAATGTCCTATTGTCTCTTTACGGCTTGCAGCTAAC
>JAFGCT010000022.1 GCA_016932505.1 Candidatus Peregrinibacteria bacterium
TGCTAAAAGGTGCCCAACATGGGCTCAAGCCTGATTTTTACTCGCGTTTATTTTGTTTCCGTGTGCTGGTACAAGTTGTAAGTCGGTTAGCTTTTTAATGTTATTGCTAATACCCGTAAAAACAGCTTAGCCCTGCGTTAGGGCCGAAAAGGAGATTAAAAGTATGTCAGGGATAGTGGAAAATTTATATAAGGTACAAAAGAAAGATGTTTTAAAAGCGGGAGAGGTCTTGGCAGACGCTTTTCAGCATGACCCACTCTGGAATAAAGTATTTGAAGATGAATCCATGCTCGATCAGAAAGCCTGTGCATTCTTTGAATCACCTATTAGGTATTGTTTAAAATATGGAGAGGTTTATGCAACTTCTAAAAATCTGGAGGGAATTGCTACGTTGACACCAGGCGAACTCGCAGAGATGCCGATCTGGCGTATAATTCGAAGTGGTGCGATCAAATCCGGGATAAAGGCTGGTGCCAGAATTTTAAAGAAATCAGCACCTATATTCAAACAGTTAGATGAAGACCGTAGAGGGAACATGATGAGCAGGCATTTCATCTATCTTATGATTTTCGGTGTGTCCACAAAACTTCAGGGAAAAGGTCTGGGAGGTAAGCTGTTAAGTTCACTTATCGAAAAGAGCAAACAGACTGGGATGCCTCTCTATTTAGAGACACAAACAGAAAAGAATGTTAAAATGTATGAAAGATTTGGTTTTATGCTTATTAAACGAATTAACCTAAAAGGCATTGAGATTCCAATATGGGAAATGGTGAGAGAACCTTAATTATTTTAAAGAAGAAGCCCTAACATAAATTCCAGTCTGATGCAGCTGGCACGTTGTGTGCGGCGAAAGTCGCATGAAATCGTTATGGGTTTGCATTTTTGATTTACAGTGCAAGCACACGCTGCACACCTGAATTTTGTGTTAGCTGGGGTTTGAATTTGACTTTCTTTCATTTCCGGAACTTTCTGTGTGTAAATGAAATTTGAATTTTTTTAAAAACAAAACCGGAAAAAAAAATTTTTCATTGCAGAAAATATTTTAAAGAAATGAAATACTTTTTTATTTTGGCATTAGTCGGTAGTAACAGTTTTACTAATTGTTGCTAATGACAGCTAACATGGGCTCAAGCCTGATTTTTACTCGCGCTTTTTCTGTTTAAGTGTGCTGGTACAAATTGTAATTCGTTAAGCTTTTGGATATCATTGCCAGTACCCGTAAAAACAGCTTAGCCCTGTGTTATGTGTTAAAAAATTATATGTTAACAACTCAAACCGAAACAGATGAATTATTTAAATTTTGGAGGTAATCATGAAGTGGTTTTTACTATCAATTGCAATTATATCTGAGCTTAGCGGTTCGACTTGTATGAAGTTATCAAATGGCTTTAAAAATATACCAGCATCAATTTTGACATTTGTTTTTTGGGGAATTTCATTTAGTATTTTTATATTTGCATTAAGACATTTTAATTTAAGTTTTATTTATGGGATTTGGGCAGGCATAGGAATTATGTTAGTCTCAATAATAGGTATGACTTATTTTAAAGAACCAGTTAGTTTATTGAAAATAATCTCAATTATAATTATAGCTGTTGGTGTTATGATGTTAAACCTTAGTGAAAATATTTTAAATCAATAAGTCATAAATAAATATAATTCAGTTTCCTTTAATAAAAAATAATAAGACTTATAATTTAAAATTTTGTCAAAGAAATATACAAACATGCATTACTTAGCAGTTTAAAAATTGCTGCTAAGAGGCACATAACAATGCATGGAGTAGGATGCTGCTCGCTGTTGGCTTGTTTTGGACATGTCTGCTCGGAACCAAATTGAATTTTTTACAATTCTTGTGCAAGTAGCCGCAGCACCTCTCATGCCATCGTTATGTGGTAAAAAGAAAATCCGGATTTCTGCGATACTAGCATTAAATCGAGTTTAATTGTATAAAAGGGCATTGTAAAATTCCAATACGCCTCTCATTAGAGAAAAATAAATAGTTGCATTCGTCTCATGGAAATAATAGATTTAAAATTCAATCAATAATATATACTTTTTTTACCGGAGAAATGAATGAAAAATATATATTTGAATGTCATTATTTTTCTTTTAGCATTTAATATATTTTACGGAAAAGCTATCGCACAGACTTCTTTGAATGATTATAATATTCGAAGCGGACAAATTATGTCTAATGGGATCGACGGGATCGGAAATATTGTATCTTCAATAATTTCAGATTCATTTACTCCTATGACACACTATAATGAAGGAGATTTTAATTTTAATGCAGTTCCTGCATGGTTTGATGTACAAAAAGCATATGATTCGCCTGAAATTAAAGGTAAGGATCTCAAAGGTCTTTCAGGTGGATTGGGTGCCGGATATGCCTTAAACGACGATTTACTAATCTATGGCATTGCAGCTTTTATGAAAATGAAAGGTAAACTGTATGGGGATTACTACAAAGAATATTCCGATCCGATGAAAGCTGATATGGATTACAATTTATTCTCTATTTTATTCGGAGCCGGATATGATTTATTTGGAGGCAAATGGTCAATGCCGGTTTTTACTGGCATGTTTATACAATATTATAATACAAAGATAGAATTGCCAGCACAAACAGGTTCAATAACAATCCCCGTAGTGCTAAGCGGAGATATTAAAACCGAATTTTCGGGGAATGGCTTCCTTTATGGTGCAAACACTGGCATGGCTCTTTCAAGGGAATTATTTGATTCAATAAAAATTACACCTTATTTTTTATATTTATTTTCATTTAACAAAGCTGAACTTAATAATGAAACAAGTATAGCATCTTCATACTCTTATAAATCTGAAATTGAAGGCCAACGTGTATCTGCAGGAATGCTGGGATTATGTCTTACTTTAATGGGTAGCAAAGGCTATTCTTTTTCATTTTCTTTAGGCGGTATATTGACATCATCATCTAGTTGGTACAATGAAAAATTATTAAACGGCCTTGAAATGAAATCAGTGGTTTTTGTGCTCACATATACAACAAATTTTAATAAAATCGAATAGTTTTCTCTCATTTGACTCATAGAGAATTGCTGCAAAGAGGCACATAACATGGGCTCAAGCCTGATTTTTACTCGTGCTTTTTCTATTTACGTGTACGTGTACAAGTTGTAAGTCGGTAAGCTTTTTAATGTTATTGCCAGTACCCGTAAAAACAGCTTAGCCCTGCGTTGGACTGACATTTTTTATAAAAGACGATTTTGCCTACTTAAAAAGGGCGAAGGTCAAAGCGATGATTTTTTTGCGTTGCTAAAAAAGAACACGTAATATATATTTGTTTGTATGAATGAATATAACTTTACTGAATATTTCGAAAAGGAAGTCTTAAGAAAACGTCCGTATATTAAAAAAGAATGGTGCATTCAGGTTTGTGAAAATCCATTAAAAGTTGAACCTCAAGAAAATAATCGTTTTCGGTTTTGGGGTAAAATTGAAGAACTTGAAGGTCGTATCCTTAGAGTGATTACTTTAACGGACAGAAAGACAATACATAATGCTTTTCCTGACGATTTTGTCCCGAATAATGTTGTAAATTGAGTGGCATCTCCCAGCGCATTATAGAATAATGCGCTAAGACAATTTAAACAAAAGGAGATACCAATATGAAAGTTAAAAAACAGGGAAGAAAAAAGCAAGAAGGAATTACAACATTATCAGAAAAAGGGCTTAAGGAGGAGGTTCGTAATTCTCTTCTTGAAAAGGTTATTTCACTTGGGATAGAATCATATATTGAAATTATTGAGAGTGAAATAACAGCAATATGCGGAGAAAGATATAAGCATATAACCGGCAGGGAATTTACCCGCTGGAGTTCAAAAGAGACACTGGTAATACTTGGCGGACAGAAGATTCCTGTAAGTCATTCAAGAGTTAGAAATATAAAGGATCGCAAAGAGAAGGAAATAGAATCAATAACCCGCTATAAGGACAAGGAGCTGCTGTCACACCGGCAGATGGAACAGATGATTATAGGTGTATACACACGTAAATACAAACGATCACTGGAAACAGCTATTTCTGGAATGGAGCCTTATTCTAATTCAAAAAGCACAGTAAGCAGGAACTTTATTGCAAAGACAACTGAGAAACTTGAAGCCTAGAGAAATGAACCGATTAAAGAATTTTATCCATTCCTCATGATTGACTGAATTGTCTATGCCAAAACAACAGTACTTGTAGTACTTGGCATTGATAAAAAAGGCAATAAAAAGGCACTTGGTGCATGGGAAGGATCAAGTGAAAATAGCCGTGTATGTATAGATCTGCTTCAGAGCCTCGTAGATCGAGGTTTTAATTTATCAGCATGTAAACTTGCGGTTATAGACGGAGGTAAAGCGTTACGTAAGGCGCTGGATGAAGTTTTTGGTAAAGATATGCTGATTCAGCGTTGTCAGGTTCATAAAAAAAGGAACGTAACGGATTATCTGCCCAAAGAAAAAAGAGAAACGGTAAAGAGAGCCATTTCAGAGGCGTATAACGCAGAGAATTATGATGCTGCAAAGAAGTTATTACA
>JAFGCT010000023.1 GCA_016932505.1 Candidatus Peregrinibacteria bacterium
GACCATTATATTCGGAACGACCAAGATTTTGATTATCATATGGATTATATGATTTGGAATATAGATAAGCATAAAATGCCATACGACTGGGAATATATATTCACAAATGAGAAGTATGAGGATTTGATGGACGATTCTTTTTAAATCAAACTCTCACATGTCATTTCCTCAGGTTTTGGGAGCCCAATCAATTCCAAAATTGTCGGTGCTATTTGGCATAAACCACCATTTTTAACTGATTTAATTTTATTTTCAGGGTCAGCGATTAGCAATATAACCGGATTCATGGAATGAGCGGGTTTATCTGACCCATCAGAATATTTCATATCATCAGCATTACCATGGTCGCCCGTAAGAAGCATTGTGTAACCAGATGCCATTGCCTGTTCATACAACTCACCTACAGCCTTATCAACAGCTTCTACGGCTTTTATAGTGGCCTTTAAATCACCCGAATGACCAACAAGGTCGCAATTAGCAAAATTAACAATTATTACATCATGCTTTGCTACTGCTAAAGCAGCAATAACTTTATTTGTTACTTCCGGTGCGGACATCTCTGGCTTTTCCGCATAACTTGGAACTTTAGGCGAATGAACAAGAATCCTTTCTTCCCCTTTTACCGGATGCTCTACTTGAGAATTAAAGAAAAAAGTTACATGTGCATATTTCTCGGTTTCCGCACAACGTAATTGAGTTTTGCCATTTTCAGCCAACCAATTTGCAAGATTATTTTTTACTTCTGGAACATCAAATACAATAGGTGCATTTTCAGAATACGGCCCCATACAAACAAATTTAACTTCACCGATAGTTCGTTCAAATTTATCAAAATCAGGGTCAACGAATGCAGAAGTAATTTGACGTGTACGATCAGTACGGTAATTAAAAAATATAACACCATCCCCTTCTTTTATAAGCCCGGATTCATCCAATAAAATCGGTGGCAAATAGTAATCTGACAAATCGGCATCAGATTTATAGTAATAATCAATTGCAGAAGAATAGTCGCTGAAATTTTCACCTTCACCAGCTGTCATAAGCCGATATGCTTTTTCCGTTCTATTCCAGTTTGTGTCGCGATCCATAGAATAATAACGACCAACGATTGTAGCAATTTTACCAACACCTGTTTCGTTTATTTTTAATTCAATTAGCTTTAAGTAACGGGATGCACTTCTTTCTTCAACATCACGGCCATCAGTTATGCAATGAATAAAAACTTTTTCCAATTTTTCTTTTGCCGCCCAATCAAGCAAAGTTATTAAATGGTCTATATGTGAGTGAACTCCTTTGTTGGATATCATCCCCATAAGATGTAGTGATTTACCAGATTCCTTAACATATTTAAATACATCGACTAATGGTTTCTTTTGAAAAAAAGAACCATCTTTAATACTGTTATTTATATCAAGTAAAAACTGGGGAACTATTCTGCCTGCACCAATTGTAAAATGGCCAACCTCCGAACCACCCATTGTCCCTTCTGTTAAACCAACAGCCTCCCCTGTACATTTTAATTTTCCGTAGGGATATTTAGAACGCAATTTATCGATATTAGGTGTATTAGCAAGCGTAATAGCATTACCGGCACCACTCGGACCTTCGCCAAATCCATCTAAAATTGTTAACAATACTTTTTTGCTCATCAAAATATTTTTATGTTGGTTATAATATAGCATAACAATTAGCATTTTTCATTTGTGATTTATCATAAGAAAATCATTTCAATCACATAAATCACAGTTCAGACAGAATCATTTAATTACAAATTTAACGTATTTAAAAAAGCGGGGGGGAAGCGCAAGCCTTCCACCCCCATAATGTACGGAGAAGTTTGAAAATGTGATTGAAAAAAAGAATTTGAAGGAGAAGTGCCCGTTTTAAATTGTGCAAGAGTGCCTAATACTCCACGATAGCTGCGGAATTAGGCGCGGCCGGCGACGATAGCTTCGATTTTGTTGGAGGCGACGATAACTTCGGCGATGGTCAACGAACCTCTTCTTTTTTTGTGAAGTGTTGCCGTACTGTTCGCCGCTTTTGCCTTCGATGTGCCCATTCGTTCCGTCATGTCGTCTTGCCAGTGTCTCATCATCCTACTCCATTCTTGGTTCAGCACACCTCGTGCACTGCACCGGTTGTGACTATCATCCCCATCAGGGATAACAGTCGTTTCAATTCACACCAAAACAAAAGTATCGGAAGTCACTTGGACTCTTTCCGCCACTTATGCAAAGGTGCTTTTTATACGCTCAAAAAAATAAACGCACAAAACACACCTTTACTAAAGCTTAATTTTTAGCAGAAAACATTTTTGTTTTTGGGTGTAAGCCATTTTCAAAGATCATGTACTGAAACGATAATATATAATATTAAAAAAGTGTCAAATTTTTTAACTCAAATTCAAATTCATAGTCTCAAGTCTCCAATTTCAATCTTGCACCAATCCGCACAATAAAGTATTATTTAAGCTATCAACCACAAAAAAATCTATGCTGGATAAAGTCACAATAGGTGAAATTATTAAAGGCGCTAAAAAGTATCTCCCTCATGTGGATGAGAAACGCGTGTTAAAAGCATACGAAATTGCAAAAAAAGCTCATAAAGGTCAAAAGAGGGCATCGGGTGAACCCTATATTAATCATCCGTTAAATGTAGCAAAAATACTTATAGATTTAAAACCAGATGAAGATTCAATAATAGCCGCACTTCTTCACGATGTTATTGAAGATACAGAAATGAAAGTTGATGAGCTAAGTGAAATTTTTGGTGAAAGTATTGTGCCTCTTCTTAATGGCATGGAAAAACTTAAAAATGTTTATTATAGAGGTCGTGAAAGGCAAATAGAAAATCTGAGAAAAATGTTCATCGCTATGTCGAATGACATTAGAGTAATTCTTATAAAACTTGCGGACAGACTTCATAATATGAGGACATTGGAGTTTTTGAGAGAGGAAAAACAAAAGATTATTGCAAAAGAAACCCTAACTGTTTATTCCCCTATTGCTGGTAGACTGGGTATTTTCCGCATAAAAAATGAATTGGACAATCTTTCGTTTATGTATCTACATCCTGAGGATTACAAAAGGATAAATGAGGATATGAAAAAATATGCGGGCAAACAAATGAACGTAATTAAAAAATGTAAAAACATACTGGCTAAATCTTTAAAAAAAGCAAAAATCGAAGCAAAACTAGAAGGAAGAGTTAAACACCTGTACAGCATAAGTAAAAAACTTAAAGCAAAGGATAAAAATTATATTTCGGAGCTATATGATATTTTTGCGCTTAGAATAATTGTAAAAGATGAAGCGACTTGCTATCAGACTTTAGGAATGATTCATAAAAACTGGATGCCTTTACCAAGGCGATTTAAGGATTATATAGGACACCCAAAACCAAATGGATATCAGAGTCTTCATACAACGGTTATAGGTATTGTTCCAGACCTAAGAAATCAACCTATTGAAATTCAAATTAGATCTGAAGATATGAACGTTGTAGCGAAATTCGGAATAGCGGCTCACTGGCAATATAAAGAAAAAAGTGGATATTCGATTGCAGTACCTGAAGATAAATTAAAATGGATTCAAAGCCTTGTAAGCGTTCATGAGCATCTGAAAAACAATACGGAATTTACGGAAGCTCTGAGTATGGATATTTTCCATGACCGTATTTTTGTACTTACACCAAAGGCAGATGTATTGGATTTACCAAGTGATGCCACACCAATTGATTTTGCTTACAGTATTCACACTGACATTGGACATAGGTGCAAGGGGGCAAAGGTAAACAACAAAATAGTACCCCTTGATTACAAATTAAAAAACGGGGAGGTTATTGAAATTATTACTTCTAATAAATCTGAGCCAAATCGCTACTGGCTTTCTTTTGCAAAAACAACACATGCACAAAACAGAATCAAACAATGGTTTAATTCACAAGATAAAGACAATCTGATTAAGATTGGAAAGGAGATGATTAACAAACATTTAAAACGGTTTGAGCAAAAGCCACTTGGCCCGGGTTTAACTATTTTAAGAAAATACAGCGACAAAAAAATGACCGTAAGGGAACGTGAAGAGCTACTAGAAAAAGTGGGTAATGGCTCAGTGGATGTTATGGCGGTTATTAACAAAATCATTCCACCAGAAAAGGTAATGAAAAAAACTCCGCAAGCGAAAATGGTAAAAGAAGTTTTAAGCGAAGGAGTAAAACTGGATAAATCAGCAGAAGTTTTAATTACAGGAGAAAAAGGTTATTTCACGCAAATTGCTACCTGCTGTAAACCTAAGCCACCTGATAACATTGTAGGCTATGTTACTCGCGGAAGAGGAATTACAATTCATAAAAAAGGATGTAAAGCACTGCTTGGCCATACAGATGATAGATTAATTGGTGCATCATGGAATATTGAAAAAAATGCCGAATACAACGCCAAATTGCTTATAAAAAGACAATCTCGAATAGGAATGCTTAGGGATATAGCGGACATTTTTGCGGTTCAGGGCCTTCCTATTATGGATATACAAAATTACAAAGACACATCGGAAATGATGATAGCTGCAAACTTTGATAGCCTTGAAAAACTAGACTTAGTAATACAGCAATTAGAAGCGATTCCGGGAATATTTAAAGTGAAAGAAGTAAGTTAAAGTCACCCCGTCATTTCGTCATCTCATCGTTTCGTCACCCCGTTGCTACGCGGTTTGATTTATGATAAACTACCTGCACTTGTATTAATTATTATAGACACATGAAAGCTACAATTAAAAAACTAGAAAAATCTCAAGTTGAGATTACTATCACTGTTTCTTACGAAGAATATGAAAAAGGGGAGAAAAAAGCTCTTCAGGAATTGAGTAAGGAAGTAAAGGTGGACGGATTCAGAGCAGGGCATATGCCAGAAGAAATGATAAGAAAGCATGTTGATGAAAAAACTATTCAAGCTGTTACCCTAGAAAACATTATTCCTATTACTTATACGGATGCCGTAAAAGAACACGATGTTCATGTAATAGCCCAACCTAAAGTGGATATTAAATCACCTATTAAAAAACAAGGTGATGATTTTGTATATACAGCAGTTGTTGCTGTTATGCCAGAAGTTAAAGTGGGAGATTATTCAAAGATTAAAGTTGAAAAACCTAAAATAAAAGTTGAAAAAAAACAGGTTGAAGATACTATTAAAATGATTGTCGACCGTTTTGCTGAATGGGCAGATGTTAAAAGAAAAGCTAAAGAAGGTGATAGGGTAGAAATTACTTTTGAAGGTTTTGATGAAAACGGAAAAGCTATAGAGAACACAGCAAGTAAAAATCACCCACTAATACTAGGAAGTAAGACAATGGTGCCCGGTTTTGAAGATGCTGTTATAGGTATGGAAATAGGCGAAGAAAAGGAATTTGAAGTTACTTTCCCAAAGGAATACCATGCACCAGTAATGCAGGGTAAAAAAGTAAAATTTAAATTGAGCCTGGGAAGAGTTGAAGAAAAGAAAGAGCAGAAATTGGATGAAACAATGATTGAGAAAGTAACTGGTCAAAAACAAAGTGTTGATGAATTTAAAAAACGTGTAGAAGAAGATTTACTTTCAGAAATGAGTCAAAGAGCACAACGTGACCACGACAACGCTGTTGTACAGGAAATAATCAAAATAACAAAAGCCGATTTACCCGATGAGCTTGTTAATGATGAAATTGAACATATGAAAGAGGAACAAAAAGGAAGAGTGAAACAACAGGGGATTACATGGGAACAATATCTTGAGCACATTAAAAAGAGTGAAGAGGATTTCGCCAAAGACCATAAAGAAGCTGCTGAACAAAGACTTCTTGCCCGCTTTGGTGTAAGCCATATAATTAAAGATTCAAAAGTAGCTGTTACTGATGAAGAGGTGGATAAAAAATTGGAAGAAATGATCGGCAATTATCCTAAAGAACAACATAAAGCATTTAAAGAACACTACAAAAAAGGGTCAGATAATTATGTAAGCCTTAAAAACAACATGGCCGCAGATAAACTGATTAGTATGCTAACAAAGTAGTGTCTGAACTGTGATGAATTATTACTGTCTGAACTGTGATTTATGTGATTGAAATGATTTTCTTATGATAAATCACAAATCACAAATGATAAATGATAAATGATAAATGATAAATCACAAATCACAAATCACAAATGATAAATTACCCCTTCTTTTCCTCCTCCCTTAATTCCTTAATCGCCTTTTGAATTTGTTCATCAGTTTTTTGGAACTCAAGCTGCCATGCATTAAAGTATTTTTCAGCTTCTTTGCGATTACCCGCCTTGATGTGTGACCAAGTAATATTGCGTAAATATTTAGCTTCAAAATATTCATCTACAAGGCGTTGGTACATAGCAATTGCTTTATCGTATTCCCCTACTTCATCATAAAGCTTGCCAAGATTGTTTAAAATTGCCAGTGTTTTATGGCCTTCAGCCAAAACATCTTCGTATACTTTAATTGCCTTACCTAATTCACCTAGTTCCATATAAGAACGTGCTAATTCAACGATTTGATCAGCAGCAATTTGTCCTTCCGATCCTTCAAAATTTTTGATTTCATCCTTTAACTCGCTAATTCTTGTCTTTGTTGCACTAATTTCATCATTTGATAAATCCACATCGACTTTATACGAAAAACCACATGATGAAAGAAATATAATAGCTGTAATGAGTAACGGAACTAGTTTTTTCATTTTATTTAATAAAAAATTAAGAGTAACAAGATATAATTATATGGTTTTAAATTTAGGATTTCAAGTTTAGAATTCATTGGTCATTGAAAACCTAATCAAGAAAATAAGAAACTCTATCAATCGCTTTCCCAAGTGCAGGACAATAACTAGCTGGCTCAGAAGCATTAACACAATTATCATCATATCTTTCCTGTGGATACTTTCTGCGTATTTCCATAAGGTGCAAATCATATTCAGTAAGGTTGGTATCAACTTCGGACTTACCTGTAATATCCTGAGCGTATACAAGGTCTATTCTGGCCCATAGGCAAGCAGAATCATTTATAGCGGCTGGAACACCTCCACGCATACATTTAATGCTATAACGGATTTTATAGTAGTTTAAAAGACGATTTAACTCAGCAGATTCGGACTCTTCCTCCATCAGCTCCTCAACTGGCTCCTCAACTGGCTCCTCAACTGGCTCCTCAACTGGCTCCTCAACTGGCTCCTCTGGGTTTAAATCAACCTGCACTGATGTCATTGTGGAATTTCTGCTATCAAGTGTATAAAGCTCATATTTTATAACATCACCCTCTTGAACATTTGTATCTGTGTATTCAACTGACCCCCAATTTTCAAAAACAAATTCCCCGGAAGTTTTACCGGCTCGAGTTACAAATCTTTTTAAAGTAAAACCCGCAAAATCATAATCAATTGGCTCTTCCCATGTTAGAGTAACTGATTTTTTATCATTAGCTACGGTATATTGAAAATTTGGAGCAGCAAAAGGCGGTGTATTATCAGATTTAACAATATCATCAGTAACATAATATGTAGAAACATCATAGGCATCCGCTACATAATCACCTGTTAAATCAAGACCAAAAAACTGCTGACCTACGGTTTTTTGATAAATTCTCATATGAATACCTGCTATTGTCACTTCTTCATCCTTAGCTAAATCCTCCAGTACAGGAATATGAAGAATTTTATAACCATTTATATAGGTAGGGTCTATAACGGCTGATATTTTGCCATTAGTAACAGCCGAACCCGTAGCATTTAAAATTGCGATGTCATCCCACATTACCTCTGGATTGGATTCAAGGATAATATTAATCCCATTCTCAGCATTAATTTCACCATCTACATCCGCCTTTAAATAAATTTGATTGATCTCCTTACTTTCATTTATGTAAAACTTATTGCCATTAGAATTCATAAATATAGCAAAGGTACTTGTCGGGAATACTAGTAAAGCAATTAAAAGTGATATTAGTTTTTTCATAGGTAGTAGCGAGTTACGCGTTCCGAATGAAACGCACTCCGATGTTACATCGAAGGAAGTAAAATGAGGATTCCGATGTAAAAATTTCAGAATAAATTTTTATAATCGGAAAGTGTAACCCTATTGGGTGTTTTAGTTAGTGGTTTTATTGTAGCAAAAATATTGACCAAATACCACTTTCTTATTATCTGGATTATTAATGATTATTCCTATCTCTATCCCACATCTGCGGGTTGTAATAAATATATTCTTGGATTTTGAGTAATTCTTTGTCATTGGTAATTATGTGGTCGTAAAATCGTGATTGCCATTGGAAGTTTGGGTATTTTTTATGTATTTCAAATACCGTTCGACCTTTAAACCAACGTATAATTTCACCCAATGACCCCTTGCCCATTGGATTATGACATCTTGTGACACCACCCGTAGAGACGCGATTAATCGCGTCTCTACGTTGGATTGACGATGATTGTGGTTTATCAATCGCCTCACCCCAATCACCCGCCCCCACGATGGATGTTATATCGTTTTGTGGTTTATCAATCGCCTCACCCCAATCACCCGTCCCCACGGTGGATGTTATATCGTTTTGTGGTTTATCAATTATTATAATCCCATGAACATGGTTTGGCATTATCACCCATTCGTCCAATCGGACGTTTTTAAAATGATTTGGTATTTCCTGCCAATATTTTGTTGCGATACATCCAATTTCATTCAACCCCATAACAAAATTCCGCACTTCACCAAAATGATTCACCATTTTTTTGGTGCATATTGTTATAAAATACCAACCATCATTGGAATAATCCCAATTCGGTAATCGGGTGGACTTGATACGGAATTTTTCTTTATACAAAATTTTATCTAATTCTTGTTTATACATAATAATTCATTTAAATACTACTTAAGATACACATCTTAATCAGCTTCCAATATATTGTCAAAAAAATAACCAAACCCCCACATAACAAAAAACCCCTCTCTGCCCGCAGGCAGAAAGGGGTTTTCGTTTGTAGTTAATTCTCAAATTAATCTACATAACAAATCACTTAGTGACTAATATTAGTCAATTGAATGAGATGTTAATTCGCTTATCTTCAATAGGTAACCGTTAGCCCAATCAAGTGAGCTTGTATCGATTGTAGTGTTAACACCAGCTATTGTAGTGTAAGCTTTTACGTCAGCTGATCTATCAGACCAAACGAAATCAGCAGTTGGAGTAGTAGCATCAGCAAGATAGTCATCAGTAGCAACCATTAATGAGCCACTTGTACCACCAACTACAGTAGAGAAGATACCATTTCGGCTTTCTGTCATAGGAGTTGCATCATCGTCATCAGAAAGTCTGGTAACGATAGTTTCACCGTTAAGAATTGCACCAGTAATATCAGCGTCTAAGTAGAAAGTAGCACTTGAACCTGCGTCAATGATTTGTTCCTGAAGTAATGCAACGATTACATCAGCAGAACCATTACTCATAGCAGCATCACCCTCAGCTATACTAGCAGCACCATCTTCATAGATAGTAGCCTTAGCAGCTGTACCGGAAAGTTTAGTACTTCCTTTGTAGAACTTGAATTCATCCAATACACCACCAGCAGATGTCTCAGAAACATTGAATACCATACGACCTAAAGATATAGGACCGTTAGAATCTGCAGTAATTGTAACACCGAATAGTCTGTTATCTGTAGCAGATGGACTAGCATTAGTGTTCAAAGAACTAGCTTTTGTAATGATTGGTTTAGATTTGTGAACTACGAATGGATTTATAGAAGCAACACCATTAATCAAATCTGTAGCTAGAGCACTTTGTACTCCTGCAACAGTATTCATGTTGTTAGTTTCAGAAGAACTAGCACCTACAGCCTCGAAAGTACTGATAGTGTTAGAAATATTCTGTAATCCAAGACGGATTGTAGTACCAGTAGCAGTTTCACCACCGGCAGTAACCATAGTGTTGATGTCTGCTTCTACTAAAAGAACAGCATCTTCACCAGCTGGAACATAGAAGTCAAGATTAGAGAAAGTAGCAACGCCAGCATTCATAACTTTAGTAGCAGTCTGTGTGTAACCAGTTGCATCTGGATAAGAAATAGTAATTGACTTAACAACTGGAGCAGCAGTAACGTTGTCTCCAAAGTCAGCACCGGTAACATCGTTAACGATAGTTAACTTGTTAACATTGTATCCTTCCTGTAATGCGCTGAATGTGTATTGAGCAATATCAGCACCATCAGAATTAGTTACCAAAATTTCAGAATCTTCACCATCAGATGAAACAGAAAGTGAACCGTTCTGAGCAATTGTAGCTAAAGGTGTCTTAGTAGTAGTAGCATTAAGTGCACCACCAACTGGAGTAATTGTGTTTGCATCAGCATCTTCAGCAACCATTGTAGCTGGATCCAAATCTACTGCAACATAAGAAACACCAGTCATAGTGTTAAGTAAAGCTACTTTAGCCACTAATGATTTAGTATCTCCTGCTTCAATAGTAAGATTTAAATCGTCAAACTGAGAAGTGTATACACCTCCAGAAAGAGAAAGTCCTTTAGGACCTGCAATAACATCATCACCATCGTAAAGAGTTACAGATGAAACAACAGTATTAGCAGCAATATCACCACCAACAGTACCCCAAACATTTGTAGCACTATTTGCATAAACTTTAATGTTTAAACGTTTAACTGTAATATCACCTGCATCACCTGCAGTCATAGCAAATCCAAGAGCTGGAACAGCTAGATCTCCTTTAACATAGTTGTAAGAAGTAGGAGTAGCAGATTTTGCAACAGTAAGACTGTTAGCAGCAACTGACATCCATTTTCCACCTAATGCACCAATTTCACTAGAAGCACCTACAACATCAGTTCTAGGAACATATTCGTTAGCAGCCATGTCTTTCATGTAACTGTTTCCGGAAGCATCAGTAGAATCACCATAAGCAATGCTAGCTTTGATTCTGTAATTTGCAGGAAGGTCCTGGTGAAGATCAACTTCAACAGCTAAGTGACGAGTGTCACCACCTGTTAGTTCGTAGTCTTCAGAAAGAACTTTACTGTAAGAAGAAGTAGCACCAGCAGTTGCCAAATCAGCACCTGCATTAGCTGTAGTCAAAGGACCAGCCAAAGTAGAACCACTGTCTACGTCTACCAAACGTACGTTTTTAACGTAATCGTATGGATTAACTTCAGTGATAGTACCGTTAGCTGTTGGAGTACCATTAAGTGCCTGAACAGTGTATACACCAGCACCAACAACAACAGATATAATAGTGTATTCAGTACCTACAGAAGTAGGAACCTGAAGCATATCACCAACTGCCCAACTTGCAGAAGCAACACCTACATCGATAGAAGTAGCTGTACTAGCACCAGCGTTTTCAGTACCAGAAGTCATAGCGGCAGATAGATCTGGTCCAGTAGCGGCACCAAGAGTGTTCTGAACTTCAACCTTTAAGTATGTATCACGTACAGTCAAATCACGACCGGAAGTTAATCCGAATGCAAGGATTTGGTTGTTTGTAGTGTTCTGAGCAATTTGAGCGGAAGCAGGGCTGTTGTCTACAACAGTAACTTCACCACCTTTAAGAGTTAAAGGAGTAGTTGAACCACTAGCGAAGTTATTAGTAACAACTCCACCGAAACCATATTGTTGGTCAACAACAACTAGGTCAGTGTTTTCATCAAGATAAAGTTGGATAGTATCAGTAGTTCGTCCACCATCTATATCACAATGTACATAGAAAGTTTTAGATTGACCTTCTGGAATTATATAAGGTGTATCAAGAACGAATGATACACGATCACCATCGAAACCGTCAGCAGTAGCAACTTCGTCTGCACTGCGTAGTAAACGGCAGTTAACCATTTTATCACTGTTTAATCCACCAGCCTGAGTAAGAGAAACTTTGTGAAGAGCGATATCGTTAGTAGAACCTGCAGTTACTTTGAAAGTAGCAATTTCTGCATCCATTTCACCAATTGAAGGCTGAGCTGGAGCAGAACCTGGAGCTATAGTAACTGTGTTAACAGCTGTACCAGTAGCACCAATTGTGAAAGTATTTCCAGCAACTGGGAAGTCACCAGAAGTAGCCATAGCGTTTGAAGAAACATCAGCAGCAGAAGCTATATAGAAATAATGCTGGTTAGAAGCACCTGCAAAACCAGTGTTTACTAGATCACCAACAAGAGTTAGAGAAGTAGTAGTACCAGCTTCTACAAGTAGGCTGCTAAGAGCAAAAGTAGCAGTATTTGTATCGCTATTGATTGTGCGACCAGTAGTTAAACGTTTAGCACCATCATATAGGTATAGAGCATCCCAATCTGAAGTTAAACCAACACCACCACGAGTAACAACGATTTCAGTAACGTTTACATCGTCATCAGCAGCAGTAATATCGATAGAAAGAAGATCTACAGAAGAAGCGTATTGAGGAAGAGTAGATGAAGCTGGAGTATCGTCGTTTAGAGATACTTCAAGATCACCTTCACTAGTTTCTTCACCTTCACCTTCACCTTCACCTTCACCTTCACCTTCACCTTCTCCGGAAACTCTTTCAACTGGATTCTGAGAATTTACAACAAGTTTTGCAACCTGTGCACGAGTTACAGCATCAGCAGGACCGAATGAACCGTTTGCGTAACCATCAAGAATTGATTGGTTGTATGCAGTTACTACATAGTCGTAGTACCATGCACCGCTAGTTACATCAGCGAAAACTGAAGCTGGAGCAAGATCTGTAGGAACGCTGTATGCGTTTACAAGGATTTTAGTTGCAGCAGCACGGTTAACTGTATCTCCAGGTCCGAACATTCCTGTTAGGTTTCCTGAAGCATCAGTGTATCCGTTTACTATACCAAGTTGTACAGCAGCTTCAACATAATCGTAATACCATGCGTCAACAGCAACATCATCGAAAGTTGGAGTAGCAGGAGCTTCGTATCCAGCTAGACCATCGATAGATGTGATTACGATTTTAACTAATTCAGCACGATTAAGTGCATCGTTTGGACGATAGTTGTCACTGGCATCAATGACTCCATCATCTACGAGTTGTTCAACATAGTCGAAGTACCAAGCGTCTGTTGATACGTCGTTGAACGTCTGAGCAATAGCAACAGAAGCTGTAGATGCGAATAACGCAGTAGCAGCAACAGTAGCAAATGCTTTTTTGAATTTAAGAGCAATATCCATAATTTGTATGGGTATTAAGAAATAAAAAGTGCGCGAAGTAATTTAATATAGTAGGCTCGTTTTTTCCCGCTGAGCGGGATTAGCCTTAAATTCTTCGCAAAAATATAATTAGGGAATCCGGGAACTGGAACCCTATCAATCCCGATTAACGGGATTGTAATTGTAGGGGCATTCATAGCCCCGTATTTAGTTTGTTTCGAGATAGACATTAGATCCCGTGTCTACCTTCCCCCATGTTGTTAATGAACAGCACGTCAATAGTTGATATGCAGACAGAATTATATATTTGTGATTTTAAATTTGTGATTTGTGATTTTTCCAACTCAATCACAATTCTCAAATCACAATTCTCAAATCACAATTCTCAAATAATATATAGTTTTGTCTGCAACTCAATGTTTGAAAGAACAATTTTGGACAATAATCTCTATCGCTGTTAAGCCGGTCGCCAACCTGTCTTTTTGGACAGCACATCTGCATGAAGCACATATATCACTACCCCCGATTTAAGTAAAATAAATCAAGGGAATCGATATCAATTATTAATGGCTTGCTGTTAAACAAACCGGCGCTTTTTTGGACAACTGCGTTGAAGCAATCAGAGGTATTGTAATGAACAGTCGTTTTCGTGTCAAACTAAAGGAAATCCGATGTATTTATGACACTGTTTCCGTTAAGCGCTTTTTCTAGCCTAACTTTCAACCTCTAAAACTATATTATGGACATTTTGTTACACATTTTATGTTGCATAAATTTGTATATGTTGTACGGGTAGTCCTATCGCTAAGAATAAACAAAAAACGCCCCATTTAAGACGCTATGTCAAATTAGTCAAAACATACTAGAAAACGTGTCATGTTGGACACAATATTTGTACAAGAAATTTTGTTTGAATTGTAACTTCTGTTTGAACTGTGATTTTTTATGATTTAACTTATTAATTTAAATAATTTTAATCCGATTATTAACTGAACATTACAATTTGGAATTTATGGATTGTTGATAATCATAGATAGAATCATTCCAATCACATAAATCACAGTTCAGACAAAAAAATCACATACCTTCCATCACCTTCTCCTTATCAAACCACTTTGGCATAGGAAAACCAGTTGTTTTATGAGTTGTAATGGCATTTTGAATAGATACTTCCACCTTATCTTTAGGTACTCCTACAGCCTTATAATAACCAGCTGGATCTTTAACAAATTCTTCTATTATATCCCCTGCTGTATCGTATGAATCCACAAAATGACAGAAATTCTTGGCATAGGTTTGCATAAGCGTAATGTTCTCAATACCATTTTCTGCATCTTTAGCAGATATCTGGTGGGTATCAGAAAGTACTTCAATTAAGTGGTGAAGTTTTTCCCACATATGCTCACCACTATTAACTCCAAGCGGGTCAACAAATATAATTGGAGTAGTAATATTTTTGTGAAGTTTCTGGGAGCAAAGTGATATAGCGGCTTCTTCAAGGGTACCGGCTCCACCAATATTGAATATTTTAAATGTAGATATATCATCCATTATCTTCTGGCGTGGTAAACGATCTGTATCACGAAAATCAACTATAGCAGGCGGTTTAAAATTAGCTTCCTGCATATCCTTTTGCTCTAAATCAATTCCTACACCCAATCTATAAACATCATTTTCTTCAGCTATTCTATCAGCGATATTCATAACACCAGGGCCTTTTCCATGAGTAATTGCAAAACCTTCTCCAAATAAATTCTTCATACGCTTAATAAAAGAACCCAATTGCTCTTTCAGTAAGTTATCAAGTCCGTCAACATGAGAACCATAAAAAGCAATAACCGTATCAACTTTTTCCATTGCCTCTTTTGTTTCAGGTCGCACCCAAAACCCACGATAGAATTCACGTATATGTTTATCGATTTTTTCAGAATCATCGCTTTCATCAAAAGTTTCATGCATTATCATGTGCATCTTTGCACCTCTTCTTTCCAAATTACGAAATAATTCGTATTGAGTACCGGTAAAGTTCAAATCGTTTCTAGAAACATCAATATTTAACTCAGATACTGTATCTTTTGGTAAACAAGAAGCAGGAAAAGCATCAGTTGGAATATTTAAATCATTAGCAATAAACACAGCTACATCTTGCTTAAGTAACTCAGCCATTGTATCGGCAGGCGGAAAAGCACGTGAAAGCAATACCTTTCCTTCATTTTGTCTTCCTCCAACAAAATTCAAACCTTCTGTAAGCCATTGCAAATTTGCGTCCACATCACCATCAGAAACATAAAAACCTGGCTGTTCACTAACCACCCTTTCGGCAATTTTTAAAGTATGCGCATGCTGAAAAGCTGATAATTTTTGCCAAGGAATATCAGCCATTCTATCACCTGCTAAAATCTTTGCATAAATACCACCTTCTCTATATTTCGGTTCAATTCCATCAAGTACAGTTAGAATGCCATTTCCGCTTTCAAGTTGAGCAATATCACGAAAAGCTATTCCTGACTTAATTTTTGCTGGAATATTAAACTTTTCAGCTTTATCACGCTTATGTCTTGGTGTTGGATATATACGTATTCGTATTCTTAGGTCATTAGTATTAACAGGCTCAGTTCCTCTGTTGTATATTTCCACCTGTCTCGGCACATGGATACCGGTAGTACGCATGCCATCTAAAATTTTTGCCGCCAAATGGATAGTAGTTGGGTCATTGGTTTCATTTTCAATAACAGCCATATAATTACCCAAAGCAAATTTAATTGCTCCTACATAAAACTCACCACCTTTAATTTCATTGGTCTTATAAGGAACAGATGATTGAAGCCCATCAAAAGCATGCTTACCAATTGTAAGCACCTTGCGCTGAACTTCTTCAAACTGAAAATTTTCTTCACAAAATAAGTACTGTAAATCTTCTAATGGAACACTTATAAGCCCATCATCCGCAACTTCCGTACCTTCCGAAAGATACAAAAAACCGCCACCTTTAGCCCTTTGAATATCTTGAGCATTAAGCGAATATTCAGGATCAGCCAAAATCATTCTACCAATTTCAGGAGGCCTAACCGAAGTTTCGCAAAGACTTTTCAAATTGGAAAGAAGCTCATCATTTTTTGCTCCTCTTAAAGAAGATAAAAGTATTGGTATCTTAATATCATTTCTGCCAATCTCAGGCGTTATACCTTCCTGCATTTCGATATTGAGTCCAACTCTGGAATGTCCACTCCTTCCAATTACATGTAACTTTCTTATGCGATCTCCTTTTAAATTATCATAAACCGCACCTCGAACAAAATCACTATTAGGCATAGCTAATTGCATAACAGCTTCAATAGAAGGTCTGACTAATTCAGCATGATTACTGAGCTCGCCCATATCCCTAAGCACTCCACCTGAAATCAGAATTGGCGATTCACGTAAGGGCATAGCAGAAAATAATTAAATAAGGTTAATGAATATACTACTATTTTGGGATAAGGTCAATATATAGTTAATTATCAATAAAACACTTTTTATTTGCATTTTTGGCTTACTTCCGTATAATCCCTTTTGCGGGATAGAGCAGTGGCAGCTCGTCGGGCTCATAACCCGGAGGTCGTAGGTTCGAATCCTACTCCCGCAACCAAAATAATACTTCAGAGCACTGAGGTTTTTTTGTTAATTTAGCTACCATTAAAAAATCAATAACCCCTACGGAGAAAAAGCGACAGCCCCACGCGAAGCAGCCCCTCGACAACCCCACGCGAGGTAATCCGAGCAGAATCATCCTTCCACCGGCTCAACCACCCTATCTTCAAATGGTTCTACCTTTGGTACAGAAACAGGACTTGGGACTTTAACTGAAAGGGTTTGACCAAAAAAATACTCTCGCCATTGCTGAGGATTAGACATTCCTAAAACGGAAGCAGAACCTTTTTTATCGGTCATAAGATTAACAGCACCTTTTTCCACCACGCGGTCTTCTTCGGGAATGATTATTAATTTCTCACCAGGATTTAAAAGGTTTAAATTTTCCTTAGCGTATCTGTCTTTATATTCAACAGAAGCAAAATATTCAACATCTTCCGGTTTTGTATTGGCAAGATCAGCCAGATTATTAATATCAGCTTCAAACTTTTGAATTTCTGATTCCAATTTATAATCCCTATATATGGAAGTAGCCAATGCAAAAAACATATAGAAGAAGAAAATAAATCCTCCTATTACGATCATTTGAAATGTAAGAGTGTTATTTTTGCGCATTTGACTATTACAAGATTACAAATTTATTTTGTATTATAATTGCATCACTTATATTATATTAATCTTGTAATTTTGTAATCTTGTAATTTTGTAATGATAGATAACTACAGGCACATTCATTTCATAGGTATAGGGGGTAGTGGAATTAGTTCAATTGCTTATTTGGCAAAAAGCCACGGTTTAAAAGTAACAGGTTCCGATAGTGCTCATTCTAATATTACCGATGCGCTTAAAGAAGCAGGTATTGAAGTTGTTATTGGACACAAAAAGGAGAATATCGACGAACTTGCAGAATTAGTAATTTTTACCGAAGCTATTGATCAAAAAACAAATCCTGAGTATTTAGAAGCAAAAAGACTAGGAATTAAAATGTTGAATTATTTTGAAGCTATAGGCGAAATATCACAACATAAAAAAACAATCGTCGTTATAGGAACTCACGGCAAAACCACAGTAACCGCCATGCTTGGAACAGCACTTGTTGCAGCCAACTACGACCCAATGGTTATTCTAGGTGCACAGGTAAAAGGTTTTGATAATAAGAATATAAAGATTGGACATAGTGAATGGTTTATTGTTGAAGGCTGTGAATACAGGAGGTCTTTCTTGAGTCTCGTACCTTTTGGGGCAGTGCTTATAAGCTGTGAAGCTGAGCATATGGATTATTACAAAGATGAAGAAGATTATATTAATGCCTATATAGAATTTGTAGAAAAAATTCCGGAAAACGGTTTTATTGTTTATAACAAAGAAAATCCGAATTCAGTTAAAGTAAGTGAACATTGCAAGGGTAGAAAGATTGGCGTTGATGCCACAATGGTTAAAGAGTTAAGTATAAAGCCAATGATTCCGGGAGATTTTAATATGGAAAATACAGCAATTGCATTTACAACGGCAAAGACCATTGGTGCGAATGAAGATTTGGTAAAAAAAGAACTGGAGAGCTTCAGGGGGGCAGCCCGCAGAATGGAAGTATTAGGAGAAGTAAACGGAGTAACGGTAATAAGTGATTACGCACATCATCCAACTGAAATAAAAGCGACGTTAAAAGCATTAAAAAAAGAATATTCAGATAAGCGAATAATATGTGTTTATCAGCCTCATCAATACGCAAGAACTTTGACAATTATGAACGATTTACCAGATTCATTTGATGAAGTTGATTTGCTGATGATTCCTAATATATATGCCGCAAGAGATACCGAAGAAACAAAAAGCAAAATAAATGCCAAAAAACTTGTTGAAATGATAAGTGAAAAACATCCAAACGTAATCTGGACTGAAAATTTCGACAAAACATTTGAAAAAATAAAGGAAGAAGTAAAGTCAGGCGATCTATTATTAATAATGGGTGCCGGCGACGTATACGAAATAGGCGACAAATATATAAAGTAGGGACACGATACATCGCATGGATGTACGGACGCGATAAATGCTGTACGGACGCGATACATCACATGGATGTACGGACGCGATACATCGCGTCCCTGTAAAAAACCAAAAACAAAATCATTCAAATTACTTGACAGACTTTTTTTAATATTGTATAATAGTCTAATGACAAAGTTCAGTTTTACAAAACACTATAATCTTATATAATATAAAACCCTTACAATAAACGATATGGAACCAAATACTACAGACCAGATTCTCAACCTAATAGAAAAGAGCCAAAACATATTGCTTTTAACGCATGCAAGAGCCGATTGTGATGGATTAGGAGCAATGCTGGCTACCTATATAGTACTAAATCAATTAGGAAAAAATGTTACCGCGGTTACAAACGATCCAACTCCGGAAAATCTAGCATTTTTACCATCAATTAGCATTGTCCAGAATTCAATGTCTTCATCAAAAGATTTTGTTATTTCGCTGGATATCAGCAAAGTTCCATTAAATAAGATTAAATATAATATGGAAGGCGGAAGAGTGAATATTATTATCACTCCAAAAGGGGGAATATATACAAAAGAAGACGTTAGTTTTAATGAAGGACAAAATAATTATGATTTAATTATTGTACTGGATGCAGGCAACCTTGAGCATTTAGGGCCAATATATGATCAAAACTCCGAATTGTTTTTTGAAACACCTATAATAAATATTGACCACCATTCAAGTAATACTGATTTTGGACAAGTGAATATGGTGGATATGGTAGCAGCATCAACTACAGAAGTGCTTTTCCATGTTATTAAGGAAATGGAGAAAAAATATGATAAAAAGTTTATTAATGAAGACATAGCCACTCTGCTTCTTGCGGGAATTATTACTGATACTGGAAGTTTTCAACACGCAAATACATCACCTAAATCCATGGAAGTAGCTGCTCAGCTTTTGGACTTTGGTGCAAGACAACAGGAGATTATCAAAAACATATATAAAACTAAAAAACTTAGCACATTAAAACTATGGGGAATTGTACTTTCAAAAGTACAAGTGGATCCGGAATACAGAATGGTATGGTCGACAATTTCAAAAGAAGATCTAGCTGAAGCCGATGCCGAATCAAACGAAAGCGAAAGTATTATTGATGACCTACTTACAAATGCTCCGGGAGCAGAAGTAATTATGCTTATTAAATATAATGAAGAAGGCTATGTATCAGTTAGTATGCGCTCAACAAGCAATGCAATAGATGTTGGTAAAATTTGTGCCGACATGGGTGGTGGAGGTCACGTTAGAGCCGCTGGTTATAAAATCAGAGATGGAAAATCTTTCGAACAAGTTGTAAGTGAGGCATTAAGTAAGGTTAGAGAATACCAAGGCGAACGTCTAAATGTTCACCCAGAAGATATTCAAATTCCAACACAAGAATTAAAGCCAGAAGATAAACCAGAACCTCAACCTACCCCTCAACCGGAACCACAATCTGCTCCTCAACAGGAACCACAATCTGCTCCTCAACAGGATTCCAAACCAAAAAATGCAAAATATCTGGAATTCAAAAAACCTGAAAAGGAAAAGAGGGAGGAAAAACCACGAGAAACAACTCCGCAAAAAAAAGAGGAACCAAAAAGGCAAGATAACGGAAATGATAACGGAAATAATAGAGGAAAACAGCAACATAACCAACAACGACAAAATCAACAGCAGAAAAATCAACAACAGCAAAAACCTCCTCAGCTTAAGGCTCAGAATCAAAATGAACAATCAAAACCAAATCCAAAACCAGAGGCAAAACCTCAAGAGCAACGAAAACCACAACCAAATAATGAGCCTACACCTACTCCAAAACCAGAGCCAAAAGTAGAAGCACCAAAGGTAGAGCCTAAAGTGGAAATGCCTACACCTCAACCAGAACCACAACCTGCTCCTCAACCAGAACCACAACCTGCTCCTCAACCAGAACCACAACCTGCTCCTCAACCAGAACCACAACCAACGGAAACGACAGATTCACCCGATAATGGAACAGAAACCCCAGCAATACCAGACTGGCTAAAATCCGAGTAAGTAAGGACGCGATACATAGCATAATGACACTCAGTGTAAGGACGCGATATAACATCGATTAATGACACTCAGTGTAAGGACGCGATACATCGCGTCCGTATAACCCACCAAAAACAAAAAAACAAAAAACCATATGTCCAAAATCTATATAATCAACGACCTACAAGTCCTTGCAGAAGAAATCCAAAATCTTCTCGATGAAATCAACCACATTGTTGCAGAAGACGACGCAACTGAAATGCTGGTTAAGCACATAAAATAAAAAACAAAATGTCTATTTTTGATATCTTAAATGAAGCCATTACAATCCTTGGAGGTAGCTCTGAAGATTAATTCAAACCAAGTTTATTAAGGCAAATCCACTCCCCCATCCGACCACGGATTACACCTCATAATTCTCCACATTCCTTTAAAAGTACCCCTAATAAAACCGTACTTTTTTAACGATAAACGAGTATATTCGCTACAAGATGGATGGTATTTGCAGTGCCCATGACTCTTAACCCATTTAGCCCAAAAACTGTGATCCGGCGAAAAGAATCTTTGATAAAAAACTACAAAACCAATAGCTGTATTTCGAGGTATGTGCCAAATTGTCTGAACCATGATTTTTATGATTTTCATGATTGCTTGATTTTTATATTGTTTTTTCCTATTTATAATCATGATCATCAAATAATCAAGTGAATCATGGTTCAGACAATTTAGAAAAAATTCATCGGATTATACTTCACTCCATTAATACGCACTTCAAAGTGCAGATGTATTCCTGTTACTCCGTATACACGTCCGGTATTACCCATCCAAGCAATTGTCTGACCTTGTTCTACATATTGTCCTACAGTAACATAAAGCTTTTCGTTATGAGCATATAGAGTCTGCATACCATTTCCATGATCAATAATAACCTCATTACCATATCCGCCATTCCATCCATATGCCGCTTTTATAACCTTTCCACTTGCAGCAGCAAATATAGGACCCTTGTCTCTTGTGGCAATATCAACAGCATAATGCCCACTATGGAAACCCTGAGTAAGTTTAGCCTTGCTAAGAGTAGGCCAAATCAAACGACCTGTTGAAGGACCTGAATAATTGTAACCTGCAGCACTAGATGGAGCAGAACTACCACCGGTATAAACAGGGGCAGCAGGCATTTCTTTTTTACCACCGGGAATAATCAGAGCAGTACCAACAAGTAACTCATCACTGTCTTCAAGTTGGTTCTGTTTTATAATTAAATCCTCTTCAACTTTATACTTTTTAGCAATGGAAGAAACCGTATCACCCTTCTTTACAAGATGAGAAACTCCATCCACAGGCAAAATATTAATTGTAAGACCCGTACGTACGCTATTAGCATTCCATAAATTATTTTCCATTATCAGAGTTTCTTTTTTAATTCCGAATCTCTGAGCAATGGAAGAAAGTGTGTCGCCATATTCAACATCATAGGCAAAAATATCACTTGCAGTACTGCGATCACCAACAGTTGTATTTAGCGCGGGTTTAAGCAAAAACCCATCTTCAGTCATAATTTGATTTAAAGTATTTTCCTTTGCCTCATCGCTAAAATCAAAAATAATATAATCATCCTCCAAATTGCCATTACCCTCTGTAAACTGATACATAGGAACAAAAGAACTTGCAATAAAGAATGCGGTACTAAATGCAATAATTTTTTTTGTTAAACGGTTTGTTACAGGATTATCTAAATCGAGCTTTAGTAAAGATTGTAATTTACTAGTAATAACTCCAAAAAATGACCTCCGTATAACAACTGGTTTTTCAGCTATTTCGGAAAAATTTTGTTCCTGAAGTCTTGCGTGTCGTGCCTGTCTCGCCTCTATGTTAACGTCTTCAGTGCTTATAATTGGAGGATAAAAAAGTAAATTTAACTCACAGCATCTTTATCGGGTGGATTTTACAGAAATACTTAGCGAAATTCAAGTGAATAACATTGACAATATTACACAAACATTATTTAGATATATTGATTCAAATTTACATTAATGGCTTATATATGCCATTTTTACAACTATCAACCATTGATTGTATAATAGAATTATGTTATAATTATAAATTAGAAAAGAGCTCGAATAGAGAAGGAAAAAAATTAATTTACAACACTCCTGAAAATTCTATTATAAATATTACAGATTTGGCTGAACCTCATCTGATTTTGAAGGCAAGCTTCGTCTTGGCTCTTCAGCTTTTTCATTTTGCTGACCACCTGCCATTAAAGCTTTTAAATCCAACCTAAAAGCACCGGCATTTCCTTCTTTCATAAATGCTCTTAAACCTTTTCCCATTTCCATCATTCTGTCATCATCTGGTGCCATTATGTCATCTGTTCTTTCTATAGTGCCCATAGTGCAAATATTTATATTGTATCTAACTAAAACGTACACCATTTTTTGTTATTTAGCAAGCATTTTTAGCTAAAATCAACCTATTGAAATAAATTTGACAATAGACACTCGGCACATATAAAGTAAGCTCTTGAAAATAATAAAGTTTAACCTCCACAATAAATATCATGAATAAAATACCGACAAAATTCGATAGATTAGAACCTCGATATCAATATCTTCCAGATCTTCTTACGTTAGGCGGATTACAAGTTGATCAGGGTATTCTTTCCGATGCAGACACTATAAAAGAATTATGGACAATCCTTGAGCCATTGAATCAAGCTGAAAGAGCCATTGTTTTAGAAAGTGCAAGAAAAGCTTATAGAGGGCATGGAAAATTATTTGAAAACGCAGTGGGTTTTGATAGAGCACAAAGAGAACTAATTGAAGGGACAAGGTCGTGTGTTGATTTTTCAGTAGGACAGGTTGATTCTTCCATGAAATATCTTGACCAATATTTGAATGAAAGTGAAGGAAAGCCAACTTTTAGTCATTATAATAGTGGAGTAGTTACAAGAGCTACAGACCCTGTATATAGACCAAATGTCGATGAACTTGGAAAATTTTCGGGAATCACTGAAGTGGTAGGAGGTACCCAAGCACAATATGACGAAATGCTTATTCAGGCAGGGGAGGGAACAACTCCAAAGCACTTAAAAAAGATGTTATCAGGAGGAAAAGTTTCAGGATTGATGGTTGATGAACCAGAATTAATAATGAGACATCTACAAAGATCAGCTAATAGATTCAGCACAGGAACTATCGGTAATACAGCGTTAGATATGGCAGTGCATAATCTTCAAACAATGGGGTTAAATTTATTTTCCACAGAAACTCAATATTCAATTGAAAATTTATATGGTGGATTTTCAACATTTTATGCACAAATTCATAAAAAAGCCCCGGATAGTGCTACTTATAATTCAATGAAAGGTTTAATTGATTCAATGTTATCGGGAGAAATTGATGAAAGAGTTTTTAATGAGGAAGTATATAAACTTTTCAAACTGGAATGTAATTTTGAAGTAGCTGAAACCGCCTTTAATCACAAAACCAAAGCATTTGGAGTTGAGGAAAGAAGAGAGGAATGGGTTAGGACTGTTCAGGAATATATACTAAGTACAAAAATATTCCTATTTAAAATGAAGCATATTAACCATAAAAATATGCAAGCCCTAACCGGCAGAGAAAGTATATTTACAACACTTTTAAGACCAGATTTATTATTAAAAAACCGCTCAGTATTACCAATACGAAGCCCACGAACAGCAACCGACAAAATTGCCGCTAATATATCTGGGTCACTCGGTATTAATGACAGAAATTTTGGAGATTATGATATAAGTGGGCAAAAAGGTGTCTTAAGATAAGAAATTATCAGAAAGCAATATTGTGAATTTTTAGTTTTTAAACTATGAATTCCAAGTTTTTTGTGTTATAATAATATGATGGATAAAAATTCAATATTACAAACATCAAAGGAGTTAGAAGAATTGTTCGAAACAGTAATGAAAGTCTACTGGGAACAATTAAAAACTATTGAAGTTTATATCAATAAAATCCCCAATTCAGAGGAGGCTTTGCTTGATGAAATGAATAATCTTTTATTAGAGGTTCAGACATCAATGGAGCATGACATTGGAATTTTTTCTAAAGCGATTAATCAAGATGCTGAAAATATTCACAGCATTCAGGATAAATTAAAAGTAAACGATATTTACGATAAACTTAAAAAATAATGTTACCTACTGTAGCAGAATCATTGGTTGAAAGAGTAAGAAGAGCGCCAGGACAAGCAAAAGAAGCTGTGTTAGGTACTCTAAAAGGTTGTTTTGATGCAGTAAAAGGCTCTGATTCTATTAGAGGAGAAATTGGAAAAACCGCTGGAATGGCACTAAAAACTCCTTTAGAAACTGGTGCTGGAGTTCTAAGTGCCGGAAAAACACTTTTACAAAAACATCCATATCAGGCTACAAAAGAAATAGCAGGTACTTTTATTGAAACAACAAAAAATATCGCAAAACTTGGCGTATCACCAATTTCCGGAGCATCTACCGTTGCAAGATCGGGAATTAGAACATGTGGAAAAATATTAAAATCACCAGGAGCTCTTGCATTCGGTGCATTTCACACCGCCCAACGTATAAATGAAAGGCTATTTTTATTAGGAGAACAATTTGATAAATGGAATAAAGAGGGTGTAGAAGAAAAGCCACCCACAGATGTTAAAGCACAAGTTGAAGGTAAACCTAAAATAAGCAAAAAAGAAAAACTCGCAAACCTGATGTCAATTCCTGTAGAAAATTCTGATACAGAACAACCTGCACAACCCGAAGAACAAATTCCTGCAGCAGAAACACCAAAAGAAGAAATAAAACAAGCCGCCTAAACAAAACCACACGTAGTAAATCCACGCGACGAAGGAGTAGGATTTACCACTCAAACGATCGAAAAACCCAATCAATCATACTTTTGTTTTCCTGAAAACGACTTGGACTATTTAGCAAAACAGTAATTATTTCATTCCCATATTCATTACGAGCTAGGTTAATTAGGCTTTCACCGGCATTTTCTGTAGTACCTGTTTTAACTCCCTGAATATCTAAATAACTATCAAGAAGATAATTTGTACTTAAAAATTCATGCTTAATGTTGCCGTCAGTTGATTCAATTGTTGCCCCTTTCATTTTTACGATATTTCTAAATGTCTTATTTCTAAGGGCATATTTAGTAAGAATTGCCAGGTCAAATGCACTGGAATAGTGCCCATCTGCATCAACCCCTACTGGATTTACAAAATGTGTATCTTTTAGATTCAATGCTTTTGCCCTCTCATTCATTTCATTCACAAAAGCCTCGACCGAACCACTGTGATATTTTGCTAAAGCGTATGCAGTATCACCGGCAGATCGAACAAGTAATGAAATCATAAGATTACCGACGGTAATTTTTTCACCATTCCTAAGCCATATACGAACACCTAAAACATCTTCACCAAGATTTCCATAATTCTCATCAATTGTAACAATTTCATCCAAATCGTGAGATTCCAGTATTATAATTGCAGTCATTATTTTTGTAAGACTAGCCATTGGTAATTGTTCTCTGGCATTTTTTTCAAAAAGCACAATTCCAGAATCCAAATCCATCGCAATCGCAGCAATTGCTCCGATTTTAGGTTCAATAGCATCATTGTTTATTAAAGGCACTGGGTTAACATCCAAAAGTGCAACAGGATTAAACTCAGAAGTCGGATCTTCCGCCGGCATAATAGTGCCGGAACTTAAATTCGCCAGTAATAGTAAACTTATTAAACTTCTGAACATGTTTCGTATAATAATTCGTATTGGGAATCGTATGAATCCATCCGAGCTCCGATTCGATCCTCTATCCGAATTTTATTTAGGTGGATTACAATTAGACCTCAGGGGACAATATATTACCTTTTCTTTAACTCTTAAATCAATATAAGCGAGTTCCTCCTTGTTAAGCTCAGCTGCTTCATAAATAGTACTAAGCTTATCTATTTGCTCCTTGAAATCTTTTTCAACTGTTATCCAAATAACAAAACCCGCATCTGTTTTTAAATGGACTTCTCTTGCTATTGGCAAATATTCAACTCCAACTATTTCCATTTTAAATAAATTGGAAAAATACTTTATAGAATCAAGAATATAATTCATCTTTTCCTCGGGCACAATAACTTGCCTATCCTCAATTGGCTGAGAAAGACCCGTAAGAACTATTGTCATCAATTCCAAATCCTGCTCTTTGTCAAAAATTGCTTGTCCTATTTCGTTTATAAGGCATTTTTGCTCAATGGGTTCAATTTCCTTTTCTGACGATTCGTCTTCATCAAGAACAAATGATTCTTTTAGAGCTTGTTTTATTAAATCATCTGCCTCTTCATCAGGCATTGGTTCAACCTCTGGCAATACATAATATGCTCTAATATTTGCAACTATTGGATGACTTTTTAAATCAATTTTTAAAGTGTCCGGTAAAACTTTCTTTACATGTACAGAGGCAAATTCAGGAAAGTTTTTTTGTATTTTATCTACTATCTTTCTTCTCTGAAAAAACAAAATATTATTGCCGATATATTCATTGAGCTGATTAGATATTTGTGCGGTATCAATATGAAAATCCTGCCTTAAAACTTCTATATGCAAAATTGAAAAATAACTCGAAAATATCATTACCAAAACCATAAAAACAATGAACAAACCGGCAATTGCATAATAAAAAGTATTCTTAAATATGCGAGAAACTCGATTTTTAATATTACTCGTCATTGGCCTACGGGTCACCCTTTTAACCGTTTGTCTCCTAGGCTGAGTATACCAACGTGATTTAGTTGGGTAATAAAGCCTTTTTGGAGATTTTTTTCTTCTAAACATACGTTCTGTTTTCTTTACGACTATATTACTGATTACATTCAGATGTGTCCACTTAGTCGAAATTTATAAGCAATAATACCAAAATATAAATCTATTTTATAATTAAAAAATTATTAATTCTTTAGATTTTAGAAATTAAGTTTTAGAAATTAGGATTTAGAAATTAGGATTTAGAAATTAGGATTTAGAAATTAAGTTTTAGAAATTAAGTTTTAGAAATTAAGTTTTAGAAATTAGGATTTAGAAATTAGGGTTTAGAAATTAGAAATTATGTTGTATCTTAATTCAGCAATATAATTAAACAATATGGAACGAATTTTAGTAACTGGCGGAGCAGGCTTTATTGGCTCAAATTTCTGCAATATTAATAAGAACAAATTCGATGTTACCGCTTTAGATAATTTGTTTTTAGGAGACGAAAAAAATCTAGATGAAGATGTTAAATTTGTTAAAGGAGATGCTTGTAACGCAGATGATTTAAACAAAGTTGGACCAGTTGATTATGTGGTGCATCTTGCAGGTACTTCTTCCGCACCTATGTTTATGGATGATGGATTTGTAAACGGGTATGTGAATTCGATTCAATCATTCGTAACCGTACTGGATTGGGCAAGAAAAAATGGAGTAAAAAGAGTGCTTTATGCTTCAACTTCATCTCTTTACGGCAACAATCCGTTACCACTTATGGAAACTCAGGAAGTAACACCTATTAATCATTATGCTGTAACAAAAAGAATGTATGAATACTGTGCCAAGTGTTATAACAAGGTTTATCCGGAAATGGATATAATTGGTTTTAGATTTATGAGTGTTTACGGACCAAACGAAGAGGCAAAAGGTAAATTCGCCAATTTAATTTCTCAATTCTGTTGGGATTTTGCACGAAAAAGAGTACCTGTTATTTACGGTAATGGCTCACAAACACGTGATTTTACAAATGTAAGAGACGTTGTTCAAGGGCTAACCCTGGCAATAGAATCTGACAAAAAACTTGGTGCTGACGTGTTTAATATTGGCACTGGTTACTCAGTTTCCGTTCAGGAAATAGCAAATGAACTAGAAAAAGCTTTTGATAATGGAATTAAAGCAAAAAATATTCCAAACCCAGTAAAAGAAGACTATGTAAAAGGCCAACATGCGGATATTTCAAAAATAAAAACCACGCTTGGTTACGAGCCAAAAGTTAAATTAGCAGATGGAATAAAGGAACAAGTTGAAAACTTGAGGATGGAAAGAATAAGAGGAACTAGCTCAGATGAATTGCGATAAATATCCTAAAAAACTTTCCTTTTATATTATTCTATTTAAAAAGGTTACCTTTAACAAACAATTATACTGTTTTATCCATTTGCCCTTCAATTGCTCGACTCGCATATTTCACTTTAGGAATAGGGAAATCGCATTTTTTTAAACGAGCATACACCTGTTTATAATCTTGATTATCACCAAATAAATCCGCACTGACAACACACAGCTTATCCCATAAATTTTGCAAATATTCTTTTACCTTTGTAAATTTAAGATTGTATTCTGATTCAATGGTTGCCCTGTTAATAGGATCAAGCATAGCATTATATACACCAAACAAAGACTTTGTCGCTTCATTTACAACATTTACTTCACCCTCCCAAGTACTTGGATCAAGGAAAAAAGGTCTATTTTGTTTTGCCAATTGAATTGAATTATCAATACGAACAAATCTAGCTAATTTATTTCTGTAACCTTCAGTGTTTTTATTACTAAAATCCAAAGCAATCGCAAGATTAACGACCGCCCTTCTTAACTCAGTTGTATCAACAGCACCGTCTAATCCATATATCGACTCAATTTTTAATTGCAGAGAATACATAGATTTTACAGTTGGTTTTGCGCCCCCCTCCTTAATTAATTTAGTCATCTCGTTAATACTTTTAACCATTGTCTTAACTAGCTGCTCAGGATTTTTATTTAATTCCAATATAGTTAAATTTATTCTCTCTGGCGTAAAATTGACCCTTTTGCCATTTGCACCTTTCTGTGAATCCTGAGAACCCCAGTTAGGATCTAAATGCATAACTCCAATTTCACCATTTTTACCAGCCACACTCATTTGAACCCAAGCATGCTCTTTTTGTAATCCAGGCGTAGCCGCTTTACCTTCAAACGTTTCTGCAGCTGTAGTTTTAATATGCACTCCTTTTATTTTTAATGCCTTCATATATCCCTCGAAAATTTGAGCTGAATTTCTGCATACAATTGGTTCATTATTTTTTGAAAGCTCCATAATTGACATGGCATCTGCATTTATATCATTTGGATCATTCATATTCATGGGCTTCAATTTAGCCACAATTCTATTGCCAAATTTTACCTTCATTAAATATTGAACAAACATAACTGCCTCATTTGGCTTCAAATTTGAAAAATCACTCTCAATACCCATTTCTCTTAATATTTTTTCATGTTTTTTAAATTGTTTTTTTAGATATGCATTTAATTTATTCAAACTGGGGTCTTCTTTTAAGGTACTGATCATATTAATAGTTTGCCCCTTAGCTGTATTGGATATATTGTCTTTATCCATTTCTTTTGCTAGTTCCTCGGGAAAATCAACAGTTTCCGTTCTAGACATTGTCTGGAAGTCAGTTGCAGCCAAGCTGAAATTTTTACCCCCAACAGAAACATCTGTTCTTGATAATGCAACAGTAGCTGGATCTAATTGTTCAGCCTCAGCATGCTCTCTTGAAACATCAAAAGCTTCATTATTTGCCATCGATATTTTAAATCCTTCTTTGATTGAATCACCCTGATGAACAACTGCTCTAACAGCTAAATTATCAGGTGTTTGATAAACATAATTATCGCCAGCCTTTTTCAACACATAATAATCGCCATCTTTAATTGCATTTTTTGGTATCCGTCTTTTTGTTGCCGACCTTTTTGATTCGTTGATTTTAATTTTTAAAGTATGACTTGTGAACATATCCCCTAGTCCAACCTTATTTTCTAACTCCTGAAAACCTCGAAAATTAACCTCACCGGAATTCTTATCCCAACAATAGCTTTTAATTTGGTTTTTAAAATACCCACTATTTTTATTTTTTGGATTATTTAAACCATTCACTATTCTTAACCATCTCGGAGTTGTTCTTTCTTTAATAGCATTAATCAGTGAATCAATTTCTTCTAAATCAACCTTGTCCAAAAAATGATCTCTCAAAAGCTTATTTACTCTATTTTGATACATTGTTGCATCTTCCTTACTTAACTTTTGGGTATTCATTGCATCGTAAAATTTGTTCAAAGCATCTTGTGATTTTTCATCCAAATTTATTGATTCGGTAACTTCCTGATTTTCATCTGATTCATTAAATTCATCAAAAACAGGCCCAGGTGCTACTTCAGGACTCATATAAACAAGCCTATTGCTAGTGAAAGAAAATCCCCTATGATTGTTATTTAGTAAAAATATCATTAATCCAGGGAATTAATTTCATTTTCCAAAACCTTTAACTCTGATTTATCCTTTGTTTCTGATTCTTTTTCTTCCGTAGCTAATTTTTCTCCTTTTAAAGTTTTCGTCATAAATATAAAGTCTTTATATTTTTGTTCATCAGAAGTAAGCACTTTTTTCAAAGCGAAATCCTTTTTAGATTCTAAATTCTGAAGCATTTTTAATACTTCTCTTTTTTCAGCTTCATCTACCCCTGAAATGTAATTGATTATTTCAGTCTTTAAATCTAAATCTATAAATACTGAATCTCTAACCAATGAGTGTATTTTTTGATCTATATCCATAAATAAAATTATATCTATATATTCTACCATAAAATTAGATAATTTTCAATAGATAATGGCTTAATGAAAAGCAAAAATCATAAACAGACTTTTTATTATCAATATTAAAAATTACCTCTCCAAATATAATAAAAAACTATTTGATGGTTTATTCTCTAATAATTTTATAAAAACTATAGACAAGCTTTCTAGTTACAATCTCAATAGCCACTTCCAAATAAGTATTTTTTTTGATACATTAATTTTGTAACAAAATATTAACTAATCAAAAAAACATGGCACTTACTATTGCAATTATCCTTGCTCTCGCATTATTTGTAATGATGACCTACAACAGTATGGTTACTTTGCGCAATCGCGTAAAAGAAGCTTGGTCCGATATCGACGTTCAATTAAAACGCAGATATAACTTAATTCCTAACATAGTAGAAACTGTTAAGGGTTATGCTACTCACGAAGAAAGTGTTCTTACACAAGTAACAGAAGCACGTTCACAAGCTATTAACGCAACTAATGTAAAAGATCAAGGACAGGCGGAAAACATGCTATCTGGTGCATTAAAATCATTATTTGCAGTTGCAGAAAATTACCCTGACTTAAAAGCAAATGAAAACTTTTTACAACTACAAAATGAATTAGTTGATACAGAAGATAAGATTCAATCATCACGTCGTTTCTATAACGGAGTAGTAAGAGACTTCAATACAAAGATTCAGCAATTCCCTGCTTCAATTATTGCGGGTATGTTTAAATTTATGGCTGAAGAATTCTTTGAAATTGAAAATGATGAAGAAAAGAAAAACGTAAAAGTAGATTTTAATAAAGAAGCACCAGCTACCCCTGCTCCAGTAGCTGTAACTCCAACTGAGCCAACCCCAGAAACACCAACTGAGCCAACCCCAGAAACACCAGCTGAACCAACTCCTGAAACTCCTGCAGAACCAACTCCTGAAGCTCCAAAAGAAGAACCTGTAGCTGAGACTCCTACTGAAACACCAACTGAACCAACTCCAGAGACACCTGCAGAACCAACTCCTGAAGCTCCAAAAGAAGAACCTGTAGCTGAGACTCCTGCTGAGACAACGCCTGAGGCTCCAAAAGAAGAACCTGTAGCTGAGACTCCTGCTGAACCAGCTCCAGAGACTCCAACTGAACCAACACCTGAAACTCCTACTGAGGAAAAACCTCAACAATAAATCAAAAAACAAAACGGACGAAAGCCCAGCTATCGTCCGTTTTTATATATAGCAATTCATAATTTTTAATTTCTAATTAAATAAAGTATGCTTGTAGATAGTAAAAAGATGTTTGAAGACGCTTACAAAGGCGGATATGCCATCGGCGCTTTCAATGTAAACAACATGGAAATTATACAGGGGATAATAGGAGGATGTGCTGAAAAAAAGAGCCCAGTAATAATTCAGGTTTCTGCCGGAGCACGTAAATATGCCAATCCGATTTACCTTCGAAAACTAATTGAAGCTGCTGTCGAAGAACATCCAGAAGTTCCAATTTGTATGCATTTAGACCATGGTGCTGATTTCGACATTTGTAAGCAATGTGTAGATATGGGATTTACTTCTGTAATGATTGATGGTTCACATTATGATTTTGAAGAAAATATTAGAGTTACTAAAGAAGTTGTAGATTATGCACATAGCAAAGGAGTTGTTGTAGAGGCAGAACTTGGTAAATTAGAAGGCGTTGAAGACGAGGTAAAAGTCGCTTCAGGAGAAGGTTCTTACACCGACCCTGATCAGGCAGTTGAATTTGTAGAACGAACAGGTTGCGATTCTTTGGCAATTTCTATTGGTACTAGCCACGGAGCGTTTAAGTTTAAAGGTGACCCAAAATTGGATTTTGAGAGATTAGATATTATAACAAAAAAATTATCCGGATTTCCGCTCGTTTTACACGGCGCATCTACAGTTATTCAGGAATTTGTAGATAAGTGCAATCAATACGGTGGAGATATTCCAGGTGCAAAAGGTGTACCAGAAGAAATGATTTCTCAGGCAGTAAAATCTGGAGTGTGCAAAGTAAATATTGATACTGATTTAAGACTCGCAATGACAGCTGAAATAAGAAAAGCTTTCCACGATAACCCAGGTAACTTTGACCCAAGAGGCTACCTTAAGCCAGCACGTACAGCCATACAAGAAATGGTAATGCATAAGTTGGATATTTTAGGCAATATAAACCGTATTTAAATTGTGATTTTTGATTTCTGGTTTGTGATTTAATTCACAAATCTCAAATCTCAAATCACAAATATAACTTAACCCTCCAAATGTTATGAGAATAGGTTTAAACGGCTACGGCCGAATAGGACGAAACGTCCACCGCATACTACTAAATCATCCTGATATTGAAGTAGTTGCAATCAATGCAAGAAGTGAAGACAACGTTATGCGTGCTCACTTATTAAAATACGATTCTCTTCATGGCAAAATTCCAAATGAGATAATACCGAATGGAGATAAAATCACAGTTGATGGGAAACACATAAAATGCTTTTCAATAAAAGACGCTTCAGAAATTCCATGGTCAGACGTTGGCGTAGATATTGTTCTTGAGTGTACAGGTAAAGCAAAAACATACGACATCGCCGCCAGACATCTTGCAGGTGGTGTAAAAAAAGTTCTTGTATCTGCACCAATGAAAGACGACACGCCTACTTTTGTTATTGGAGTTAACGAGCAGGACTTAAAAGCTGAATACAATGTAGTATCAAACGCTAGCTGTACAACAAACTGCATAGCTCCTCCAATTAAATTAATTCACGAAAAATGGGGAATTAAAAATGCCTCAGTTTCTTCAATTCACTCATTCACTCATTCACAAAATCTATTGGATAATTCAGGTACTGATCTTCGCAGATGCCGCAGCGCCGTACAATCTGTTATTCCTACAACAACAGGCGCAGTTCGTGCAACAGCTCAAATTATTCCTGAACTTAAAGGTAGATTAGATGGTATGGCATATAGGGTTCCAATTGCAACTAGCTCGATTTGTGACATTGTTTTACATCTTGAAAAACCAACTACTGCAAACGAAATAAATGAATTCTTCCGTGGTATTGCAAAAGATCCAAAATTTGACGATGTAATTGATGTAAGTGATGAACCTTTGGTTTCAATAGACTACAAAACAAATCCTCATTCAAGTATTATTGATTTAGGATTAACACAAGTTACAGGTGATGGTACTTATGTAAAACTATTTGCATGGTATGATAATGAATGGGGTTATGCTTGTAGACTTGTTAATATGATGGAATTACTTTCTAAAAACTTTTAATAACCGTATTATTTACAAATAGTTCACGAATAATTGAACACAGCAATACGTAAACAATACGAATATAATAGCCAAAATTATGGAACAAAAGAAAACAGTAGCAATTCTATGCAGCGGAGGCCCAGCTCCAGGAATTAACTCGGTAATAAGCTCAATTGCTAAATCATTTTTAAAAGAGGGATGGCGTGTAATAGGATTCAACGAGGGCACTAAAACAATATTCACAAATCATCCAAAAACTGTAGAATTTGATTTTGCTTATGCAGATTATATTTATAATCGCGGAGGAAGTGTTTTACGCATGAGTAGATATAAACCTAAAGATTCTGAATTTAATACTGATTTTTTTGTAAAAAATAATGTAAAACTTCTTGTTACAATCGGTGGAGATGACACTGCATCAACTGCAAATCGTATTACCAAATTTTTAAATGAACAAAAAGTAGATATTAAAAATATCCACGTGCCAAAAACAATTGATAACGATTTACCATTGCCAGATAGATTGCCTACATTTGGTTATCAAACAGCTAAAAATGAAGGCACTAGCATTGCTCAAACTGTTTATGAAGATGCGAGAAGTAGTGGAAACTGGTTTGTCGTTTCGGTTATGGGCAGAGAAGCCGGACATTTAGCTTTTGGCATTGGAACAGCTTGCCATTACCCAATGGTGATAATTCCAGAAATGTTCAGAGGTAAAAAAATCACTTTCGACAAAATCATCAATATGATGATCTCATCTATTCTTATTCGAAAAACAATTGGAGTTCATCATGGAGCAATAATTATCAGTGAAGGAGTATTCCATTTTATGGAGGAAGAAGAAATCATTAACTGTGGAATTAATTTTACATTTGATGAACATGGACACCCTGAACTTGGAACCGTATCTAAGGCTCATATCTTTAGTGTACTGCTCCAAACTAAAATTAAAGAACTTGGACTAGATGTAAAAACAAGACCTGTTGAATTGGGATATGAAATAAGATCATGCGCACCTACTGCTTTTGATATGAATTACTGCACAATGTTAGGAATGGGGGTTAAAAAATTATTTGATGAAGGTCACACTGGTTGTATTGTAATTTCCAAGGCTAATGGTGAATTCTCTCCGTTATACCTCAAAGATATTGCAGACCCTGAAACTGGAAAAGTAAGAACAAGACTTGTTGATGTAGATGCACAGGATTATCAATTAGCTTTTTCAAATATGCATTATCTTAAACCAAAGCATTACGAAAGTGCTAAGAAGTTTGTAGATAATCCAGAAGATTTTGATCTAGAAAGAATTTTAGCTACAGATTAAGGTAAATAAATATGAAAAATGAATTAATTTTTGATGTAGGTATGCATGATGGTCAAGATACCGCTTTTTATTTAAAAATGGGGTTTAGGGTTATTAGCATAGATGCAAATCCTGATTTTATAAATCTCGCACAAAAAAAATTTAAAGAATATATCGATAATGGACAATTAATAGTGTTAAATTATGCAATTACAGAAAAGGATAATGATGAAATTACATTCAATATAAGCAAGCTAAGTGCATGGAGTTCTATTAAAAGTGAAATCGCAGATAGAGAAGACAAACTGGAAAAAACAATCCCCGTAAAAACTCAAAAATTATCAACGATTATTTCTGAATATGGCACTCCTTATTACTGCAAAATAGATATTGAAGGATATGATAACACTGCTCTGGAATCACTTATAGAATTAAAAAATCTACCTAATTTTATATCTGCAGAAACAGAATGCTTAGGTGACAAAGGGGAGATAAGTGAAGAAGAAAGTTTAAAAACCTTAGAAACTCTTTATAAACTAGGTTACAGAAAGTTTAAACTAATTGATCAGATTTCATTCAAAGTGTTAAATAAAAATACAAATATTCATAAAACCAAGCCATTTTTATTACGTTTTATTGAAAAGCATTTTAGAATACATAAGATATTGAAAAAAATCGGATACCCAATTCAGGTAAGAGAAAGATATAACAAAAAATTTAACCATACATTCGAATTCGGTTCATCAGGCCCATTCGGAGATGATTTAAATGGCAAATGGAGCAATTATAAAGAAGCCAAGAAAATATTAATAAAAAACAGAAAAGATTATTTCAATACAACTGATGCCAACAATTACGGCTTTTGGTGTGATTGGCATGCAAAATTAGATAATGCAGGCTAAGAGTATTACCAAAAGAACAGATAACACTCCCCCTAGTTACCGAAAGCGCGGATGGCATCCGCGCCCTAATTGCCAAGCCACAAACACCAATTTGTACTAAAGGGTTTTTTGGTGTTATAATTTCTTAGAAAATAAAACATAAAAAAACAAATCATGAAAAAAATATATTTATTCATTTTGGGGATAGCAATTTTGAATGTCCTTACGATTTCTGTATATGCGCAAACTACAGCAAATATGGCGCAAGAAGGATCAACAGTAGAAGACGAATTACAAAATGAGAATGAAGATGAAAATAATATTTTAGAAACTAATAACGAATCTCAAGTAGGGACAGAATATATCCTGTCCGATGATGAAAGTGAAGAAAGTAGCGATAATGATGATTCAAATTCATTAAGAGCCAAAATACAGGCAAAATATTCGGATCTAAATATCAGGGAAAAGGCAAAAGCAGTTGAAGAAATTCGCGACCAGCTTGAAGCTATGAAAAAAGAACGCATTCAGCTACAAAAAGAATTAAATGACGCCAAAGAACTTTTAAATAAAATTAATGCCTATAAATTCACTGTATCAACACAAGTTGATGTAGAAGAAGCTTTAGCTAGATTTGAAAACAGAATAAAAAATATTGATGTTAGTGAAGAAGAAATAGCACGTCAAAAGGAATTATTACTCGAAAAATTTGAAACATTAAGAAGTCAGGCACGTGAAGAAAAATACCGTATCGGAGCTATACCATTTTTAGATACAGATGATGACGAATGGTTTACAGTATATGTAATCGCTGTAAAGAAAAGAAACATAGTATCCGGCTACAAAGATGCTAACGGAAATCTAACAGGAGAATTTAGACCAAGCAGGGATGTTACCCGCGCAGAAATACTAAAAATGGTTCTTGAGGTAACTGGGTATGGACCCGCAGATACTTCTGCAAATGCTGAACATTGGGCAGGTAACTATATTCAGCAATCTCAAAATCTGGGATTGGATTTTTATGAATTGGTATCTGCCGAACCAAATAGACACGCAACAAGAGGTGAAGTAATGAAATTAATTTTGGATGTATTCGGTGAAGAAGTACCTGAGTTCGTTGAATATAAATTAAGTGATTTAGAAGCACCAGAAGGACGTTATATTCAATATGCCGCAAACCTGGGAATCGTGGATGGATATCCTGATGGAACATTCAAACAAAATGATACAATCAATAGAGCAGAAGTATCGAAGATATTAAAAAATGCCGCAGATATTTTGGAACCTAGAATGCAGGAAAGGGAAGAGCAAGAGGCAACGGAGGCAACGGAGGCAACGGAGGCAGCAGAAGCAGAAGCTGAGGAAGAAGTAATAGCTGAGGAAGAAACCACATATATGGATATATCTGCTTCAGACGCAAAAGCATTAATTGAAGAAAATTCAGAACTAATCATTATTGATGTTTCCCCAAAGTATGACGAAGGTCATTTGCCTGGTGCAATTAATTACTATGTAGGTGATGGGTCATTAGATGAAGCAATCCCAAGCTTAGACCCTGAAGCTACATACTTAGTATATTGCCACGTAGATTCAGCCTCGATTCTTGGTTCTGAAAAACTAATTGAAGCAGGCTTTAAAAATGTTTATAGACTTGAAGGCAATTACTCAGCATGGGTAGATGCAGGTTATAAGGTTGAGATGTAATATGTTTTTTAAATAAACTATTACTAGAACTATAACAAAGACTTAAATCAATAATAATATTGGTAAAAAACTATTTGACTTATTGCATTTTTAAGGTATGATAAACTCCTATAATTAATTTTTCATAACATGGAAAACGAACACAACTATAGCGGAGAACCAGAAGTTTACGAAGTCGATTTCGATGCTACAGGTGGTGCTGATGATTGTGCACATTTACCTAATTTAAACGGTATTAAAGCTGAAAATGCAGATACTGCCTTTGGTAAAGAATTCTTAACATTTGTAACTGACAGCATTGAATCGTTCAGAGATGATTTATGGACTATAATTAATGGTTCTTACGTTTGTAATGCAAAACTAGAGGATGGAACTCAGATAGGAATTACAATTAATAATGGTAATCTAGTATTTTCAAATACAGATATCCAAATGCCAATCACAGATTATTCAATATTCCTTTCAAAGGAAAGGTTTGTACAGACCATAGCCAATGAAACTGGTATTAATATAACTGGTGTTTCAGGTGAAAAATCAGATACTGTTAACAGATGGTCAACAATTCCTGAGCCATATGTTGATGATGAAGAAACTGAATAGCCAGTGAAACTATAAATGTAAAAAAGTAACAACTAGGAACAACTAATATTAATACCTAGTGATAATTTTGATATAATTAACAACGAGTCACGAGTCACGAGTCACGAACCATAATGAAAAAAGACCTCATCGTAATTATAGGAGCACTTATAATAACCGCATTAATTGTTGGATTCGGTGTGTATCAATGGAATCAGCCCATAAAAGAATTACCAAAAAGCCCCGTTAAACTATTCAACGCGTCAGCTATTTTAGATTAACAGTATAGTTTTTTAGCATCCTCATCTCTACCTGCTTTCCTTAAACGTCTGCATTCTCTTTTTGCTTCAAATGAAAAATAGAGAACCGGAATAATTATAAGCGTAAGGATTGTTGAAAATGCCATTCCGAATACAATAGCCATTCCAAGTGTCAGCCAGAATGGGTCTGTTAGAGATATTGGAAGAACACCGAGTATTGTGGTTACAGATGTTATTATAATTGGCTGTAAACGTGCAGGCCCAGCTTCTTTAATAGCATCTATTAAATCCATATCCTTAGTACGCCGATTGATATTTATACGATCAATTAGCACGATTGCATCATTAATTACAATTCCGGAAAGAGCAACGATTCCAATCATAGTTGAAACACCGACATTTAAACGGAAGAAAAAGAACCCATACAGCACACCAATTAAAGAAAGTGGTAATGCCATTAATATTACAATTGGCTGTTTAAATGAATTAAATTGAGCAATTAATATTAAAAATATTAATAAAACCGCCAAACTCATTGCATTTAGCAAGTCTTTGAATGACTGCATTGTGTCATCATTTCCACCTGCCATTTTATATGAATAACCCACAGGCCACTCATAGCTTTCCAAAAAAGGATTTAGTTCATCAAGTATATCTGCAGGGACTTGATCTTTTCCGACATCAGCACTAACAGTAACAACCTGATCACCATCAACATGTTTAATGGAAGTAAGACTCGCTCCAATTGTTGGATTTGCAAGACTTGAAAGTGAAATATATTTTCCTGTAGGATTCTGAATTTGAATGGATTTCACCGCATCGATAGATGAAGGACGAAAACCATCCCAGTCCCTTTGAACATCAATATCAATCTCCTCATCACCGCGCTTAATTGTAGCAGCTTTTGTTGGATAAACCGCCATACGGACTTCCTGAGAAACATCCATTACATTTAAACCATAATTACTCAAAACCGCTTTTTTGTATGAATCGCTAAAATCAAATGTGAATTCTGCAGTACCTGTAGATATATCATCGTCGACTTGCTGTGCCCCTAATTCGTTCAATTTTGCCCGTATATCGTTTGAAATCTGTTTTAGGACCTTGTAGTCGTCTCCGAATAAACGAACCTGCACAGCCGAACCTGTTGGTGGACCGGAACGAAGTTCTGGAACTTTAATTTCCGCTTCGGTAATAAATGCCAATTTATCTTTGTAACCTTCTGCAATTTCATAACTTTTCTGTGTTCTTTTTTCTGCATTAACAAAATTAATACTCATTGTCGCCAAATGAGTGCTACTAGATGCTGAACCTAGGCTATTACCACCATTACCACCTGTACCCATATTAAGCACATAGCTTTCAATATTCGGATCTTCTTGTACAACTTTTTCAATCTTCTTAACAATTGGATCAAGTTTTTCTAAAGTAGTACCAATTGGAGCTTCAGCATCGATATACATGAAATCAACATCAACAAGTGGGAACCCCTCAATTTTAACAAGACCAAGTGCCGGCAATAAAAGTGCAGATATAAAAACAAGAGTTGTAATCGAAAACAAACCTTTTCTTCTTTTCTTCTTTTCCAGAAGAAAATTCAATAGCTCTTGATACTTTGCATTAATTTTTGCAATAACTTCTCTTCTTTTATGACGAAGAAAACGTGAGGTATCTGATTCCTTCTTTTCACCAGCTTTACTCATAAAAATAACAGCAAATGCGGGGATAATAAATAATCCTATAACTAGCGAGCTAATAAGAACCGCACTAACGGTAATTGGGATGAATTTAAAAAACTGCCCCATAATTCCCGACATCATAAGCATAGGAACAAACGCAGCAACAGTAGTAAGCATTCCGGACATAAGGGGATAACGATATGTTTTAATCGCCATCAAAGCAGCATTCACGGGTGACATTTTCTTAATATACAAAAACTCATGTATTCCTTCCATAATTACAATCGTCGCATCCACAAGTAATCCAAGACCAAGAATAAGACTAAAAAGCACAAGGAAATTGAATGTATAACCGATTTGATTAAGATAGGTAAAGGTAACAAGAAATGTAAAAGGAATTGCGATACCTCCGATCAACGCTTCTTTAAATCCAAGTGCAAGAAAAAGCATTATGAAAATTAGTGCGATTGTCTGAAGTGCGTTCTTCATCAGATTATAAAAATCCGTTTTAACATATTCAGACATATCATTGATTTCAAGACATTGCACTTCTGCGGGAATTTTACCGTTTGCATACATCTCATCAATAATTGCCCTTGCTTCATCCACTGTTTTAATTACATTGTCTCCTGTTTTTTTAACAACACTAATAGATATTGCCTGCTTGGAAGGATTACCATTTTCAGAAACCCTACTCATTGTTGTAGCCTCCTGTAATTCTTCAACCACATTTGCTACATCTTTTAAATAAACAGTAGCACCATTACGCGTAACAATAGGTATATTTTTTACAAGTTCAACATTTTCCTGCTCAGCTTCAATTCGCACTCTGTATAAGAGTTCATCAATTTCGATATTTCCAACGGGGCTATTAGCGTGAAAAGCAGAAATAGCACGACTGATTGTTCGTAAATTTAAACCATATTGCATCATGTCATTTTCACGAACGGCAACAAGAATATGCTTTGTCCTTTTTCCAACTACTGTAGCACTTTGTATTCCCGTAATTTTTTCAAGTTCACCTTGAACATCTTCAACAATAGAAAGTAATTGTTCATAAGGCAAATCTCCATAAAAACCAAAATTGATAATTGGACTACTTGAAAAAGAGAGCTCCTGTACAATTGGATCATTAGCATCACTTGGTAAAGTTGCCTTAGCTTCATCAACTTTATCTTTAAGCTTTCGAATACTTGTTTCGATATCCGCTTTCGCATCAAATTCAACAAATATGCTAGAAACACCTTCACCGGAACTGGATGTCATTTCCTCTAAATCTTCGAGGGATTTAATTTTCTGTTCAATTTTATAAGTAACTTGTTCCGCAACCTCTATGGGGGATGCACCAGGATAAGTTGTCATTACCATTCCGTATGGCACTTTAACTTCCGGTTCGGACTCAAGTGGCATTTTTAAATAACTATAAACACCGGTAATAAGAAACATCAACCCCAGCATTATCGCCATTCTTTTGTTGAAAATGAAAAATCCCCAAAACGAATTGGCTATATCTTTAAGTTCCTCAAGCACTTTGCTTTTTTCTTTTTCTACTGACATTATATTTAATTAAACTATAACTATAACTAAGACTAAGACTATAACTAAGACTATAACTAAGACTAGTTTAGATATTGTATCTCCTCTCCATCCACCAAACTTCTATGACCTTCAACAATAACTTTGTCGGATGGCTGAAGTCCGGATTCTACTGTCACCCACTTATCAAAAACCTTACCCATCACTATATCTTTTTGAATCGCCTTTCCTTCTTCCGCTACAAAAACAAATTGCTCATTTTGACCAACTATTACTGAATTAAGAGGTATATATATTTTATTATTATCAAACACGCTTTCACTGATATCAATTGAAACATTAACAAATGACTCAGGTTTTAAAAGAAGCTCTTTGTTAAATGCAATCCCCTCCACCAAGAATTTTTTTGTAACATTATCAGCAGAAGGTGAAATTTTAGATATCACTCCAAAATAATCACTTTCTTCACCACCAGAAAGATTGAATTCAATCATCTGATTAATAAAAAGATTGTTAGCAATTTCTTCAGAAACATTTAAAACAATTTTTACTTGTTCATATTGAATAACCTTACCAATATAAGTTCCGGGTGATACATAATCACCTTCATCTACAGCAAGCTCACTAATAACTCCGTTTATTGAAGATGTGATTTTATTGTCAGAAAGTGACTTCTGAGCTAGTTTTAATTGATTTCCCAATGTGTTTACTTCTAGATTTTTTGCACCACTTTGAATCTGAAGATTACGCTGTGATGTATATACATTTTCCTGGGCAGAAAGAAGGTCATTCTCCATTTGAATTATCTGAGATTCCAAATCCTTTTTTGATGATTCATTAGTAATTAAAAATCTATTAAGAGCATTTTTTGCATCACTTAATTGATTATTTGCAACAGTTAAATTGTTATTCGCCACAGAAAGCTCCGTTGTTTCACTTAATTTAAGACTTTGAAAAGTATTTGAAAGCTGATTAAGATTAGCTATATCAGCTGACGATTTATTTACCGCCCCAGTAATTGTTCCCAAATATGCACTAAGTGCTGATTCTGTAATGCCATTACCCGGAATAGAATTAACAAGTAATGTTTGAACAGCTCTGCTCATATCATAAACAAGAGAAGAAAGTTCACTACCTATTTGTAAAATTTGTGCGATATTATCAGAATTTAAAGAAACTCCATTTAAAAATAAATCTTCATTACTATCAATAAAAGACGTAACTTGATTATAAATATTAACCGTTGCATTTTTCTGAATTGAATCCCTTGCCCCAAAAACATTTGGTAAATCGGAACGAGAAAGTACGGTTTCGTTTTTAGAATTCAATATACTTGAAGCAGTATCATAATTTGTTATCCCGCTATTTAAAACTGAATTTACAGCAACTTCTGCACTCGAATAAAAATCCTTCCATGACTGTTTGAATTTATCCAACATAGCATTATAGGATATTTGTGCATTGTTTGCGCCTATTTGTGCATTTTCAACTTGCAGTTCAAGTGTTTTAAGAGTGCTTTCATTAGTATCTTCAAGTTCACCTAAATTACGATTCATACGGCTAATGGAACTTTCCAGGCTAGCGACCCTAAGCTCAGCCTGCTGTACCAGACTTTGATTATTTGCATAAATTTCATCCGCATTTGATTGCGCGTTATTATACTGCAATGACACATTATCCAGATTCAAACGCGCCGTATTATCAGGGCTATTAAAATCCACAGTAGCCAGAACTTGTCCTGCCTTTACCTGCTGTCCAATAACTGCAAAAAGTTGATCGATTGTGCCTGCAGATTTACTTATTATCTCAATTTCCTGCACAGGTTTTATAACACCAATTTCAGAAATAATATATTCAGGCTTTTGATTCAAATCCAGTATTTCTACAGTTGGCACAGGTGCGGATATATCCACAATCAAATCACCATTACCACAACCAGACATAGTTAATACAAAGAAAAAAACAAAGATAAAGGTGAAAATTCGTAATTTATAATTCATAGATTGTAATTCGTAATTCATAGTATTTAATTCATATGTCACCCAAACAAGAATTATTTAGGAATACAAGGATGAGATACTACACCAAAAAAACATATAAAGCAATACATTTATAGGTAGTTGTCAAAATATTTCTTATTTATTAATTTTCTATATTTTTTAGTTGCTTAATTACTTCTTCTGCAACAAGAGCGCCATATACCTGACTAGATCTAATTCCAAATCTGTTTAGTAGTATTGCAAAATCACCAGCAGTATCCACATCCAATACAATATGAATTGTATTATCTAATTCAAGCCTCTGTCCTAAAACAAGCTGATCAATTGCTGTTCGCATTTTTAAAGTACTTTGTACCATATTAGTAAAAACTTCTCCGTTAAGACCTTGTTTTTCAATTTGAATTACAACACAACCGACCTGTTTTTTCTTTTCAGACATAATTTAGAATTAATAAAAAAGCAATTTACACAAAAGAATGCAATTGTAAATGAATTACACAATTAAGTCAAACAAATGAAAAATTACCCCAAATATTTACGTCTTTCTTTTTTTCTCTTCTTAAACATATCATCATACACATCCTTCAGTTCATCGGGGGTAAAAATTCCCTTCTCTGTAACAATATAATCTACTAAATCTACCGATACCCTATCATGCGAAAATTTAAGCAGGCTAAATTTAATTTCTTGTTGAAGACGATGGCTCTTTTGCATTTGATTATAGTAAGATTCCTGTGATTTATCCGTTAAAGGCCAAAGAGAAAATTTTGAAGTGGTTAAAAACACATAAATAGGCTTTTTTTCTAGTTTAAATTGCGAAATAATGCCCCTACTTCCCGGATCCATAATAAAATTATAATTTTGCTGAATTGTAACTGCTCCTAAAAACACCATATCAACAACTTTTTCCACATGAGAGAGCATATGAGAAGGTACTACTTTGTGATCAATATTATGATTATAAAGAAAGACAATATTACTTTCAGTTTTTTCGGCATCCTGGCCGGCTACAATTACAGAAAAATTATCACTTTGCTGTTTCATAGCATCAAGTGTACTACGAACCGCAGAACTCTGATCGTGAATTAAAATATGCTTATTGTGAACATCGATTTCTTGGGCATTGCGCACTAACTGTAGCTTCTCAAGCTGATAAGATGCACTAATTCTATCAATAGTTTTAACTAGTTCGCTAATTTTTGATTTATAATTCGTTTTATCATTTACTTCCAGAATTTTATAAAAACTATTAAGTAAAATTGCATACCTTGGCCTTGTCATCTGCAAAAGCTGAAAAATATTGAGTAATTGCTTTTTAAACTGCGTGGAATTACGAAATTCATACTGAAGCAATGCGTCTTTAAGAGCATCAAGCACAAGCAAGGAAAACTTATGAGTCCCCAAATCCGCTTCAATATCCCTAAATAGTTTTGATAAAACCGTTTGCATAAATGTTAAGAGCCCAGACTCCTATTAAAACTTTAAAAATAAAAATACCAAACCATTAAATACACAGAAGATACAGTTAAAGCCATTAGCGTTAAAGGAAGGCTGTATTTTAGATATGAGAGAAAAGTAATTGGAATACCGTGTTTCCTGGCTAAATCCACTCCTATTACATTAGCGGATGCACCAATTATAGTTCCATTACCACCAAGACACGCACCAAGAACGAGTGCCCACCAAAGGAGGCTAAAATGTGGATCAGAACCAAGTGTTGTTTGAATGGTAAAAATAACCGGAATCATTACTGTAACAAATGGAATGTTATCTACAACCATGGATAGTATTCCTGCACTCCATAACACAATTAAAATAAGAAGTGCAAAATTATTAGTAGTTCCAATTAAAGAGTGACCAATAATCTCAAGTACGCCAACGCTTTCAAGCCCTCTTACAAGAACAAAAAGCCCCGCAAAAAAACCAAGGGTGGGCCATTCAACCCTACTGAAAACATTATGGACTTCAATTTTTTTATTTACGATGATCATCAATAAAAACGCACCGCTACAAGCAATAACAGCAAGTGGTAAATCAATTATAAATTGAAGTAAAAAACCGATAATAGTAAGAACAATGACAGTCGCAACTGTAATCATGTATGCGGTATTAAGATTTGTTCGGCAGTATTGATAATGAATTTTTTTAAGCAGAAGATTGCTAAGAAACAGCTTTGATAAATTATGACGAATTGGTTTTAGGTCTTTCCAATTAATTACATAAAAAGTGGTAAGAGTAAGAAGAATAATTAAAATTATAGGTAAGCTTAAATGAGCAATAAAACTATTAAAAGATATGCCTGCCATTGTGCCGATTAAGATATTAGGAGGGTCACCAACTAGCGTTAAAGCACCACCGATATTGGAAAATAAAATTTCCGCAATAACATAAGGAAAAGGGTTATATCCCATTCCGGAAACAAGAGCAATTGTAATTGGAACTACAATTAAAATCGTAGTTACGTTGTCTAAAAAGGCAGATGCAAATGCGGTCACCAACATAAAAAACAGAAATATAAGAAAAGGATTACCTTTGGAAAAACTTGCAAGATGAGAATTAATAAGCGCAAAAAGCCCGGATTCCTTGGCAATTTCAACCAAAATCATCATACCCGCAAGAAGTGCAATTATCTCAAAATTAATAGATTCTACCGCCTCTTCAAAAGTTAAAATTCTGGTCACAATCAAAAGAGTGGCACCCGCAATAGCAACAACCGATTTATTCAAAACCTCAAAAACAATTGCAATAAAAGCAAGTACAAATACGCCAACGGCAATTGCAATATCCCAATGATTAATTAGTGTTGATAGCATTTTTTATTTGTCTTATTCTAGACTCTTTTTATAATGTAAATCAAGAAAATCGCTTTGTAATCTCTTTTGCCAACTGCTATGCTGACTTATGCAGTTTTTAAAGAATTCGATTTAAAAAATTGTAAATTATAAATTTAAATTTAATTAGCTATGTTCTGGGTAGACGAAATTGTAGATAAAATAATCGAAACATATCCAAATTTGGATGAATTTATAATACGTGATGAAAAAACCTTATCCGGTCCCGTTCATGTTGGTTCACTTAGAGGTGTAGTTATTCATGGAATAATCACGCAAGTTCTTAATGAACGTGGTAAAAAAGCCAAATTCGTATTTGAGTTTAATGATTTTGACCCAATGGATGGTATGCCTAAAGAACTCGAAGGAAAAGGGTTCGATGAACATATGGGAAAACCTCTATATACGGTTCCTGCACCGGATGGTAATGCTGAAAATTTTGCGGAATATTACGGACAGACTTTTTTGGGTGTAATTAATGAAATCGGATTTAGACCGGAAGTCCCACATGCAAAAGATGCCTACAAAAGCGGAAAAATGAATAAATGGATTGAGATCGGACTTACAAAAAACAATGAGATACGAGAAATTTACAAACGAATATCCGGCTCAGAAAAACCGGAACACTGGTCACCGGTAGCAGTAGTATGCGAAAAATGTGGAAAAATAGGCTCAACTGATGTTATTTCATTTGACGGTGAAAAAGTTAAATATGTTTGTGCTAAACATAAAGTTAAATGGGCAATTGGTTGTGAACATGAAGGTGAAATATCACCTTATAACGGCAATGCAAAACTAACATGGAAAGTTGAATGGCCAGCTAAATGGGATGTATATAATGTTACAATTGAAGGAAGCGGAAAAGACCATAATGCCGCAGGAGGTTCACATAATATCGGCGAAGCAATTTGCAAAGAAATCTCGCATACAAATATTCCATTTAATGTTCCATATGAATTCTTTTTGATTGGAGGAAAAAAGATGAGTGCTTCAAAAGGCCTTGGTCAATCAGCCAGAGATATTGCAAACTTAGTACCACCAGAGATTCTTAGATATTTAATGATTGCTAAAAAGCCAAATCAACCTATTGAATTTGACCCAGAAGGCGATACTATTCCAAGATTATTTGACCAACATGATTCAGCTGCAAAATGGTATTTTGAAAAAGGTGAAAAAGACGTTATGCAAACAGATTTAGCACGTTCCTTTGAGTTATGCCAGTTATCAGACAAAAAACCAACAGAAAGATATCTTCCAAGATTTTCACAACTTGTATTCATTATGCAAATTCCAAGGCTTGATGTGTATGAAGAAATGGCTAAAATTAAAGGCTCAGAACTTTCAGATGCAGATAAAGAAGAAATTGATTTACGTATGAAATATGCAAAAATATGGCTAGAAAGTTTTGCTCCAGATAAATACAAATATGAATTACAAGATGCTCTTCCTGAAATGGCAAAAGAACTAACAGATCTTCAAAAACAATTCATTAAAGCACTTTCAGACAAACTTGAATCAGTGGAATGGGATGGAGAATTAATTCATGGAAATATTCATGAAATAGTAAAAGGAAATGAAGATTACACACCAAAAGATTGCTTTCAGGCAGTATACAAACTGTTTCTTGCAAAAGAATATGGTCCTCAGGTAGGTTGGTTTTTATCTGCATTGGATAAGGATTTTGTTATAAACCGTTTACAAGAAGCTGTTAAATAACACTATAAATCTTCCTCATATTTTTCACCTATCAGATGTTTAATAGAATCCTTAACCTTTTTGTGTAGCCCTGAAATAGCGGCAATCATAAGTGTTTTTTGTGTAATTAATTGCATTTTACGAGGCTCGGAGCTTTCAAGTAATTTACCATTTTTATCTCTTGGTAAAGTTTTTATATTACCTGAAGCAAATTGAAGAGTAACCAATTCGATTGATTCATCTAATAATGATGAAGGTTCAACCATTGCAAGATTAAAATTAATAATACCTGGCTTCAGTGGAGTCATATTATACACACAGTCATTTTCAGTTTCTAACTCAGATACAGCTAGAGCCTCACAAATAACCTTTCGTAAATAATTTGTTAATTCTTTTTTGTTTTGAAAGCCGAAGTTAACAAATATTTTGTCTCTAATAGTCTCAAAATTGAACCTTTCTCTTGCTTCTATACCACCCGCAAAAAATTTTGAACCGGTTTTTCTTACTTTCATTAATGCTTATTTAGAATAATAAAGAGGATATTAATAACATATAAACATTTTATACTCAAATATCTTGTTTTTTTACAATTAATGAATAAATGAAAAAATGCTTTGTAGTACTTGCTTTTTTATTGAAAATTTGATATAATGTAATGATTTAATAAAAAATTAATCATGAAAACTAATACAAAGAAATCAATATTTGCATTAATCATAGCCACAGCATTGGCTATTCCAACCGTATTTGGTGCGGACTACCCTGAGGATGTAACTGGTGTTACAGCTACAGCAGTAGATTCAACATCAATCGGTGTATCATGGGATTCTGCAACAGATTCCGTAGGCGGACTTGTTGATCATTATCGTATTTACTATAGTGACAATTCAGTTCAATCAGCCGGAACAGGTGACTATGAATCACAAATAGATACTCCTAATAATAATACTTCATATGTTGTTACAGGGCTTATGCCAGGTGAAGATTACTTCTTTTCTGTAACTGCATTTGATACATTGGGTGAAGAAAGTGAATCATATAGCTCTGAGGGAAGTGCTTCTACACCAGCCGAAACAGACACAGAAGAAGAAACAGCAGGAGTGGTAACATCTCCTATTGTTGTTGATGTCACAGTAATAGATAGTACCCATATAGAGATTGAATTCTCTGAAAACATTGTGCTTCCTGAATTACTTCCTGAGGCATCCTTTAGCATTGAAGAACAAATCAATCCTTCAGCAACATTAGAAGTAACAAGTGCAATGGTTGATCCTGCAAATCCGATGTCAGTGATTCTTGAAACAGAAGAACAAACATACGGTGTAAATTACATCGTTACAGTCGGAGTAAGTGTTAAAGGTGAAAACAACAATCCTATTATAAGTGGAAGTACTGATTCTGGATTATTTGTTGGCTCAGACGTTGTTGCAGATTCTGAGGTAACACCAGTAGTAGAAGAAACTACTCCGGTAGAACCAGAGGAAACAGTAACTGTTGAAGAAAGTATTTGTGGAAACGGTATATTAGAAAACGAAGAAGAATGTGATGATGGAAACTTAATAAATAACGATGGATGTGCAGAAACATGTGTAATAGATGAAGACACAACTCCTCCTGAAGATATTACAAGTCTACTTCTTTCATTTAAGGAACAAGTTGAATCATTCATTGTATTAATGGATTGGACAGCAAGTGTTGATTCTGCGAAAGATCTTGTAGACCAAATTATCTATCAGAGTATGGATAGAGGAACTACATACGACACAGGTACAGCATTAGGTGCTGAAGCAACTCATTACGAACTTCCAAATATGGAAGGTGGTAAGGAATATACATTCAAAATTGCAACTAAAGACGATAATGGAAATGAGTCAGTTGGTGTAGTTAAATCTATCAGACTTCCTCAAACAGGTCTTGGAATCGGATTCCTATTATTAGGTAGTGCAGTTGCCGCAGGTTCTGCATTAAGACGACGCAAACGATAAAATGAATTATAAACAAAGAGCTCACTCAGCACTATTAGTTGGGTGAGCATTTTTGAATCTAGTATCAGTTGACATATCCTATATATATGTTATTTATACCCTAAGATACTTTAATAGCTCCTGAATACTAAAACGAAGAAATTCAATTTTAGACCTATCTATTATATCAATACCACCAGACATATTTACGCTTCGACTCACAGCTTCCGCCTCAGACATAGCAGATAAAGCAGATAGCTCTTCAGGTGTTGGCTGACCGTATTCTGCAAAAAAACCATAACACCCGTTTATATTTGCAAGTCCCATATCCTTTTTCCAGTTATCACCAACAACTCCTACTCTTTTTGGAATTTCTTTTTGGGGAATGTGTAAATATCTGGATAAATCTAGATTTGGCTTAGTATTGGGTAAGGTCGCGAGATTGTATTCATCATGATAGTGCATATTTACTAATGCTCTGCTATATGGCGATTGAAGTGTCGGATCTTTTTGCACAAACACATTATCAAAATATTTACCTAACCCAGCCGCACTTAACCGCCAAACAGCCCTTGTGAGTGGCGCATCGGTAAAAACATGCATATTTATTCCTCTTTGCTGGATTTCTTCAAGCGTACTATGGACATTTGAATAAGGAATAAATGTTTCTGCACATACACCATCGAATACTGCCTTTGAACCCATAGCTAAATCCATTGAATTTGGCCCATGCAGAATTGGAATATTTTGTACCACAAAAGGATAATCAAGCGTTCCTGCATTACTTTTGACCTGTCTTATCTCATTTTCGATAACAGACTGGGGATAACCGGATTCATTAACCAAAAACTCAACCATAGCTCTTTGAGCTTTAACAAACATATTGGTAAACGACCAAGTAGTGTTATCTAAATCAAAAATCAAATCTGTGATGTCAAACGTGCTAGCTTTATTTAACATGTATTTAAAATGGAGGTAATCTTAATACAATTTAATAAAAAAAGCGAACCATATAGTAATGTGATGCTATTCATTACATCAAACGGATTAAATTTGACAATTTATAAAAAATTATGATATAAACACTATCCAGCACATCACTTTTTGAATTTTGGAATTTGTAAATTGGAATTTACATAAGTGGGTGCTCTCCCACACTATTCTATTTGGAGTTTTATTGCTTGTAACACTTCAATTATTTTCGATTAAGCATTCAGAACTATCTGTTAGTATTTTGAACGTAGGTCAGGGTGACTCAATTTTAATTCAAACACCTGAATACAAAAATATACTTATCGACGCAGGAGAAAATAGTCAGGTTATTGATGAACTAGGTAGCAAGATAAACTTCTTCGACCAAACAATCGATCTAGCTATAATCACACACCCTCACCGTGACCATTTTGGGGGATTTTTGGACGTTATGCAGAAGTATCCAATCAAACGATTTATGCTTACTGGAGCCTCTGCAAGTGACCCAATGTACACCGCATTATTAGATGCAATCAAAACACAAAAAATCCCAATCATTTTTCCCAACAACGACAAAGACCTGCAAATCGGCAAAAATTCATATCTAGATATTATTTATCCACTAAAAGATCAAAATTTACTTGGGCAGAATGTTGATAATAAAAATAACACTTCAATCGTAGCCAATCTTATAACCAATAATAAGTCACAAATTTTACTAACAGGGGACGCAGAACATGAGGAGGAAAGAGAAATCTTACTTAGCGGACAAAATATTCAAAGCCCAATCCTCAAACTCGGCCATCACGGCAGTCGCACCGCGACGTCAAACGAATTCCTTTCTGCGGTTAGCCCACAAACCGCCATAATATCCGCAGGAATTAATAATAAATTTGACCATCCTCATCAGGAAACATTAGATAAATTATCAGATATCGAAATATTGCAAACAATTAATGGAACGATTGAATTTAGTTTTTAGTTTCATGACATTATATAAAGAAAAATATGGAATATTGATTATAAATAATAAGTACGACAACATTACCCCATACCCCGTAGAGACACGATTAATCGTGTCTCTACATAATGAATGTTTAAATAAATTTAGACCACTAAACCCCAATTCCCTTTCATCAATTATTAACCAATTCAAGGGTGCGGTTAAACACTAGTGTAATAAAAACGGATACCCAAACTTCCAATGGCAATCGCGTTTTTACGACCACATAATTACCAATGACAAAGAATTACTCAAAATCCAAGAATATATTTATTATAACCCACAAATGTGGGATAGGAATAAAAAATAAAAAATAAAAACTATAAATTGCTTTATTATGGTAAAATAGATTAAACAAAAGTAATTTTGTAATTTTAAAAATTGTAATAATAAAACCATGCAAGTAATATTACTAGCTGCCGGCCAATCAACAAGACTGGATCCTATTTCTGATAAAAATACATTGGAGTTCGCAGGCAAAACTTTAATCGAACACCAAATTGCCGCACTAAAACACGCAAATATGCGGGATATTGCAGTAGTGGCAGGTGCACATAATATTAAAAAAATTGAGGAAATTTTGGCGAAACAAAAGAATGTTGTTGTTATGGAACAAACCGATTTAAAAACTGGAATGGCAGGCGGTGTTCTGGCAGGCGCAAAGGTTGTTAAACACAAAAACATTCTTGTTATGAGCACTAATGACGTTTTTGAAGAAAAATTATTTGAAGACATAATCCAAACATCCAAAACAAAAGACATTGATGGTGTAATTGCAGGTAAAGATGTCGATTCTTATTTTCCGGGTGGTTACCTTAAATTTGGAAAAGACAAATTAATTACACAAATTATAGAAAAACCAGGGGAGGGAAAAGAGCCAAGCAAGTTTGTAAATCTTGTATGTCATGTTTATAACGATTTCCCTGCATTTGTGGATTTCTTGAAAAAATCGAAAGCAAAAGCAGATGGAAGATATGAAGACGCATTGAATATTTACATCAAAAAAGGTAAAGCAAAGATAATGCTTCAAAAATACCATGGAAGCTGGCAGGCAATTAAATACCCATGGGATATTTTAAAATTAATGAATAACTTCCTAAATCAGCTTGAACGAAAAATCGACAAAACCGCTACCATCGCAAAAAATGCAATAGTAGAAGGTAATGTAGTTATAGGACCTAATGTAAAAGTATTTGATAACGCAGTAATTCATGGACCTGCTTATATTGGCGAAGGTTCAATTATCGCTACAAACGCTCTTGTACGCAGTAGTATGATAGGTAGCAGATGCGTTGTCGGCTTTTCAACAGAAGTAGGTCGCAGCTACTTAAATAACGACGTATGGTGCCATTCCAATTACATCGGCGACAGTATTATCGATGAAAATGTTTCATTTGGATCAGGAACTGTTCTTGGCAACCTACGCTTTGATGAAGAAAATGTAAAAGTGGATATAAAAGGCAAACGAATAGACAGTAGAACAAACAAACTTGGTGCAATAATAGGCAAAGGAACAAGAATAGGCATAAATGCTAGCACAAACCCGGGTGTAAAAATCGGTCAAAATTGCTTCATCGGCGGAAGTATGTATGTAGATAAAGATATTCCCGATAACAAAATGGCACTAGTAGAACAAAAAGTGAAACTTATTCCCAATAAAAAAACTATCAGCATTGAAGACAGGAAGGAGATGATGAAAAAGTTAAATAAGAAATAAGCCAAACCACATCTCGTTTCTGGCCATGTAAAACAAATTTTAAAATTGATTTTATGTCCGTTAGAAACGAGTTACACGTAGCCACAATATAAAGAAGACAAACAATCTACTGAATAATCACACTCACACCCCTAAGATTAATAGCAGGGGATGTTGTTATTGTATAACCATTCAAAGGGGTTGCAGGAAATCCAAAGCGCATATCAATAGTCGGCAAATCATAAATCGAATCTAAATAAAGCTTAATTGTGTCGGTTGTGCGCCCACCATTAATATAACACTTAACATAAAAATTTCTTTTTTGGTCATTCTTAATTATGTAAGGAGATGGAAACGCAAATATCAATTTATCTCCATAAAAACCTTCTGCAGTAGAAATTAAATCTCCATTATCCAATAAACTGCAATCGGTCATTTTATCTGAACTAAAGGTGCCACCCTGAGTTAACATTACCGCTCTTAGTGCAATATCACCCGGTGAACCTGCTTCAAGTCTAAATGCTGCTATTTCCGAATAGTCATCTCTTCTAGGGGCTACAGGAGTTAATCCAGGAGTTACAGTTATGGTATTCGCATATATATTGCCAATATTAACCGCATTGCCAGACATTGGGAAATCTCCAATTACCGATGAAGCGCTGGAAGAAATATCGGATGCAGAAGCTAGAGAGAAAAAATGTTCATTAGTAGGTGTAGCATATGGGTGAACATCACCATATGCTGCAATGTTTACCGTTTGACCTGCACCTACAAATACATTAAGTGGTATTGTTACCTTATTTGTATCTGCGCTAATTGTGAACTCTGAAGGAGTAATTTTAAACATACCCTGATATACATATATACCAATCCAATCAGAAGAAGCCCCAACTCCTGAGCGAGTTAATGATATTTCAGAAACTAAAACATCAGCATCTGTAGCAGTTAAATCCAAATTGATTAGATGTCCTGTGCTTAAAAGTGGAACGGTTATAGGGGGATACTGAGATTGCCCTAAAGACACAATTAATCCATTTTCCTCCATTATTACTTCATCAGATGCCACATTCCTGAGTTCGCTTTCTCTATCATCAATCTGCTTAGAATTAGCAATAAGTTTTGCAATTTGAGAACGTGTAATAGGATCAGCAGGCCCAAAATTACCATCTGCATAACCATCTAATATTCCATTATTAAAAGCGGTAACTACATAATCGTAATACCACATATCTTTTATTACATCTGGGAAAATTGATTCGGTCTCGGTATTTATTGGAATATTAAAAGCTGTGATAAGAATTTTCGTTGCAGCATCACGCGTTACAAAATCATTATACCCAAATATATCAGTTGGATTGTCATCAACATCCGTATAACCACCAATAATATTTAACTGAACGGCAGCCTCAATGTAATCAAAGTACTCAGAATTGGCAGGAACATCACTAAATGTAGGATTTTCCGGAGATTCATAATCAGATAATCCATCAACTGCCTTAACAATCATTTTAGCTAGCTCTGCTCTGGTAAGATTATCATTTGGACGATACTCATCGCCAAATTCAATTACTCCACCCTGCACAAGCTCCTCAACATAATTATAATACCAAGAATCTACCGGCACATCATTAAAAGTTTGAGCAAAAACAAATTGAGTATTTACTACAAACAAAGCTACTGCAGAAAAAACAACAAAAGCTTTTTTTATATCTTCAAACATAATATTTTTATTTTAGAATGTGAATTTTATTTTATGACCATGATGATAGTAGCAAATTAAGAATTTAAATTCCATATTTAGTTCAATAATTTTGAAAATTAAAATAAAATAGACATAACATTAAATATAGTATATAATTTAAAACCTTTATAAAATAATTATCTAAATGGAAAAAGATTGAATAAAAGACGTAACCTGCCATTCACTATCTTGCTCAAGATTGGTGAAAGGCGGATTTGTTCTTTTAAGTCGTTAGTGGTGAATTTCTTAACAATTCAAGTTCATTTCCAAATTGTTGGAGGTGATAAGAATTGTTAAGATTGTAGGCAATTGTGCCTTGGCTCAATAGGGGAAATTATGGATAAATTCATTCACGAATGTATTCAGGGTGAACACCTGGCAATTGTAGGGATAATACTGCTTGGAATAGCAGTTTCGTTACTAACCCTATATGCATTCGCCAGTCGAAAAAGAATTAGAAAGTTAGAAGAAAGGCAGGCTAAAAACAATGAAAGACTGAAAAAGATGCCATATAATCGTTGGACAGACCCACAATGGAAAGAGAATAGTGTTGTAAAAAAAAGGAAATCAAGAACAGCTTCAGAAAAAAGAATGATGCAAGCATGGCTTGCATACACTCCAAAAAAACCCAAAAATTCAGACCCTAACCACTAACGCTTCAACCGCTCCTCCTTGTAATAAAAAAACAGGGAGGGGCACACTATTAAATTCAAATAACACATTGACAAAAGATGTATCAATGATATAATTCAAACCTTTCAGAGAGTATATAATGAAATTTGTTCGTTTAGTAACCATAGTTCTGGCTTTAAATATTCTATTTTCGGGTACAGTTTTTGCCAAAAGTTATTCCGATGTACCTAGCAATTATAAATACCTTAAATCAATATCCGCTCTATCCGACGGTGGCGTTGTTAAGGGTTATGCAGATGGTAGCTTTAAGCCGGAAAAACAAATCAACCGTGCGGAAGCAATAAAGATTCTAATAGAATCACAATATGAAGATAATGTAATAAACTCAGCACTTCTTTCCAATCACTCAGCAACCATTAGGTTTCCAGATGTAAAAGTAGGACAATGGTACGATAAATACGTTGAAATAGCCTACTTAAACAAAATTATTAAAGGCTACCCAGATGGAACCTTCCGTCCATCGGATAAAATTAATTTTGCCGAAGCCTTAAAAGTAATTTTAGAAAGCTACAATATCACACCTAGATATACATCATTTGAAGAAAATAAACTTCTGTATGTAAACAATGGAGATTGGTTTAAAAATTACTTTACATATGCCAGCAAGCACAATTTGATTAATCAAAATAAATTTTATCACCCATCTCAATTAATCACCCGCGGAGAATTTGCAGAAATTATTTATAGATTGGAATCAATGTTAGAATCTGGACTTTCTGAATATACGACATCAACTAATCCAACATCTAACGAATACACTGTTACTATTCCAAAGTTAAAAATTATTAACCTACCTGTATTCTTCGCAGATCCACACAACGAACAATCGGCATTAGAAATTCTGAAAAAGGGAATTGGGCACTATTTGGCAGAGCCTGGCGGTGGTAAGAAATTAGTTCTATTTGGACATTCATCAGGTTACTCATGGGATAATTCACCATATAAAACAATATTAAAGAGCATTGATAAACTGAATAACGGAGATCGGATATATCTAAATTACAAAGAAAAGGGATATGTTTATGAGATATTTAAATCAGATATTATTCCTCAATCTCAGGATTTAAAAATAGTAGAAAATCCAAATGCGAACGAACTTGCACTTTACACTTGTTGGCCACCAAATTCAATCAGCCAGAGATATGTAGTTTATGGTAAACCAGTACTATAAATTGTCTACTTATACACATAAACAAACTTATCAAAATTCTTTGCACATTTATGCACATTGTAAAAACTCAGTAATAAAAAGAATTCTTTTTTTTCCACACCAATTTTAAAAATACCCAACAAACAAGCCTTTAAAAATTTTAGCTTAGACAAGCTGTCTACAAAAAGTTATCCAAAAGTTATCCAAAAGTTTTGCACATTTTATCAACCGTTTTGTCTATTTAAACTGTCCATAATTTTTATTCATTTATTTTAGCAATTACTAGCTTATAAGTCTGATTCACAAAAAAATAATCAGCTCTAAATTGACTCCACTAAAAGACTTGAATAATCGTAACAATATTAAACTATATATTTTAATCAATAAACCGCTAAAAACAGCCATTAAATAAATATAATCAAATAACACAATTTTTATTCATATGGTCTCGTTTAGTTTATAGAGCAATCCTTAACTTCAAAAATAATTCTCATATGTTACTTTCCATTTTAGACACCAAAGGTCAACCCCTTTATACTACGTCTATTAAATATATTTAATTAATAAAACATTAGAAAAACGTTTGCTAAACAAATAAAAAATCAATATTATAGACATGTAATAAATTTGATTACAAAAACTTTTTAACAAAAATTCAGACAACCAAATATGCGCTTATCCTGTTCTCAAAAAGATCTTTTTAATGCATTGGCTATAACAAACAAGGCGGTAGATGTTAACAATACACTACCGGTTCTTAACAATGTGTTGCTGAAAGCCGAAGGAAAAAGGCTTTATTTTACAGCTACAAATTTGGAAATAGCCATTACATACTGGATTGAAACTGATGTAAAAAATGAGGGTGAGGTTACAGTTCCTTCAAAAATATTCACAAATTACATAAATTATCTGAAAGATGAAAAGGTTGATATAAATGCTGAAGAAGGAGATGTTGTAATTAAAACCGAAGATTCAAAGACTAAAATTAAAGGCATTCCTGCAACTGAATTTCCACCAATTCCTACAGTTGAAAAAGAAGGAAGCATTAAACTAAAAGCAAAAGACCTAAAAGAAGCTATTCATCAGGTTGTTTTTGCGGCTGCAATCAACACAACAAGACCAATACTTGCTGGTGTTTATTTTAGTATTGGAGGGGGTGAGTTAAAAATGGTTGCTACAGATAGTTATAGATTAGCCGAAAAAACAATCAAAGTATCTGAAGCTAGTGGTGATATTAAGTGTATAATTCCCGCAAAAACAATATTGGAACTTGGTGGTATTTTGGATACTTTTAAGGGTGACGACGAAATTGAAATAGTAATTTCAAAAAACCAAGTGTTGTTCTCTGTTGGAGAAGTTAAACTAATATCAAGATTAATTGAAGGACAATTCCCTAATTACGAGCAGATTATTCCAAAAGATACAAAAACAGAAATTACTTTTGATATCCATGCTTTAACTCTTGTTCTAAAAAGAATTAATATTTTCGCAAAAGAAAATAATAATAAGATTATTCTAAAAACCTCCGATGGAATTGTAAATGTTACTACTGATTCAACCCAGTATGGTGAGGGTGAAGTTCAATTAAAAACAAAGACAACCGGTAGTGATGGAGAAATAGCCCTTAATTCACAGTTTATTTTAGACGTTTTGGGAAATATTGGAGGAGAGGAAATTAAATTTAAAATTGGAGAAAAAATTACACCTGTAATTATATCCCCAAAAGAAAAGAGTGATTATACCCACATAATAATGCCACTTAAAATCTAATAACGGTGTAACGAAACAACGTCATAACACTTTTTGAATATGTTATTGCGTTATAGCGTTACGACGTTATCGCGTTGTTATAAAATGAACATTTACCCATATTTCCCCAAATCGGTTCATAGTGATATTTTCAATGCACTAAAACCAGATGTACCTCTGGTTATTTCTGGTGTCAGTAATGTTACCGCAAAAAGCTACCTTTTGGGCGACTTATTAGCTACCAGAAAAATCAACAATATATTTTGGGTGGTTAATGACAACAAGGATATATATGACATAAAAAACAGTATTCCATTCTGGACAGATAAAACGGGGGTTGCATTAGACAGTCTGATGTCCAAAGACCAACATGATTATCGCATCACGGAAACAGTTGCCAGAATTCACAGTGATGAAAAGAAGGTTTACGTAATAAGTAGTGAGGGGATAACTGTTCCAGTGCCTACACTTAATGAAGTAATGGAGGCAGGAGTTGTAATAATGAACAAGCAGGACATTAGAACTGTTGAGTTCTTTAATAAACTTATACAATTGGGATACCAGCCGAGCGCTGATGTAAGCCTAAAAAAAGGAGAATATAGAAGGTCAGGAGGTGTTGTTAATATTTATCCGCCAAATTATGATTCTTTAATTAAAATTGAAGTAGATTATGATAAAGTGTCTGGTATTTGGCTATATAATCAGGAAACAAAACAACTTGGCAAGACATTGGATAAAATTGACATCCTACCGATAAGCGTTGAAGGTGGTCAGGGTACTTTTTTAGATCATGTGGAAAAAGATGATTTAATTATTACAGATGATCTTGATGAAACTGAGGATATTTTGTTGGACAACATAAGCAAATCACATTGTTATAAAATTAATTTCACATCATTTCCAAGAAGTGATGAAGATTATTTTCACCTAAGATATCTATCTGTTCTTAAGTATTATAATATTTTTGATCTTTTAAACGATTTACGAGATAAAATACAAAGAGATTGGAAAATTAATATTTTTACAAAAAGAGTTAAGGAAATTTCAAATATTTTAAATGAAGAAAAGATTCAGTTTTCCTTAAAAAATGATCCAAAGGCAAAAATTACCATCATAGATGCTGGTGAGCTGGAAAATGTACCAACATCATTCCAAAACCCTCAATTAAAAATCCAATTACTTACAGATAAAGAAATTTTTAATTTAAGTCGGACGGTAAAAAGTAATGGGGCACAAAAAATTAATCTCGACTTTTTAACAGGGCTTCGTGTGGGGGATTTGGTTGTTCATATGGATCACGGAATCGGCCGTTTCTTAGGGGTTGTACCAAAAACAATAGACGAAATAAAACGTGAGTATTTAGAAATAGGATATGCAGAAAACGACAGATTATTCATTCCAATTGACCAAGCGGATAAAATTAGTAAATATGTCGGAGGAGAGGAAAATGAGCCACAATTAAGCCGTTTAGGAGCTACTGAATGGAAAACGGTCAGTCAGAAAATCAAAAAAGATACTCAGAAAATTGCCAAGGAACTACTTGAGCTATATGCAAAACGCGCACAGTTAAAGGGGCACAATTATGGTCCTGATACCGAAGATCAGAAAAAATTTGATGCTGCATTTCCTTATGAGGAAACTCCCGGTCAAATGAAGGCGATTCTGGATGTAAAATCTGATATGGAATCAGATCAACCAATGGATAGACTGGTTTGTGGTGATGTTGGATTTGGTAAAACCGAAGTTGCGATGCGTGCAGCATTTAAGGCGGTACAGGGTGGAAAACAAGTCGCATTTATCGCACCAATCACAATTCTTGCCGACCAGCATTTAAAATCCTTCCAAAAAAGAGCCAAAGGGTTCAATGTAAGAGTGGAAATGTTGAGTCGATTCAGGTCTGCAAAAGAACAAAAAAATACTCTTGAAAGATTAAGAAAAGGAGATGTAGATATATTAATAGGTACACACCGTCTTTTGCAGGATGATGTTAAATTTTTCAATCTTGGTTTAATAATAATTGATGAAGAACAAAGGTTTGGGGTTAAGCAAAAGGAAAAATTTAAACAAATAAGAAATCAAGTCGATATTCTCACTATGACAGCCACACCTATTCCGCGTACTCTCAATCTAGCGCTTAATAAATTACGCGACATATCCACAATCACAACACCTCCACCAGGGCGTCTGCCAATTGTTACAGAGGTGAGAAGATATGGAGATCGATTGGTAATTGATGCTATAGATAACGAAATTAGCAGAGGCGGACAAGTTTACTTTTTGCATAACCGCGTTGAAACAATTGAAAGTATTGCAGAAAAACTTAGGAAAATGCTTCCACATGTAAAATTTATTGTTGCACATGGTCAGTTACAACCGCTGGATCTAGAAGCGCGTATTTTAAAATTTAAGAATAAAGAATGTGATGTTCTTATTTCTTCAACCATAATCGAAAACGGAATTGATTTGCCTAATGCGAATACGTTAATTGTAGATGATGCTGAAAACTTCGGACTATCTCAACTATATCAATTACGTGGTCGTATTGGTCGAAGTAAAACACAAGCTTATGCATATTTTCTTTACAAATCACGCCAGCTCCGTCTTGATGCCAAAAAACGTCTTAAGGCAATCGTAGATGCTTCCGAGCTTGGTTCGGGTTTTCAGGTTGCAATGCGTGACTTAGAAATTCGTGGTGCCGGTGACATTCTTGGTATAAGTCAGCACGGAACAATTCGAGTGGTAGGGGCTAATCACTTTTTGAGAATGTTAAATAAAACTATTGATGAAATGCGTGCCGGTCAAAAAACTTCAGTTGGTGAATACAGGCAAGATGTTTCGATAGAACTTCCAATGGAAGCCTATATTCCAGATAGTTTCATTCCTGACACAAAAGACAAAATCAATGCTTACCAAAAATTATCTTCAGTCGGCAGTCTTGAGCTACTTGAAGAATTCCGTGAAGATTTGATTACCGAATATGGTCACTTCCCCGTTCAGGTGGGTAATTTATTCCAAATTCTTCAAATAAAGATTTTGGCAAAAATGGCAGGTTTAATTAATATCAAATCTATTCCAATGGGTAATGCCGGTCGCCAGATTGTAATGCATATGAGCACTTCAGTAACAGCAGAGCAGATAATGAATCTTCTTAAATTTAATACAAAATGGTTAATAAGTGGCGATAAATTGAAAATTGATTTAAAGAATTTAGGATTTAATTGGTCGGAAAAATTGAAAGAAAATGTTAAACTACTTGTGCCGAAAAATAAGGAAGATAAAATTGACGGCGATGAAGCTTAATTGTCTCAAAACTCAATAAATAGTTATGAAAAAGCATTTATTACAATTGTGGTTACTCGCAAAAAAAAAGAAATCAGATTTTATGAACAGTGAGTATGCCACTAGCGCAAAAATACGCAAAATATTAATTGCAATTATCGCTTTTTTTATTATATTCCCGTTATTATTTTTAGCTATACTATACCCTACCTTACCGGATATTGATGACATTCAAAGTCTAGTGGCTGCCGAATCAAGTGTAATTTTAGATAGAGATGGAGAAGTCTTATACACAATTCATGGAGACGAAAACAGAAAAAATGTCACACTAGATAAAATTTCACCCTATGCTCCTCAGGCAATTATGGCTATCGAAGATGATGAATTTTACAATCACTCAGGAGTTGATTTTAAAGCATTTCTACTAGCTGTTTGTGGCGAATTCGGTTTATGTAATACTGCTCGCGGTGGTTCAACTCTAACTCAGCAATTTGTTAAAAACGCCTTTCTTAGCCCAGAACGTAGTTATACACGTAAGGCTAAAGAAATCATTCTATCTCTTCAGCTTGAAAGTAAATATACGAAAGACGAAATTATGGAAATGTACTTAAACCGCATTCCATACGGATCTAACATATATGGAGTTGAGGTAGCAGCACAAACATTTTTTAACAAACCGGCATCTAATCTTACAATTGCGGAAAGTGCAATACTTGCATCTATCCCAAAAGCACCAAGCTATTATTCTCCTTACGGAATGAACAAATATCCGTTAATCAATATCAGCGACCAGGAGGTATTAAATCTCGGAATTGAATCAGAACAGGACTTAGTTGATGCCAATCCAGAGTTCATATCAAAAGGCCTTATAGGAAAAACATATATATTTGGAGAAGAGGGCGAAGAGCGTCATATTTATATTAAAGGACGTGTAGATTTTGTTTTAAGTCGAATGGTAGAGCTTGGATATATATCCGAAGAAGAAGCGAAAGCAGCTGTTGAAGAAGCGAAAGCAATTGAATTTACACCATTCCGTGAAGACATCAAATCCCCACACTTTGTAATGTATGTTCGTGAATTAGTTGAGGAAAAATATGGAAAAGAACAAATAGAAAAAGGAGGACTTAGAATCACAACTACAATTAATGGTGCTATGCAGGATGCGGCTGACAACGCAGTAGAACAATATGGAGAACGTAATGAAACAAATTTCCTTGCAAGTAACGCAAGTCTTGTTGCTTTAGATCCAGAAAACGGTCAAATTCTTGCAATGGTGGGTTCACGAGATTTCTGGAATGACGAAATTGATGGAAAAGTAAATGTTGCGTTACGTCCAAGACTTCCTGGTTCATCATTTAAACCAATTGTGTATGCGGCAGCATTTTTACAGGGGTTTGCACCATCAACAGTTCTTTATGACGTTCGAACCAGATTCGGAAGTTGGTACGAACCTGAAAATTTTGATGGTGAATTCCGTGGCCCCGTCACTTTAAGAGCTGCACTAGCTGGATCTTTAAATATACCTGCAGTTAAAACCGCTTACCTCGCAGGTGTACCGAATGTACTAGACCTTGCACGAAAAATGGGAATCAATTTGAATCAACCTGACGACTGGTACGGTCTTTCTCTTGGTCTTGGTGCTGGTGAAGCACGCCTAATAGACATGGTTGGAGCATACAGTACATTTGCGAATGGTGGTTATAAAACCGATCCTGTGGCAATTTTAAAAATTGAAGATAAGAATGGTAATATTTTGGAAGAATATGAAGCTCCTAAGAAGAGAAATTTGATTTTGGACCCACAGGTCGCTTATTTAATAAATAACGTTCTAAGCGACAGAGAGGCACGTCCTGATGAATATTGGAGAGGTATGTTAACTGTACCAGGACATGTTAATGGAGCAAAAACCGGAACATCAAATAAAAAGAAAAATGATGTGAATTATCCATTTGATGTGTGGACAATTGGTTATACCCGTCAATTAGCCGCTGGTGTTTGGGCTGGTAATGCAAATGGAGACCACCTATCTCTCAGGGCTAGTGGTTTGGATGTAGCTGCGCCTATATGGAAAGCATTTATGACAGAAGCAACAAAAGAAATGGAAAATTTACAATTTGAAAAACCCGAAGGAATAAAATATGTAAAAATATCAAAAAGATCCGGAAAATTGCCGTCAGAAAACACTCCTGAGGAAGATATTGTTACAGGTACATTTGCAAGTTTTTCTGTCCCGCGTGAAACTGATAATTCATATCAACTAATAAAAATCGATAAAGTATCAGGAAAACTGGCTACAGAATTTACTCCGGAAGGCGCAATTGAAGAAAAGGCTTTTTTCGCTCATCATTCAATACTTCCTGACAATCCAAACTGGGAAAATGCGGTACGAAAATGGGCTGAAGAAAATGGTGAAGATGAAGAGGCTCCAACAGAATTTGATGATGTACATACCGCAGACACAATGACCAAAAAGCCTCAAATTTCAATTACATCACCTTCATCTGGCAGCAAAGTAAGCCCACCATTTATTGGTGTATGGGTAGATATCAATTCACCAGGAGGAGTAGATAAAGTCGAATATTTTTGGGATGATGAGCTTGTAAACACCGTTGAATCATCACCATTTAAGGGAAATATTGAAATCCCTTCCAGTAATAAAAAGGGCTCATCACATACAATTAAGGCAATAGTCTATGACGAACTATATCGCACAAGTCAGTCATCAATTACAGTAAAAATTGGAGAAGACGATACAAATCCTATAGTAAATTTCGTTTATCCTGTGAATGACGCAAAACTTCCTGCAGGAGCTACCATGTCTGCGCAAGTTGATGCACGTGATACAAATGGCGACATCCTGAAAATAGAATTTTATTTGGATGGTGAAGTTATGGATACTGTTCGCACACCTCCTTATGTATTCCAATTTACAGTACCTAAATCACTAGGTTCTCACGAAATTGAAGCAGTGGCGTACGATCACGCAAAAAATCAGGCGACAGATAAAATATCAATTAAATCTATTGAATCCGAAGAGAATCTAAGCGGAAACTCTAGAATTATTGAACCTGCCAATAATACTTATTTTGACGAAGGAGAAACGGTATTTATAAAAGCTTACATATCCGACGAAGAACGCAATCAAATAGGCGACTTGATTATTATGGCAAAGGCAGATTCCGGAACAACAATGGAAATTGCCAAGGCATCGGGTAACGCACAAACTTCCACTTTTATTTGGGGAACTCCAACAGCTGGTCGTTACGAACTTTATCTGAAAATGGTATTGAATGACGGTAAGCTCAGATTCAGCAAAAGAGTACCAATAATTGTGAGGTAATTATTTCTTACGTAATATTTTCATCAAATAATATCCCGAGAATATTGCGAAGAATACATTCAGCCAGAAGAATATCCAACTCGCCTCCATATAACTGAATATAGCTATAAGAATGCTTCCCGCAGTCAGTGCGAAGCTTCTTCTTGCTGTACCCATCTGAAGGGCATAACCTAGTCCTATACCTACAAGCCCCAAAATAAATATTATTGTTGTATAGCCCTCAAACAAAGTTAGAGACCATGCAGTAAAACCTATTCCTGCAAGGGACATTACTGCAATATCTGTTTTATCCCCGGTATTTAGCATCATCATAATACTGGCAACGGCTATAAATCCCTGTAAAAATGCAAAAAATATCGGACCATCTGCATAAAAATAACCAAAAAGTGAATAAGTAAGCATAAACACAGACCCAATCGCAAAGAGCCAATTCTTTTTTGATTTTATAGGGTGGGTAAGATCCTTACCCTCTGGCCAAGCTGCGCCAGTAACTAATATCAGTGAACCAATTAATCCAGTAATAAATATATAGTCCATAGTTATTTGTTTTAAAATTTATTTTAATTTGTTATAAACCAACGTATTACCACGTACCCTGTAAAGTAATACTAAGGTATCTTCAGTTAATTCAATAATAGAATATTCTATTTCTTCTTCATCTGTAGTTACTACTAGAATATCATTTATAAGAAAATATTGATTTTCGCTAATTGCTACACCTTCGTAATAATCAATTTTTAAATCACCGGAAAACTCAATTAAAGAAAGCGGATCATCGGCAGAAACCCATTTTCCTTCAAGCTGAGCCTCTGAATACCTATACAAATCACTTTCGTCTATTGCAATCTGTACATCTCCACTTTTTTCATCTAATTGGTCATTGATAATAGTACAACCTGAAATGAAGAGAAAGGTAAAGAGGATGGAAATAAGAGTTTTCATATTTCAGAAAATTATATTGTAAGTTCAATCAACCTTTCCAATTTTTCCGTATAATAAGAATCAATTTTCGAAATTTTGAGGTTAAACATTTTAAAATTCTTAATCTGTAGTTTTTTTTGAATGTAGGATATGGGCGAAATTTAACAAAATGATCCCATTTTCTATTGTCATCCCGCAATTTTTTTACCAAAACTAAATTGAGTTCCAACATTACTTTTATTTTATAATTTTTATTATTATATATCCATGAAATAACATGTTGAGTTGACTCCATACACACATCATGAAATAAGATATATCCGCCAATATTAATCAGCTTGTCTGCGTAAAAAAAATCGATAAAAATACTATCGAATTTATGGTCTCCATCAATAAAAATAAAATCCATTTTCATACCTTTTTCTACCAATTTAGGGAGTATAATCTCTGAACATTTATTTTCAAATTTTAAACGATGTAGTAGTCCTAATTTTTTGATGTTTTTTAAACCAGAATCTGAATAAATATCTTTCTGAAAGGGGTCTATAGCATAATGAATACCGTTTGTTGCAGCCATTATATGTGCTGCTGAAAAGCCATCAGCGAAACCAACCTCAAGAGTATTTTTGATGTTCTTATTCTTTAGAAAATTATAAATATAAAGCGCCTCGCGTTTTTTTATAGCATCCCCTTTTCTCCCTTCAGAAGAAAATATTAATTGATTATATATATTTTTATATTTCATGATAATTGAAGTTTTCTTATTCTTCAATAAATTTCAAATATTCATCGATTATCTCCTTAGGATTGCCCTGCTTCATCAACTGACCACCATTAAGCCATAAAACCCTGCTACAAAATTTTTGAATAGTATTTAAGTTATGACTAACAATAATAACCGTTTTTCCGCCACTAATTAATTCTTGAATTTTTTTATTACTTTTGTTTTTGAATTCCTCATCTCCAAATTCAGGTAAAACCTCATCCAATAGCATAATATCAGGATTTAAAAATTCTAAACAATGCATAGTAATTGAAAAAGAAATTCTTTGCTGCATGCCACTAGAAAGTTGATAAAACTTTGAATCAACAAATTTTTCTAAATCAGAAAACTCTACTATTCGATTATATAATTTCTTTATTTCTTTTGTTGATAAGCCAAAAATACCTCCAACTAAGAAAATGTTATCTTTTACCGATAATCTTTGCTTAAGTCCATTTGAAAGATTGCTTAAATATATCAAACTTCCATTTACAATAATTTTACCTGTTTTAGTTTGATATATACCAGAAATTAACTTTAACAAAGTACTTTTTCCGGCTCCATTTCTACCTATAAAACCTAATTTTTCACCAATACCAACTTCAAAATTAATGTCTCTTAAAGGCAGTAATTTCCTTTTATGTCCTACACCAGATATTACGTTTGTAAAACGAGATAGAAAAAACTTTTTGACTGGACCATCAATTTTAAATTGTTTAGATAAATTTTGAACTTCAATAACATTTGTCATAGATTCTCAGCAAAAGCCGGTTTTACTTTTTGGAAAATAAAAAATCCTAATAGAAAAATTATAATGCTTTCAATTGAAACAATAGTAACCATCTTTAAATCAGGAGCTTGATGATAAATAATAATATCTCGGCTGATTGTAATAAAATGATATAGAGGATTAATTAAGTTGATATTTAGAGGTAGCTCTAATTTAGAACTATAAAAAATTGGAGTTGCTAACCAAAGAACTCGTGAAAATACCCCCCACAAATTACCCAAATCATTAATATATACAGAAATAGATGAAAGAAAAAAGGAAACGCCTAATATAAATATGCTGAAGACAATAAAAATTGGAATATAGAACAGTAAATACCAAATTGGCATATGAAAAAAGAGCAAAAAGCTTAGCATTATCACAATTTCAAATATATGAGAATAAACAACACGTAAAAATGTGGATAAAACAAAAACCTCTTTTGGTATTATTAAATTACTTAATAAATAATGATTATTTATTATTGCTGTTATTGTGCTATCAGTTACTTTGCGGAAAAAATTGAACATTGTCAGTCCAATAACCAAATATAATGGGTAATGTTCTATGTCAGCTCCAGTAATTTTTTTAACTAATAAAAAGATAGAAAGCAAAAATAAGGGTTCTAGAACATACCAAAGCACACCAAGGTAATTACCTTCATTTTTTAATATAAATTCGGCTTTCGCCATTGCCATGCTTATCTGAAGTATTTTTTTCATTTGCTAATCATTTTTTTAAGCTCTTTATTGCTTGTTTTACATATATTATATATTTCAACTTGTAATAATGATATCTAGATATTGATAACCAAAGAAATTGAAATATTTTGAATTTTTCGTAAGTACTTTTTAGTTTGTATCTTGGAAATCTAACATATGGTTTAAGTGGTGGTGTGATAAGACGCAATAAAGTTGGTATTATTCTATCTTTCTTGTATCTTTTTGGATATATATATGGCAATAATGCCAATCCCTTTGCATAAACCTCTTGTTTGCGTACAAGTTCTTTTAGACTCCTTGGGGGATGTATTGCTGTAATTGAATCTAGATTTAAAAATAATTGTACGAAATTAGTATTATTATAAATACGACTGCCGAATTCATGGTCTTCACCATGAATTAATCTAACATCTATCCCACCTATTTCTTCAATTAATTTTCTTTTTACGAATAAGTTGCCCGTTGGAACAAAATGTCTTCTAGAAAAAAATGCATTTACATCAAATGCAGTTTCCACATCATATAAATGTTCTAATGTTTTAATATTATTATTATCAATTTTCATAGGTCCACCTATATAATCCGCAATATATTTTAAAGCATTAAAACCAGTTTCCAACCAAGTCTCAGTGGCATTCATATCCGCATCGATAAAAGCAATATATTCACCACTTGATTCTTCCATTCCCATGTTCCTCGCATTCGCAGGACCTTTATTAGTTGGAGTGATATTAACCATTTTTACATCAAACCCCCTGCAAACATCTCCAGTTTTCTCATCTCCACCATCAATAGCGACGATAACTTCATATCTGCTTCTATCCAAAGTTTGTTTTTTTAAAGACTCCAATGTATCCCTAATCCCTTCAGGATCTTTATAAACAGGAATTACTACACTAATAAAATCTTTCTTTTTAGGATGCTTAAAATTAACTCTGGTAAACTGATTCGGATGACCTAAATTTTGCATACCAAATAACACGCTGGCGAAACGTTTAATATTGGTTTTATTGAATTTATTTGGATATTCAAATTCAGTCATAAATAAAGGCTCTAAAGAGCTTATGTGTCAACTATTAAATTATCACAAAATAATTATTATTACTAGAAATCAACCTAGGCTTTGCATCAAGCGTTAATTAATTTATAGTGTGGATATTTTTCTGTAAAGAAATTGATGAACTATCAAAATTATATCCTAGAATTTTAATATCATTTTTATAAACTTCGGAAACAATTTTTTGAGCTTTATCATCGTAATAATCTCTATAATCCAATTTTTTTCCTGGATTTACATTTTCATGTTTTAATATCAAATTATCATCAAGCGACATTTTCTTTTTTATATATTGAAAATCCTCATTTATATTTTCAAAATGACCAATAAAATCTACAAGAGGTTTATTGCTATGTGGTACACAAATAAAGTCACATTGAGGTAAAAAATGCCTCCATTTTAAAATAGATGGTTTTTTTAAACCATTTTTAATAAAATCATTAAAATTTGTATACTGAGAAATATTTTTATTTGCCCATTCCTTATCTTCTTCAGTCATTCCGCCATTTTTTAAAAAATTATATGCTGAAAATACGCGATCCCAAGGATTACGAACAATGGCAAATTTAAAATAGCTATTAAACTCCTTTTTTGAAAATACTATCTGATATTCCGCTACAGAGAAATGTCCTATTAAGTGACCAAACAAAGTCCTGGTTATTGATACTCCTGCAGTTTTAGGTATATGTATAAAGATGCAATGGTATTTGTCATATGACATGAATGAATAGTCTTCACTTACCATTCTTTTTTTTATTATATCCTCAAATTTCGACTTATAAAATAATGCAAACAATTTACGACGCAAATTGTAAGGTAACAAATAAGCTAATTTTTTGTATAAATACTTCTTAATTACTTTTATCATTCATAAAATTTAAATATATCTTTTTTATTTCTTTTGCCCAATGTTCCCAATTCAGTTCATCTTCAAATCTTTTTCTCGCATTGGCTGATAGTTCTCGATATTTTTCTTTATTATTCCATATTTTTGTTATTACTTCGGCATATTCCTTTCCGGTCGCTTCGTATGGTAACGCAAATCCGTTAATTCCATTTTTAATAAGAGAAGTAACACCTCCAACATCAGTTGTAATTACCGGTAGGCCATATGCGGCAGAATCAGAAAATGCTATAGGCGTACAATCAGCACGAGTTGGCATAAGTAAAAAATGAGCATTAAACATTAATTCTTCATATTTTTTATAATCATCTGGATTGTTCTTATCTAAAAATGCAATTTGTTCAATATTATCGTTTTCTATTTTTCCCTTATATCCCAAGGCTATCATCTTAACATTGATTTTTTGTTTTAATAATTCATTAAGTACATCTAAGGCTATATCACCCCCCTTTCTTTCCCAGTCATAACCAAAAACCAACAAATTACATGTATTAGATACATTTCTTTTTTTTATAACATTTACATCAGGAATGACATCTAGATTTGCGCCGAAGGGTACAGTAAATACCTTGTTTTTATCCACTTGATAGTCTTTAATGGCCGACTCAGATGCCCAGTCCGATGAATAAATTAGTACATCTGCATTTTGAACAGTATCTCGTGCTGTTTTTTTACATTCTTTAACACAAAATGAAACTAAATCTGAGAAGAATGTATAATATTTTCGCATTCCATATATTTGCTCAAAAGTTGCGTCATAAACATGAAATATAGGTATTTCAGTTTTCAGTTTACTAGCAACAGTTAAATGAGGAGCAATAATCAAATCAAATCCACCTTTTTCAAGCTTTTTTGAGTAAATATTTACGTAATACCGTGCTAATAATTGGCTAAAAGTAAAAATATAATTTTTTCTAAAAATTTTTTTTAATATTTTCTTAAAAAAAGATAATAATTTAATCAAAATATATCTTGTTTTAGATTTAACAGGTGTAAATACTACTACTTCACCAAATTCTTTCTCCAAAGCCTTCATTATATAATAAAGCAAACCGGACCAAGTACGCTTGTCGTATGGACTTTCATAAACTGCCGTTAAATATGCTATTTTAATTGGTTTATCCTTCATGTTAACCTTTTCGTTTAATATGTTCCAAATATACCTTCTTAAATTCCTTGCCCCAATGTTCCCAATTCAGTTCATCTTCAAATCTTTTTCTCGCATTTGCTGATAACTCTCGATATTTTTCTTTGTCTCCCCATAATTCACCTATTACTTTAGCA
>JAFGCT010000002.1 GCA_016932505.1 Candidatus Peregrinibacteria bacterium
CTCTTCCATATTATGCAAAGTAAATGATAGCAAAAACAATAGTTCATACATAACTTTTATTTTTAAATATTATTTTTCTGTTCTAACTAAGGGCTAAGCTGTTTTTACGGGTAGTAGCAATGGCGTTGAAAAACTTACCGGCTCACAACTTGTATCCGCACACTTAAATAGAAAAAGCATGAGTAAAAATCAGGCTTGAGCCCATGTTGGGCACCTTTTAGCAGCTATTTACAGGCTGTAAAACAAAGCATGTTTCTCTTTTCTACAAATTATGTATTACATTTTAGAAAGTCTATTCTTTTTTTAGTAGGCAATACGGAACAAAAACAATTTTTACCAGACTTTCCTAAGTTAAAAAATATATTTTTTACATAGTTTTTTGAACTCGATTAAACAAAGATAATTTTTCTTATCGTTTTTTGCTCAATCGGATAACTATTTAAAAATGACGTTCAATATCCTGCGATCCGCCAAAAAAATTTATCATAAAATGATTCTGTGAAATGGAAAATATACACAGACATTTTTTGCCCAACGCAGGGCTAAGCTGTTTTTACGGGTACTGGCAATGATGTCCAAAATCTTAACGATTTACAATTTGTACCGGCACACGGAAACAAAATAAGCGCGAGTAAAAATCAGGCTTGAGCCCATGTTAGAACAAAATTTTAAATTCAATTTTCAACAATATCAATTAAGTCAAAAATAATTATTTTTCTATTTATATTAACGCTTTAAAGCCAGAACCAAAACACCACCTGCAACCATTGCAATACCTGCCCATTCTCTTAATGTTGGTCGTTCTCCAAGAAATGCAAATGCAAAAACTGCTACAAGAACCAAACTAAATTTATCTACTGGAGCAACTTTAGAAGCATCACCAATCTTTAATGCACGAAAATAGCATACCCAGGAAGCTCCTGTAGCTAATCCAGACAATCCTAGAAAAATCCAAGTTTTTGAAGATAATAAAAATGGATTTGTCCACTTCCCAGTTAACCATACGAAAAAGAAAAGAACAATAATAATGAAAGATGTTCTTATTAATGTTGCAAAATCAGAGTTAACACCTTGAATTCCAATCTTTGCAAATATTGCAGTAAGAGCCGCAAAAATTGCAGATAAAAATGCCCAATAAAACCAGCTAATTGTATTCATTAAATGACATTCCTCTTTCTTAAAGTTAAAATACTCGGAATTAATTTATCTGCTTTAAAATATGCAGTTCTAACGTTGCCATAAGCTGTACGACCCGCGATGCCGATGTCCTTAGTAAGTTAAGCAAAGTCAAATTTCACAGTCAAACTGTTGCGTACGGCGGGGAGTATCTAGCTTAATGCTTTGTTAGGGTCAATTTTTACAAATATTCAATTAAAATATGCCTGGAATCATTCTCCATTTTACTCGTTGCTTATATTCTGCGTAATCCTTAGGAAAATTTGATAACAATACAGCTTCCTCTTTAAAGCAAGTAATGATCCAATGGAAAACTGTTATCAATGAGAGAATCAATGTTATCATAACACCAAAAGCAAGGGCAATTCCTATATTTTGTAATATAATTGTAAGATATAATGGATGACGGATCGTTGAATATACACCTGTTTCCACTATCTTTTCTATCTTACCTGATCGTTCATGAGCTTGTTTATGATCTTTTTCTGCCCATGTGTGAAAAGCAAAAGCAAAGACAATGAACAAAACTCCAGTAATATTCGTTATTGGGAAAATAGATATTTTACTCCAGGAATAAATTAATCCAAAAATTCCTGTTCCGATAAGAATAACTATTTCACTTATTCCACGATAAAAAGGATTCGAAAGGAAAAAGCGATTGATCAAATTTTCAGTGTTCATCAAGTACCTTATCTTTAGTTTAATTACATTAATAAAACATTCACTTTATTTAGACATAAGCTACCCTAACTAAATGTTAAGCTGCCAGGCCCGCGACACCGGCTTCATTTTACTGCTAGGACGTCATCGATAGCACTTCCCGACCGTCGCTTAAGTGCGGGCATGGTCATGCTTGAACATATGTTAGGCAATTTATTTATCTAAAATTACAAATAATAAATTATCCCAATTATTTAGATTTTTTCGATATTTTTATAATATATAGTAACAATAAAACAACCAATATAATACCTATTAAGAAATTATTTTTATAATTTTAAAAAAAATTAAGAATTACTTGACTTTTTCAGTATAGTAGCTATATTGACCTTAATGATAACAATTGATGACGTAAGCAATATTACCGAACTGATGATAAAACTTGTGAATAAATACAACAGACTAGACTCCAAGGCTCTTGATTTTGGCACTGGCGATTTACTCTATCCATCGGAAATACATATGATAGAAACTATTGGGAAAAATCATGGTAATACAGTTAATGAAATTTGCCAACAATTTGGTGTAACGAAAGGTGCGGTTTCGCAGATTGTGTACAAATTGGAAAAAAAAGGATTAGTAAGTAAGGAAAGAAATACAGACTTTTATAAAGAAATAATATTATCGCTTACAAAAAAAGGGCGTATAGCCTTCGAAGGGCATGAAAAACTCCATAAATCAATGGACGCGGATTTATACAAGACTATGGCAGATTTTAATAAACATGATCTAAATAATTTTGAAATTATTTTACGGGTAATTGAATCTCGAATTGAAAAATACATTGAGGTAGGGAAAAAGGATATATTAAATAGGATATCTATTTAGAAAGAATTATTTTTTTTATTTATCAGTTTAGTATCTATACCGAAGGAGCACCATTATGAAAACTAAAAAAGTCGCAGTCGTAGTTATATCCCTGGTTATGCTCGTATTTGTTATTTGTATCATAAGCATGTATAAGCGCACTAATGGTGTATATAATTTGTTTAACTCTAATTCATTTCATTACCAAGCCCTTAGAACACTCGGGCATTCTGCATACCAAGGCTCTGCCCCTGGAGAGGTCCTATACGTTATAAGTCAAATTAAAGATCAGGACGAAGATGCGTGGTATGTAGAATGGAATAAAATGGGTGAAAAATGCGAGAACTGGGCGAACGAGACAACCGATCCAAAAACAAAAGGAAATGCTCTCTTACGTGCATCGAATTATTTCCGTACGAGTGAATTTTTTTTACCGATAAGGGATACAAAAAAACTGAAAGTGTATGATCGACATGTAACAGATTTTGAAATGGCCCTTGTTGAGCTTGGGATCAAACATACGATTTTTAATATCCCATATGAAAAAGGGAAAATGAAAACCTATTATTTCAAGGGTGATACAGATAAACCTTTAGTGCTTGTGTGCGGTGGATTTGATTCAACCAATACCGAAAGCTATTTCTGGATTGGGAAGGCCTTGATTGATAGAGGATATTCTGTCGCGATGTTTGAAGGCCCAGGCCAGTCCGCGATGCTTCGGCATTTTAACATTAAGTTTACTCCGGGTTGGCACAAACCCGTAGGCATTGTGATTGATTATTTGATCATCAAGGACCCATCCGTTCAAGCCAAAAAGAAAGTATTATTCGGAATCAGCCTCGGTGGACTTCTCATGGGTCGCGCCGCAGCATTTGAAAAACGAATTGATGGTGTAGCGCTTTTTGGAGGACCGTTCGATTTTTTTGATAGTGCACTTTATCAAATCCCTTCTATTGCACGAAAACTTTTCTATTCTGGGCATAAAAAGACATTAAATTTTCTAGCCAACATAAAAATGAAAATCAGTATCACCGCGAGATGGGGAATAAACAACGGGATAGCCTCCATGGGTGGGCAGAGCCCATATGAATTTCTCTCTATCGGAAAAAATTTTACACTGAAAGATGTTAACGATAAAGTAACATGTCCTGTTATCGTATTTTATGGAACCCATGATTTATTTGTAGCAGATGGGATTCAGGACGCTATGTTTAAGAATGCTTTTAAGAACGCGAAGAGCTATACCTTAAAAACTTTTCCATTCGAAGATGGTTCGTCTGAACATTGCCAAGCAGGTTCGATAGAGCAGAGCGCCATGGTATTCGTTCAATGGATGAAGGATCAAAAACTTGTAAAATAATATATGATGATTCGTTTGTATTGCGTAATTTTGTTATATAAAGGGCATCCTTTACCGTACCCCGTGCCGGCCTAACGATGGGCTCAGCTGTTTTGCGACTTATTGCATAGGTTAGCTTAAAAAATTTACCGGACTTTCACTACTTAACTTCCACTGTCAACCCATGTGGAGCAAAATCAGGCTGAAGCCGATGTTAGAAAATGGCCATACTTTATTTACTTTCTTTATTTTTTAAAAGAAGCAACTTTTTATTTATGATATTTATCCATTCCTCATTCGTTGCTAATTCTTCTTCATAGAACATTTTCTGAAAAAAATTTCCCTTTAGCCATTCTACTGTTTTCTCCCAGAATTGCACTTCAGTGAGTGGTACATATTTTTCTTCTTCAACAATGTAAGCTGTTCTTGCATATTCAGATTCACTAGCACCAAAAATTACTTCAGAAACAACACCTGAAACTAACTCTGAAGTACTAGGTAAAAATTGATTTATCTTGCTTGGTTGGAATCTATTGCAATAGAATGATTGAGCTTCATCGGGATTAAAGATACCTCTAGCTAAGGATGGTTCATACCAAAGATAATAATCACCCAGATAGCATATATGCCCTTCTTTAACTGTGATATCTGTAAATTTTATAAATTTCAGCGGCAAATAATATGTTGTTTTTGAATTTTTACTTCCCGTTGATATATGACTTCTAGCGACTACAATGATATAACGACCAGGTTTTGCATTTAAAAGATAGAATTTATTTCCAATATTTAAATTAGAACGAATGAGTTTTTTATTACTTAAATATGAATCTTGCTCATCTAAATTTATAAAATATAAAGTATCAATTACTAGACCATAAATATTTATCCCAATAACAATACTGTCAGATTTACTTTCAGGAGGCTTGTTTGTAAAGGAAGCACAATTATAAAATATAAGTAGTAGAATAAGTAATAAATATTTCTTATTATACATTACTTTTAAGCCTCCATTGATTAATAATATTTTCTAACGACTAAATAAGCCGTGCGACCCGGACGACGACTTTTTTAGTAAATCAATTAAATTTCAATTGCACAGACGAACTGCCGCAAAGGGCGGGGAGCATCTGGCTTGATTTAATGTTATGCCTGCAAGCTTTCTACAGTGTAATGTAAATACAAATAAACAAAACGTACTTTGCTTTTTTTTATTTTTTTTAGTTAAATACAGTAAAAGAAGTCTTTTTCTATTTTTCTGGTTGGCAAAAGAGAACTGATGCATTTTAACAAGACTTCATTAAGTAATTGGAAAATCCATTACGTAATTTATTGTTCTCGAAAAGTGCAATGGATTTCTATCAAAATTATTAAATCAGTTTCAGAATTATACATTCTGATTAAGAAAGAAAAGTCTTTTTTCTTTTTCTCCGCTTTAACCGAGTTTATTTTACATTAATATTTCAAAAAAAGTCTAATCAATCTTTACCGAGATTTCTCGACTTGAAACGCGTTATATTTCAATTGAAAGTTTTTAGGGCATAACGATGGGCTCAGCTGTTTTTACGGGTACTGGCACAAGTGTTCAAAAGCTCAATGACGTAATACTTGCACGCGTACACTTAGACTGAAAACGCGCGAGTAAAAATCAGGCTGGAGCCGATGTTAGACCAAAAAGAATCTATTCAATTTTAAATTTACTATTTTTTCTTAAGCATTTCTAAATATTGATCTATTAATTCTGGCCCATGTATAGGCGACCAATGACCTGCAATTATTGTTTTGATATTAAGTTTTTTTTCTTGTAGTTTATTAAGAGTTTTTGGATATTCTGAAACATTTGCAAAATCAAGATTTCCAATTTTCTCTTTGAGTATGCAACCTCCATAAAGTACTTCTTCTTTAGGAAAATAAACAAATACTCCATCAGATGTATGAGATGGGCCTAAATAGAAAACTTTTATTCGCCCATTTTGTAATTCAAAATCTTCATGATATATCTCTGTTGGGAGGAATAATGTAATCTTTGGATAACTAGGAATACCTTTACGAGTCCATTCAACAACTTTATCCCATTCACTTTTTAAGAGGTTAAATGTCATTTGTGTAGAAACAATTTTAGAACCGATACTATTCCAATAAAGATTTCCTCCAGCACGATCAGGATGATAGTTTGTATTTATAACTTCAGTAATTGGCTTCTTAGTTACTTTTGCTATTTCATTTGCTAATAATTTAGCGGTTTCTGGGGTCCATGTTGCCCCGATCACAGTCACATTTTGTGAACCTATATAAACAACAGAATTTTCTTTTGAATAGTATGAGTCTTCAGTGACATAAATTCCTCCAGTTAAGTGCCATAATTTCATATCTTGAGAATTTTCATTTTGTTGAGATATCTTGTCTTCTCCAGTTGCAACTTTGTAATTGATAAAGAAAAAAAGAATTATTAAAGCAATGTTAATGTATCTTTTCATATAATATTTACTTCTTAATATTTATTAAATTACTATGGTCTAACGACCAAATGAGCTGTGGGTGCGGGTAAATTGTAATGACTTTAAAATGCTTACTGGCTCTCTGCCTGTATAAATTTTTAAAACAGAAAAATTACTAGCATCCATCAGACTCGATTTGATGGTTATGCCATTCAATAAAAAAAAATTCCTCATTAATAATGAGGAGGTAACTGTACAGTCTTCTCTGATCCACGCCATACAGCTGCAACATGCATCAATAAATGTGCACCTACAGCTGAAATTGGATTCATTGAAAAAATATAACCTAATGTGAATATTCCATTTCCAATAGCAGCCATACTTATCTTAGAATTACGAAATTCAGGATAACCTGCATGATATGCGATTGTAATAAATTCACTTGCTATCAAGGCTAATAATCCAAGACAGACTTTACCAAGTATTGTACCACCTAAATCCGGAAATGCCTTCCAGGTTACTAAAACGGGTAATACAGAAAGATAAAGGCCATCTAACGCCCCGTATATAACACCAAACCACAATACCTCAAATACTAATCTCAGGCCTTGTGGGCGTGGTGAAGATGCTTGAGTAAAAATATTTCGAACTGTGAGAACAGTTGCAATGAGGGCAGCTATTAATCCCCATACCCAGTTATGAATTATTAATTCGGATAAATCTAAATTTGCCCAACGATAGTAACCATAAAGTAAGAAACCAATAATTAATACATATGGCACTAAAAATATTGAACGCCGTAAATGAAGTATTCCAGCAAAAATAGCTGAAATTATTAAACCTAACGCTCCAGCACCTATTGTCCATATTATATAAATCCATATTCCTGAGTCCATTTATGTTTCTCCTCCTTTACTCACTATTATTATATTCTGGCATAACGATGGCATGAGAGGTACTTGCGTCTGTAAGCACAGGAGGCCAAAAGCAAAAGAACGTTGAACAATTCACTGCACATTCTTAAGCACCCAACCGAGCAAGTATCCTGCTCAATGCCTTGTTAGCTGCTCTTAGCTGCAATTTACTCTCTTTCAAGTAAGGGATGCTCTTCAATTGTACAATCATAGCAAAAATATTTTTTACCTTGTACTGAATAACCCCCATCACCTAAAATAATAATTTCATTACATTTTGAACATCTCGTTGGTTCAAAAGCTGGTGGATTTTTTAGTTTCTCAAAATTATATTCATTCGTTCCATTGTAAACATACATCTCCGGTTCAAATGCATCTCTACATTTTTTGCAATCTTGCCAGTTGCCTTCATGTCCTTCATTAAAATGAAAACCGCATAAAGTATAACGATCATGATTTCTGCTGCAGCTATTTCGAGCATATGAGAACATTACATATTCATCTTGATCATCACAAATCCAATTGTTGCAACATTCTGTCTTTATTAGATTTTTTGTATTCCCACATAGTCCGCATCGAGGAATATCTTTTGATATGCTCTTTCGTGTTCTTCTAGTTTTTTTCTTCATATAATTTTCTCTTATGATGAGTGTATCAGGAACTGTTCAGCCCAATATACAATCTTACTTATACTTATATGTGTATCGAAGCAACTCAAATTTTATTTTTGCAGCTAACTAAATGTTCAGCGGTACTTGCGGGTCAGGTATATAAGCCTGCAAAATTTTACTGATTAAGAACTACTCACAGCTTTCTTTACATAACCAGTACGAGCAAGTATCCGGCTGGAACAAATGTTAGAAATTTTTATACTGTTTCTATAGCCTCTACAGTTATTTTGGGTTCTCTTTAAAATCTGGGTACAACTTTCTCATACAATCTGGGCAAATACCATGACTGAACTCAGCTTCCGGATGTCGAATTAGATAATGCTCAATAGAATGCCAATTCCCTTCATTATTCTTGATACTTTTACAGTTTGAGCAAATTGAAACAATGCCCCGTAGAGTTTGAAGCTCCATTAAATAGTCTGTTAATTGTTTATTTTTATCGCCAAGAACCGCATTCATATAAATTATTTCAAGATCTGTCTCTATCAGTCTCTTGAAATTTTGCATGAGTTTTTCAAACGTTTTTGTATATACATTACTCTTCTTGTCCAAAACACAAATAGTCCCGAACGGTTTTGTATCTGGCCACAGAAGGGGGAATCCTAAATAGGAGATCATATTTAGCTTTACATCTGGATTATTTTTCCAGTTATCGTCTGCCAGAGCATCAGCTACAAGAAGTTTATTCTGTGTTTTAATTACGGTTTCACAATACAGACCTGAACCATAGAAATGCTCACCATCACCTGGGCGGTATGGATTTCCTTCACTCTGGCTAGAAACAAGAACATTAATATCAGGGTCGAGTAATCTCATGATCAATGCGGCAGGAATTTCAAGAGTATGAGCTAAGATGTTTACAATTTCCTGCCAGTTCTCCAGAATATTGTTTGGTATAACAATATCGACTTTCTTGTGTATCATTCTTTGTCCCTCCTCCTGAGAAACAAAATAATATAAACAGGTACCAAAGTAAACCCAATTTCTGATTTTATTTCTAAC
>JAFGCT010000024.1 GCA_016932505.1 Candidatus Peregrinibacteria bacterium
GTCCCACCAGATACACTCCAGGAGTAAGTTACATCCGAAACATTTGTTACACTATATGTTTCTGTACTTCCTGTGCAAACCGAAGTACTGCCAAAAATTATTGTCGGTTGAGTTGGTACTGAATTTACTGTGACTAAAACTGTATCTTGACAATGTGTTCCTTGATTATCAAACACATCGAGAAATATAGTATCGGAAACTACCCTATCCAATAGGGTTCCAATTTCAAGAATTCTTTTGGAGTTATCAAAGTTTATGATTAATGAATCATCATAAGTAATAGTCCAATTCAGGATTGAATCCGGATCATTTTGATCTATAACATAATTGTCTAACTCGAGTGTATAGGTTGAACCTGAGCAGAACGAGAGACTTTCAGGAATATCATGTAATACAGGAGGTGTATTCAGATTATTAATCCGTACGGCCGGATCACCATAAAGTACAATAGCAGAATAACAAAACCTGTTCCAATCCATGCCATATAAATCATCAGCAACAGGACCGACAGTATCGGCGGCATTATAGATATCGGTTGTATCCGGAATATTGTACCAACCAAGCAGTAATTCTCCGGTAGTACTGTTAATATCATGCATCAAAGAATCAGTTAAATTCTGAGGCCACCGATTACTACCCCACATACCCATATGGCCATAATAGGCCAAAGCTCCTTTTTTTAAGAAATTTATGGCAAAAGAATAATCCGAATCAACATATCTAGCTCTATCTTCATAGTTGCCAGTGCTAACAACACATTGAGCATACCACTTGGATGTACAACCTCCATAACAGCCATTATTAAAGACTAAAACGGGTTGAGTAAAATTTGGAATTTCATTATAGGGTATATACTCTACCATTGTAACATGGCCATGAAGCAAAAAGTGAATAATACCGGAATTTTCAAGATTATATGTTACTGTCGCATGATCTGTACTATCAGTATTAATTCTTAGGGAGTTGTAACCTAGATAATCGTAAGAGTTTACCATTGAACTACTCATACGATCACCCCACTGGTCTATTCCTCCGCCAAAAGCTCCTTCTCCGGTTCTCCAGAATGAGCGGAACTCTTTTTTCATCTCAACCAATCCGTTTTCATAAGCAATTACGTTATCAATATACGTTTCAATATCTTCTGGTGAGTTTCCTGTAATGTACCCATATGCAAAATCAGTTATATAATCATTATTATCCTTTTTTGCCAGATTATATACATCATATGCGAAACCTTCATTAATAATTTCCGGCGTAGTCATAACAGCTACATATTTAGGCTTAATCTTAACAAGGGTATCTGATGCAGAATAGATATCACTACCAAAATTAATAATGTCAGCATCTCTGTATACAGCAAGCTTTTCAACACAATAATAATAGGGGGATGATTCAGTAAAATCAGTGAGAATAACATAAGGCGAATTTAACTCATCGATTTGTTCATCTGGTGCCAATCCTGATCCTTTTGAAACAGGATTCAGAAAGAGTATAACATTAAGTAAGATAAATAGAATCTTAATATCTCTATTTATATTAAGGGATTTCTCGGATTCAAGAATGGATAAAAAATTTTTCATAGCTATCAGGTTTGAGTCTAGGTTAACTTCAAAAATAATACATTTGGCTTAATATATATTAAAACTAACGTTTTCGGGTATGGTGTCGTGCGGGATTACGAAGCGATTTCCTATCAGTTTACACCGACTTTTTTTACGAGCCACCGACCTTCGAAAACCTCTGAAACCCGCATGCACTATACCATTTGTTAGGTAACGTGCATTTCTTTATTAAATTTTGTAATTATTTCTGTGAGTAAATATCAAAAATCTTAAGCTTTTCATCAACCAGTGAATTATATTTTTGAAGAAATGATTGTGGCCCCATGGATATAGTCTCAATCAAGGTTTGTCTTCCTAATTTTTTATCTATCGTTTGAGCCATATAACATCCAATGACATAATATGCTCTGTCCATAGAACCTACTTGCCATAATGTATCTTGCATCTCTTTTTGTCCAGATTCAGTTGTTATAAAAGAAGGTACTTTTTTTAAAGTCTCATTTAATAATTCATGCAACCTCTTAAAAGTTGTTGTATCCTGAAAAAATCCATAGTCATCTTTAAAGGGGTCAGGGTCATAAGTTGGAAAATCTTTAAGTGCCATGTAACCAACATATGTGGCCATTCCTTCATTTTGAAGATCATTATAAATCTTGTTTATAATGGAATCTTTTGATCCGCTTTCCTTCAGGCTAGGTTTAATGTTATTAAATCCTTGATGGAAAAGTTCATGAATAATCAAATTATCTTTATCAGAATTAGCCCCGTAAATTACAATGCTATTACCCATTTGAAAGCCTGATGCCATAATTGCTGTTGTAAAATATATAGTAGTATTGATTGGACAATCTTTTGGTAAGAATGAACACAGATAGGGAATAGCTTTTTCATTGAACTCTGTCTTTTTTTGCATCATTTGTCTTGAAGCAATAAGCTGCGTATTTTTTTCACGTTCCTCAATAGAAAGTGTATTATAGGATTGAATCCAAGTTTTCCATTTATCCATTGGAATTGGAAACGACACATCTTGATGCCAGAGCGTAACGAGTTGATATGCAGAATCACTTTTCCAAAATGCATCAGGATCGGCAAGTATTTCCTCTGGGTGCATGACTATCTTCTCAATCGATGAATTATCAAATTTTATTGTCGATTGAAGACAGGAACATTGTGACACTCCCTTTGAATTGATTTGCTGAGATTTCAATGTAACAGTTCCAAAAAAAATCAGGAAAATTATAATTAATAGCGAAGTACTACCCATTCATAGGACCACTATCGGTCTTTTCTTAATTGATTTTTATTATTCTTATGATGATGTAATTTCGTGTTACA
>JAFGCT010000025.1 GCA_016932505.1 Candidatus Peregrinibacteria bacterium
AGGCCGGGATTTCGAAGCTCCAACTTATCAAACCGTTACAATTTTGAGTAAATGTACAAAAGTTTAATTTACCTACATCACCCGGCTTACGTATATTGCGTGTTAGCGTTTCGTGCGTGTGTCCTGCGATGAATCAGGGCACTTTCAAATATAAGAATCTTTCTGTAAATCAGGAAGAACGTTCTTTGAAATTGATTCATTATAACTTTAAATGAGATGAGAGGCTGCAATTTTCTTTTATCATATCTGCGGAGGTCGAGCGAACTGACTGGCCGAGTATGGATAAAGAATTTTGTAGGTTGGTCTCTCGGATACGTTTTACTGGAAGCGTTTCCAATTCGCCCTGCGGTGCTTCCCTTTCAAGGGGTTGGTACTGAACGGTCAGGGTTAAAAGGCTGAAAGCCCATATAATGGGAAATCTGTCAGGAGTGGATATAGAAGCTGAACGAAAGTGAACCGCTCGATGAGGCGTCGTGAATAACATCAGTGATACTGGGAACCAATGGTCGCACGGTACATTGGGAAAAGTGCAGAGACAACCAGTATATCGGCTGCACCGGTATTCGGCGTAAAGACGGCAGGAGCTATATCCGGGCTCATTTAAGGAACAGGAGAACCTATCGGTTGGTGTAAAGAGAGGATGCCGAAAACCTTCGGGCAAGGCATAGAGTATCAATACAGCCAGATAGGGGCGGATCAGCTCGTAGTAGTTATATGTGCCTGCAATCGGGTCAGAATATTTTTTATATCTTGAGTGAGACTTTTTAAAAATACTGTGGTATTAATATTAGAAACTAAATTTCATATTGTGAATATTTTATCTGACGAATACATAATGGAAAAAGTTAAATCGGGAAATATTGATTATATGACCGAAATTTTTAATCGGTATAATAATCAAATCCTCAATTATTTTTTCCGTTTATCAGGCAATCTTGAAGATAGCCAGGATTTAACTCAATCTGTGTTTTTAAGGTTGTTAAAATATAGAAAGTCATTTAATCAATCAAAAAGCTTTAAATCATGGATATATGGCGTTTCCAGAAACATACTCAATAACCATTACAAATTAAAGGTTATTAAAATAGAATACTCTGAAATCGCTGATAAATTGCCAGAAACGACCTTTTTTGATGATGAAAATGATTTAAAACTTTACCAATCAATAAATAAGTTGAGTGACGAATACAAAGAGTTAATAATTCTGAGCAAATTCCAGGGATTGAAATACAAAGAAATTGCTGAAATGTATTCAACCACTGAAGCCTCTATCAAGAATAAAGTCTTTAGGGCACTTGATAAACTACGTATAATAATTTTTGAAAACGAATAAAATAATAAAAATGAACTGCGAAGATATAAATATCAAATTTTTAGATTACTTGGACAACAATCTTAATTCAATTGAAAAAGAACAAGTAGAAAATCATTTGGCTAAATGCTCATTATGTGCTATCCAGCTGGAGCAATTCAAAAAGCTGAACAAATTATTAATTAAAGCAAAAGAGGTTCAATCTTCTCAAGCGTTTAACAATGATTTTGCTGAAATGTTAGAAAGTGAAAAATCCAAAATGTCTAAACAATATTTTAGGTTAAATTCAATAAAAAGCTCACTGAAAATTGCTGCATCAATTCTAATCTTTATTGCTGGTTCGGTTTTCGGAATATTTATGCAAAATTATAATTTAAGTACAACGAAAATTTCACATCTCGAAAGTCAGCTTAGCTCTCTTAAACAACAAGTTGCTTTTGAAATACTTAGCGAAAACAAATCTGCAAGTGAAAAATTAACTGCAATTAATATAGTTTCTGAACAAAATAATTTGGATATGGATATTGCCAATGCTTTGTATAACACGATTATCTCTGATGAAAATTCCAGTGTCAGAATAGAGGCAGCAATAACTTTACAACAGTTCTCAAATGATAATGACATAAAAATGATGCTTATCAATGCACTAGAGCATCAAGATGACCCTGTGGTTCAAATTAAGCTTATTCAAATACTATCCAGCTTCAAAGAAAATAATGCCAAAAATGCTTTGAAGTTATTTTTCGAGCAGGAAGAATTACTTCCAGTAGTCAAAGAATATGGCCAAAGAATGCTTTAAGAGGAATACCGGTATAATTTTCAATATAAAACAATTTATTAATTAAAATTTGAATAAAATGAAAACGATTTTTAAAATATCAGCATGTTTATTATTGATTTCTTATTCAGTTTTCGCTCAGAAACAAGAAATTGATTTAAGTAGTATTACAAAGATTGAAATATATTATATCTACGGCGATATTAATATTGAAGGAACAACTAGTAACAAACTCAAAATTGATATAATAAGTAAGCGTGAAGTTCCTAAGGATTTCAATTCTTTAAAGTTTGAATTAAAAGAGAGTAATTCAGATTTAGACTTAAATATCGAAACAATTGGTAATATTTTAAGGATATATCCATCTTCAATTCAAGCTAAGTTAACAGACTATAATATTATTGTCCCGAAAAATATAAAGGTAAAAATCAACAATGTTGGTGGAGATAATAATAAAACCTGGAGTCCATTTAAGTATAAATCTTTATTGACAGGCAAAATAAATGTTACAAATCTTACCGATGATATACAAATCAATGGCTCGTACTACACAATACTTAATCTGATTAATATTACAGGCCCAATCGTTGCCGAATCAAATTCAGGCAACATCAATATTGATTTTTCAAGTTTAAGTCAATCCAATCCTTCATCAATTAAGACTAATTCAGGTATAATAACGATAACTTTGCCACAATCCGCAAAGTGTAATGTTTTTGCTAGTTCGCTAACTGGAAAATTCCAATCAGAAATTAATCTTGATAAAATAAATGTCGAATCGCCAGATCCTGAAGTTAGGAGCAAAATGGAAGTAACAAACGATGAAGCTGACACAAAAACCAAAGGTCAAATTAATGGAGGTGGGGTAAATCTATATATACGTTCTTTAACAGGTGATATATCTTTAAAGTCCAAATAAAGTTATAATTACCAATCTTGTTTTTTGACAGAGAAAAATAGCTCTTTTGCCAACTGAAGCATCTGGATGTGTGATGGAGTTGGCAAATGTGCTATTTGTGCGTCGGGTTTATGTTAATTTTTCAATGGTGTTTCGGTCTCATTGCATTGTTCGTTAAGGGACATAGTTTACATCGTTAAAGGCACATGGTTTACACTAAATTCGTAGATAACCTTGTTGATTGTTGTTTTTCTC
>JAFGCT010000026.1 GCA_016932505.1 Candidatus Peregrinibacteria bacterium
GTCGGAGTATTGATTTTGAGTTTTATGTAAAAACATGCTTAATACCAATTATAAAATATTAATTGCAGTTCGTATTCCACTTTCACCTAAAATTGTTTCTTAAGCTTAAGAAACCTTATTGATACTATTTCTTATTTTCTCAGACCATCTGAAACCTCATTAAGTACAATAGCCAATTTTTCCCTAAAATGTCTTATTGCATTAGGATTAAGCATCTGAGTTTTTTCCTCCATATACAAATAACGACCTAATTCAATTTGTACAACGTCTCTTTGAGGATTTTTTGCATTTCTAAGCTCTTCTGCAATTTCTGTATCGGGTAAGCCATATCTTTGAGTAAAATATCCTCCTTTGTAATAGTCATTTATTCTGATGTCACCTGAGGCTAATTTAAAATGATTTTCAAATGCACTAACCAAGTTATCCACAACTGCTTGTGATGCTGTTTTTCCATCCTGACTGGATAGGATTAAAGGAGGCATATTATATCCTTTGGCAACAAGTCGATATTTATCTTGATCAGGTGTTTCACCCAATAAGAGATTCCCTGTATCATGTATATCTACTACAAGAAGTGAATTATTAGGATTTCCGTGAGCAGCCATCAGTCTACTAAATGCTTCACGATGATAAGGAATATATGACTCTTCTAATAATTTCTTCTTTAAGGTTTCATCTGGCATTTTATTGAAAATTTGTATTCCACCAAAATCTGTTTCACGAAAAAGATCAGATGCATTTAGTGAACGATTGGTGTCACCTGCGATACGACCATGTTTTGGGATTAATCTTTGATTTGCTGGAATATCAGAAATAAGTTCACTGGTTCCCCAATCTGAAAAATTTTGAATCAATCGTTCATTAAATTTAGTTCGTATTAACGGTTTAAGGCTATCTGGATAGCTATCAGAGCCATGACTGGCAAATACCTCTAAATTATCAGGAGTTTTCATAATATTAAGTGACCTTATTTATTAATATAATAACATATATTCTTCGAATAGTCAATTTAATAAACTCCAAAAATACACCATGCGTTCATTTGGTGTTTACTTGCTTATGGTCGGAGTATTGATTTTGAGTTTTATGTAAAAATACATAAACTCCTAATAAATCCAAATATAGAGCTATTGAGTAATTGCCGTAAACAACGGTTGGCTATTAAATGTAGCAACACATTTTTTTACATCAAAAACATTTCCAATTAGGGTTCTATCTCTTTTTATATTATTCGGAATCATTGTAAAATATAACCAACCTTTTATACCTTCTTCAGTTTGTATTAATACTCCTGTATCGGATTCTTCAACAACTGTACCCTTAAATATTTCATCTGACTGACTAGTCATATATTTATTATTAATTATAGTATTTAATTATACACTATATTTGTATTTTACCTAAACAACACTACTTACAACAAAACCTCAAAATAAACCTTTCAATTGCTAGTGCAAGTTCATCCTGATCATCAGTTGTCATACGAATTTTACTTGTCTTCATATCAACATCAATATCTAGAAGATTCTGATAAGCATCTATAAGCTCAGAAGTTTTAAAATGCCTGACTTGTTCAAATGTATTTTTTGCAACAAACGGATGTAGCTTTAAGCTAGAGGCAAAAGAAGATGAATTTCCAGTTGGGTTGTTACTAATATAGCCATTAGCTTGTAGTAAAAGCCTAAACTGCCTAACTATCATATAAAAAAGCGGACGTAGGTTATCCCCTGCTAACATTGTCTCATGTAATTTATGAATAGCACGTTTATGGTCGCGCGCAGCAAGAGCATCTGTAAAGTGAAAGATATTAGCTTCCAGTGTTGGAACAACGAGTTTATCAATTAAAGTTTTATTAAAAGCAACATTAGGGCTATGGCTTGAGATTTTTGATATTTCGGAAGAAAGCCGCCATAAATCCTGACCTGTTAAAGAAGCTAAATATTCCGCAGAATCTAAATCAATTGAACATCCTTTTTTCTTCACCTCATTTTGAATCCATGAATTAAGCATTTGACCCTGCAATGGATTAAATTCTTTTATCTCCGCTTTTTTTGTTAGATTTTTATAAAAGGAAAATCGCTTATCAGGATTTGGCTGAACAAAAACAACAACACTGCTTTCTGGAATATTATCGAGATTTACGGCAAACTTTTTCAAATCCTCATCGCGTTTTTCGTCTTTTTTGGAAACCTTATCAGCATTTCTAATCTTAGGACTATCGGGAAGGCCATGAATAAAAATCAACCTCTTGTCACTTAAAAAAGGCATTGCTAAGGCCGCTGCCATTATTTCATTAAGAGGAATTTCATTGGAATCCAGTATTTCCAGATTCATATCTCCATGCTTTTCCTTAAAAGCGTTCTTCCAGTCTTTTATCTGGTTATTTAGTAGATAGGTTTCTTCGCCGGTAAATAGAAATAAGTTTTTCATGGAGCTTTATTATATCAATCCCCTTCGACTTACGCCAGCCTTCCCTTTTCAAAAGAAAACCCCCTCCGATTTAGAATAGATAGAAATTTGATTTGTTAATCAATTCTAAATCGGAGGGGGCTCGTGATAGTAAGAGAAAGGAGTTCGTGTTAACGAACAACAAAAGTCTCAGCAATTTTATTAAAAGTTTCAACATTATAATTCTCACTTCCATAAGCATTGAAGTACTGAAGAACAGCAACTTTTCCATCAAGAGCATAAGTGTAGATTGTAATATTCTCATTCTCACCAGTTACCCTTCCATTTACGGTGGTGCCACGAGGAGCACGATATGTACGTTTAAGAGCACGTATACCATTTATTGTAAGTTCAGCGGAAGAAGTAAGAGGATGCTCAAAATACACACTTGTATTAAGATCTGAACCACCTACAGTATAAAGTGATATATAAGAATCAACATCCATATAGTTAGGCACATTGATATTATCTATAAAGTCTTTCTCATCAGTTAATAAATCCCAGCCCCACTTACTCCCCTGATACCAACCGGGATGCTGAACGGTAAAACCATCACCATAATATGTAGCCCAGCCTTCTATTGTTCCAGAACCAGTAGAGGTTTGAGATCCGGCATTTCCTCCTAATAAAGTAGCATGAGACTGCTGTCTTTTTTGCATTTTAATTCTCCATATTAGCTCAGCCATTTCCGCGCGGGTGATATCTTTTGAAAGATTAGTTACTGTATCAGGGATATAATTATTATCCTGCAGTGCCTGTACATAACCTTCATACCAGCTTTCACCCTGAGTAAAATCAAGGTTGTAGACTTCAGCTAAGATCTTTGCAGCTTCCACAAAACTGATATCTTTAGCCGGCCCAAAAGTACCATCAGGATAACCGCTTACAATACCTTCATTTTTTGCCATACATATATAAGGAGCAAACCATTGGTCATATTTTACATCGGAAAAACAATTGCCAGCCAAACTGATTGTAATATATTCCTGGCTAAATTTTGCCGCTATTACTATTTTCATAAATTCAGCTCGATTGATTGTTTGATCTGGCCTAAAAGTTCCATCATCGTACCCCTGAACTACACTTTGTTCACGAAGATAATTTATAGCTTCATAATATTTATGTTCTCTGGAATCAGGGAATACACTCTTATCCGCAGTCGCTTTCTGCGCTGCTGCTTTTTCTGGATTAACATCAAGGGTTTTCCCTAAAAAATCCTGAGGCACTGTTACAGAAACAGCATTACTATAAGCTAAACATGTTCCATTACCATCATATTGGCAAACGCGATAATGATAAGTTTTAGAAGCCTGAACTCTTAAATCCACATATGAACGCATTGAAGCATCGTCAAAATAACGATAAGCATCACCGCTCATAACTGGATAAGTCGGATTTTCATGAACAGTGGAAATTGCAATTTTGAATCCACGAGGACTTTCTCCATCGATTTCCCATGTTAAACCAATTCCATCAGATTTCATTTCAGCTACAAGGCTAAGAGTAGCAGGTTCAATAGTGGTAGAATATAATTCAGGTTTTGGTGTATCATCCGGTTTTTCTGTTACAACAGAAGAACTTCCATCGCTATTAATCTCAATAACTCGACTACAATATCTGTTTGGACTAGCAATAGAGCAAACACGATAGTAAACAGTTCCACTTGGAACATCTTTATCGGTATAACTGTTTGCTGTTGGATCAGAATCCATTCTTATATAACCATCATCTGGATAAACAGGATTTGCATTTTTTGTAGATCTTACTACTTTATAATAATTAAAACCCTCTGGAGCATAAGGTGCCCAGCGAGTAACAACCTGATCCCCGTTTAATTCAGCGGTAAAATCAAGTTCACTAGCATATATAGGAGTATTATATCCATTTCCGGAAGAAGACTCATTTGCATAACTCATTTGAGAAACGCCTATTAATAGCGCAAAAAAAGATACGCTGACAATAGCTTGTACAAATTTTTTGTTCATAGCTTTGAAGTGTTAAGAATTAAATAAATTTATTTAAGTTGTTTAGAAAGGCTATTCAACCACGCATCCTGCAAAACCGAAAGAGAATGGTTAATTACAACCTCTTCACCATCAGTAATTATTAAATCATCAGTAGCAGTAACCTCTCCGATATTTAATACATAATCAATTCCATTTTTGTTACAAATTTCTTCAAATGCTGTGATATTCGCCTCAGATACTTCGCAAACAAAACCACCAGTTTGAGAAAATAATTTTTGATATGATTTAAGTTCTTTACCAATTTCAGATAAATCAACTCTCATTCCAAGCTTACCTCCACCATTACGAGGGTGAGGCATTGTCATTTCCGCAAGAGTAACAAATAAACCTCCTTCGGATATATCATGACAAGATTCAATAATACGACTATCAATTCCATCTATTACTGTATAGATTTCATTTCTAGCAGTTTCAAAGTCTTCCTGAGGTACGTTTTTACCAAGATATCCAAGTAAATCGTAAAACTCACTTCCTCCAAGTTCATTTTTTCTATCTCCAAGTAAAAATAATCTATTCCCTACAGTTTTTACCTGAGGTGTAATAGCCTTGTTATAGTTTTTTAAGGTACCAGCGCATCCAACTACAGCAGTAGCATCAATTTGATTATAAAGACTTACATTCCCGGAAATAATTGGAGTAGGAAAATCAGGATGTTCTTTTAATGGAATACCTTTGCACGCATCAGCAATACCCCGAACACCCTCGGTAAACTCCCACATCAACTCAGGTACTTCTGGGTTGTTATAATTAAGACAATCGGTAAGTGCTTGAGGAGTTGCACCGACAGCTGCAACATTACGCATAGCTTCAACTGTTGCATTTGCGCCCTGCCAGTATGGAGAAATTTTTGAGTAACGGGTAATACCATCTGCAGAAACAGCGACACCGGTTTTTTGAGCTTCAGGGCTAACACCATTCATTTCAAGAAGCGGTGCCATAACTCCTGCATCCGCCTCCCCTGCTTCTATAATTGAATTACCTTGCACATTTTTATCATATTTATTGAAAACAGAATGTCGACTACAGATATTTTTTGATTCTAAAAGCTGAACACAAATTTTGTTCAGGTCTAATTCTGATTCATTAATATTTGGCTCAGATAAATGACTATAGTCCTTTGGACTAACTTCACGTTTGTACTGTAGACCTTCACAAATATCATTTGCTGAAGCATCTATTACTTTTTCACCTTTGTACCAAGCAACGTACTGTCCGCCTTTAGTAACTTTTCCTACAAGAGATGCTTTTGCATTTTCAGCGACTTTTCCAAGTTCCCATTTAATATTATAATGATCGAGTATCATCTGAGTAAGTTCCGGATGGCACATCCATGCGAATCTTTCTTGAGTTTCACTGGCAGCTATAACACTTGGATGAAGATTAGGCATACCTACATGTATTTTTTCAATATCTACTTCTGCACCAAAACCCCTACCTACAACCTGCTCAACCGTAGAACAAACATTACCACCTGCCCCATGATCTTTAAAGCCGACCTTATCCAGCTTTCCCATTTTTTTAAGACGATCGAATAAATCATAAGTACTGGCAAGTATATGACGCTTAAGAAAAGGGTTTGGCTCTTGTACAGCTCCTTTATTTGCCTCCTTATCATCTTCATCAAGCTCAATGCTTGCAAAAGAAGCACCGCCCATTCCGCTGTTATCAGTTGGTTTGCCAACAATTATAATATCGTAACCAACCTCAGCAGCTTCCTCTGGTACATATGAATGAATAATTTCGGATTCTTTAACAAGCCCAAAAGTAAGAACATTAACAAGACAATTCTCATTAAATGAGTCACTAAAAATAATATCACCACCCATATTAGGAACTCCGATAGGATTACCGTATCCCGCTATACCTCGAACAACTTCATTTGTAATAACTCTGCATTCGTTTTCATTCGGATTACCCATTCTAAGCGGATCCATTGTTCCGATAACTTTTGCACCCATACAACACACATCACGCACATTACCTCCTATTCCCGTAGCTGCCCCTTCATAAGGAACTATCTGACTTGGATGGTTATGGCTTTCATGACTCATTACAAGTCCCCATCTATCATCACCATCACGAGCTATTTCCACAATTCCAGCGTCTTCCTTTGGACCAAGTATTACATTTGGAGCATCAGTTGGTAATTGTTTTAAAAACCTTCGTGAGCTACGATATGAGCAATGTTCAGACCCCTGAATACCCCAAACAACCGCCTCTGTTAAAGTAGGTGGTCGTTTAAGGATATCGGTTTCAATCTTCCTTGCTTCAGGAACCGTTAAACCAATTTGATTTTCTTTAAGTATTTTTGCGACCTCTTCATCGGTCATTTCGGAAAACTTCAAATATTCGGGCATGTTTATTGCAAAATTATAGAATTACAAAATTATTCTAATTTAAATTCAGATAAATACCAATTGAATTTTGTAATAAAAACCCCAAAAAGAAATGAAACTACGAATCTTTTGATTACATAGTGTCATCTACCTCATCTTCAGTAGGATTCATATCATCTTCGCTAGGAGCTTCCTCAGAAGCTTCTTCCATAACTTCTTCAGCTTCTTCAGTACCCTCAGCAGCCATTCTAGCCTCTTCTGCTTCAATTGCTTTTATCATTTCTGCAACCCTCTCTTCTTCAGTCATTTCTGGAGCAATTGTACCTGCATCCATAGCAGGCTCTGCATCCATATCAGTAACTTCTTCAGTTGCATTGCAACCTACTAGGAGTATTGAGCTAAGAAATAATGTAAGAAACAATGCTTTTGTGATTTTCATGTTTATATAACATTAAGAATTAAAATCAAATGCATTATAGAGAAATAATACAATCGACTACAAGTGGAAATTTATATAAATTTTAAGATTTTAAAAAAATATTAAAATCAAAAAAATGTTTAGTTTCTAATCTGCCCATCACCCCTTATTACCCACTTAAAAGTAGTCAGACCTTCAAGTGCAAAAGGACCACGAACATGAAGCTTCTGAGTTGATATTCCTATTTCTGCCCCCAAACCAAATTGTGCACCATCAGAAAACTGTGTTGAAGCATTGTGATATACACATGCAGCATCGACAGATTTGAGGAACTTTTCAGCTATTTCTGAATTTTCAGTAACAATGGATTCGCTGTGTTTAAGGCTATGCTTAGCGATATGATCTAGAGCTTCATTTTCGTCATCAATAATTTTAATAGCCAATCTATAATCCAAAAATTCAGTATCCCACGTATCGACGGTAGGACTAAGTAGTAATGGGTAAGGTCTAAGAAGTTTCTGGATTTCTTCATCTGCAATAATTTCAACATTTTTTTCAGCGAGAAGTTTTGAGAGCTGTGGTATAAATTCAGAAGCGATATCTTTATGAACTAGTAAAACATCGAGCGCATTACAAATTGAAACACGGCGGGTCTTAGAATTAACTGCAATATCCACAGCCTTTTTTATGTCAGCATCTTTATCGATATAAAGATGAACTACGCTCGCACCTGTTTCGATTACTGGGATTGAAGATGTTTCTTTTACAAAATTTATAAGACCTTTGCTTCCGCGGGGGATGATGCAGTCTATCCCCTCTTTAATTTTAAGCATTTGCTCTGTTGAAGATCGGTCAGTGGAATCGATAAACTGTACCGCTTCAGGATCGATCCCTACTTCTTCCAATGCTGAGCGGATTATTTTAGCAAGAATGCGATTGGAATTAATAGCATCGCTACCACCCTTAAGTATTACCGCATTACCGGATTTTAAACATAAAACTGCAGCATCCACAGTAACATTAGGACGTGCTTCATAGATAATTCCAATAACTCCAATCGGCACGCGAACACGACTGATTTTAAGCCCATTAGGACGCTCGCGTTCATCAATTACAACTCCAACTGAATCAGGAAGTGATGCGACGTTTAAAGTGTCGTCTGCAATTGATTTAATTCTTTCTTCAGTTAATAATAATCGATCTAATCTGCTACCTAGATTATTTTTCTCACCATCAATCATATCCTTTTCATTTTCAGTTAGGATTAAACCCATTTGCTCATTCAAAAGCTCAGCAATACGCTTTATTGCTTTGTTCTTAATATCAGATGAAAGCAACGCAAGCTTCCTAGCTGCCTGATTAGCTTTGGTAATTTGAGTTTGAATATTCATAATAAATAAATTAAACCTCAACATTTATATCAACTATAAATAAAAAATGTTAAATGTTAAATGTTAAATGATAAATATTAATTGATAATTGATAAATGATAATTGATAAATGATAATTGATAAATGATAATTGATAAATGATAATTGATAAATGATAATTGATAAATGA
>JAFGCT010000027.1 GCA_016932505.1 Candidatus Peregrinibacteria bacterium
GTTAAGAGTTTGTCTCGCGATACCCCAGTAGTTTTTTGCTTACTTTTTTGATAACAAAAAAGTAAGAAGCAATGAGTATAGCTACAGCTTATAGATAAAAGTAGGTATTACAGCACAAAGGTAAGTCGCCCGCCTTTGCGGGCAATATAATAGGCAGGATTTGGGTAGAATGATTAGATGAAGAATACCCGTACAAGGATTGTTGTAGAGGTTTTAGAGTATCTTTGCCAACCACTCCCCAGTATAACTCCTTTTGCACTTAGCAACTTCCTCCGGTGTACCGGTACAAATAAGCTCACCACCTTCATCACCACCTTCAGGACCAATATCAATTATATAATCGACAGATTTAATTACGTCCAGATTGTGCTCGATGGTTAGTACAGTATTCCCCTTATCTACAAGCGCCTGAAGCACGCCAAGTAGTTTTTTAACGTCTTCAAAATGAAGTCCGGTAGTGGGTTCATCTAAAACATAAATTGTGTTACCTGTGGATCTTTTAGCAAGTTCTGTAGAAAGCTTTACACGCTGAGCTTCACCTCCAGAAAGAGTTGTAGCACTTTGTCCGAGCATTATATAGCCAAGGCCTACACTGTTTAGAGTGTCTAATTTATTCTTTATTTGAGGTATAGCATCAAAAAACTCAAGGGATTCTTCAACTGTCATACTAAGAACGTCTGCTATATTTTTACCATGCCATGTTACTTCTAAAGTTTCAGCATTATATCTTTTTCCCTTACATACTTCACATGGAACATAGACATCCGGAAGAAAGTGCATTTCAATTTTTACCATACCTTCTCCTGCGCATGATTCACAACGACCGCCTTTAACATTAAAACTAAAGCGTCCATCCCTATATCCGCGTAATTTAGCTTCTGTAGTAGATGAAAAAAGCTCTCTTATATCCGAAAACACCCCAGTATAAGTAGCTGGATTACTCCTTGGAGTTCTACCAATAGGGGATTGGTCGATATTAATGATTTTATCCAAATGTTCAGTTCCTGTAATCTCTTTATATTTCCCTGATTTTTGTTTCGCACGATTTAGTTTTGTATTTAATAGTGGACAAAGGGTGTAATTTATTAAAGAAGACTTTCCAGAGCCAGATACACCTGTAACCCCAACAAATGTGTTGAGAGGAATTTTAACATCAATATTCTTCAGATTGTGCTCAGTTGCACCTTTTATCTCTAAAAAATGCCCACTTCCCTTGCGTCTTTCCTTTGGAACATCAATTTTCCTTTTTCCGGAAAGGTACTGACCCGTAAGAGACTTAGTATCTACTTCAATTTCTTTTGCAGTTCCTGCAAATACTATTTCACCTCCATGTTTTCCAGCTCCAGGTCCAACATCTAGAACATAATCTGCCTTCCTTATTGTATCTTCATCATGTTCAACCACTATTACCGTATTACCAAGGTCTCGTAATTGTTCCAGAGTTTTTATAAGCCGTGAATTATCCCTTTGATGAAGCCCAATTGATGGTTCATCCAGTACATAAAGAACGCCCTGCAAAGAAGAGCCGATTTGTGTTGCTAATCGAATGCGCTGAGCTTCTCCGCCAGAAAGTGTATTGGCTGTTCTGTTCATTGTTAAATAGCCAAGTCCCACATTTTTTAAGAACTGAAGGCGGTTCAAAACTTCAATAATAATCAATCTTGCGATTTTATATTCACTTTCTGTAAGAACTTTTTCTTTTTCAGTAGGAACTAATTTTTGAAAGAACTCTTCAGCATCTTCTATAGACATCTCAGTTGCATCAATAATTGATTTTTCAAGAACAGTAATCGCAAGAATTTCAGGTCTAAGTCTTTTTCCTTCACAAACTTCACAAATCGTAATTTCCATGAATTTTTCAATATTTTTCCTTATGTAATCCGATTCGCTTTCGTGATAACGTCTTTCTAAATTAGGAATCACCCCTTCATAAGTTGTGTCACATTCATAACTTGAATGTTGACCGTTATATTGAGCACGATATTTATCTGTTCCTGTACCATTTAAAATAATATCTATTTGTTTTTCACTAAGCTTTCCAATTGGTGTATTTATATCAAAACCATATTTTTTACCCACTTCCTTAAGTAAATTGTTATACCAATTTAACCTCATGGAAGACATAGACCAAGGAATAATAGCACCTTCCGCAATAGTGAGCCTTGGGTTTGGGATAACCAGTTTTGAATTAATTTTTAATTTTGTACCAAGTCCATGACATTCCGGGCAGGCCCCATGAGGTGAATTAAAACTGAAAGAACGAGGCGAAATTTCGGGTAAAGAAATAACTCCATGAGTATCACAGGCATAATTTTCGGAAAAAGCCTTTTCTTCATCCGTATCGGCATCCAAAATAGTCATCAATCCTTCACCATGTTTAAGTGCAGTTTCAATAGAATCTGAAAGACGAGATCTATCTTCATTTTTTTCTTCAACTTCCTGACCAGAGTTTAATTTAACGGTTTTTTTCTTAAAATTCTTAACAACTAATCTATCAACAACAATTTCTATAGTATGTTTCTTTTTTGGGTCTAGTTCTATGTCTTCATTGATATTCATTATAGTGCCGTCCACTCTTAAGCGAACAAACCCCTCCTTGCGGATTTTATCTAAAGCTTTTAAATGCTCACCTTTTCTATCTCTTACAATAGGTGCAAGAATCATTATTCGCTTACCCTCCGGCATTTCGGCGACCATATCCACAACCTGACTTGCAGAAAGTTTACAAATATCACTACCGCATTCAGGGCAGTGAGGATGACCTATTTTAGCGAATAACAATCTTAAATAATCATATATCTCTGTTACAGTACCAACCGTTGATCTTGGGTTTCTGCTTGCGGTTTTTTGGTCGATAGAAATAGCTGGTGAAAGTCCTTCAATGGAATCTACATCCGGTTTTTCCATTAATTGTAAAAACTGACGGGCATAAGTACTTAAACTCTCAACATATCTTCTTTGTCCTTCTGCATAAATGGTATCAAAAGCAAGTGATGACTTACCTGAGCCAGAAAGACCTGTGATAACCACAAGTTTTTCACGCGGGATTTCAACAGTTACATTCTTCAAATTATGTACTCTGGCTCCTGTTACAACTATATTTTTCACTTAATTATGGAGTTAGATTTTAAACTTCTTTCTTTATAGTATTTCTTTCTTGCCCTTCATTGATACTTACCCCACTTACCCCAATTGAGAGAAGGGGTGCACGCACGCACGAAAACACGAAAATACACAAAAAACTAATACTATATCTAGTTTGCTAATCATTTCACACTTTCATTTATAAGTCAATACCCTCACAATAAATAATTTTATGACGAAACGACATGATGACGAAACGACATTGCTAATGATTTGTATATTTCCAATCAATTAAACTGTCATTTCGTCGTTCCATCACTTCGTCACTCAGTCGTCTCGTCATTTAACATTGAAAAAACACTCATTTGATAGTATAATTTACAATGTTATTAACTAAACAAAAATAAAATGGAAGAAATTCTAAAAAAGATACCATTCTTTGCAGACTTGTCTGATTCAGACCTGCAAGCTGTTATTAGTAAAATACAAATGCAATATTTTGCTGCTGATCACGAAATTTTCCAAAAAGGCGACCCAGGTGACATTATGTACATAATTAAACGTGGTCAGGTTCAAGTAATCCGTGATAATGCAATACTTGCAGTATTAAAAGACGGTCAATTTTTTGGTGAAATGGCACTTGTTTCCGATGAGCCAAGGAATGCAACAGTGAAAACTGTAACAGATGTTGAAGCTCTTATTTTAAAGAAAGACGATTTTAAGAATCTTTTAGAAACAAACCCAAGTATCGCTTCTATTGTCAGTTTTGAAGTTGTTAAAAGATCAAATGCCTTATTTTAATTGAGATTATTGGGGTTTTTAAGATTATTGGGATTATTAGGAACGTTACCAATATTCTCCCAATAATCCCAATAATCCCACCTCTCCCAATAATCCCACAATAATGAATCTACTTTTCCATTTCTTTCTAATACATTTTCTTGCCGATTACCCTCTTCAGCCAAACAAATTGGTTCAGATGAAGAAAAAAGGGTATTTAGGTGTTTTATTACACTGCTGTGTGCATTTAGCCACTCTTCTTGTAGTACTAATGCCTTTTCTTGGTAATAATAAGGTTTTGGTAGGAATTGCAGTGATATTTGTTACACATAACATAATCGATCAAACAAAAATTGCACTGGATAAAAAGTACCCTAAATGCAGATTGTATTTTTATTTATTAGACCAATTCACACATCTTGTAATTGTAACAAGTGTGGCGTTTTATATTGGCACTGTTTCAATGCCTAGTTGTGAGCTGTATTCCAATCAATCAGTAGTACTTTATGCACTTGTCCTTATTCTTTCTACTTTCTTTTACGATGTCACCGCTTATTTTATTAAAACAAGAAATAAACCGGCACCATATAAAAGAAATTATAAGCTGATGTATTGGAATGCAATAATTGCCACCATCGGATTCATGGTGTATTGGTTGGCGTATTAGTATAACTATAACTATAACTAAAACTATAACTAAAACTAAAACTAAAACTAAAACTATAACTATAACTATAACTATAACTATAACTATAACTATAACTA
>JAFGCT010000028.1 GCA_016932505.1 Candidatus Peregrinibacteria bacterium
AGTATAGATGAAAATCATATGAATCAATTAAATCATATGAAATCACAGTTCAGACAATGAAATATACGTATACTGAAAATTTTGAACACATTTTTTACTCGTGAACAATTTTTTTATACAGTATTATTCTGTTGCTGATGACATTTTCCTCGCTTGGTCATCAAGAGTCAACTTTTCAATTATGTCCTCAATATCACCTTCCATTATTCCATTAATATTACTCCAACTTTGGTGAATTCTGTGGTCTGTAACTCTGTCCTGCGGAAAGTTATAAGTTCTGATTTTTTCATTCCTGTCTCCTGTGCCAATTTGACTTAATCTCTCCTCCCCTCTTTCTGATGCAAGCCTATCTTCTTCCATTTGATAGAGCCTTGCACGTAAAACAGACATAGCTTTTACCTTGTTTTTAAGCTGAGATTTCTCGTCCTGACAAGTTACCACCAGATTTGTTGGAAGATGGGTTATTCGTACGGCAGAATCGGTTGTATTTACGCTTTGACCGCCATTTCCACTCGATCTGTAAACATCGATACGCAAGTCTTCATCTCTTATTTTAATATCAACATCTTCCGCCTCCGGTAATACGGCTACAGTTGCTGCAGAAGTATGTATTCTGCCCTGACTTTCTGTAACCGGTATTCTTTGGACTCTATGAACACCACTTTCATACTTAAATTTTGAATATGCACCGTCACCAGTAATTTTAAAAATAATTTCTTTGATTCCACCAGCATCTGCATCGGTTTTACTAATCAACTCAACTTTATATCCAACATTCTCTGAAAAGCGCATATACATGCGGGAAAGCTCATGCGCAAAAAGTGATGCCTCCTCACCTCCTGTACCTGCTCTTATTTCCATAATTACGTTTTTTGTATCGTTTGGATCCTTAGGAAGAAGTGCGACTTTTAATTCCTCTTCAATTTCAATTTTTTCATCTTTTGCATTATTGAATTCTTCCTTTGCCATAGCTAAAAACTCCTCATCCTTCTCTGTTCTAAGAAGATTTTCCGAATCATCCAAAGTTTTAAGAATTTTTTCGTATTTGGTTATCAGCTCCACAATAGGCCTTAAATGTGATTCTTTGCGGGCTAATTCACGATATTTACTTTGATCTGAGGCAATTTCCGGCTCCCCCATCTTTTTGGATATCTCGTTGTATTCGTCTTTGATTTTGATTAGTTTATCGAGCATTGGATATTTATTGCTTAACACCTTGTAATTCTACATTATTTACGCTTGCCTGAAAATGTGAAAAAGTTAAAAAGTCAAAGAAGGGATACGATACATCTTTTTTACTTTTTCACATTTTTATTTTACGAGGGAATTATTCTCATAAAATAAAGTAAAAACCCTTGTTTTACACCTCAAAATTTGCTATAATATAGAGATAATATAATTACAAGATTACAAACACTCCGCTATTACAAGATTTCAAAATTATTTTAATAGCGCATAGACATATAATAAAAACATAAATTTTGTAATTTTGTAATAACTAATCCTGTAATAAAAAAATGCAAAACGAAAAATTAGAAAACAGCGAAGTCAACCCTGATATCAATCACGATAAAGTCCTTCTTGAATGGAAGACTCCTGAATTTATTCCTTATCAGAGAAGTAAAACATGGTATATAACCGCTTCGATTATAATCGTTGGTCTTTTGCTTTATGCAATTCTGACTGGTTCAATAACTATGTTTATTGTATTTGTAATGATAATCATTCTTTTTGCCTTAACACAGAATAAACAGCCAAAAATTCTTGATGCACAGATAACTGAACTTGGAGTGAGATATGGTAAGGATTTTTTCCATTACAATACTATAAATTCATTCTGGATTGTATATCACCCACCATTTGTTCGGGTTTTATATTTAAGATTAGGAACAGGCAAATCATTTAAGTATGTAAAAATTGAACTTAATCAACAGAACCCCGTTCAATTACGAAATACACTTGGAAAAGAAGTGCCCGAAATTGAAGGAATGGGAGAACGAAGCATTGATATACTTTCACGATTACTTAGACTTCAATAATGAAAAATTTGATTGAAAATTACAGGGATTTTGAGTTTTTACCTCTGGTTTATCTGGAAGGTGCTGCACAAATTGAATCTGTTACAACAGAGGAAGGTGATGAAACTTTGAAGCTTCCTGAAATTAAACTGCAAGAAGGTGATACGCCTAATCAGGCATGGCAGAGAATTGCTGATGTTTATGACCCAAGGCCACAAGGTCCATACTTCCGTATGATTAAGACGTATGTAGATTCTGTAATGCCCGAAACTGAGAATACTGAAAAGAATCGCTGGATAGCAGAATCAATGAATGATTTTGATGACCTTTATAGAAGTGCACAAACTGAATTTTTTGCTAAGGGGACTGTTTTACAGGAACAATTTAAGAAACAACTTGATACTATAGAAAGCGATACAAATAATCGCCTCGCAGAGCTAAAAGCTACAATTGATAAAAAGAAGGATGTAGTAGCAAAATCTACTGAGATCAGCCCAGAAAATTCTGAGGAAACTTCTGAAAAATTAAACCAATTAGAAAAGCCTGCAATTAAAAAGAGATTTAAGGAATATGTAGATTCCCAAAACGATTATTACCTCAATGAAAGTGTACAAGAAGCAAAAATTCAAAATCTTAGTTTTCATACAAGACGTAAGATAATGAGGCAATATAGAAAAAGTGCTGGTAAGTTCCGTGAAGGAATGGAAAGAAAGGTAATGGCAAGACTTGATTTTCATCTTAGCAGAAAAGGAACAACCAAAGATACAATTCAGAAATACCGTGACTTAGTAGGATTGGAATACAAACACTTTGCTGGTTTAGATGGAAATAAGGGATTTATTGATATTAAAGACTTCCAGATTATGAGAAGTTATGCGAATCATAAGTTCGATTTAACAGTATCTGTACAGAAAAATTCAAAGAAGCAAGATTATATGTATCTGGAATCGATGTACTTTATGAATTATGAAGTCTGGGAAGATTCTGTTGAGAATGCTGAAATAATGATGACAAATGACTGCTATAACAGCGGTACTGAGGGATTATTCATTGCTAAAATCAACGAATACCGAGATAACTTAGGCCAAAAAACAATATCTTCTTTCAAAGATGCAAAGAAAAGTTTTCATGAAATTATAAAATCCAAAATCGAAATGGGCCCAACCGCTGTATTTGATGTACTTACAGATATGAGAAATACGGTTAATGGTGACAGGGTTAAGCTTATGACAAAAGTTAAGCCAGAATCTCTTCAGTTAATGGTATTCCGTGAACGTGAATTTCTATTAAGCAGAAGGCTAACGCCAGAAACCGAACACGACAAACTCATTGTTGAGTTTATGAGTACGGGAAGAGAAGGTCGCTCAAATATTTTAAAAAACAAAAGAGCCGAGTTATTTAAAGCGATTAAGAATATAAAATATCATTATCCTAAATACATTAAGAATAATTTCAGGAATATTGCAAAAAAGCCTGGTAATTTAAGATACCAGCCGGATCTTTCTAAAAGCCCGACTAATGATGATAAGGCTGCACGAGTTCATGCGTTGTTAATGTTAGCTAGCGAGGCTGAAGGAATTGTAAATAACTTCAGTACAACTGAAGAATTTAAAAGCCAGAACTTACAGGAACAACTAAAAAAGGTTGAGCAAGATAAAAATGCTCCGTTAATGGGACTAAAATTTCAAGATGCTTTAAAATCCAAAACTTCGCCATATATATCTGAGCTTTCCCGTGGAGGATTTAATGGACGTGACTTGGGTCTTAAGGCTTTAAAAGTACTTGGCGTTTTGGTTTTAGTAGCGAATGTTGCTAATTCCATTCAAGCAGCAGATGGTGGAGATATTTTTGAAACAACAGCTAGTGCGCTTGGCAATATTGCCACAAACCCCGGTGTTTACGTAGGTGCTGCAGCATTTGGTGGTGCACATTTCGTAGAGATGAATCCAAAACATCTTGATTACCCTTTTGCCAGTGAACACGACAAAATGGATATGGAGGCACATAGAAAGATGAAAGGAATAACAAAAGATGTGGGACCTGAAAATATGAAAACCTTTTTAAAGAGGGGTAATGCAATAGATAATAATTCACCTCTTAGCAATGAATGGCTTGTTATGGATAAATTGAATCCAAGAAGAATTAAGAAACTTGTAGATAAGGCCAATAAAAAACCTCACCCTAAATATGGTCCAATTATTTCCAATAAGGATATTGAACTTTCAATTCCTAAAGATGAGAGGCAAATTGTATTAGCTGGACTTAGTAATACTGCAGGTAATGCACGTACAAGATTTCTTTTTTATCAAAAGTTTCTTTATGGCACAAAACCTAATATTCAACAGTTACGTGATGTTTGTACTGATTAACTAATTCAGGATTATTGAGATGATTAAGATTATTGAGATGATTAAGAATTACTTATAACGACACTCCCAATAATCGCAATAATCACAATAATCCCACAAAATTATGGCAATAGACATTCCAAAACAATCAGGCGAAAATAAACAGAATGCTGAAAAAGCTAATTCTCAGGCTAATGTTCAAGCAAAATCCGGAGCACAAGAAACCGTAAGCAGTAACGATGAATTCCAGAGAAGATGGATACAGCAACAGGAAGCTCAACGTGAGAATCAAAAAAGGCTTGCTCAGCAGGGGGCAATAAAGAATGCAAAAGACAGACAATCTGCTCAGCGAACCTCCACTTCTGTACCAAAGAAAAAATTTATGAAGGGAATGGCAAAATATCTTATTCCTTCAATAGCAACAGGTAGTGGAATAGTCGGAATACTGTTTGGACTCAATTAATTTATTGATTCAAGATTCAAAACTCGAAGAACGAAGAAAATCATAAATCCTAATATCTAAATTCTAAAAATTTCAAAAATCAAAACCAATGAAAACAATCTTCAAAAAACTCACAAAAGGAATAATAATCAGTTTACTGCTGATATTTACACTGAATCTGACTTCGTTTCAGATAGGTGGAAATAGCCAAGAAAATAGAATACTTACTACAAGTGTGAACGCTGATGAGATTACAGATGCGGATTTAGGGATTGGAGCTGAAACAACTGATTCAAATGCCAATGTAGTAGACCAATACTTAGCCGAGCCTGCAGGAGATACTGGCACTACAACCAACGCTACAACCAGCACTGAAGGAACTGGAAGTGGAGGCGAACCTGATCTAAGTAATGCAACGCCAGCCGCTAATGCAGAAGCAGAGCAACCAGGAGAACCTTTTGATATTGAGGAATTTATGAAGAGTATTCAGAAGGGGGCGACTTATATTCACAGACTTTTTGCTCCTTTGGTGAATTTTTTCTCATTTAATATTGGTAATTTCCTAAGTAATGACCATATTTTTGGTGGAGCTATGGGGCTTATGCTGAAAAAAATATGGATAGTCAGCAGAAATCTCGTAAATATCGCTTTCGTACTGATCCTTCTTTTTCTTGCATTAAAAGAAATATTTTGGATTAAGGAAGAAGGCGGAACGGACCTGAAGAAAAGTTTACTTACTTTTGTACTACTTTTAATTGCAGTGAATTTTTCGTGGCTTGTTACAAAAGTTGTTTTAGATGCGGCTAACATTGCCACAAATGTCGTGTTCGCAATTCCTATGGGTGTAAGTGGTGCGGGTGCGGAACTATTGCCGAAAGATTGTGATGTTCTGGATTGTCAAAATGACGACAGTGCTGAGACTCAGGCAGAGTGTGGTGCTGCAGATAAATATGTATTAAAAGGTTCATGTTACCCTAGTAGTATTTTTGCTGCTAACACGGGTGACTGGAAAAGCCCCGAATACCAATATCTAGAAAAAGATCAATGTACCGATTATGATAAGAAGTATCAAGGAAATCCGGACAGTGCATTTAATCAGGATGGTAGTGTAAATCCGAATGCGAGCGCCGATAATAAAGAGCTTCAAAATAAATCAACTTTCTGCTGGGAAACAATGGATTTTGCGAAATATGACCAAAATACTTCCGTTATATATCTAACATACGGCATGGCTAGAATCCAGAATATTACCGGAGCAACTTCCAGAAGCAATGCTCCCGTTCAGGTTTCTATTGCAATATTGTTTTCACTGATTATTCAGGCTGCCTATACAATTGCTTTAATGGCGTTATTTATTGCCCTTGTTATTCGTATGGCCGTACTCTGGATATTTGTAGCATTTTCGCCATTTATGGTACTTATGTTATTTACTGATGTACTTGGTTCACTCGCGGAAAAAGCCAAAGGAACAGCGGATTTCTCCGGTTTCCTTAAATGGGCTTTTGTTCCAGTTAAGGTAGCAGCTGTATTTACCATTTCATTCCTTATGGTTTCCGCTGGACAATCTATGGGAAGTACTGATGTAACAAATATAAATACCTTTTCAGCAAGTGGAGCTAATACTACATTTAAAATATTTAATGTCGGTTCGTTATTTATGAATATGGGTGGAATTGAACAATTTATATGGCTCCTTATTACTCTTGTGGTTCTTTGGATAGGGGTATTTGCAGTTCTTGGAGATATGCCGATTATTAAATCTGTTACCGATAAGATGAAAGAATACGGTACTTCAACTGCCGGACTTATTGCAAAAGCTCCATACTGGGCACCTATTATGCCTATGGTAGACCCAAGTACCGGTAAATTTAAATTTGGTTCTTATGCTAAGGAATATTCCGGACTTGATTTAAGAAAGGTATTAACAGAAGCTAAAGAAAAGGCAACTGGTGATAATTTGAAGAGTAAGGCGGAAAAGGTGACTGAACCAGTGCAAAAAGAAATTAATGATTTAGTTAAGACTGGAAATACCGAAAAAGCTTATTCTAAATTCCTTGAATCTATCGGCGGAGACAAATATTCAGTAAATAAAGAAGGTATTGAAAAACTTACTAAATCAATGGATAAGCTTGATGCAGATACAAGACGTAAGTTAATTGCTTTCCATAAAGATCAAATGAAGGGTATTGAAACGAAGAAACCTTCCACCGCTGATGTTCAGGCAGATGAAGCAGCCAGAATAGCTGAACGCGATAAGCAAAGTGGTTCAACACCTACAACGCCATCAGGAGGAACAACTTCATCAGGAGGAACAACTTCATCAGGAGGAACAACTTCTACTGCCCAGGAAAATCCACCAGCAGATAATACCGGACAATAGAAAAACAACAAATTATTTAAACATTCGTAGGGGCGTCCCGCTTAGCGGGATCCCTACTTTTGTCTGAACTGTGATTTATGCGATTTAAATGATTTTCTTATGATTAAAAACAATCCATAAACTTTATTTCATAGAGTTAGTAATATGAAATATTGATACGGATAAAAATCATTATCAATCAGTACAATCAAAAATATCACAGTTCAGACTATTCTGCTGGTGGTGTTGGAGCTGGTGTGCCAGAAGCATTTGCCAAGTTCTGAATTGTAGCGGCTCCTACTCGACGGAAGATCTCACGTTCCACAAATTCTTTCTCACGAGCAAATTTAAGTCGGGAAAGCTGTTTGAACGCTTCCGCAGCTTCTACGTCTCCTTTACTTGGATCGTAAACCGTTGTCATAGAAAAGGCACGAGAAGTGGCATTATCTATATTCAATTTTAAATATGCCTGGTAATTAGCAATATTTATTAAATCCTGCTCACTGAAAATCGGAGCAAATTCTTTTGCCATATATTCTGCATCCTGCGCACCTATTTTAAAACACATCATAGAACCGACGTTTCCAAATACGGCGTCGCGGATTGTATTGTCCTCGTGACTTCCCTTCCCTCCTCCGCTCATCTTTGTTATCTGACTTATATATTGATGTGCAATGCAAAGGTCGAGGCGGTATTTACGGGCTTCGGATAATATTGAGGCAAATGAATCGGTTACGAAGTTTTGGAACTCATCCACTGTTAGATAAAAATCTTTTCTTTCTTCTTCCGGTGTATCAACACGGCTCATTGCACCCATTTGCAATTTTGCTACCATTATCATACCAAGTAATTGAGCGTTTAAATCGCCAAGTTTACCTTTGGAAAGGTTACAAAGAAGTATTCTTCCTTCATCCATAACTTTACGAAAATCAAAACCGGATTTCGTTTGACCAATAATATTACGTATCTGGGCGTTTGTTACAAAAGGACCGAATTTGGCACTAAAATAAGGAATCATTTCCTGCTTTTCACGCGCACCGGTACTCGCCATTTCCTTTTCCCAGAAAGATTTAACGACCGGATTCTTTACCTTATTTACTTTGTATCTCTGCCATGAATCATCTGTAAACAATCTAGGTAAATCGATTAGTGTTGCGCCTTCTTCGTCATCATCCATTAATGTTAAACAACCATTTCTAAAATAATGCTGTAAACGAGGCCCCATAATTTCTTCACCGAACATCTTAATAAAGATAGCCAGCGCCTCCTGTGACATATATTCCTTTTCATCAGTTGTATAGGCTTCTAGAATATTCAGCCCCATAGGTCGCCCTAAATCACCCGGATCAAACAAAATAACATCATCCGCTCTTTCACGCGGGATGTGCGGTATTATACCTTCAACCAAGTCTCCATGTGGGTCAATAAGACATAGTCCCTCTCCATTTTTCAAATCCTGTTTAAGCATCTGTTTTAGAACTGTAGATTTACCTGTACCGGATTTACCAATCATATAAAAATGCCTCCTTCTGTCGTCTCTTTTAATATGAACAGGCTTTGTTTCACCGCGGAAGACATTATTTCCAAGAAACATTCCTTCTGTAGGAAGATTATTTGGAGCGGCCGCGATTTTAAATTCCTGCCATTTAATAACCGGTGATTTGTTGTATTTAATGTTCGGAAAGTGAAATATTGATGCAACCTCTTCGGAACAAAGAATCATCTTTCTTGGGTCTAAAATTCTTTTAAGCAAACCACGCTTAATATCACGCATTATAAATCCCTTAAGCAGTGCCGGGCGGGAGAAATATTTTGTTTTACAAAAACCATTGTTGTTTGGTGCATTAAATTGGGCGAAAGCATCCATTGTCTCCCCGACTATCTGCTTAGCTCTATACATACTTTTAGCAGAACCTACAATACGGATAACTGTTTCGAAACCAATCTTAATATTCTTGGTCTCCATCAGCTTAACCTGTTCATCCATCAAAGGTGTTGTACGGGTTGTTCCGGAATTATCCATATTCTCTGTAAACTTTTCATTATCCGCACCTTGTACAAGAATTCTTATCCATGTTGCTATCCAGCCAAACAAATTTAATTTACTAAACAAACTTTTTGGTTTTTTGCCTAAAAATAAATCCTGAGCAGCCTTTCTTCCTTTTTCCTGCCAGCCGTCTCCTAATGGTCTTAACATTACCTGAATAGCCGCGCCTTCATCCGGAGCTATTTTGGATAATGTATTTGCAATATTATTGAATGGATCCGAACCCAGGAATTGATATGTTCTAATCGGAAACATCGATTCTTTATCCAGCTTAACGTACATACCGGTTGCCTTATATCCCTGACGGAAAATATTGTAATCTTCCACCTGTTCGACAAATACATCAGGGTAAAAAGCGGTAATTTGTTTTTCAAAGAGAGATTTTAAATTACGTGGCATTACAATAAAGAACTGAAGCTCACCATTTAATACAACATATTCGCAAGAAAAGAAATCCTGACCTGTGATTTTTTTTACAAAGTCGCTTGAATAAACAGAGTGAATAGCTTCAAATAAATGAGTCATTACATCGTTTACCTCCTTATGACTTTTCCCTGATGAATATTGTTCACTTTCACGTTCACGGTCCTCTTTTGAATCCCGAATAGGTACGGCAACTCTAAGAAAAACCATATTAAGGGATCTGTTTAAATTTTGTTTTTTGCGGATATTCAACATTATAAGGAATAATATAACCGCAAGAAGTAAGGAAATTCCGAAGATTTGAAGAAGTAGAGTCACTCGTTTATTTTTAATTCAAAAATAGTATAATTAAATAAATGTCCAATGTCCAATGTCCAAATTTCAAATTAACTGATTATCAGACTAGGCTTCAAAGTCTGCTTTTAAAAATTCCCAAAGGAATGGTTTCAACATATAAGGAATTAGCTAAAGCAATGGATACCCGTGGCTATAGATTTATCGGACAATTGCTTAATAAAAACCAATACCCTGACAAATACCCCTGCTATAAAATAGTAAAATCAGATCGAAGTTTAGGTGGATTTGCCTTTGGCGCCAAGGATAAAATTAGACGTCTGAAAAACGATGGAATATCTGTAAAAAATGGAAAAATCCAGGATTTTAAAAATGTCTTGTTTAAATTTGTGCAATAAAAAACCCCACACCGTTTAACGGAATGGGGGTTTTTGATAATTTATAATTTTCTATTACGCATAGCGTTTTCTCGCATCTAATACTGCATTTTTAGCAAACTCTCTTAGATTACTTTTTTCTTTCTTATTTAAATATTGTAATGTATCTGCATTAGAACCTTCTTTAACCAGTTGATCCAGTGCCACAGCACTTAAATTACCACTCCTTGCCATTGCTTCGGCACGATCAGTGATTTCAGCCTTAATTAATTCTGTTTTAGCCTGGATAAATCCATTTTCAAATGAGTCAACAATTGTCTTCAGTTGTCTATGTGTAAACTTTTTACCTTCGACTTTAACAAAATCAAAGATAACTTCATTTGTGTAGTTTCCTAATTTTGTTCCACCTAATTTTGCTGCAGCTCTACCACCTGTTAGTGCTTTTTCTTTTATTCCAAGCTTAGCGAATTCTTTACCACTTAAGACTTTTTTAGGTTTAGCGACTTTATTATCAAAATCATCTAGCGCTAATTCTGCTTTTTGGGCAGTTTCTTTTGCCTGTTTAGCTACTTTACCTTCGATAGATTTTCCATCTGGGCTTTTCTTTGCTGATTCAGGCTGAGCGCTTGGTTTTTCGGCTGCAAAGATAAATCTTTTATTTAGAAGTAGATCTTCTTTGTAATTATTGAAGTAAATCATAGTATTTTTGTTATTAATATTTATTGATCTATTAATTATATCATTTTTACCAAATTAAATCAAGTATTTTATAATGTTTAATTGTAAGTATTCATTAATATATTGACATTTAATGTTTTATATGATTTAATATATTCCATTTGGTTAATTTAAACGTCATAATCCTATGTGCGTTTATTCTCGCCAGATAAGATCATTACAAGGAAGGTGTAAAATGAAAAAGGTTTTAATGTGTCTGACAAGCGTTTTGTTTGTCACATCCGCCCTGGCGGCACTGCCGCCCCCCACCCCGAATGAGAAGCCCGCTGAAGAAAAGAAAATCTTCTCCGGATTTTTCATTGTTTCGGAGGACAAAAGTGAGTTCGAACTCATAGACGTCGAAACTCTGAATGCCATCTACAACGGCAAAAAACCTCCGCCCGGAACCTGCCCACTGAACAAAGTCATCGGGGTGAACGAGGAGTATTCAACCGAATACTTCGGATCCCCCTACAAGATGACTCTCTCGAAGAACGTCAACAGCCTGGTATTCACAGGAGTCCGTCCGGATGCGACTATTGTAATGAAGCCGCTTTATGTTGGCACCGATGTCTACAATGGATGCAACTTCTCCGGCCGACTGATGGTCGCGGCTGACGAAGAGGATTTTATCGAGATCCTTCTCGACAGAGCCAATGTGGTCGAAGAAGAGTGAGCATTCATTCCTGCCTTCCTTTTAAGCCCCTTATGATGCAATGTCATAAGGGGTCTTGAATATGTATTTTTAAAAAACTTAATACAATATTGCTAATATTCTATTTCCTGCACACATATATGCTTATACACCGGTAAGTTCATCATCAAGATTAAAATCCTCATCTTCACTAATAGCATCCTCCTGTTCCAGAATCCTGATTGTTTCTGACATTTTATCTTTAACTACCTTATTAAATTCAGCCAATGTTTTTTCCAATACTTCATTTTGCTCCTCAATAATCCTGGTGCGGGACTCCTCATCTCCTTCATCCAGTTTCGCAATTTTTGCCTGAGCTTCCGCTGTTACCTTTTTACAATAATTATCAAACGCCTGATGCGTCCTTGCAATATATTCTTTTGCCGATATTACCTGCGGAGATTGACTCATTTTATTTAATTCGTTTATAAAATCTTTTTTTGTTAATTAAACACTCGCCAGCTCTTCTTCTAAATTGAATTCTTTTTCACTTAGGGCTTTTTCTGATTCTTCCATTTTCTTACGAGTCTCTCTTGTTTTAGCATTAAGAACCGTCTTAAGTTCTGCAAGAGTCTTATCCAATTCTATTTTCTGGTCTTCCAAGATCTTTTTTCTTCCTTCAACGTCACCCTCTTCAGTTGCATCAATTTTCCTGATTGTTTCTTCGTGAATCAACTCACAATGCTTATTAAAAGCCTCATACACCCTATCTATATAATCATCTGCGCTAAGCTGAGTTGTATCGCCTTGTGTTTGGTCGGTCATAATTTTATATATTACCTTTTTGCATTTCTTGCTGCACGTTGTCCTTCTTCCTGGCTAAAGTCAAAAGAACGTTGAGCTTCAGCTTTAGACATATCAATACCGGCCTTTCTGGACGCTTCTCTAAATGCTGCCTCACCTTGAGTTGCCAATGCCATTTGCAAATTCATTGCAAGATTTTGGTAAGTATTTATTTGGCTCTTTGGCATTCTTGCACCATTTGAAGATAAAAATGCTTGTTCCTTACTGCTTAAAGGCTTACACGGAGCGGGATTTAGATAATATGGATAAGTAAAGTTTCCTAAATCAATCACACCACCATCGGCGTTCGCTGTTTTTAGCATTTGTTTCTTCCATTCTTTTTCCAATTTTACTAAAAGCTTTTTAAGATGTTTATACGCAACTGCAGGATTATCAATATTTGATGCATCTACATTTAAATGTGTTTTTAAATTATCACTTTGCTCTTCAACTGTATTCATAATATTTTTGCCCCAATCCTCATACAAATTCTTTCTAGCTTTATATTCAGCCATTTTTACTATTGTGTCTTCTGGTAACGGTGGCTTTTCTGAACTTGATTCGGGAACTTTCTCGACTCTTACAAGTCTATTTTCTAGACCAACGTTGTAATTAAAATAATGATTAAATGTAAACATGATGTTTTATTTTGTTAGTATTTATCATATTATTATAACAAATTTCTCTATAAAAATCAATCATTATTTCTTATTTAACTAAAGTTTGGTACATATATTACTATTGACATTTATGTGATATATGTTATACTCACACCCATATTTATGTTTTTTATGTCTGAAAATCTCATAAATCAAAGGCATGATATTACAACCGAGTCCTATGAAACTTGTGGTGTAATAAGTAAGGAACAAGCATTTTTAAGACGAATATGCATGTTGCTATTTATAGGAAGCGTAACCTTACTTCCAGGTAATTCCCAAAGCTTGCCAATTAGTAGCCTTGAAAGCAATACAGATAGATCAGCTATGGTAGAACACGAAATAATATCCAAAAGATTAAAGAAGCTAATTAAAATGACATGGAAAGCAATTCAGGAAAAATTGAGTAAAATGTCAAAGAATGATGCTCTTGAAATGCTAGAGACACTTTCAATTTTTAATGATGATATAGCTGAATTACTAGGAACTGATATTGATGCTAAAATAAGCAATAAAAACACATTAAATAATCAGGAAAAGACACTGCTCCTTAGATTGGCCAACCGATATGAGGCATCTTCAAACGGTAAGCTCTCAGCAATTCTATCAAAAAATGAGAAACCTACAGAAGAGGAATCAACTTGGCTAAAAAGCTTTTATAAAGAATTATGCCAGTCGATTATGAACAATGCTACTAAATATAGTAGTGCTCAGTCCTTCCTTCATAGTAAACAGTTTGTACCGAATGATAATGCTGATATAGAGAAGGCAATTTCTGATTTCGGAAAATATATTGGAACCTTGAAATAAAACCACTAAAAAACCCTTACCAAAAGGGGGTGGAAGGCAAGGGTTTTTATCCGTAAATCTAGAATGGTTTAATAATATAACATTGTATTTTTATGATGTCAAATTTATTTCCAATTAACCACCTATCGACTTAGTCAATTGGAAGTCAATTGGAAATATGATATCGTTATTTCGTTATTTCGTTATTTCGTTATAAATTATAAATGATTGGTATATTCGATTCAGGTTTTGGCGGGCTTACAGTAATGAAGGAATACTTAAAAAAGTATCCTGAGTTTGATTATATGTATTTAGGAGATCAGGCAAATATGCCTTATGGAAGTCATTCTAAAGAAAGGTTGAACAAATTAGTTGTTCAGAATGTTGATTTTTTGGTTAATAAAGGATGTAAACTCATTATTATTGCCTGTAACACCGCTTCAGCGGATGCACTTAGGCATGTTCAGAATATATATAAAGGTAATCCTACTATACTTGGCGTTTTGGTTCCTGCGGTAGAGAATTCCTTAAAAGAAACAAGGTTTGGTAATATTGGTGTTATTGGTACTCGCGGAACAATCAATAGCAATGCCTATAAACGAGAAATTGAGAAATATGAAAATGACTTATATAAACCCACTGACAAACGGGCTAGAGAATCTGTAAAACTATATCAGCAAGCTTGTCCGCTATTAGTGCCCTTAGTAGAAGAGGGATTAATTAAAGCAACGGTAACCCGAATGATTTTAAAGAACTACCTTAGACCGCTTAAAAACGCTCACATAGATACTTTAATACTTGGATGTACTCACTATCCCCTACTTCAAAAAGAAATTACTAGAATAATGGGTAAAAACTGCAAGATTATTTCTTCAGCACAGGCGGCTACTTATGCCATAGGCAGTTACTTTGAAAATCACCCAGATGTTCTGAATTTAATTACAAGGAATGGAAAACGCACCTATTATACAACAGACTGCCCAGAGAGATTTGCAGATTTAGGAAAAAGGTTTTTAGGTGAAGTGATTGTAGGTGAAAAGGTGGAGATTTGAGATTTGTGATTTGTGATTTGTGATTTGAGACCTGCCTGCCGGTAGGCAAGGTTTGTGATTTGAGATTTGAGATTTGAGACCTGCCTGCCGGTAGGCAAGGTTTGTGATTTGAGATTTGTCATTTATAAAATAAATCAGTTTTAAAAAAACCCTTCGATATACATCGAAGGGTTTTTTAGTTTGTTTGGTTTTATTTCATACCAAGGATTTTAACTACTATTTTCGCAACTTCTGCGCGAGTAATCCGTTTTCCAGGTCCGAATGTGCCATCTGGGTAGCCTGCAACAATGTCATATGTCTGTGCATAGCCAACGTATCTAGCAAACCATGCGTTCTCATCTACATCAGGGAAGTTAGGAATTGAGTCATCTGAACCTAAGCCAGCTGATAATAAAAGAATCTTTAAGGCTTCAGCACGGTTAACTTTTCCATTTGGACTAAATACATTATTTTCATATCCTTTAATAATTCCTTTTTCTTTAGCTGCAATTATATAAGGAGCATACCAAGATGAAGTAGATACATCCGCAAAAGGAGAATAAGTTGCAATAGGATCTATAGAAATTCCAAATGCTTTTGTAGCGATTTTTGTAAGTTCAGCTCTTGTAATTTCATCGTTTGGAGCAAATACACCTTCTGATTTACCGCTTACAATACCTAGTTCATAAATCTGTTTAATATAAGCCTCTGCCCAGTGACCTGCAATATCATCAAAGCCCATAATTGTCTTAACTGCTTTTTCTACCGGACTCTCAGTCTTTTTACTATTATCCATCCACCATGTACCGCTACCAGAGCTTCCTCCTGAAGGAGTAACAGCAGTAGTAGTTGTAGTGGTTCCACCACCAGAAGTATAAGCAGCAAATGAAGAAGCTGCACAAGTATAGATTACCAACTGACCACCACTAGCAGTAGCGGAAGTAGCCATAGGACTTGCTACACCATTTGTACAACTGGCAGCAGGACTTGTTGAAAGACTGCTTGTTGAGAAACCTTCACCGTAATGTTTTACAGTTATATAAATTGAAGTGCCATCTGGTACACCTGGGACAGGGATTGTAATCTGAACTGGGATATTGAATAACAATTTATAACCGATAGAACCAAAATCTAATGAAGCAAGTAATGTATTACTTCCTAGCTGTGAAGATAGAATTGTACCAACCCCTGCTCCAATTGCTGAAGCGTTAAATGTTCCTCCTCCACTTTTTGTAATCTGTAAACCAGAAGGAAGTACAATAGTAGCACCACCTGAGCTAAATGCAACAGTACTCGTCATAGTAGCTGATGTTGCAGCGGTAGGAGCACCTACTATAGTTGCCTCACCTGAACCAATGCTTGTAACAGTAGTTGGATTGCTATAATTGTAATACCCTTTAGCGTTTGAAGTTGGACTATAATTATAAGCATAACCATAACCCCAACCCCAACCTGCAGAACCATAACCATAACCATAAAGGAATGACCCTGGACTAGCTGCGCTACTGTATGGATCCGGTGAAGTAGCACGCCAAAATGCGGCAAAAGTGCCTGGAGACAGCATAGTAAAGACAAGTGCAAACATTGTAATGGTTGCAAATACTTTTCCAAGTGCCTTTTCGCTTTTGAAAAAGTCTTTAAATAACTTAGACATATTGTGATGGGGTTAATTTTTTTATTTAAGTATTTATACTCTTAAGTATTTTAGCTAATTTATGGCTAAAACTCAAAAAAAATCTATTTACTAATTGCAAAATAGTTTCCTAACTCTATTTTTATTTTATAGTGGCTTATAAACTGGCTTAGATTGGCTTTTTTTGTTGAATAGAATTTGTGCCATAACCGCACGATTAATTGGCTGCTTTAAATCAATGGAATTAATTGAATCAATATACCCATTTTCATAAGCATAAATTATATAATTTTCTTCAAGCGAAGGCCATCCGCTAAAAGCACCTAAGGCATTTATCAAAAATTCTTTTGTAGACTCCTGAGTTGGGATAATATAAATATTTTTTAACCCTAAATAATAAGCAGCTTTAAATAAAATATAATTTTCACTATTTCTTGGAATGTACCTAAAATAGATGTCTTTGTCATTTTCAAAATTATTTAGATTTACACCAAAATATGAAAATAAAATTGATACTACTTCTTCATTGCTTAAAATTTTATCAGGGAAAATATAATTATCTTCAGCAAGTAAAACACCACTTTTTTGTAAATAGCTCATTGCCGGAAAAGCCCAGTGTTCGGAGGGCAGATCTTCATAAGAAGCCATTTCTACTTCCTCTTGTATGTTATTTGTATTTCCATCTAAATATAAATAACCGTAATACGATACTATGAATATTCCTATCACAATTCCATAACGGAAAAGGTTTTTTAGATAACTGTTTAAAAATGCCTTACTTGACCTTCCTACTGCAACCAGACCGACTTTTCTATATATTAAGTCTTTATATACTACCCATAATGAACCCACTCCTATGAATATGGAAATAAGATAATCAGATATTATAATTACCGGCTTTGCCAGGAGCAACATTCCGATAATGTAAGTAGGTATAAATACGTAAAGAAAAGTTTTCAGGAATGAGCCAGCCTTACCTGACAACCTTAAAAACCCTTTATACTCCCCTGCTGTATAAAAATTTATTAGTAAAAGTCCAAGGCTTATAATATAAAGAGTTATTGAGTCCTGAGCACTTACTCCTTTTACAAAACCCATACTCGCACCGCTAATGGAAACAAAAGCGATTAGCACAATTATGGGGAAGAAGTAAATATTCAGAATATTTAAAAAATTGAAGTAATTATTTAAAAAAGATTTTTGCTTCTGCATTACTGGTTGTTTTGCCCAATCTTCCAGCTTTTTAATAGTCTCTGAATCTTTGTTTAAATCAAAAATATGTAATGTTATATATGTTGTTGCAGAAATTCCTCCAATTATTTGTAAGATATGTTCAGAAATAATATTACTATTGTATAAAAAAATACATAGAAGGAATAATACCAGAAGAAAATATGACATAAGCCAATATAATGCTTTTACATTGTTTATCCTTTCTATAATTACCTCATCATACATGCTCTCATTATTTTCACTTAAAACATTTTCACTTTTTGTATTAAATATATATTTACCCGTACCCCATATAAAAAGGAATATAAAAAATAAAATACATAAACCCAAAATTCCGCCAAAATGATAGGACAATATAAGGAGGAATACACTAAATAATACTACGATATAATTATCGAAAAATGAGCAAGCCTTTTTGTATTGTTGAACAATATTTTTATTCATTGATTTGCATCTTCTTTATGCGGTATTCTCTTATTTGTGCAAGTATTAATATTATAAGAAAAATGTATGCGTAATCCGCGATTGCCTTTGCCTGCATATCTTCTTTTAGTATTAAAAAAATCAAACTATAACAAAGTAGCACTACTGCAAACAATGCAGATATACGACTATCGAGAACATAAATAAATGAAAAAAGAAAGTAAGCCCAGGGCAGAATTAATAACAAAGGAAGTTCCTTAAACCAAATAAAAAGTAATCCTACTATAATACCTATAATAAGAATAACAAATAATTTTGGTGCTTTATAATTTTTTAGCAGATAATCCACAAATACCTTCCTCTTAATTCTATTTATCACATAAGGGAGTAGTAAAAGAAGGATAAAAGAGAATAGATAAACCAATGAGTTATTATAAAAATTTCCTCCGGCAAGAATGCCGACTACCGACTTAATCAAAAACACTACAACTGCAATACCTAAGATGATTTTTATAAAACTATTCATATTTAACAACGAGATGACGAGATGACGAAATTACGAAATTACGATACAACACCCTTTGGAAATTTACAATTTCTAATTACTAATTTCTAATTAAATCCCAATTAAACAATTACTGAATTTCCAATGTATTAATTTGGCATTGGACATTGGTCATTCATTAGAAATTAGAAATTGTAAATTAGAAATTATTCTCCTATACTCTGTACCGCATAATTATGAACTTTTTAAAGAAAAACAGGTGGGCGATAATTCTTTTTACCCTGATTATATGGGGCGGCTTTTTAAGATTTGATTCTCTTGGTGAGCAGAGCTTATGGATGGATGAAGGATTTTCTGTTTCAACTGCAAATAGTATTCTTGAAAACGGTTATCCATTGATGGATTCAGGAAGCACATCGTGGAGAGCTTTTCCAGTACATTATATTATGGCTATTGGTCTATTTATAAACAATGATCCTCAAATAGGTGGTCGAGTATTTACAGCTCTTGCAGGCACATTACTAATACTTATTTTTTACTTATTCAATTATCAGATATTTAGGTCGAGAAGGCAGGCTATTATTGCCACCGCCCTTATGACATTTATGACTTATGAGATTGGATGGAGCAGACAAGCCAGAATGTATGTGTTTCTACAATTATTTATTATTACTTCACTTTATTTTTACTATCGATTTTTGGAGCAAAAGAATAAAACATTCTTAATATTAGCATTTATATTCAGTGTTTTGAGCGTATACACCCACCAAGCTGGTTATTTAGCTCCACTTATTATCCTTCTTACAACTTTGATTGATGTAAGTGAATTTAAAGAATGGTGGAAGTGGATAAAGAATAATTATAAATTTTCTATTTTGTTTATTCTTTTATTTGGATTATTTGTATACTCATTATTTTTAATTAAATCAGATTCATCACTTTTAGTAATAAAAAAAGCCGCAAAAAAAAGTTTTGATACGAATTACACAGTTAGCTACTTAAAGTTTTTAATACTAGAACTTGGTCTTTTTTTACCTGTTGGAGTCATAGGTTTTTTTACATTGGCATGGAAGAAAAAATCGAAGTACATGCTTGCCTTAACTATCGGAGTAGCTTCTTACTTCTTATTAATCAGTTTTAAAAATCCAGTGCTAAATTTTAGATATTTACTCCCAATACTACCTTTTATTTTTATTTATATTGCCTACGCCTTCAATCAACTATTTGAAAAATTTAAAAAGAACCGAATTAGTAGTTCTATCTTCCTTTCGCTTTTTATAATACTTATTTCTTTTTCTGGAAAATCTAATTTTTTACCTAATGCATATAATCTTGGGATTAGTGCACCACAACCAGATTGGAAAGCGGGTTATGAATGGATAAAAAATGATGCAGGAGATAAGGAAATAATCACAATCTCCACATTCCCAATGTTTCATGATATATATTATGGAAAGAATATCGGAGAGAAGTTTTATCTACCTTATTCAGGAAACGGCATGCCCGGTTCGTTTAATGACGATTCAAATTATTCTAATGCAGAAGTTATTAATAGCTTAGATGAGCTACTCTCAATAAATGGATATTTGATTTTAGATAACTATGGGCTTAGAATGCTCCGTGATGAAGATGTTAGAAATTATCTAGGACCACTAAATCCAACGGAAATAATTAAGGGAGACTTTGATTTAATGATATGGAAAATAAATAACTATGAGCTTTCTACCTAAAATTCTCTTCACACCAATGGTTATTATTCCGCTAATATTATTATGTTTGGCTGTTATTTTTTATGACAAAAAATCTATTAATAAAATATCCTTCGAATTTGACGATGAAGAAAGTGAGGAAAAAATAAGGAATGATATATTCAAAGATAAATTCCCAACTTTAAATCGTTTATTTCTTATAGGTGGTATTTCTAGGTGGTTTTACAAACAAGGCTTATTGCACTCGGCTCTGCTTATAGTAATACTTTTTTGGAGCGGATTTCTAATCTTCCATAATCTTGGTGCAAACGATTTTTTTCACGATGAGCAATTCCATGTAAATGTAATTGAGAGCTTAAGGCATGGTGAGGGATTTAAATCATGGGATTTTGTTAATAGCGAAGCCTCTGTGCCATACAAAAGAGGCTATATAACTAGTTATATGGGGTATCTATCTTCAGAACTATTTGGATATAGTGAATTCAGTCTTAGACTTTTTGTTGCAATTGTAGGATTGTTAAATGTGCTTTTGATTTATATTGTATTCAAAAAATTTATAGGCAAATCCCCCGCCCTGCTTACCACAATGGGATTTAGCTTTAGTATTATCAGCATATTTTTAGCAAGATTTCTAAGACCGTATACTGTGTTTTTATTTTCTTATCTGATTGCTTTTTACCTTGTATATAAAATTGCAGATATTTTAATTAATAAATATACATTTAAAAGAGCTTTATTTTATTTTCTGCTTTTTACCACATCTATTTCAATAATGTTTCAGGCTAGCCAGATAGGTAAGATTGTATTAATCCTTGTACCTTTATTTATATTTGTAGAGTTTGTTTTATATTATAAGAAAATTGTTAGTTTTATTAGAAGCAAAAGTAGACAATCAATCCTATTTTCGATATTTGTATTTTTATTACTAGTTTTTGTATTCCTATATTCTATAAACTTCCCACTGGTAATGAAACAAATCAGGGATTTTATATTGTATAACAATCTAGACGGCAAAAACCAAATTTACTTTTATTATTTATTTGAAAAATATGTTAAGTCTCCCAATATAATGTATATTTCATTCTTTTTGGGGTGCATTATTTGCTTTTATAATGGTTTAATAAAAAAGAATATTAAGTATTTGCTTCTCTTGATATACACGGTTATTCCTCTTATTTTTATGGTGTATATACTCGATAGATATGAGGATTTTAGATATATTTACTACTTAATACCTTTTGTTAATGCAATAGCAATGCTAGCTTTGTATTATTTTATGAAGGCATTATTTGTTTTATTCCGTTTACCTTCATCCAAAAGTTTTATTCTATCTGTTTCAGTAGCTTTTACACTAGTATTTATTTTTTATCCAGTGCTGCCTATTTCCTCAAATAACTCCTTTGCCCTGAAATCACCATCTGTTTGGTCAGGTGCTGATGGAAAAAGTAATTTGCACAGAAGGGCTGTTGTACCTGAATATAAAAAAACTTATACTCACCTCGATTCTATTCAAAAACCCGGAGATATTGTAATAGTAGCTGAAGGCCAATTTTATCTAAAACCCCTTGAAGGTGTTGATTATTACAAAATTTCTATGCGTAATAATTCGCGTTTGTTAAATGATATTAATAATCATCCTATTGATTTTTTTAATCTAACAAATGAGATCAAAGATAAAACATTATATTTTTTAGGATTACATATGCATTTAGGAAATAGGGAAATGGCTGATTATTTACTTAATGAGTGTACAAATTTATCTGAATCACTCGGAGTTCTTAAATATAATTATAACGATTATTATCAAGATAGGTTTTATTGGCCGAATTTATTTAAGTGCGAATTTTGATTTAAAATTTTAAAATGTTAAAAAAAATCAAGAAGGAATTTAAACAAAGTAGTAATTTTCTGACTTTTATGGGTATAAAGTCGGCTGGCTTAGTTATACTAGCATTAATACCTATGATTTTGGCAGGAGTTTTAGGTCCACAGAGTTTTGGCTCTTATTCACTTTGTATGATGATTGTTTTTTTCTTTTCAACTCTTCTTATAAGATCACCCCAGTCACCTTTTATTGTTTATGGTGCAAAGGAATACAACAAGACGGGAAAAATTAACTTGGCTTTTTCAGGCAGGCTCATTCTTTTTGCTTTGGGCGTTCTGATTTTTTTTATTGTTTCTTTTTTATGTTCTGATTTAATACTAAAATTTACATCAATAAACAAAGTTCAATTCTGGTTTTTACTTTCGGCATTTTTTGGACTCAGTTTTCAGATATTAATTCATAATATTTTTTTTATTTTAGATAAAAGAAAAACTGCTGTTGGATATAATTTACTAACCAGCACTGTATCGGCTATTATTATTTTATTTCTTTATAGATATTTAACACTTAAGCTTGAATATGTTTTTTTAATATGGCTTGTTGCACCAGTTATTTCTGGAATTTTTATGATAAGGAATATCGATTTTAAAAAACTCATTCCCTTTGAACTAGATAAAGCACTATTGAATAAAATGCTTAACTACACCAAGTGGGTAATGATTGGCGGTACGGCAGTGTATTTTGTAAATTGGGGTGACAATCTTGTCTTAAGATATTTCACTTCAATAAGTGAAATTGGTGTATATAATTTGGGTTATTCAATATTCAAAGGAATAAGTACTCTTTCCGGTGCTGTTACGATGTATTTTTTCACCTCTGTTGCCAGAGCAATAGACAATCCTAAAAAAATCAAAATATACCTATATAATAGAAGGCCAAGAATTATTGCTTTTTCAATTATATGTATTTCCGCATTATTTATTTCTCTCCCCTATATATTCAATTTTATTTACGGAGAAGAATATATGGGGTCATCTCTAACAGCTCAAGTCTTATTACTTGCTTCGTTGTTTGCAATTTATTGGAGTATGTACGGTCCGATTTTTAGCTCATTAGAAAGATACAGATTTATTCAGATAAGCCATATATTCTTTGTTCTTCTTAATTTGAGCTTAGATGTGGTATTTGTTAAACATTATGGATACATTGGAGCAGCTATAGCAACGACAATAAGTTATGCAGTAATGGGTGTTATATATGAGTTTTATTTTAGAAAGTACTGCAAAGCCCAGCTTTCTGCATAAAGCATAATTTTATTTCCATCTGGATAAGTCCCTATCGATTAACTTCTCAAGCCTCTCAATGTCTTCTCTGAATATTTTTTTGAAGCCTTTTCTTGTCTCAGGATTCATTTCAGGATACTTATATGGAACCGTTGTTAATTTCAATAACAACTTTTTTAAACCAATTTTTTTTAAAAATTTAATTAAAAAATTTAATCTCAAATCAATAAGTGTCTTTGATAAGAAACGTAATATTTCTATAAAAGATCTATATCTTATTTTTTTTGATGTATTTGACTTCCCTTTTATTAGGGAATGCGCAATATCAGAATCAACATTTAAAAAATCAAGCAATTCTTTTAATACATTTTTTGGACTGCTTTTAATGTCTTCCAACAGAATAATATGTATTTTATCTCCCGAAAAATATCTTAAATAATTCTTTATATAAGTGTAATACATCCCAGATCTTATAAAGCATCCTTCTTTTAATAAATTTTCAAATGTGTCATTAGGTTTATATGAATAATATTCTCTAGCCATCCAATATTCAGAGTATGCCCTATCAACCGGATTCCTTAAGCATATTATAATTTTTACTTCAGGAAAAAATTTTTTTATCAATCTAGGCGCATCACTGTCATAAAGGTATTTTGTAGAAAATTCACCTTTTATCTGACCTTTTTTGCAATGAATAAAATGTTTTTTATACCAAGAAAGCTTCTTCTCTTTATTTTCGTCAAAATACCGTACCTCTTTTGGTTCAGACATACATATGTCAGGATGTTTATCCAGGCAATCAGTTATCCATGTAGTAGCAGCCTTAGGCACACCTACACCAATAAAATCCACTTTAAAATCATTCTTACCAGTCATAATTATTGTTTATGTTTTCTTAGCTTGCGAACCTTATTATATAGCATACAATAATAACAAGTTCTAGATATATGCCACGACAAGAACCCTCCTATATCTAGAAATCTAAATCTAAAAATATCAAATAAAATATCTTTTATAGGAAAGAGTAATAAGGTTATTGGATACTTAAATCTTAAACGAACCCACCTTAATTTATATTCTGGTAATTTATTATAAGTTCGTATTTCATCGGTTTTTTTAAGAAAAAGCTTTGCGTGAATATCCACCCACTTTTTATGTTTCGATTTAAGTGTCGAAAAAGAAAAATTATTATAGTCAGGCCTATGCCCTAGCATGTAATCCGTTTCTTTTGTTTTACCAAGTGGTACAAAATTTATATGAGGCATTTCCATAAAACTGATTTTGTTTTTTCTGAACAAAGCTTTTTTTATAGGCCATTTTGATGTTAAGTACCTTTTACCATTCCACAAAGGCCAGATAAATGAATAACAGTCATATTCTTCTGTTTTTACCATTTCCCTTAAATTGTCTCTGATTCCTTCAGAAAGGTATTCATCAGCATCTATTTTAAAAATCCAATCTCCTGTGCACTTATTTATGGCGTCTATGTAGTGGTAATCAGATAATCCTTTTCTTGAACCAACAATTATTTTATCTGTGTATTTCTTTGCAATTTCCAAAGACTCATCCTTGCAAGGACCATCGTGGATTATAATAATTTCATCAACACAGTCTTTCAAGGACTCAAGGCATCTTTTTATCATCTTTTCCTCATTGTATATTATCAGCATTACGCTAATTGTATTTCTCATTCTTTTTTATTTGTTTAAATGACGTAGTTTTATAAACAAGTGAATACTATAATAAATTTTATATTTGTGATATGCGAAGAAACCTCTAATATCTATAAATTTGAATTTTATCAAATCCAAGAGAAGGCTTTTAACTGAAAAAAGGACTAATATAATGGGATATTTTTTTCTGATATTGACTGATTTAATTTTAAACTCAGGTGGATTGTTGTATACGCGTATTTTACTCTTCATCAAGCTATTTGCGTGTAAATCTATCCACTTTTTATGTTTTTCACTGAAAATACCTATAGAATAATTATTATATTCTGGCTGATGATGCAATATGCAATCAGTTGCTTTGATTTTTCCTTTTGATTGAAAGTTCATATGAGGAAGCTCAATAAAGCTGAAAGTGTTTTTTCTGAATAATGCATCTTTTCTTGGCCACTTCTTTGTTATGTATTTTTCCCCATCCCAAATCGGCCAAATAAATGAATAACAGTCATATATTTCTGAATCAGTCATTATTCTAATGTTTTCTCTGATTTCTTCTGAAAGATATTCATCGGCATCAATTTTTAGTATCCAGTCACCATTGCACTCATTAAGCCCTTCTATATAATGATAGTCTGCCATGTATTTTCTTTCTAATACGAAAATTTTATCGGTATATTCCCTTGCTATCTCAAGTGTTCTATCTGTACATGGTCCATCGTGAATTATTATAATTTCATCCACAACATCCTTTAGTGATTCCAAACACCTTCGTATAAGATTTTCTTCATTGTATATAGGCACAAGTGCACTAATTCTTTGTTTCATTAACCATATTAATTATATTTTCCGCTGTCTTTTCCCAACTAAATCTTTTTAAATTCTCATACCCCTTCTTAATAAGATTATCCGAATAAGCTTTATCCTGAAGAATCTTAAGCATTTTACTAGAAATATCTGTCACTGAATACGGATTTACTATCCCTGCGCCTTCTCCTGCTACCTCTGGACAACTGGTAACATTTGAAGTAAGTACAGGACACCCGCAAGCTTGTGCCTCCAAAATTGGCAAACCAAACCCTTCGTATAATGATGGATAAACAAATAAATCAGATGATGAGTACATCGCAATAAGTTCATCTTCCTTTATATGCCCAATCAGTACCACACGACCGATTAAATTTTTATCAATGTAATCCATAATATTTTCATTCCCCCAACTCCTACCCCCCGTTATATAGAATTTATGTGGAATTTTATCTTTTATCTCATTAAACCCCTTTAGAGCACGCAGTAAGTTCTTTCTTGGATTGATAGTGCCGCAATAAAAAATATAAGGTGTTTGTACTTCAAGTTTTTTTAGTAAATTTGGATTAATTGTCTTTTTAAAACTGCCTTCCACACCTTCATATATTACCTTTATTTTTGATTCCGATATCTTTAATATTCTGTGAATGTCATTTTTTGTACTCTCTGAAACTGCCAATACCTTTTTTGCTATTTTGCATGATATCTTCATCAGACTTTTCATATATATAGAATCCCAAAATCTGTAAGCATTTAGTTTTTTTTCAAAATGAGCTAGATCATGGATAATATTTATTTTTTTTGCTGAATTGAAGATAAAAGAAAATGGAATAATGTTCTTAGGAAATAATAGATAATCCAAATTATACCTTTTGGCTTCCATCGGATACTTGATATAATCCCAGATCAATTTACTTTTGCCTTTTATATATATTTTTTTTGCGTAGCCAAATTTATCTTTTAATCGCTTATCGTTATAAAAAATATAAAAATCAAAATCTTTTGAATGTTTTTCAAATTCTTTCAGTAAACTAAAAATAAACCGGGTTACCCCGCCTTTTGTAAGCCCTCTTAGGCCAATACCTATTTTTAACTTATTTTTTTTCAAGTAAAAATAAACAATGATATTTATCTAATTTAGGCCTAAATTCTTCCAATATTTTAAAATGCCTTTTTATTTTTTTTCTAACGACTTTTGCAGGATGATTTTTACGCCCCATTTCCCAATAATGTTCTCCTGCAAATTCTATTTTCTTCAATGGAAAAGGCCACTGAAAGAAAAAATAGATGCTTTTAATTATTGGGAAATGAATAATTATTTCACAATAAATAGATGGATAAGGAATTGAAATCAATATATGTTTTTTTGAAACTCTATTCAATTCTTTTAATGCTTTATCTAGGTCTTCCCATGGTAAATGCTCAAGTATTTCACATGCCATAACAACATCATATGATTCGTCTTTAAATGGTAACTGTCTTATGTCCGCAACATAATCCGGCTCAAGATTTTTATCAAAATCACATGTATCTGTTTTTATACCAGTCTGTTTTAGATAATTGGAGACGGTTTTATTCCCAATTCCAATCTCAAGAACATTTTTCGGCTTTAATTTTCTTACAAAATCAATCTGGTAATAATAAGATATAAACCTTTCAAGATAATCATAGTTTTCATAGTAATGCCCTTTTGGAACCTGAATTTTGAATTTATTATTCAATTTTTTGTAGTTATGAAATAGCTTTTAATAACTCTAGACTATTTTTTTTGATGTCATGTGTTTCCCTTACATAATTATAAGCGTTTTCGGACATCTCTTCATATAATTTATTGTCTTTAATTAGCTCTCTAAGATATTCACCTAATAGCTCTTCTTTATTATAGCAACAAAAACCACATTTCTTATCTTTTAATATATTGCCGTAATCCAGCGTATAAGAAATTATTGGCAATTTATGAGCCATCGCCTCCAATACTGTCATAGGCCAGTCGCCTTCTTTTAATGAAGTAATACAAAAAACCTTGGAATTTCTTAAATATTCATAAACTTCCTCATTTGATACAAAATCACAGAAATCTAGATTAGATATCTGTTCAGCTTCATTTTTTATTTTCTCAAAACTACTATTTCCGGCATTACTTGTGCATACCATTGCAAAATTTAGACTTGGATTGCCTTTTGCCATTTCTAAAAATATTTCTCCTTTTTTCCACACTTCACATCTGCCAACCCAAATTGCATCCCATTTTTTCTTTATTGTAGAATGTTGTATACTTTGAAAATCAATACCTTTTTTAACAATAACTAATTTGTTTTTAGGTAAATATGTTTTTAGGTTATGATATTGATTTATGTTTTGACATACAACTAATTGAAAGTATTTACTTGTAATTTTAAAAATAAGCTTAGAAATTTGATACCTAATATCAGCCTTTTTAAATAAACAAGCCTTAGCGACTCTTATAAAAATTTCAGTGCCAAGTCTATTGAGATTCTCTGCCTCATCGTCATGAGCAAGCATAAAAATGAATTTCTTCTTTTTAAGCCTGCAATATAAGGTAATAAAAAAAGATAATGAAGATAATATACCTATCCCCCTTGTAATATATGCATCTGCATCAATTTTTTTAATTACACTAAAAAGAATAAGATTTTTTTTAATAAAACCAGTGTTCACTCTGTATGCCTTCCATACATTTACTAAATCATATTTCTCAACTTTATTTTGTCCGTGATCATATACCACGAAATGTACATCTAAATCTTTTTTTTTAGCTAATATCTTAGCTAATAAGCTGAGTTGTACTTCCGCACCACCAAATGGAAATTTATTTTTTTTATTAAATAGTGGATAAGCCCCTGGTAATATAAAACAAATTTTCAAATTATTTTTTTTCAAAATATTCTGAAATCATAATATCAAAGGAGCTACTTAGTACAAGCAATTAAAATATTATTTTTACCTAAAGCCCCTTGAATTCATAAAATAAAAAATATATGATTATTGTACATTTATAAAGAATAATAAAGCATGACAATTAATAAAATATTAGTAACTGGTAGTAGTGGTACTATTGGTACTCATTTATGCAATAATCTATTAAGAAAAGGTTATGATGTTGTTGGAGTAGACTGGAAACCAAATGAATGGAGTAAGGAAGTTGACAGGCTTACAATCAACATTGATTTAAGGAATAAAGACGATGTTTTAAGTAAATTACCCAAGGATGTTGATTTAGTGATTCATTTTGCTGCAAATCCGAGAGTATATAATTCTGTTGTTGACCCATCTATTGCTCGAGATAATTTTGAAACCCTATTCAATACCCTTGAATATGCACGGCAGAATAATGTTAAAAGATTTATGTTCTCTTCATCTAGAGAAGCCTATGGCAATTCAGATAAAATTATTCATAATGAGGATGAAGCTTATGTAAAAAACGCCGAGAGCCCTTATACTGCGACAAAAATTGCTGGAGAAGCCATTGTTCATTCGTATCAGCAATGTTACAATATGGACTTTGTTATTTTTAGATTTTCAAATGTATATGGAATGTATGACGGTAGCGATAGATTGATTCCGCTTTTTATTAAACAATGCAAAGAGGGTGAAGATATGACTGTATTCGGCGATGAAAAACTATTGGACTTTACTTATATTGATGACACTGTAAACGGAGTAATGCTTTCTATTGAAAAATTCAATGAAGTAAAGAATGAAGTATTTAATATATCCTGTGGCAAAGGTTCAACAATTCTGGAAGTAGCTGAAATGACTAAAAAATTAATGAATTCAAATAATAATATTATTCTTAAAGAGAACAGAACTGGTGAAGTGGTTAAATTTATTGCTGACATAACTAAAGCAAAAGAGAAATTGGGCTACAACCCGCAAACTAGTATTGAGGATGGTTTAAAAAAATCCATCGAATGGTATAGTTTATCTTAATTGATGTATATAAAAAAAATATTAGTAACAGGTAGTAGTGGTACCATAGGAACACGTTTGTGCGAAATTCTTTTGCAAAAAGGATATACGGTAATTGGTACGGATATTAAGCCTAATAAATGGTATAAGGGAGTAGATGCAATAACGACAATTGTTGATTTAATGAACAAGAGTGAAACACTGAATAATCTTCCTGGGGATATTGATATGGTTATTCACCTTGCTGCAATTGCCAGAGCTGTTGATTTAAGCAAAAATCAGTCAATCGCAAATAATAATGTATTAACCACATCAAATATTCTTGAATATGCAAAACTCAATAATATAAATAAGTTTATATTTGCATCATCAAGAGAGGTCTATGGAGGTTTTAATAAATCAATTGAAAGTGAGAACGAATTATCTACCACAAGTCGTGATAACCCTTATGCTTCATCTAAAATTGATGGTGAATTGCTTGTTAAAGATTTTCAAAAAAATTGTGGTATAGATTATGTAATACTACGATTTTCAAATACATATGGAATGTATGATACTACTGACAGGTTAATCCCCCGTTTCATAGAACTATGTAAGGAATGTAAGGATTTACCTGTTTTTGGTCAGGACAAAATACTGGATTTTACATATATTGACGATATTATCAACGGAATAATTCTAAGTATTGAAAAATTTGATTCAGTAAAAAATGATACCTTTAATCTATCAAGCGGAAAAGGCTGTTCAATTTTCCATGTAGCTGAAATTATTAAATCTAATTTTAATTCTGACAATCAAATTGTAATCGAAGAAAACAAAAGAGGAGATGTACTCAAATTTGTTGCAGATATAACAAAGGCAAAAGAAAATCTAGGATACACCCCCCAAACTTCAATTGAAAACGGCATAAAAAAAGCTATTGAGTGGTATAAGAAAATTTAATCCAATCAACCTAGTTAAACTGCACAGTCTTTCTCAACTCGATTTAAATAACTTTAAATAAGATTTTTATTATTGGACATCACAATAATTAAAAGTCATATTTAAATAATTCAATATCTTTTTTATAATATTTATCTACTAGCTTCTTAGCTTCCTGAGAATATAAATTTTTATATTCGGAATGTATTGTTTTGTTCATATGTGGTAAATTCTTAGCTTTAATGCCAATTATTTTACAAATTCTATTAAAATCATTCTGCAAATTTTCAAATCTGCCAACAAAATCTACTAATAAACTACCATCTTCTGAATATGCGAATGGATGCTGGTAATACCCCTCGTTATCGTCTGACTGATCAAAGATTTTCAACATATACCAAATCGCATCCACGTGGACATCCTCAAACTTAAGTGTTTTGTTAATTAAGTATTTATAATTATAACAAAATTGTGAATATACCCAATCCCAAGGATTTCTAACAAATGTAAATTTAAAATACTCATCCCATATTTCCTTATCTACATACTTTTTTACAAAAGAGGGTCTTACATGCTTTAAATGATATGGTTTACTATTTTGTTTTCTTAATAGCTCCAATTCCTTTTCAATATTTTCCACAATAAACTTATCGTCATGATATTTTTTTAGTATTTTTTCAATTGAAGTAGTACCTGTTTTACCACATGCAAAGAAAATAAATTTTTTTTTGTGAGATATAATCATAGTAAGCAATTTATTATTATAAAAACTTCAAATACTCCTTAATAACAACCCTCCAATACAACTTACTTTCCAGCCCTTCCCTCAATTTTTTCTGCATTAATTCTAATCGATTAGGGTTTTGAATTAAATCAATAATTTTTTCTTTCAGATCTAGAGCGTCCGCAGGTTTTACTAATACCCCTGCATCACCTATAGCCTCTGGGTAACCGGATATATTATATATTAGTTGTAATCACTGAACAACCCGCACTCATGGCTTCCAGAAGAGCTACGCTAGCATTTTCTTTAAGTGAAGGAAGTACATATATAGAAACTGATTCTAAAAGCTCTTAATATTCGAGTGATTTATTATCTAACCAACCGTGTAACACGACTTTTGTTTTCGAATTTTTCTGAAGATATTTTAATTTTTCCATCATTGGACCATTACCACAAATATGTATTTCATATCCAATTTCCTTATCCATACATGCACTGATGAGATACTGAAAAACAACTAATACTTTTCCTAATACTTGTTTAACTGGTTTTTTAAGAGCCTCTTAATCTTTTTTATCATATTCTTATTTAATTGCCGACCAAAATATATTTATGGGTCTTTTTATATAGTACAAAATCATAAGTAATAAATATACAAGAATTCCTGAATAATTATTTATATTTTTATTTGGTGTATACTTCCTTTGTATTTTTCCCAACAGAGTCCATGAAGGTAAATATGTTTTTTTATTTATTCCTTTTTTTAGAATTATTTCATTCCATAAATGAAGAGTTTCGGAAGATCTAGGAATAGAGCCGTTCTTAATTAATTTTATTGTTTCCCAATGTTTTACTGGATAATAGACTTCTGAAGGAAGTATATATTTTTCTAATTCTAGTTTTTTTATTGTTTTTGTTAAAAGTGTAGGTCCCGTCTCACCCCAATAATTCTGATGAGTAACACCTTTCGATTTATTATAAAGCTCCAGCATAAGCTTACTTTTTGGCTCCGCGTAAATTACCGCATTTCCTACAACCCCTCGCCCTTGGCTTCCAAACATATATTTACCTCTAATTATTAATTCTTTTAAGCAAATCACATCCATATCTACCCAGAATCCCCCTTTTTCATAAAGCAGTTTATATCTAAATAGATTCGCAAATGCAGTATATGTCTTTTTTCCTAGATTGTTTCTGAATATATCTCTCTTTTGAATAATTTGGCTGGCATCTTTTTTTATAGTCCTATCCGGTACGTTTAAATCGGCACTATACACATACAAATGAAATTCATACCCATTTTGGATAAATGAATTAATACACATCTCTTCAAATAATGAAAGTTTCTCCCCTATCCACAATGATTGTACGATTTTTGTGTTATTCATATTCACTTCTTTGCGTATATTATAAAACCACAAGGATTATTTGTTTTTTCACTGGTTATACGTGCAATTATTGGATTAAAAATATTAAAAATCATCTTTAATATTCCATTACTTGTTACAAAAATGTGCCATATAGACTGAAGTGTATTTCCATGATGGTATATCTCAGTTTTTTTCTCATATACATTTATTTTTTCTGTCATCTATTAATATAATTTTAAATACTTTTCTGCAACAACAGACCATTTCATCTGTTCTGCTGTTTTAAGATTTGATTGTCCTATTTGCTGACATAATTCAGGACTATTTTTAAGCTTATTTAAAACTTCAAAAATCGATTCTGAATCCTGCTTCCTAATTATCATATCATTATCCAGTAGTTCTTTCATTCCTCCTGTATCTGTTGTTACAACAGGTATTCCTGATGCCATTGCCTCTAAACATGAATTACTCATACCTTCATACAAAGAAGGAAGAACAAATACATCGCTACTTCTGTATGACTTGGGGATTTCTTCTTTTGAAACAGCTCCCAAAAATTCAATTGACTTATCAACACCTAGATCTTTTGCCAGGTTTTTAAGTTCTATTTCCCTATTTCCTCCTCCGACAATTGTAAGAACGCAGTCATTTGTACTATTAAGTTTTGCAAAAGCCTTTATCAAAAAACTAATCCCTTTTCGGGAAGTTAAACGACTAACACATAAAATAGTAAATTTATCTCTTTTAGAACTTGGAACATTTTGAAAAGTATCAACATCAACACCATTATGAATAATATCAATTTTCTGGTTAGGATGAGATTTTAGTGCAAGTGCTTTTAATTCTTCAGAATTAGCGATAACTGCCTTTGCTTTTTTCCAGATTTTGCCGCTCAGCCTTTTAAAAATAAGCCTATCAAGAAGAGTATATCTTTCATTAAAAAACGGCACATCGCTTCCTCGTAGGCTTACAATGTAAGGAAGTCCGAGCTTCATTGCAATATAACCACAGGGTATTCCAAAAAAAGCATGCACTATATTGTAACTTTTCAGCTTCATTAGTTTTTTAGCGTGTCTATATGCCTTCCAGCTGTATAACAGAAGATCTTTTATTGACTGAGAGTGCATTTTTTCATTCTTTCCTATATCCAGATAATAGATTTTTATGTTATCTGCAAATTTCTCTTCTTTATATTCCCCAGTTGATGATGTAATTAAATCAATTTCAATATCTTTTTTCTTTGAAAATTCTTTTAACAAAAAATATGTAGCATTAGCAGCTCCACCTCCAAGCGGAGGAAATTCGTAATTTAGCAGTAAGACTTTTTTCATCTACTTATTTAATATTATTTTCAGTTCACCAATATCAATGTCCTTCTTATTATTATACTTTTCATTCAATTTAATATTTTTAAGACTGTATTTAACTGTTTTTTCTGATGAGGTTTTAATACCGCTATTTCTGAAAGCTTCTTTAAAATCATCATAACGCCATCTGTTTGTATAGGAGGCACCTTCTTTTGTTAGATATTTATCCCATGTGCTATCGGAGTATTTGTAGAACAAAAAAGGATTATTGAAATTAAAATGGTCGCGCATATCGATACTATGATACATATGACCGCCTTCTTTAAGTATTTCCGACATTTTCCTGATGTTCTCTTCAATCGATTTAATATGCTCAAGAACACTTATGGAATATATAAAATCAACTTGCAGGTTTTTTACCTCTGTTAAATCCTGACTTATAAATTCAATATATCCAGGCTTCAGCTTAAAACCCTCGAAAAAGAAGAAATCTGCCCCACTGTTTTTTTCTCTAATAAATCTGATTTCATCTTCTGCGTACTTCTTTTGCTTAGCAGTTTTTAGACTCCTTGGAAATTTATCAACTAGTATAACTTTTTTTGCTCCAAGCAGAAGAAAGTTATAGGCATTAATGTTTGAATTTCCAGGACCAAGTTCCAATACCACTTTTCCCATTAAGTCGATGTTATTTTCCTTTAACACCTCATTCATTTCCTGAAACTTTCTATCGAGCTTATTATAATCACTTGAATACAGCTTCCAGAACATCAGTTTTCTTAATAATCCTGCTCTGCAGTATATAAAACGGATAGGCGCATCCAACAAATTATACAGAAATGAAATGTATTTATTATTAATCCTCACAATTAAACAAAAAATTATGTGTTTATTACTTCTTTATTTTTGATATTTTCAACAAGTTTAATATTATTTTCTGAATTGATAACTTTGTTAAATACTGATTAACATACAAGTACTTTACCACTTTTTGTTCAATTTTTTTAATTGTATTTTCAATTCAAAAAATTCAATACCAGTATTTTAGTTCTATACCTGTAATCTTAATAATTGTTGCAATCTCTTTTTGAGATATAATCATTTTCAATCAGATAATCCATTACCTTTTGCAATGATTCATCTTTCGTTTCTTCATGTGTTTTTAGCTCTATATTCGGATTAATCGGCGGTTCGTAAGGGTCGGAAATGCCTGTAAATTCCTTAATTTCTCCATTTCTGGCTCGTTTATATAAACCTTTTACATCCCGTTTTTCACAAACTTCCAATGATGTATTTACATAAATTTCTATAAAATTCTCCGTTTCGGATTTTAGCCTATCCCTTTGCTCACGATATGGGGAAATAAATGACCCAATGGTTATTATTCCATGTTTGGATAGTGTTTTAGCCAAAAAACCAGCACGTTCAATATTTTTATAACGGTCATCTTTGGAAAACCCAAGATCTTTACATATAGACCCCCTTAAAACATCGCCATCAAGCTTTTCACATTTAATATCATTCTTTTTAAATAAATCATATAATTTATCCGCAATAGTGCTTTTTCCAGATCCAGATAAACCAGTAAACCATAATACGGCACCTTTTTTTGATCTCAGACTTGAATTCTTTATGTCGGCATCTGATGTTTTCTTTTTATCAACAATAATACCAGCACCTATTGTATTATTTGTGAATTCATCAATTATAATAAAACTGCCTGTACTTCGATTCTGTGAGTAATTATCTATTGATAATAGTTCTGAAGTTTTTACATTAACCCTGCCTATCTCATTAAAACCAAGCGTATCGGCACCTTCTCTGTGCAAGCTGTCAATGTCCATTCTATAACTTACATTATTTATGTAACATCGAGTTGATTTAGTTGTATGTTTAATTATATAGCTTCTGTCTTTTTCAAGAGGCTCATCTGAAAACCAGGAAATCATGGCTTCAAAATCGTTTGTAACTTCCGTTCTGTTGTTTTCTCTTACAATCATATCCCCGCGACTAACATCCACTTCATCCTCTAAAGAAATAACAACGGACTCTGGATTGAACGCATAATCGCATTCTTTTTGATTTTTGATAATTGTTTTAATTGTAGTTTTTTGCCCAGACGGCAAAATTATTACCTTTTCACCTTTTTTAATTATCCCACCTTCAACTGTGCCTGCATAACCTCTAAAATCCTGATTCGGACGAATAACATACTGAACTGGGAAACGAAAATCTATTAAGTTTCTATCTATAGATACCTGCAAATTTTCTAAATATCCAAGAGTTGTATCTCCCGTATACCAATTCATGTTCTTACTCCTCTCCACAACATTATCACCCTTAAGAGCAGAGACGGGTATGAATTGAAGATCTTTTAAATTTAGCTTCGCCGCATACTCACTGCATTCCTCTTTTATCTTATTGTAAACATTCTGATCGTAATCAACTGAATCCATTTTATTAACAATAATTACAACATGGGGTATTTCGAGCAATGTTGCTATAAACAAATGTCTTTTGGTTTGAGTTAAAAGCCCCTTTCTTGCATCTATCAGAATCATTGCCAAATTTGCATTAGATGCGCCTGTTACCATGTTTTTTGTATATTGCTCGTGACCTGGCACATCCATAACTATAAAGCGTCTTTTCGGTGTAGAAAAATATCTGTAAGCAACATCAATAGTAATCCCCTGTTCTCTTTCGGATGTAAGTCCATCTAAAAGTAATGCCAAATCTGCCTCATCACCCCCCTTCTTATTGGCTTTTTCAATTGCAGAAAATTGGTCTTCATATATTGCATTGCAACCAAATAAAATCTGACCAATCAGAGTTGATTTGCCATCATCAACACTGCCGGCTGTAGCCATTCTAAGAAGATCTGTGCTTTTACTTATTGTAATTGTATTCATATTTTAAAAGTAACCTTCTTTTTTCTTCTCTTCCATAGATGCTTCCGAGCCTTGATCGATAGCCCTTGTTTGCCTTTCTGACTTTTTAGCCAATAAAACTTCACTGATAATATCATCAAGACAAACTGCATTAGATGGAATAGCTCCTGTTGATGGTGAACAACCAAGTGTTCTGTATCTGCACATAATCTTTTCAACCTGATCCTCTTTTTTTGGCTGTGTAAACCTATCAATTCTTAAATAAACACCGTTCCTCTTAACTACATCACGTTCCTTTGCATAATAAAGTGGCACTATCTCGATATTTTCACGCTGTATATACATCCAAATGTCTGCTTCTGTCCAATTGGAAAGAGGAAAAACACGCATAGTATGCCCCTCCGATAATCTTGTATTATAAAGATGCCACAACTCAGGACGTTGGTTTTTTGGATCCCAAACGGAAGTTTCATTTCTTACGGAAAATATTCTTTCTTTTGCACGGGATTTTTCTTCGTCTCTTCTTGCGCCCCCAAAGGCTGAATCAAAACCATGCATCTTAATTGCTTCCAACAATGGCTTTGTTTTTTTAAGGTAAATGTAGTTATCTGTATGTGATTCTTCCGGACCTAATGACAATGCTCTTTGTTCTGTGTTTTTATGCACGATTAATTTTGCTCCGATTTTATTTGTGTAATAATCGCGAAATTCAATCATTTCATCAAACTTAAACCCTGTATCGATATGAAGCAATGGGAAAGGAATTTTCCCCGGATAAAATGCTTTTTCTGCTAATTTCAACATTACTGATGAATCTTTTCCGACAGAATAAAGAAAAACTGGATTCTTAAATGTAGCTGCGGCTTCACGAAAAATATGGATACTCTCCGCCTCAAGTTGTGATAAGTGATCTAAATTATATTTATTCATAACCTACTCGGAAAATTCATTTATTACAGTAGAATGTAGTATACCATTTGTAGCCACAAGCCCAAATGGGTTTTTTATGTTTTCCTGATTATAAATAATCACTTCACCATGAATACCCGTAACTATACCCCCAGCCTCCTCTACTATAATCTGAGGTGCACAGCAATCCCATTGCCCAAAGCGATTTGTTGGATTAAAGAACAAGTCAGCCTTTCCTTCTGCTACAAGACCCATCTTCACACCATTACTTCCACATTTAACCATTTCACCGATGTTCAGATGCCTTGCTACATCTTCAATTGCACGGCTTAAATGATTACGACTAACAATTAGCTTTGATTTTGTAATATCAGATTCGTCGGACACATGTATTTTTTTTGGTTCGCTATCTCCCACCTGAACAAATGAACCTTTTCCTTTTTCGGCAAAATAGAGCTTATCCTGTACTGGTAAATATACCAACCCAAGAATAGCATGACCCTTTTCTGACAACCCTATCATAATGCAGAATTCATCGGTTTTATCCAAAAAATCCTGTGTACCATCCAGCGAATCAACTATCCATACTTTTTCGGAGCGCATACGGCTTAAATCATCTTGTGATTCTTCGGAAAGAATCGGAAAACCAAAGGATTTTAAGCCTTCAATAATTATTTTATCGGAAAGAATATCGGCTTCTGTAACAGGAGATTTATCTTCTTTTTTAAAGACTTCATAATCTTTATTATAAAGACTGAGTATCTCTTTCCCGGCCTTCTTGATTAGTGGAATGACTTGAGTGAGCATGGGTTTCTTTTGATGGGCTAATTGATGGGCTTATTGATGGACTTATTGATGTTACTTTCAATTGCCCTTCAATTGCCCTTCCATCAGCCCCTCCATTAGTTATTACCTCCTTAATAATATAAACTTTATCTTTAGAACTGTTATAATAAGTTTTACTAATCATATCCGCAAGAATTCCCCCTATGAACATAGCGAAACCTGCAAAGAACAAGAACATGGTAAGAACTGTAAAAGAGGTGTCAGATAAATCTATTTTACCAAAAATTTTCAAATACAAAGCCCACATTCCACTTGCCACACCTATAAACATCATTAGTATTCCTGCTGTACCAAGTAAATGAAGTGGACGATTTGCGAATTTTTTCCAAAACCAAACAGAAATCATATCCAAAAAACCTTTTATTATACGGCTTGCGTTATATTTTGTCTTTCCATGAATTCTTGGATGATGAGTTACTTCTAACTCACCTGTTTTAAAACCTTTCATCTTTAAAATCGCAACAATAAAGCGATGCATTTCTCCAAATAAATCCACGGTATCAAAACATTCACGTCGATATGCTTTTAATGTACATCCTGAGTCATGAATATCATCTTTTATAAGAATATCTCTTAAAAACTTAGCACGCTTTGAAACAAATCGTTTTAAAAAGGGGTCCTTTCTATCTTTTCTCCAACCTGAAACTACGTCTAAATCATCCGCTTTCATTTTTACAAGTAGACGAGGGATGTCAGATGGGTCGTTCTGAAGATCTCCATCCATTGTTACGATAATCTTACCGACGGATGCTTTAATTCCGGCATCCATTGCAGCTGTTTGACCGCAGTTTTTTCTAAAGCGAATTATTTTAACTGGATTTAATGTCTTTAATTGTTCAAGAGTTCCATCGTCCGAACCATCATCCACAAAAATAATCTCAAATGGCCTGTTGAACTGTTTACATACATCTAAAATACGCCTGTGAAGCTCTGCCACATTATCTTTTTCGTTGTAAACTGGGATTACTATTGAAAGATCCATTTTGTAATAATTAGCGGAATATAGATTACAATGAAATTGAGTGAAAAGCAAATACTAGGTGGGATTTCTCGACTCACTCCGTTCACTCGAAATGACGATGCCTTCCTGGGTGGGAAGTAGGATTTTGCTACGCAAAATCCGACTTCCCCATAAAAGGAAACACGTCATTCCGACCAAAGCGAAGGAATGAACACATTTTTTACTCTTGTACAATTTTTTTACTCAATCTCTGCCTTTATTTCATCTACTTTATCCACCTGCTCCCATGGGAATTCATTTCTTCCAAAGTGTCCATAACATGCAGTTTGTTTATAGATAGGACGTTTTAAATTTAATGTTTTTATAATTCCTGCCGGAGTCATATCAAATACCTTTTTAACTACTTCTTCAATTTTTTCATCGCTTACCTTGCCTGTGTCAAATGTTGTAATATGTACGGAAACAGGCTCAGGATAACCGATTGCGTAAGCGAGCTGAATTTCACATTTATCTGCAAGACCTGCTGAAACAACATTTTTGGCTATGTATCTAGCCATATATGCCCCACTTCTATCCTGCTTGTTAGGGACTTTACCGCTAAATGCTCCACCACCATGACGCCCCATTCCCCCGTATGTATCGACAATTATTTTTCGGCCAGTCATACCAGTATCCCCCTGAGGTCCACCAACAACAAACTTACCTGTTTCGTTAATTAAAAACTTAGTTGATTCACGAAGTAAATCTCCGCAGACAGGTTTTATTACATTCTCGATTATATCAGAGCGTAGCTGATTATATTCAACATCTGGGTCATGCTGTGCGGCAATTACAACTGCTTCTACTCCGATTGGTTTTCCATTCTCATATTCCACAGTAACCTGACTTTTGCCATCTGGTCGAAGATAGTTAAGAGTTCCGTTTTTACGGACTTCAGCGAGTCTTTTTGCAAGTTTATGAGCAAGGGTAATTGGAAGTGGCATTAATTCTTCAGTCTCGTTGCAAGCATACCCCATCATAATACCCTGATCCCCTGCCCCCTGTGCTTTGTGCGTCCCCTCTTCTTCTTTTTCACCCATTGCAATATCTGCAGACTGCTCATGGATTGCGTTAAGAACACTGCAGCTTTTGTAATCTATTCCGTAATCGGCATTATTATAACCGATTTCTTTCAAGGTATCGCGCACGATCTGCTGAACATCCACATACGTTGTGGTTGTAATCTCTCCTCCAACAACAACCAATCCAGTTGTTGTATAACATTCACAACAACAAGCTCCATTTGGATCTTTTTCTAAAACTGCATCAAGTACTGCGTCACTAATCTGATCGCAGATTTTGTCAGGATGACCCTCTGATACGGACTCAGAAGTGAAAAAATATTTAGACATTATAAATTGAGTTAAAAAATAGACTTCATAATGAGAAGTCAGTGACTTTCTCATCTTATCCTAGTTGGCGCACCTTTTCCGATTGTCATATCGGAATGGTTGCGGGACAGGTCATGGAGCTAAGCCTCTATCTGTCACTCTTGATGAATGATGTTTTCGTAGTTAGTTTACTATTATTTTTTGAAAAAGCAATTTAATTTTGGATTATCTCTACCCCTTGTAGCCTCATTCTACACATTACATCTTCCATATCTTGTTTTGGAATTCGCTTAATATTAATCACATCCGAGCCTGGGACATTTACAATTGATATACAATTAGCCCATCTTGCTAATGTAACTGCAATCAAGTCACGATAAAGAGCAGGATATTCACCTTCTGGAGTTTGAACTCTTAATGAATTAATACTTCCCATACCAAAACAAATAAAAAATAATTTAATTTTCAATAATTGTTCCGCCATTCTTTATTATCAATTCTTTAACCCCAAGCACCTCACATAATGGCACTCTTTTAATTTCAATAAGCCTGCATAAGCCTTCAGCCTGCTCACTTGAGTCAGGTTCAATAAACTCAACGCCATCTGGTAGGTGTGGAACGATTAAATCACCGAATATTCTGCCGTGCATACCTTCGGCACCTTCAGCTTTGATAGTAGTAAACTCTTCTGAACCCATAACTATTATTTAATAAGTAAGGGCTTATTGTTTCACTTTATCTGGATAAAATCAATATCTGTAATGATCCGGTTTAAAAGGACCTTTAATAGAAACACCGATATACTTTGCTTGTTTTGGAGTTAATGTATCCAAAACAACTCCAATTTTTTCCAAGTGTAAACGTGCAACTTCTTCGTCAAGATTTTTAGGAAGCATATAAACGCCTGCGGGATATTGACCGAATTTTGTATACAGTTCTATTTGAGCGAGAACCTGATTAGTGAATGAATTGGACATCACAAAACTTGGATGACCAGTTGCACAACCAAGATTAACAAGACGACCTTCAGCAAGGAGGATTATCTCATTTTTCCCAATTAAATATTTATCAACCTGAGGCTTAATGTTAGTCTTTTTATATTTTTTAAGCGACGCAACATCAATTTCGCTATCAAAGTGTCCAATGTTACAAACAATTGCCTGATCAGGCATTTTAGTAAGATGACTAGCATTAATTACGTGATAATTTCCTGTAGCGGTAACAAATATATTTCCAATTTTACATGCGTCATCCATTTTCATAACCTGATATCCTTCCATTGCTGCCTGAAGTGCGTTAATAGGGTCTATTTCTGTTATAATAACGCGTGCTCCCATTCCACTCATGGAACGTGCACAACCTTTTCCAACATCGCCATAACCAGCTACTACTACCACCTTACCTGCAACCATTACATCGGTCGCACGTTTGATTCCATCAGCTAGAGATTCACGGCAGCCATACAGATTATCAAATTTGGACTTGGTTACTGAATCGTTAACATTAATACAAGGGGTAACAAGCGTCCCCTCTTTCATCATTTCATAAAGGCGATGAACTCCTGTAGTTGTTTCTTCTGTAATTCCTTTTAAGTCTTTTAGAAGTTTTGGATGTTTTTTGTAAAGAACAAGTGTTAAGTCACCACCATCATCCAAAACCATATTCGGGCCCTTTCCACCTTTAAACTTAAGAGTCTGCTCCACGCACCACCAATACTCTTTTTCAGTCTCACCCTTCCATGCAAATACAGGAATTCCTTTTTTGGCGATTGCAGAAGCGGCATGGTCTTGGGTTGAAAATATATTACAACTGGACCATCGCACCTCAGCACCAAGTTCGATTAGTGTTTCTATTAAAACAGCAGTTTGGATTGTCATATGAATACAACCCGCAATACGCGCTCCTTTAAGCGGTTTTGATTTTCCATATTTTTTACGCACGGACATCAATCCTGGCATTTCTTTTTCTGCAATTATAATTTCCTTACGGCCGAATTCGGCAAGCTTGATGTCTTTTACTTTGTAATCCATATTAAATTATCGTTATGCGTTATGCGTTATGCGTTATGCGAAGTGCGCAGAACGCAAATCGCAAAGCGAAATAAATTATATCTTTTTAAGGAATTTTTGAAAGTCAGTTTTCACTATTCTATGATTCTGAGTACCTGCCCTGGATACCGCTTTTGACGCAATCCATGCGCCTATATTGGCGGACTGTTCGATTGAATATCCGTTTACGATTCCATACATCAACCCAGAACGATATGCATCACCACAACCTGTTGGGTCAACAACGTTTTTAGTTTTGACTATCGGGACATCAACAACGGTAGCACCTCCACTTTTCCATATTTTTGAACCACTTTCACCGTATGTAATTATTAAATAATCAACATTAGAAAGTGCTTCAGGCAGCCCAAATCCTGTTTTTTCCTGAATCATATCCCACTCGTAATCATTACAGATTAAAATATAAGCATTTTTGATGAATGCTTTCATGTCTTTTGCAGAAAAACCAGGAATCGCTTGGCCTGGATCTGCGATAAATTTGATTCCGTTTTTTCGGCATTCATCTGCATATTGAAGCATTGCACCTATATCGTTTGGAGCGATTATTGCTAAATCACTTTGCGATGTGAGTTGTGCGATGTGCGAAATTTTAGTCTTACTCGCCTCACTCATAGCCCCCATATAGAATGAAGTGATTTGGTTATCATCCATATCTGTCATTATTGTAGCATGAGCAGTGAGTTTGGTTTTGGACTTATAAAGATAATCACAATCAATTTTGTGCTTTTTTAAATGTTTTATATAATCTCTAGCATCATCACCAATCGAACCTAAAAGAATTGGTTTTTCACCCATTAAGGCTAAGCTGTAAGCAATATTTCCCCCAGTTCCACCATAATTTATGGTCATTTTTTCAACAGTAAAAGCAACATTCAACTTGTGAACTTTTTCTGGCAAAATATGATTTGCAAAACGGTCATGAAAAACTGATATGCGGTCTATTGCTATCGAGCCTGTGACTAATAAATTTTTCATAATTTTCGTATTGGGGATCGTATTGGGGATCGTATTGGGGATCGTATTGGGGTTAAGTCATTCCATTCGAGCGCCCATTCGAGCACCCATTCGATTTTCTATTCGACAGTATTTAAGTACCACTCCACGAACTTCTTCATTCCCTCTTCTGTTGTTACAGAAGGTTTATAACCAAGTAGCTTTTCGGCCTTAGAAATATCTGCGTAAGTTATATCGACATCACCCGGTTGCATAGGAAGCTGTTCTATAATAGCTTTTTTTCCGAGTAGCTTTTCAATTAAGGCAATAAAATCGTTGAGTGAAGTTGTTTCACTATTCCCAAGATTTATAACTTCAAATGATAAGTTTTTTTCTAGTGAAGAAATTATCCCCTGAACAATATCGTCGACATATGTGTAATCACGCTCAGATGTTCCGTCACCATATTTAGGTAAAGGTTCGCCCTTATAAATTAAGTCTGTAAATTTATATGGTGCCATGTCCGGGCGACCGCTAGGCCCGTAAACTGTAAAAAATCTCAAACATGTAATGGGAATATTATTTAAATGGTGATATGTATAACAAAGATTTTCACCAGCCTTTTTGGTAGCTGCGTAAAGAGAGATAGGTTCTTCAACAATATCGGTTTCAGAAAATGGAGTCTTACTTTGATTACCATAAACGGATGAAGATGATGCGAATACAAAATTCTCAATTCCATGTTGCTTTGAAAGCTCAAGCAAATTTATAGTTCCACCAAGATTTACTTTTTCATAAAGAAGAGGATTTTTTATTCCATCGCGTACACTGGCACGTGCGGCTAAATGTATTATTTTATGCGGTTTTTCTTGAACAAATATTTTGTTCATAGCTTCAAAATCACAGATGTCTTCACGATACAATTTAAACCTTTCATTATCCAAAAAAGGTAGAAGATTTCTTTCTTTAATAGCCGTATCATAAAAATCATTGAGAATATCGATACAAACAACATCGTAATCGGTACTATCTAGCAGGTATTTTATTACGTTTGACCCGATGAATCCGGCACCGCCGGTTACAAGGATTTTCATTTTTTAATTCTTATTACTTCCTCAACAGCTGGCTTATTAATTTTTACTTTTATATTGGAGCTGCTTTCAACTCTTTTTACAGCCCTTCCGATTCCAACATAATTGAAACCTGCTGAAATCGCCTCTTCCGGCTCAAATATATTTCTTCCATCAAAAAGGTAATTACCCCTCATTACTCTATTCAGCTCATTTAAATCAACTGTACGGAATTCATCCCATTCGGTTAATACAAGTAATGCGTCAGCATCTTTCGCTGCATCCATTGCATTTTTTGTATAAACAAGATTAACATTTGCAAAACTACCTTTAGCAACTTTCATAGATACTGGATCAAATGCTTTAACCTTGGCACCTTCTGCCTGCATACGCTTAACAATTCTAATAGATGGAGCATCGCGCATATCATCAGTCCGAGGTTTGAAAGCAAGCCCCCAAACTGCAATCGTCTTTCCTTCCAGATTCGGAATATGACTATGAAGTTTTTCAAAAATTCGCTCTTTCTGGCGATCATTAACATCCACCACTGCCTGAAGAATTTTAAAATCAAAACTAAATTCCTTTCCTTTTTGAATTAAAGCGCGAACGTCTTTTGGAAAGCAACTACCACCGTATCCTATGCCTGCATGCAAAAATCTTGAACCTATTCTTTTATCAAGTCCGATTCCTCTTGCAACCTGAGTTACATCTGCACCAGTTTTTTCACAAAAGTTTGCGATTTCATTAATGAAACTTATTTTTGTCGCCAAAAAACTATTAGCCGCGTATTTAATCATTTCCGCAGTTTTAATATTTGTATTTACAACAGGACTGCCAGTACGAGTTATTGGACGATATAATTTTATCATAAACTCCTCGGCTCTTTTGGATTCTGTTCCTACTACTATACGATCTGGGTTTAATGTGTCTTTAATTGCCGCTCCTTCACGCAAGAACTCAGGATTACTGACAATATCAAACTCCGCATTTACCCCCCTCCTATCAACCTCGTTCTGGATTATTTTTTTACATATTTCCCCTGTACCAACCGGTACCGTAGATTTGTTTACGAATATTTTATAACCATTAGTAGATTCACCAAATGATTTTGCAACAGCCTTAACCGCGCTTAAATCCGCTTTGTGGTCTTTATCCGGAGGAGTACCTACCGCACTGAAAATTATATCCCCAAATTCAATCCCTTTTTGAATATTAGTTGTAAATTTAAGACGAGATTTATTCTTTTTAATCAAATCCTCCAATCCTGGTTCATAAATTGGAACTTCTCCATTGTTGAGTTGCGCTATTTTCTTATCGCAAATATCAATTCCCATTACTTCGTATCCCATCTCTGCGAAACAAACCGCAGAAACCAACCCAACATATCCTGTGCCAATTACTGTAATATGCATAACTAAAAAATTTAAGTGCCTGTATATTAAAGCAAATATAACCTTTTATTTCAAATAGAAATTGAGGATTAAAGATAAAGATTGAAAATAATAAATTCTACTCTTTCATTTCCATAATCTTCACAACAATTTTTGCAACTTCGGCACGGGTGATATTTTTTTCTGGTCCGAATGTGCCATCTGGGTAGCCAGCAACAATTTTGTTGTTATAAGCAAAAGCAACATATTTGGAATACCATGCCGATGATGGAACATCTGTAAATTCATCTACCGATCCCATTAATACATCAAAACCAGCGGCTTCGATTAAAATCTTCATTGCTGCAGCACGATTAATGTATTCATTAGGTCCGAATCCCCCACTTGGATAACCACTTACAATTCCCTCATTTTTTGCCTCTTCCACGTAAGGTGCAAACCATGAGTTTTTTGGCACATCAGAGAAAGGATGTTCTTTTACAGTTGCGTTTACGGAATATCCAAATGCCAGTAATGCGATTTTAGTAAGTTCGGCACGCGTTATATATTTGTTTGGCTCAAATGTTGTTTCGGTTTTTCCACTAACTACTTCATCATCGTAAAGAGTCTGAATATAACCTTCAGCCCAATGCCCCTTTGTGTCTTCAAAAAACATCTGAGATGAGGTAACAAGCTCTGGCTCTTCTTCAATTACCGGCTCAGGTAAATCTACCACCTGACGTATCACTGCCTGTACAGAAGACCCCTCGCCTCCACTTTCATATTCTGCTGAAATATTAAAGCGATTAGTTTTATTCTGTTCAAGCTGAACTGTAACCTGAAACAAGCCTGTAGCACTGGATGCATGCGTACTGCCTACAACATCCCCCTGAGTATTCCTTACATATATATTAGTGTCAGGCTCCGCGTTTCCGGATAATATATACTGAGCTGTATCAACAGTTTCAGGAATTGGTTTTAAAGTAGGGGCATCCGGTACATTTTTTTCCCCCTGACTAACACTGCTACCACTTTCATTACTAATAGCCTGCTCCTCGTTAATTGTAATTAAAATTGAACTACTTGTTACACCATCTTTTTCAGCGGTAATAGAAAACACATTTTCAGTATTCTGCGCTAGTCCTACGTCAAAATGTATAATGCCATCTTCTTCATCACCAACGCCATCGGTAATAGGTGCAAGAAAACTCGGACCACCTAAAACGGAAACAGTAGCTCCGGGTTCTGTATGTATAGTAAGCGTGTATATATCGGCATCAACACTGGAAGGCACGGAATTTACAGTTGGCGCACTTATAGCAAAAACGCTAACAGGAAAAATCAATGCGAATAAAATTGCGAAGAATAATTTAGTTTTCATGATGTGTTTTTTTATTTTATGTGATTATTCTACTACAAAAAATTTTATATTACAAAATTACAAAATTAATTTGTGATTGGTTTTATTGTAGTATTAACAATCATCATATAAAATAATCTTGTAATAACTAATCTTGTAATCTTGTAATAATGCAATTCCACATTCTCACCATCTTCCCCGAAATGTTTAAAGGCTTCCTAAACGAATCCATATTAAAGAAAGCTCAGGGCAAAGGTGTTGTTGATATTCAGATTCACGATATTCGCGAATATTCAAAGGACAAGCATAAAAAAACTGATGACACTCCTTATGGTGGTGGTGCGGGCATGGTGTTTACACCTCAACCGCTTTTCGACTGTATTGAGGACGTGAAGAAAATGGCGACAAAGGCTCCAGTGATATATTTAACTCCAGGAGGAAGGCGCTTAACGCAAGCTGGCGTAGAGCACTTGAACAAAAAATTTACTCAACTGATTCTTTTATGCGGACACTATGAAGGAATAGACCAGAGAGTTATTGATGAATTGGTGGACATGGAAATTTCTATCGGCGATTACGTTTTAAGCGGTGGTGAAATACCGGCGATGGTTTTAGTGGATGCAGTTAGTAGACTTGTACCGGGTGCGCTTGGAAATGATGAATCCCATATGGAAGAATCATTCACTAAAAAGCTTGGACGCAAAAAAGAATATCCTCATTACACAAAACCTGCCGACTTTAGAGGCTTTAAGGTGCCGGATGTTTTAATGGGTGGTAATCATGCGGAGATTGAAAGGTGGAGGAAGAATCATTTGAGATGATTTAATTTGTGATTTAAAATTTGAGATTTGAGAATGAAATCAAAATTAAAAAATCACAAATCACTTTTGTATAAATAATTTACTCGTGAACACATTTTTTGAACAACTTAAATCGCAGTTAAAAGAAAAAAACCCACTTTACATTAAGGTAAAGGTAATTTCAAAATCACCCAAAACAGAGATAGTGGATATAATGGAAGACGGTACTTATAAGATTAGAATTAGTGCTCAGCCAGTTCGTGGCCAGGCAAACGTAGAATTACTTAAATTTCTTAAAAAGATCACAGGTGCAAGTGATACTCAGATAGTCAGTGGCGGGAGAGATAAGATTAAGCTTGTTAGGATTACCGCATAATTAATCCTTTATTCCTAGCCTATATTATGGTATAATAAAGAGATTATTTAACGGTTTTAGAAATTTCCATGAGGGCAAAATCCACTAAAAACACAGGTGAAGATAAAAATGAAAAAAAGGAAGTTACCGTAGAAAATGCCGAGGGAGAAAAGGAACAAATTACTGTAGAGAAGAAAGAAGTATCCGAATCTCCATTATTAAAAGATCAGATTAAAGGTGGTGACACCGCTCAACCCGATCAGATTGTAGTTACTAAGGACACTTCTTTTTTTGACAAACTTGCTTGGCTTAAGCTTTCTATTGAAGAAAAAGCATTGATTACGGAAAACATTCTTTTGGATATTAAAAACTCAGCACTATATTGGTCTCAGCTTGTTATTTCAATAATAATCGCCACGTTTGGATTACTTCAGAATTCTGTTGCTGTGATAATTGGAGCGATGCTTATTGCCCCGCTTTTAAATCCGATTAAAGGACTTGCTTTTGGCATTACAACCGGACAACACAATTACTTTTGGAAAGCTGCAAGAATGCTGATTCTAAGTGTTATAGTTGCAATTTTTACCGCATCTTTCTTTTCATATATAGTACCTTTAAAAATTGAAACTACTGAAATTCTAGCCAGAACAGCTCCGAATCTTTTAGACTTATTAATAGCAATTGCATCGGGAACCATTGCGATATTGTCTCTTTACTTTAAAAAGCTATCTGAGAATTTAAGTGGAGTAGCGATGGCTGCGGCAATTCTACCTCCGCTTGCAGTGGTAGGAATTGAATTATCACTTGGAAATATGTTGCTTGCGGGAAGCAGTTTCTTCCTTTTTGCGACAAACCTTTTCGCCATTCTGGCTGTCGGTGTTGTAATATTCCTTTTTTATGGATTTTTCCCAAGTCAGAAAGATACAAAACAAAGAAGCATACGTATTACAGCTGTTCTTTTCCTTTTTCTTATCTCAATTTCATTCCCTTTATATTCTTCTCTTACAAAAATTGGTGAAAAGATATCGCTGGAAAAACAAGCTAATACTATTGTCGGAAGATTATTGGATATGAAACTCGTAGGAGCTAATATTAATAAGTTACAATTAAATAGCTTTGATGATAACGTTGCAGATTTTACCGGTAGTATAAAAGTGCCTGAAGGTATAAGCTTTGATCGCAGAATTCAGGACGAAATTAGTAAAAATCTTTCTCTAACTTTTAATAGGAAAATACTTTTGGAATTTGATGTAACACCAATAGTTAAGATTGAATCTCAATAAATCCGCCCAAGACTATTGGTAATTAGATTTGAGGATTCCTTACCTTTTGTTAAAAAAATATTAATATTAATTTGACTTAAATTGATTTATTTGACAATATAACAATTACTTAAAGTTGCATTCTTTGTTTAAAACAAGGAATCAGCCATAATATATGGTCCTTCAAATTATTTCTAATCTTAACTCTACCTGAAAATCATTTTAGGAGAGTTTTTTAGATGACCTAGCGGTATTACCGCTAAACAAGGAGAAAATGAGATGACAACAGGCGAACTACCCGTGGTGGGTGTAGTAAAACTACATCGGAATGTTATTGCCAATCATTTTGGTGACGAAACGAAGTACACTCGTGTACTTATGTCCCAAGAGGCATTCGCTGGGCTCGTAAAGAGCAACTTTCCCAATTCCACTACTGCGGGGGAAATTCCCGGAACAACATTTGTTACTAAAGTTCCGACAGTAAACATTATGACGCCGATTGGCTTTGAGAACTCTCGGGAGCAACCGAATGAAGTAAAGGTTGTAACGCGAATCACGGGCAAAAAGGAATCCAACCCGGTTACGTTGCAAATAATTTCCGTAGAGGCATCTGGACCCACAATCAAGCGTCCGCGACGCCAAATCAAACCTGCTCTTACAATAGTCATAGACCCCCCGCACAAAAACTACTAATCCCCCTCCTTGTCCCCGAAGGACACCCCCCGAAGGTCGCGCACCGTGCGCGACCTTCACAATCCCCAAATTCACATCTTGCGGTTGCCAATTAAATTAGGTAGACTTGTTTTACTAATGTATAAAACAAAACAGCAATGATTGATTTGAAAGATTTACGTGAGAACAGAGCGCTTTACGAAGCCGGTTTCAAAAAGAAGCAAGTTAATATCGATATTGATAAGCTTTTGGATATTGATCAGAAATACCGTGAAAAACTTCAGGCAGTTGAAGCGATGCGTGGGGAAAAAAATGAAGTTTCAAAAGCAATTCCGAATCTTGCTAACGAACAAAAGAAGTCAAAGATTGAGGAAATGAAAAAGCTTGGAGAAGAGCTTGATAAAGCCGAGGATGAACTGAACACAATTTTTGTTCAACTTAGAGAGTTAGCAGTTCAGGCACCTAACCCCCCACATGAAAGTGTACCGGAAGGCAAGAGTGATGAAGAGAATGTTCCCGTAAGAACCGTAGGAGAAATTCCTAAGTTTGATTTTAAACCAAAAGACCATATAGAACTTGGAAAACTGCTAGATATAATTGATACTGAGACAGCTGCAAAAACAAGCGGTGCCCGTTTTTATTATCTTAAAAATGAATTGGTTCTTATTGAATTTGCTCTGATTAACTGGCTACTCGCAAAATATACAGCAAAGGGATTTACTCCTGTAACTGTACCAATGTTGGTTAAGGAAGAAATGATGTACGCTACCGGATTCTTCCCTGCAGATAGAAATGAAATATATACCGTTAACCCTACAACTGAGGAAAATAGTGAGGGTGATGATTTGTTTTTAGTTGGAACTTCCGAAGTCCCACTTTCTGGACTTCATATGTTTAAGGCAGTTAATGCTGAGGATTTACCTAAACGATATGTTGGTTTTTCCAGCTGTTTTCGCCGTGAAGCAGGAAGCTACGGTAAAGACACAAAGGGAATTTTACGAGTTCATCAATTTGATAAGCTGGAAATGTTCTCATTCTGTCATCCTGAAAAAAGCTGGGAGGAGCATGAACTACTTGTAAGCATTGAAGAAGAGATACTAACCGAACTCGGTCTTCCTTATCAGGTTGTAAATATTTGCGGAGGAGATTTGGGAGCACCCGCAGCAAAGAAATTTGATTGTGAAGTATGGATTCCTACTCAGGAAAATTACAGAGAACTTACATCATGTTCAAACTGCACTGATTTTCAGGCAAGACGCGGAGGAATTCGATATAAAGATGAGGAAGGAACAAAACTTATGCATACATTAAATGGTACTGCTATGGCGAGCACACGGACATTGATTGCAATTCTTGAAAACTACCAGCAAGCGGATGGAAGCGTAAAGATTCCAGAAGTGTTACATCCTTATTTACCAGGAATTACAGTTATCAAACCAAAAACCTAATTGTGTTGATTGTTGTTTGTAGATCGTTTTTTGAACTATACTTGGCAAACAACTAACAACAAAGAGCTAACAACAATTTTAATCAAATTTTTATGCAAGACCCAAACCAACACCCACCTCAACACCCAAAATTCAAACCACCAAAAAGGAATAATAGTTTTATGTATGTCCTTATTTTCGCTTTGATTCTTACAATTATTTATTACGCGACTGGGCCAAAAAATGTTAATGAAGATACGGCTCTTACCGAAATTCCGATTAGTCAATTGGTTCAGGAATACAGAGACGGACAGTATTCAGCTATTGAGGTTAAAAATAGTAAAATATACGCGACTAATAATGAGCAAAAAGAATTTTTAGCTTATCGTCCGGAAGGAGAAAGTATTAAAGACCTTGGACTAAATGAGCAGGGCAACCCAACACCCATTACAATTATAAGCACAGAGGCAAGCGCCTTTTGGCTTAATGTTCTTTCAAGCTGGTTACCTATAATTCTATTTATTGCGCTTATTATTTTTATGGCTAAACAGCTTGGAAAAGGGGCGAACAGCGCATTTTCATTTGGCAAATCTCAAGCAAAAGTCTATTCAAAAAATGGAAAACACAAAACAACTTTTAAAGATGTTGCAGGAATGGAAGAGTCTAAAGATGATTTAGTTGAAGTTGTGGACTTTTTAAAACACCCTAAAAAATACACTAAGATTGGAGCTAAAATTCCTCGAGGAGTATTACTCGTTGGAGCTCCTGGAACAGGTAAAACATTACTTGCTCGAGCTGTTGCCGGTGAGGCAGGTGTCCCCTTCTTCAGTATTTCCGGTTCTGAATTTGTGGAAATGTTTGTCGGTGTAGGTGCTAGTCGTGTAAGAGATTTATTCCAAAAGGCAAAGAAAAATGCGCCATGCATAATCTTTATAGATGAAATTGATGCGGTTGGTCGTCAGCGTGGTTTTGGAATGGGTGGCGGACACGACGAAAGAGAGCAGACGTTGAATCAGATCCTTACAGAAATGGATGGTTTTGAGAATGAAACAAATGTAATTGTAATGGCTGCAACCAATAGGCCAGATGTACTGGATGCCGCTTTAATGCGACCAGGACGTTTTGACAGACGTGTAATTATTGATATGCCCAATCTTGTCGACCGTGAGGCAATTCTAAAAGTTCACGCACGTAACAAACCACTAGATAAAAGTGTAGATTTAAAGAGTGTAGCTAAACAGACACCTGGGTTTTCCGGTGCAGATATTGAAAATCTTATTAACGAAGCAGCTATTCTGGCTGCAAAAAATAATAGGAATAAAATAATGCATTCTGATTTGGAGGCTTCTATTGAAAAAGTCGGGCTTGGTCCTGAAAAGAAATCACGCAGACTTTCCGATGAAGAAAAGAAAATCACCGCTTATCATGAGGTCGGTCACGCACTTGTGGGTAAATTACTACCTGGTTGTGACCCCGTACACAAGGTTTCTATTATCAGTAGAGGCATGGCTCTTGGTGTTACTTGGTTTTTACCGGAAGAAGATAAGCATCTAAAATCAGTTTCTAAATTCAAAGATGAATTATGCTCATTACTTGGAGGTTATATGTCCGAAAAACTTACCTTTGGTGAAGTAACCACAGGAGCGAGTAGCGACTTACAACGTGCAACCGAGATTGCAAGAAGCATGGTGATGGATTATGGAATGAGTGAAGACCTTGGACCTGTAATTTTTGGTCAAAAATCAATGGCCAGATTCTTAGGTGCAGACCTTGGCTCAAAACCAAATTATAGTGAGGAAGTAGCAGCAAAAATTGATAATGCTGTTTCCAAAATTCTTACTGATGCTCAGGAAAAAACTGAAAACCTTCTTATTAAAAATAAAGCGCTTCTTAAAGAGATTGCGGAATCACTACTTAAGAAAGAGGTTTTGGATAAAAAAGAGTTTGATAGTTTTTTTCCTAAAGAAAAGACGAAGAAGAAATAATTTGTGATTTGTGATTTGTGATTTGTGATTTGTGATTTGTAAATTTTGGTTTAATATAACTATATGAAAACAATTTTCAAAAACAAAACAGAGGAAAATGTTATATCTCTTGCTATTGGCAATGAGTTAGAGGAAAAACAAATAGGAGAAGCTCCTGCGGGCTTTGGTCAACTTCCTATTGATGTGCTTGAAAATGATAAAGAGATTTTAGTTATTGCACCTTTGGCAGGCGTGGATTTAGATAATGCGGAAGTTATTATTAATAATGACGTACTAACAATCCGAGGAAGACGCGAGGTGGATGAGGATCTTTTTGGATTCAAAAGAAAGGATTATTTTGTGCAAGAATGTTATTGGGGTGAATTTTCGCGTTCAATTATTCTTCCGCCTAATGCAGATTCTTCCAAAATAGAGGCTACTCAAAAAGACCATATCCTTTATATTAAAATACCGAAAAAAGTCGAGTTTCAGATGAGAATTGTTAAGATTAAATCTAAATAGGTAAGCAAATTGATGAGCAAATTGATGAGCATATTGTACAATCGGCTCCTCAATCGGCTCTACAATCGGCTCTACAATATGAATCATGATAAAAAAAGCAATATTACCAGTAGCGGGAATCGGTACCCGATTTTTACCAGCAACAAAAGTTGTTCCAAAAGAACTACTTCCTATTGTCGATAAGCCTGTAATTCAATATTTGGTAGAAGAAGCTGTAAGTAGCGGAATTGAGGAAATAATCTTTGTTATTTCTAAAGATAAAGAACTAATAAGAGACTATTTTTCTCCAAATCCTGAACTTGAAGAAACACTTCGAATAAAAGGGAAATCCGATGCCTTACAAAAAGTGGCAGAGCTTCATAAGATGGCAAAATTTTCTTATGTTTATCAAAACGAACCACTTGGAGACGGAGACGCAATATTAAAAGCAAAAGAACTTATAGGAAACGAACCTTTTATGGTGCTTTTTGGTGATGATATTATAAAAGGTGACGTACCTGCTTCTAAGCAATTAATTCAGAACTATACTGGCGGAGTAATTATTGCTGTTGAGGAAGTTGATAAAAAATATGCCCCATTATACGGAATAATCGACCCCGGTGTTCAAAATGGAAATCTTTTTGAAGTAAAGACCCTTGTGGAAAAACCGAGTCCTGAAGAAGCACCAAGTAATTTAGGAATAATTGGAAAATTCATCTGTCCGCCTGAAATTTTTGAAGCTATAGAAAACTCCCCATCCGGCAAAGATGGTGAGCTTAGATTGGTAGATGGCATATTATCACTTTCACAATCACAAAAAATCTGGGCACTAAAAATGGAAGGTCAACGTTTTGATACAGGTAAACCTGATGGTTTGGTTAGTGCAAATAATGCTTATTTAAATGCCTAAAAACTTATATGCTGCGTACTGTGGAAAGTAGTTTAGAAATTTTTATATTTCCAAAAAAATATTGAAAAATCCCATAAAATACTGTAAAATAGGATAACATTAATTAATGTAAATTTATGACAAGTAATAAAAGAGATGATGAACAAGAGCTCGATCACGATATAGAAGAAGCTCTTAGTCATATTGAAGAATTAAAACTTAGCGGTAGCCATCAAGAGTCTATTAAAGAGGCAGAAAAATTGTTATGCGATAACCCTAATTGCGTTCATGCACTAGAAGAAATTGCTGATAATTATGTAAGCTTGGATCAATTCGATAGGGCGGAAAAAGCTTGTGAGAGAGCTTTAAAATTAAATGAAAAAAGTTACACAGCTAAATATATTCTTGGGTTTATTTCTTCTCAAAAGCAGAACTGGCCAAAGGCTATTAGTTATTTAAAATCTTCAAACGATTTACATTCCAATAATCCTGAGATTTTAAGATGTTTAGGTTGGGCGATGTTTAATAACAGAAAAAGAACTCAAGGTATTGTGATTCTTGAAAGAGCATTAAATCTGGACCCAGATAATAGCCTTACACTTTGTGACCTTGGAATTTGCTATTTGCAGACAAAAAATTTCGACAAATCCGTTGAGCTTTTAAAACATGCAATGGATATTGATCCAGATAACAATAGAGTAAAAGAATGTTTGAATGCCGCTAAAGGTTTTAAGGAAAGATATTTGAAGATGAATAAATAAAATTTGAAATTTGTGAATTGAGATTTGTGATTCTTTTTTGTTTATTGTATTTTTGTCATGTCCTATAAATAAATTCACAAATCAAAAATCACAAATCAAAAATAGTAATGGGTTTTGGAACATTCGATGGTCTGCATCCAGGTCATATGTATTATTTAAGACAGCTTGATGCATTGGGTGATGAGCTAATTGTTTTAATTGCGAGAGACAGAAATGTTAAAAAGACAAAAGGCAAACTACCGCAACACAATGAGAAAGAACGGTTGAGCGCAGTAAAAGACCTTAAATTTGTTAACCGAGTTCTTATCGGGCATTCATCCGATTATTATCACTGGATACGCAAAATTCGTCCCGATATTATTGGTCTGGGATATGATCAAATGACGAATTTGGATGGCCTTAAGAAAACTTTTCCTGATATTGAAATTGTAAGACTGGATCCGTATGAACCGGAAAAGTATAAATCTAGCTTATTGAGGGATAAGGAATAGCGCAGTAGAAACGCTTCGCAGTACATTTTTATATATGTATGAATATTTTTTAAAATTTACTCCTTTTTCTTGTATCTAATAATCCGTTCTGCTAAACTATACGCAGTAAAACAAAAATAAATGCTTAGGGGAAAATTAAAAAAACAAATGACTTGGTTCATGCGCGTGCTTACAAATGCATGGCAGAGTTTAATGCGCAATAAAATCCTTTCTATTGCGACTATTCTGATAATATCTCTGATGCTTTTTATTTTTAATCTTATTCTGGCTCTAAGCTATGCTACTGAGTCTGTTATTACGAATGTCGGCGAAAAACTGGATATAAGTGTTGAAATCAATCCGGGAGTCGAAAATTATACAATTCAGACCTTTACTGATACACTCCGTAAAAATCCTGATATTAAAGAGGTTGTTTATGTAAGCAAAGATGAAGCATTAGGGCGATTCGGGTCCAAATATCCTAACGTTATTTCTTTTCTGGACTATCATAAACTTCAAAACCCCCTACCAGATATTGTTAGAATTGTTAGCACTGATGTGGAGAATAATAATCTGATTATTTCATATCTAGAGAGACCTGAGTTTGAAAGAATAGTAAATCAGCAAAAGTTAAAACTTAATCTAGAACAAAAGAGTCGTAATGAAAAAATCTTAAATATTACAAGCTTTATTAAAAAAACAGGTATTTGGATGAATGTTATTTTTGCGCTCGTTACAATTCTGATAATTTTCAACAGCATAAATATAAATATCCATACTCATAAGAATGAAATTAGAATTATGAAACTGGTAGGTGCAACTCAGACTTTTATTCGTGCAGGGTTTATTTTTGAAGGAATAATTATTGCTGTAGTAGCGCTTTTGATAAGTGTTGGCTTTTCCAAATTAATATTAGGCTACCTGGCAACCAGTCTTGTTGGAATTATAAGTAACGAGAATCTGCTTGCAGGTATGAACGCTATACTTCTGCACTTTCAGGATAGGTTCTGGTTTACACTCAGCTGGCAATTACTCGCTGCGATAGGCGCAGGAATAATTAGTAGTTATTTGGCTATTGAGCTTTATCTACGTAAAAAACGTACATTTTAAGATGGGATTATTAGAATTATTGAGATTATTGGGATGATTGAGATGTTTATAGCATTTCCCAATAATCATAATAATCCTAATAATCTCAATAATCACAACAAAATAAATGAACAAAAATATAAAAACAGAAGGAATAATTCTTAGACGCATTAACCTAAATGATGCGGATCAAATTGTAACTGTACTTACAAAAGATATGGGTAAAATTGCGTGTATGGCAAAAGGTAGTAGGAGGACAAAAAGTAAATTCTGTGGAAGACTGGAAATGTTTTATCAGGTTAAAGTCGCTGCTTTTCAGGGTAGAAACTTGGGCTACTTGGATGAAGCTGAACCGATTATTCATAGAAAATTTCACGATGCATGTCTACGCTCAAAAAGCATTCTTTTCTATATTGCAGAACTAACAAACAGGCTTATTCAGGATGAACAGCAGATTGATGGTGTTTATGAATTAATGCTTAATGCACTGGATCAAATTGAAAAGAACAATGAAAAAAGTGATTTGGTTTTATATGCCTATACAATTAAATTACTTGGAATGCTTGGGTTTATGGCACCGTGGGATAGGTGCGCAAGAAGTAACGTATCACTTAATCTTTCCGAACCATTATTTTTAAGCCTTCATGATGGAAGCGTAATTCGAAGCGGTTATAATACTTCAATAGACCCACGCCTAACTCCCCCACTTATTAAATGGGTAAACTATATGCAAAAGGCAAATTTTTCAGATATTGTTAACGTTGCCCCTAACAAAGGTGAAAAAGTTCAGGTTTGGTTTTTGATAAAAACAATGCTGGAAAATATTTTGAGTAGCCCAATTAAATCAGAGGAATTTTTGAGTATGGTGGGGTAATATTTAGCATTTATCATTTAACATTTGATATAGCTTATAACATTTAATTTTTAATTTCTATTTTATGCAATTTGGATATATGGGGGCTGGATTTATGCCTCAAAGACTTTTCTGCCTAATCTTCTTACTTGGTGTTATTCTTTTCTTGGTATGGGCAATCCGTACTCTTAAAAAGGATGAACTAAAAAAATGGGTTATAGGCTTACTTTTAGTAGGATTACTTGGAATGATTGGCAGCTCACTTCTTATGCACAAAGGGAATTATTTTAAAGATGGTAAAGGCCTTACGGAAGGAAAATTTCTTAGATATGGTGGATTTGGCGGATGCGAAATGTTTGAGGAAATTACCGAAGCTACTGAAGCAGAGTAATTTTCTTAAAAGCTGATAATATAATGTTTTATTTTAAAAACAATCTTGCAAAAAGATTGTGGTTTGATAAAATTCCATAGCACCTTGCGGGTGTAGCTCAGTTGATTAGAGCGCTGCCTTGCCATGGCAGAGGTCGAGGGTTTGAGTCCCTTCACCCGCTCCAGAAAAATTAAATTACAAATATTTAATATTCGTAATTTTTTTAGTTTTAATTTTTACACCTCTTTCCTGCTTTCTTATAGTTGGCTTTTCTTTTATGGCTATATTTTTCTTCGCATAGACACTTTGATATAAGTGCTCTACCTACATCAATGCCATTTGGCAAATGAACGTATGCTAATTTTCTTCCATATTTATCGTTATGGAAAGGACCTTGCAGTGTAATTCGTCCTTCTCCAAGCATTTGTCTAATTTCACGCTTGGCATTATTACCCTCTCTAATTTCATCTGCAGTTCTTGGACCTCCATTTTTAGTCTTCTTTTTACTATGTGCTGTTTCTGGGCAATCAATACCCTGAATTCGCACACGCATAGTCTTGCTATTATGTTTTTTTCCTAGTCTAACATCAATAGTATCTCCATCTACTACACATTGAACTTGAGCTTTATCTCCATCATCTATAAAAGGCCCCTCTGCTGGTTTTGCCTTTCCTCCACAATAAGGTAGCAACCCCCCTGCATCGGCTTCATTTGCCGGATAACTTGAAGTGGCAATCCCAAGAACTGCTAAAATTGCTAATCTCTGATATGGATTAAGAGAATTAGGTGATGAATTTGGAGTATTTTTCATGGATATTAATTAAGTTTGGTTTATAATTAAACCAAATATAATTAGTTTTGTCAATGCCTACTGAGGAACCCTACTTAATTCGCAAATCAAATCATAATTATCATCTGGTGCGATGCGATTAAAAGACTTATGACCGCACTTTTGGCATAAATTAATAACACGTGTCCCCTTCTTTTTATTTACTTCAACACCTATTGGAGCCATAAGCCCCTTACATTCATTTGCCCTGTCACCAGGAACATCTAAATCTACGTGAAGACTATACAGGCAAAAAGGGCAATGATTACGACAACTTCCACCAGTATGCTTACCGACTTTTTTATTGCAATGTTTACAGATGAAGCCTTTGTTATTGGCAATCATGTTCTTTCGTATGTTTACCATATATTAATTATGGGTTACAAATTGAGTTAGTTCCACATTTTATCTAAATATTCAGATACACAACGATGGGTATTGAAGTAAGCACCCAGTGTAATGGCTTTTTTCATGTGATGTACCCATTCGGTTGGGTTATTGTAGTATATATCGATTATTTCACCAAGCTTTTTATATAGCTCATCTGCGTCAATTTCATCATGACCTGATTCATCCGTACCAAATGTCCATCCGCTTTCTGGCTCTTTTTCAGCCGCTTCAATCCACCAACCATCTGCGATAGATAAGTTAATTCCTCCGTTCATAGCCGCTTTCATACCACTTGTACCACTAGCCTCATACGGAGGCTCAGGATTATTTAGCCAAACATCACTTCCTGCAATAAGCATCGCAGCTGTATCTAGATTCCTATCCGGCATCACGGCAAGACGAACCTGACCACGCAGTTCTTTTTCCAATTTTCTAAGATCATTCATTATATTATTGCAGAATTCATCATTCGGACTGCAGTGACCTGAATATATAATTTGAAGTTTTTTGTATCCGATTTCCCTCAGACGGATTAAATCACGGAATAAAAGAAGTGGGCGTTTGTATGGCACAAAACGACGGGAAAATGTAACCGTTAAAGTATCTTTATCGAAATAATCATCTTCATGCAGGCTATTTTTTGGATATGGAAAGTATGCGGTATTTTTATTTATATAATCTATTAATACCTGTTTATTCGCATTATGAGCCTTTTTCACTTCCTTTTCTGGTAAATCCATCGCCTTGGCAAACTGGTAGGGGTCTTCCTTCCAGCCTTTTAAGTTTTTATCGAATAGTTTTATCATTTCACCTTGAACCCATGTTCTGTGATGAACGCCATTTGTAATACCAATAAATTCATGTTCGGGGAACATCTTTTTACATACTTCCATGTGTTTCTGAGATACACCATTTGCTTTTCCGCTCATATTTAGAGCAAGTTTTGTCATGTTTAGATTTTTCTCTCCGCCAAGTTTTTTTGTATGCCATGGGAGTTTATCGGAAAGTATTTGATTTGCAAGGCTATACTCAAAATGGTCGTGACCAGCAGCGATTGGTGTATGCGTTGTAAATCTGCACGACTTCTTTACTTCGCTATCAATAAAATCAGTTTCTTTGTATCTTTCCAAAGTAAGAAAAGCAGAATGCCCTTCGTTCATATGATAGTAATCAATATCATTATAACCAAGTGCCCTAAGCATTCTTAAGCCTGCATAGCCCAAAACCGCCTCCTGTGCAAGGCGTGTATAGGCATGCCCTGGGTACAAGTTTTTAGTTATATCCCTGTCCCAACGTTCATTTTCCGGAAAATTGGTCGTTAAAAAATAGACAGGTACATTACCTTTTAGCCCCTTTATTTCATATTTCCATGCACCGACCTTAACCTTTCTATCTTCTATTGTGATTCCGACTGTTTCTTTTACTTTTTCAAAATATTTGGATATATCAAAAGCATGATCTGGACTATCACTTTGATGATAAATAATTGACATTCCAACTGCCGGAATACCCATATCCGCACAAGACCTCATCATATCCGTTGCCAGTACGCCAAGTCCCCCCGCAAAATTAGGGATTTCAGGCAAGAGTGCGAATTCCATTGAGAAGTAGGCGACTTTCATTATTTATTACAAGATTAGACATTAAATTTAAAATGCATAATATCCCCATCTTTAACAACATATTCCTTACCCTCCATACGCATTTTCCCTTTTTCTTTGGCTGCAACTTCACTTCCACAATCTACAAAATCCTGATAACTAATTGTTTCCGCTTTTATAAAACCTCTTTCGAAATCCGTATGAATAACACCTGCGGCCTCGGGAGCTTTTGCGCCTATACGAACTGTCCATGCTCGGTTTTCCTGCTCACCAGCAGTAAAGTAAGTTTGCAGACCAAGTAAGCGGTAGGCGGATTTTATTACTGCATTTAATCCACTTTCTTTTAAACCTAATTCTTTCAGATATTCTTTTGCTTCTTCGTCTGAAAATGAGACCAAATCCTCTTCTACTTTAGCAGAAATAGGCAATATTTCTTCAAAATTACCTAAATTAAGGTCTTTTTTTACCTTTTCTGCATCAAAATCAGCTAATTGGCTTTCTTTTAGGTTTGCAATATATAAAAACGGCTTATTTGTAAGCAAAAACAATGATTTTACAAATTTTTTCTCCTCATCTGTGAATTCCATGTTAATCACGAGTTTTTCGGCTTCCAGAGCCTCTTTTAACCGACTTAACGTACTAGTATTCTTTATAAGCTCTTTGTCACCGCTTTTGGCCTTTTTCTCGGTCTCAGAGAGCTTCCTTGAAACAGTATCCAAATCTGCCAATATTAACTCCAAATGAATAACGTCCATATCAAGTTTTGGGTTTATTCCACCATGAACATGAATAACATCCGGATCTTCAAAAAAGCGAATTACCTGAGCGATTGCATGACATTCACGTATATTTGCGAGGAATTTATTACCAAGCCCCTCCCCTTCTGATGCGCCTTTTACAAGCCCTGCAATATCTACGAACTCAACAACGGCTGGGATAGTTTTTTTTGGCTTAACAAGCTCTTCCAGCTTCTTTAGGCGTTCATCTGGAACCTCTACAATACCCACATTAGGATCTATTGTACAGAATGGGTAGTTTTCCGCTTGAGCGCCTTTTGTACGTGTTAAAGCGTTAAAAAGTGTTGATTTTCCTACGTTTGGCAGACCGACGATACCGATTTTTAGGGACATAAATTATTACAAGATTAATTATTACAAGATTAGTTATTACAAGATTATTTTATATTATGATTGGTGATACTACAATTGAAACCGATTATTTCCTTCCGAAGGCGCGGTGCCGGCACCGCGCCTTCGGAAGGTTTGTTTATTTGATGTATAACCAATCACAAATAAATCTTGTAATCTACTAATAAGCGAAGTGTTAATCTTGTAATAATCCCCAAGCCTCTTTCAACTCCCCCACTGTTAATTGACCCGGTGCGGATGATTTGGATTTGGATATTGGCGCAAACATAATTGTACCACCAAGGGTAGGAGTAAGAATTCTGGAAAGGGCGCCTTTTTTACCCATAGCAATGATTATATGCGGGATTTTTTCGGCTTGTAGATGCTTTGCCAATGAAATTGCCTGAATAGTATCTGCGTAAGTTTTTGCCATAACCGAAATCTTGACGATACACGCCCCGGCGCGCAGGTCTGCGCCCTTTTTCTTCATTTCTTTAGCTTTTTTTAAAAGGACGGATAGTGAAGGTGTTTTTTTGAAGTTATGATATGAAAGAATGATTTTTGATTTTTGATTTGTGAATTGTGATTTTAAATCAGAAATCCCAAATCTCAAATCACAAATGTCCAAAGGTAAATCTATATATTCGGCTCCGTTCTTAGATGATTCAGTAAGTAATTTTAAGACTTCTTTATCACTTCCTTTAAAGCATCCCATTTCGTTAGGTTTTTTACATACACAAATTACCGGTAAGGGCTTGTTTTTAAGCAATTCAGCTATATCCAAATCCTTAATATAATCCAGCCAGATTTCCGCCATGTCGGCATGTTTTTTTGCCAAGACCATAGCCTTTTTTGCCTCTTTCATTGTTTTTGCCTGAATTGGAATACATAATTTAATTTTCATTTATCATTTTTCAATTATCATTTAATGAGAACAATATTAATATTAAATGTTAAATGACAATTATTAAATGACAAATGTGTTTTTATTCACTTGACAAAATACCGATTATACGATACAATTCACATCCAAACATCACGTTTGGGTGCCTGTTATTTGGGCACTATTGATCATTTAAAACATTGGAAGTAAGGGAAATCTTTACAATATTCCGCTTAAGTAAGCCTGTTCTGATTTTTTACCTATGGTAAGAAAAACCGGAAACGGGCGCTTGTGAATATATAAATACTTCCCTACGCAATTACTAAGTTGATTGGCAATACCAAGTAAAATACCCCCCATTGACTTCCAATTGACTTCCGTAGACCTAGTCAATAGGACGTCAATCGGAAATTTATAGGGAAAAAAGTATCTTATTTAGTATTGCCATCAACAAATAAACAAACCTGCTTGCGTGCAAGTGGGAACTGACCCGGAAACGGGAAAGGAAAGGAATTTAGTCATGAAAAAATGTAACAACAAAACAGGAGGAGGAGCCATGTTTACGAAACTCTCAACCGCGGTCTTTTTGGCCGCAATGTTCTTCGCGTTCAGCAACTCTGCCAGCGCCGCCTACTGCGACCGCTACGAAGGAGGCGAGGCAGACAAATGCGGTAGCGGAATGTCGCAAGCCAAAGCCCTCCCGGGCTACGGCGCTATGACCTCAGCCACAGCCAAAGCCCCCTGCGAAGCGGCGAGAGCCAACGCGCTGGACCAATGTACCATGAAAGCCGGCGGGTCTGATGCCTTTATTGGCGGCTGCAAGAAAACCGTCAAAGCCTACAAGTGCCCCGATGGCGGACCTGTTACAGTTTCCGCAGTCTGTGGAAACGGGAAGTGCGAAAAGGGCGAGACCAAGAAGAATTGCCCGAAAGACTGCGGTTCGACACCTCCCCCAGTGGTGAGGAAGGGCAAAAAGTGCGGAAACGGGGTATGTGACGCAAGCGAGGATTTCGCCACCTGCCCGGAGGACTGCCACTGCGGTGACGGCACGTGCGACCCCACGATCGACGAAACGTTCTGCACCTGTGCAGACGACTGCAAAGATTGTCCCGAAGGCTGTGAGGGGGCCGAGCCCCCGCCGTGCAGCGACTGCATGGAAGAAGCATTGAAGAAGTTCTGGGAAGAACACGTTCAGTGCCAGGACAGCACGAGTACCTATCATACGGTTCTCAAGACCATGGGATGCGAGGGCTTCTTCAAAGCCAACAAGCTGACTTTCTACTCACCCCCGAAAGTCGATATGGAAGCCATCGCCAAAGCAAGTGCCGGCAACGGCTCCATCCCCAGATGGTTCGTCATCTTCGTCACAGTCGCTCTTTCCCTCAGCTTCCTCTGCCTGCTCATCCTCGTCTTCCGTAAAAAGAAGAACCCGAACACCACCGGCGGTAGCAACCGGTAGTAATTGCGTTTCCGCGCTTTAAACGCGGATACGTTCAATGTTCTAATGTTAACGTGGGGCAAGGCCAAGTGCCTTCGCCCCCTCTAACCCCTCAGGGATCATCGCTTTACGCTTTGGTCCCTGTTTTTTTTGTCTGGATTGCGATTAACGATTAACGATTTACGATTTACGTTGTACGGGGGGGGTTGTGATGGGTGGATTGGAATTACATCAAATACACATTTATCAGTAGAGACGCGATTAATCGTGTCTCTACGGTATTAAATCGTTAATCGTACAACGTTAATCGTAAATCGTATAACAAAAAACCCCTCACATTCCTGCAGGGGGTTTTTATCTAAATATTAAACTTACTTTCTACTATTCATATTCGTTGCCATCTAGCAAACTTGCAAAAAAGCCTTTCTTTTTTTGGGGCGCAGATGGCGCTTGTGAAGCACCAGAACCTCTTAATTGTGCTAATAATTCATCAATTGTTTTTGACTGAGTTGCATTTTGAAGCTCAAGTTCTCTTACTCTATCCATATTTTCCACAGCAAGCTTTTTCTGCTCTGCTTTTGTAGATTCTAATTGTTCAATTTTACGCTCAAGTGCCACTTTTTCGTTTTCCCAACCCATTGGAGCGCCTGAAAATGAAGTCCTTTCTGTTTCAACATTACTTTTAAGTTTTCTAAGTTCTTTTAATTCAGTTTCAAGTGTAGCGATTTGGTTTGCCATATCATCTTTCTCTTTAATTGTTCTATCTCTTAATAACTTCAACTCATTTAAATGCCCTGCTTCAAGGTTTTCTCTAGCTTCAGCAGCTGCTGTAATTTGGTCTTTTAAAGCCTCAATTTGAGTTTGAAGCTTGTCTATTGCTGCAATATCATGACTGTGACCATTTATTTGAGTTTGCTCCTTATCTTTTTTAGGTTTTTCCTTTTCTTCAAGCTGAGTACGTAGCCCTTCAAGTTGAGATTGCAAATCTTCAATTTGGGTTGTTAACTCTTCAATCTGAGCTTTCTGATCTGCTATTTTAGCATCTTTTTGAGCTACTTCTTCCTGGAGCTTGGTAACTTTGGCTATAACCTTGCTTTCGCCATTTTGAACGGTTTTACCATCATCAGGCTCATTTTTACCACTTTTTTCGGCTTGCGCCTCAAGCTCATCAACTTTTCTACTTAATTCAGCGATTTCTGCAATTCCATCTCTAATTGTTTCAGTGGCGGTTGCCATCTCCAGTTTATGAGAAGCTTCAAGTTCTTCTTTTTGTCTAATTAACTCATCAACTTTTGCAATAGTGCCTTCAAGCTCTTTTCTAACATTTTGCATATCACCTGCCGCCTTAAAAGCGAATTTTTTGGCTTTCCCAAATTCTTCGCTTAGCGCAATAACCCTTTGTATAACTTGCTCTCTTGTTGTTACTTCACCGGTAAATTCAGGCTTAAGATCTTCAGATTCATTTAATATTCCCGATAAAAGGGATAACAACTTTTTACCTTCTTCTGCTAATTCATATAGTCTGTAAATGTTTCTTACTTCTCCTTCATCATGCCCATCCATATTTATACCATTTAAAATAAGATTAGTTCTCATTTTTTCCACATCACCTTCGCTATCCGCTTCGGCTTCTATTCCATCCAATTTATCACATAATGGCTTGTAAATAGCCTTAAGTAGCCCCTCAATCCTTTCCATTACTACAATAATATCATCGGGGGACTTTATCGATGCCAAAAGGTATTTTGCGATGCCATTCTTTGAAACTGTTTCAATAACCTCTGTTATTGATCTACTGATACCGAGTGTTTGTGTAGCCGCTCTAAATCCATCTGGATCTGCCTGTTTTCTTTCGGTAAGCTCCTGAAGCATTAAATACGCCTGCTGCATAGGACTATTAATATCTGCATTTGTAATAGATTTAATAAGACTTTCAGCAGTCACATTTTCAGATGTTTTGGCTTTGCTTCTAAATTTATCTGGTGTTCTCACATGTTTAGAGTTATATATTAGGTGTGTGATTTTACCAGTTATATTTTATTTTGTCAAGGTTATTGTTTGAACTACCGATTAACGATTTACGTTGTACGATTAACGATTTACGATTTACGTTGTACGATTTATGATTAATGTTGTGTTTTTATCGTAAAAAATCACTAAAATCATAAAAATCATAGTTCAGACAATAATCAATCAAATAAAGCTCAGTTAGCTATTCTTTATTCTGTCAATAAATCGTCTACAAAGCGCTTTATAGCACCAAAAGCTCTGCCCAGCCATTTAGATCTAGTGGCATTTTTTTGTGGCTCTGGTGATGCCTGTTGCGCCTCAGGGGGTCTTGAAGGTCTTTGCGAAAGCTCCACTCTTAAACCATCAATTATTGACAATAATCGTGCGTTTTCCTCCTTTTTTGCACTAGCATCAGCTTGCAATTGCCTAATTTTTTCATCTTTTGCCATTGCACCTGCTAATAAATCCTTATTTTCACCTTCTACTTCAGCTAATCTCCTTTCTTTACTTAAAAGACGCTCATTCTCTATTTTTAAACCTGCGCATTCACTACCTAATCGGGTAATTTCCGTTTTTTGCTTAGCATTTGCTTGTTTTAATTGTTCTAATTCTACTTTTTGCCTAGCGTTTTCTTGTGATAACCTTGTAATTTCATCTTCTTTTGAGGAAAGTTCACTTTCAAGCTCCTCTTGTTGTTCTTTAAATGATTTATACATTTCCTTCATTGCCGCTATTGAGGCTTCTAGAGCTTCAATTTCAGCTGTTTTTTCACCACTAATTGTTGTTTTTTCTTCCTCTAGTGCTGAAATTTTTCCTGTAAGGTTACCAATAGCCGCATTTGATGCGTCCCTTTCACTTTTAATTGATGTTATTTCCTTTTTAAGAGTGTCTAATTCTGTATCTTTAGTTACTATTGATACTTTTAAAGTGTCAATTTGTTTATTTAAAGCCAATTCTCTTTTTTTTGCACTTTCAGTTTCACCTTGTGCGGTTGTTAATTGCTTTTCTAAATCTGCTATTTCACCAGTTAATTCCTTAATTCTTTCTTCTTTGAAAACAATAGTTTGATTTGCATCTTCTAAATCTCCATTTGTTGATGACTTTTCCATTACAAGCTCTGTTTGTACTAATTCTAAATCTCTCCTTAGTCCCTCCAACTCCTCATTTGCCTCTGCTAATCTAGCTTCTGTTTCGGTAACCTTTTTATTGGCGTCTGTAAGCTCTTGAACAATAAATCTAACCCTATCAACTAACAAGGTTTTTTCCCCAATTGACTTATCAAAAAGAGTTCGTACTTCATCATCTTCAAATAAACCTCTTATTCCATCAACTGTAAGTTGTGCATGACCGACTTTATGTAATTTGTAAAATTGACCTAATCTCTCGTCAGAAAGCCCTTCTGTATTTATTCCCGCAAGAGCAAACTGAGTTTTTATTTCAGCTATATCTTCAGTAGTGTAAGGGCTATTGCTATCGAATTTTGGCGCTACTTCATTGTAAAAAGCTACAGTCTGTGCCCTTATAATGGCTAATGTATTGTCATAATTATTGGTACGTGCTCGTCCTGCTCCAAAAAGCGCTTCCCCTATATTGCCTTTTTCAATAATCACCCTTTTTATAAGAGGTAATAACTCATCACCATATGGTGCTTCCAGAGCAATTTTTTCAAATTGATTATCATTTTCTTCTTCAAAATATCCTATTAGTTCTTGAACCATATAGCTAATCGCCCAAGCATGTGTACTTCTCACTTTAGCGTCATCATTAAATGATTCCACAAAAATTCCTGCAATTTGAGGGTCTACCCTGTTACTTGGTCTTTTTGGCAATATACCACTAGATGAACCTGTTTTTGATGGCTTTGGTACTGGGATTTTACTTACTGATGGAAGAGGACCCGGTAATGGTGAGGGTACAGATGGACCATCTTCAAGATTAGAAGTGTCAGGCGCAGGTGCATTACTACTAGCTCTATCCATTTGAGCTGCTAAGCCATCAAAGTTCTTTTCTTGGCCCGCATCATTTACTATCTGTCTAGGTACATCACTTTGTGATGCCCTCTTTCTTAGCAATGCCTCATTAAATGGTGGCGGTGTTGAGCTTGTACGTTTAGCGGTTGATGGGGGTAATATAGGAGCCGTTCTTTGAATTGATGCAATTGACCTTTCTTGTATTGGCCCTTGTGAAGGCGTATTAGATACCATTCCTGATGCAGGAATACTATTATCAACTTTAAGACCTCCTATTAGTGTAGTTCTTGGGTATGGAAGAGGAGGAGTATTGCCTTGAGATTCAGGTGCTGGCGGTAAATCCCATGTATCTAATCTTCTCAAGCTAGAATTATCTCCTAAACCTAACCTAGTAACTGATTTTCTTGTTTCCATGGCACCATTAGAAGAACCAGGCTCTTCAACTAAAAGATCATCGACAGGAGTACCGTCAATTTCATCAATATGCTCAATGCCATCATCTGTAACACCTACTTCTTCAACTAAAAGATCATCGACAGGAGTACCGTCAATTTCATCAATATGCTCAATACCATCATCATTTGGATTGCCTGAGGGCATACCCAATTTAGTGGAACCTGTGAAATGTGGTGGTTGTTTTGGAGACAATTCTTTATTAATTCCTAGCATAGTAATAAGGGGTTATTGTAATACCTTATTTCATAAATGTCAATAGTCTTTATTATTAAAATAAGGAAATTAAGGTGTAGGATTTTAACACCTATTATAATTTTTGTCAATGGTATTTTCTATTTCTTATATTTGAAGAAAATATTTTTTATATTCTAAATTTTTTACAATAGATTACCTTGACACTATTCCATATTTGTGATACAATTTGCCTCCTAAACATCGTAGAAAGATTCCTGCAATCAATTGCCCTTGGTAATTTGTGCGCGTATTTAAGCCATTTTTGGCTCCGCGAAATGCAGTGAAGCTTCTCGTGTTTATGATCATTTACAACTAGTTTTAAGCAAATTATTTAAGAAAGATTCTTACCTATATATGTATAGTGACAGCATGTGGCTGATTCAACCTATTACTAACCTACCAGTTCCCCATTAACCTCTATTGACTTCCCATTGACGGAGTCCATTGGAAGTCAACTGGAATATTTAATAAGGTTATAGGCTGTATCAGCTACATGTACTAAACATTCACAATATATATGTAAACAACCCCCTGCCCCCACAAACGGGGAAAGGGAAATTTTTCCCCGGGTAGGGGAAGGAGGTATAGAATGAAAAAATTAAGCAACGAAACAATCAACAGTAAGGAGACCAAAATGAGACACGCAACACTGGTTTTGGTGACCTTTTTGGTCGCCGCAATGTTCGCAACCCCCGCTTTCGCGCAAGACGAGGACTTTGATGAAGAGTTCTCCCTTGACGACAGCGCAGCAACCCCGGCTCCGGCAGCACCGGCCCCCAAGGCCAATTCCGCCGAGCCCACAACCGATGCAGTTTACTTGGTGTTCTACAATGACGCTGAGGAACTCATCGTTCTGAAAATGGTCGACGAGGGTACGACGAACCCCATTCAGTACTTCAGCAACGACGTCCCCAACAAGATGAAGGAAATCTTTGCGGCAAAAGGCGTGAAGGTCGGCGACGACAAACAGGCCACGTTCTTCGTCTTTTCGCAAACTGGTCTCGAAGCGGTCTCACTCACGAAGGAGACCATCGCCAACAGGCTCGCAACGCTCAACGCAGAATTCGACAACTTCCTGGCAAACCAGGGCTGTACTCAGGTCGATGATCCGCAGCCGATGGCGAAAGCCAAAAAACTGCTCTCCGCTCTCGAGTCCGATCTGGCTGACGCCGGCGACGACGAGAAAGCGGAGATCGAAGCTGAGATCCAGGCGACCAAGACCAAGATTGAGACTCTTCAAATGGTTCCACCTCAAATGTGGGTATGCGGCGACGGTTCCGCCCCCAAGAAATTCGCACAGGTTGTCGTTGCCGAAGGGTACGACAAATGCACAGAGGAAGAACAAGCGAAACTCGTTCCCTACAAGGAGGGTCTTGATAAAGCCCTCGCGGATGACAACCATGGCAACATCTACTTGTTCGGGTCGGCGCTGATCGAAGCCCTCCCCGAGCACATCCGAGACCAGTTAGTAGCTGCGTTTCTGGGTGCGACCATGATCAAATCTGACGACGCTGAGAAAGGTGACATCCTGATCTCCCGTAACCCCGACGGCCAGTATATTACTGGTGCCTTGAAAGAGGCTGTCGGCAACGAACTGGTTCTGGTTGGTGATGATGGGCAGGAGTATCGCGTTTCCAAGGACTCCCCCCTGTGGCGCGCCGGCAAAGGTAGTGCGGCAAGCGTTGGCGGTGGTGACGGTGGTGCTTTCCTTCGTGGCCGTTATACCCTGGGCGCAGAAGGCCTGTGGATGAACGTTTACGGCTCCCCTGCAAAGAACGCCAATGCCTATGGAGGAGGCGCTAGTCTTGGAATTCGTCTCTTCGGCGGCGTTGATTCGCCTGTTTCTTTCAACCTCAACTTCGGTGCCTACGCAGTCGCGGTACTCGGCTACATGCCTTACACAATCGACAACGAAAAAGGAGCGGAGTTTGTTGGAATGATCGGTGCCAACCTCAGATTCAATCTCTTCCGACATCTGGACATGTCCACCGGAGCGAACGCCATTTTCACAACCGGCGGATTTGGCTGGAACGTTGAAGTAGGGGTTCACATCCCCATCAACGACCTGATTTCCATCAATCTGCTCCCGAGCCTCGGAAAAGTCCACCTGAACCCCGGCCCCGGCTACGACGCCACCGGCAACGAGCCCATCGACAGCACCTCGGGCTACGACGTCAGTATCCGCGCTGGCATTGGTTTCTCCCTCGGGAAGAAGCCTGAAAGGAAAACGGAGTAAGTCGGGCCCTCCCCCCGAAATCTTTCTTAAAAGCTTAAACTAGTTGTAACGAGACCCCCATCCTCACGGATGTGGGGTCTTTTTACTGTCTGTCTGAACTGTGATCTTTTTGATTTGATTGATTAATTCAAATGATTTTAATCCGATTATTAACTAAACGTTACAAGTTGGAATTTATGGATTGTTGATAATCATAGACAGAATCAATTCAATCACATAAATCACAGTTCAGACATTGCCAATTACCCCCCTTACGTTTTATAATATTTTCCTTTCATAAATATATAAAAATATGTCACTAAAACCCTTGACAATATTCTGTATTTATGATAGAATTCTCTTCCTAAACAATATAGGTATCTTTCCTCCACAAACCATTTGGCTATGTGAAGCGGAAAACCTTGTGTTTAAGATCTTTTACAACTAGTAGGTTAAATAGTAGCGAGTAAACCGGTCCGAGCAAAAATGAGTTCCGCTAAGCGGACGAATGTATGTGAGGACAAAAATGTGCAAGATCTGCGAAGCAAATCTAAACATTTTTGAGGTTTTCCCTACTGATATAGTATTTTATCTTTTCTCTTATTGTGACAGCTTGTGCTGTATATAACGTAGTAACAAAACTACTACGCTGTATACAGCGCAAGTAATTAGCAATAAACGACCCCCTGCCCCCACAATCGGGGAAAGGGAAATTTTTCCCCGGGTAGGGGAAGGAGGAAAATAAAATGACAACGAATCAAACAACAACGAACATTTTTCAATTCATTTGCGGAATCATCCGCGCAACAACCAAGGAGGCCGTCATGGCGAAATCATTGATCACGGCCGTCATTATGGCGGCACTCACCTGTCTCACGCTCACCGCGTGTGACGAAACCCCGGGAACCGTAATTCCCGTCGAGCGGACCGTCAAAGTCTGCGACGGCAGCAAGGACGGCTGCGTCGAGGTCGACGATCCCATTTCGATGAGCTTCAGCTACTCGGTCAAGAAAGACGACTTGACCATCGAGACCCGCTACCTCAGCACAGACGGACAAGTCAACGTCAAATTCGAATTCGACGTCACCGGCAGCATCGTTCTGAACAGCGAAAACAATGGTGCTCTGGATGCGCTTTCCAAAGACGAGGTCGACAAAGATTACGAAGTCCTCGGTTCTGACGGAATCAACGTTATCTATGACATCGTTGCAGATCACAAGGCCGGCTACACGTACACCGACGCGAATGGCATTCCCCATCCGATGACCCTGGATTTTGAAGCCGAAGCCGCTAATTATCCCGTAGAGCTCTACCTCACGCCCAATAACATGGTCGTGCAGGTAGTTGACACGGATACCACGGACACCGACACGAACGAACCTTCCACCGATGACACCGACACGAACGACACCGACACCGGCACGGACACCAACGACGCTGGCTGCATTCCCGGTGAAATAGACTGCGAATGCAATGCTGACAATACCTGCAATTCCACTGACCTCACCTGCGAAGACGGAATCTGCATCTCCTGTGTTGGCGAAGAAGGTTGCTCCTGTGATGAAAATCACGACTGCAACGAAGGCCTTGGCTGTGACCCGGAAACCGACATTTGCATTTGCCCCGCAGGCCATATTGGCTGCGAGTGCTACGATGACCCTGATGGCAATTGGTGCCAAGATGGAGCCGTTTGCAACTCTGAAAACATCTGCGAAGAAGGAACCACGGACACGGATACGGATACGGACACAGACACGGACACAGACACGGACACGGATACGGACACAGACACGGACACGGATACGGACA
>JAFGCT010000029.1 GCA_016932505.1 Candidatus Peregrinibacteria bacterium
CAATACTAACACCAAGTTCGTCAGCTATTTCCCTATATGTTCTATATGTCGCCATTATTCAGTCTTTCGTTAATGCACTACAACGTTTGATGGTATGGTGTCGTGCGGGATTACGAGGCGATTTCCTATCAGTTTACACCTACTTTTTTTACGAGCCACAAACGCCCGAAAACCACTGAAACCCGCATGCACTATACCATGTGTTGTGCGTTCGTGCTTTATTTCTTATTCTTTATTTTCTCTAATTCAGTCATTGTCAAATAAAATAAGTCCTTATATGTATCAGTTATTTGAGGCCAATTAAATTCTAATTTATGTTTCATTGCCCAAAGTTTAAATGCCAAACAGGATAACCCCCATAAATTATCCTCGTCCGCAAGTTTTAATTTTTCTAATGCTGATTGTAATCTTTTATCAGGGTCTGGATGGTCTCCGCCTTTCATATTTGTACTAAAGAAAATGAAAGAACACAAAGCTGATATTAGTCCAACTGAAGCAGTATGATTATTCGTAAGATGTTCTGTAGAAAGAAACATCCTATCAAATGAAAAATTATCGGCATCCATTTCATCTGCAAGCAAAGTATCATTAGATATTTTCATGCCTGCTGTATCACTTTCTATATCATTGTCAATATGCCCTAACGCGACATGTCCAAGTTCATGAACAAGAATAAAATTAACAGCATGTAAATAGGCACCATTTGCTTTTTCGATATAATCATCATAAACTCTATCATATAACTCTGGATTCGGCAAATTCTCTTTATCCCAAGGGTTAAAGGTATTAAGAAGAGATAATCCGTAATCAAATAATTCATGTGATTTTTTGGCTTTTTCTTTAACATCACTTGTCATTACATAGTTCTCAATTGTTCTTGGTTCATGGATAGTTTTATCGTAAAGAAAAATTAAAGAATAAGTAAGGCTCCATAAATACGAAAGAAATGTCTCTTGGATAGAAATAATTTTAAAACTACCAACAAAAGCAGGACATGCAATCTTTTCTTCTCTATCTATAATGTTTATATCATCATGTAGTCCAAATTTATCAATCACTTCTTGAAGTTCTGTTGATTTAAATTCTGGATACACATATTTAAACCAATGTTTGGTATTTTGATATAAAACTCTTACAGGCTGAGAGCCTTTATGACATTCTGGATTATAATAGTCAATTTTCATAAAAGTATTTTTTAATCTGTTTTTTTTCGTTCTTTATTCGTAATTATATGCGTTTTTGGTTGTCATGGTATCTATTTCTTTAGTTGTTACTACAGCTCTCAATGTTTTCACTTTTGATTGTATAATTATAGGGGTCCTTTTAATTTTATTTTTAAACTTTTCATCAAGCCAATCAATATTCCAAAGTTGAATTTCATTATCAGAAAGTAGCTTACAAATAGGCTCATCATAAATAATTGAAGTATCAATTTTAATAGTAAGTCTTTGTAACCAAATTTTTAAAAAAGTTGAATTCGGAATTTGTTGGAATTTACTATGTATCCTTTTTAAGATTTGCTTTTTATTGTCTTTAGCTTTTATCTTTTTGATTAAAAGCGATAGTATCATTATTGATGTTGGAACAACTCTTGGATTTCGATAGGCAATTTCTGTCACTAAACTTATCAAAGATTCTATGTTTGAGTCTTCTTTTTCACTTTTTATCAAAACTTCTAAAAAATCTTTCATCTGAGTGTCTAAAGTCCCTGAATTAGGGAATTGTTCAGACAATAGAAACAATTGTATTAACCATTTCTGTTTATTTTCTGCTATTCGTCTATTAGCAATCCAATAGCGTTTGTCTGGCTTTAATGAACTTTTTATAACATTATCTGAGGCTTCCGTTTTTCCAGCATTAAGTTTTAATCCCATATCAGAAAGGATTTCAGATAATGCTTTCGTTATTTGTTCGGCTTCAAACGGGTTATTTGTGAAAATTCTATAATCATCTCTGTAACGAAGAATTTTGTAATCTAAAATACCCAATTCGACTATTTTTAATGTAAGCAATTCGTCTACATATCCAAGAACTATCTCAGCAATGAAATCCATTAGAGTACTTCCTTGAGGAATACCATTGGTTTGTCCATAACTCATGTCTTGTAAATGATTATCAATTGCAACGCCAATTAAGGAATTCTTAGTCCGATTTTCTTTCTTTTTAGCCTCAGGTTTACCATGTATTGCCCAACTTATCGAATGTGTATAAATTGAACCATAGCAATCAGTAATATCGGTTTGAAGCATGTAATGATAATCAAGCGAAAGAGAAATTGATTTTTGTTCTATCAATTGCCACCAAGTAAAAATCTGCGATTCTTTATCTGTTTTTTCTTCACTTTCCGATATCACTGGCAAACTTTGGCATTCTATTTTGTCGTTTATTTGATAGTCACAAAATTTTCTTTTTATTAATTCCCAATTTTCTCTTTCCGTAATACAATGAACCAGGGAAACATATATTGCAGGATTTATTAACTGAAATGGACGCCATGCATATTTCCCATCCTTATTATTTAAAATGAAATAGTTTATATCATCAAAGTCCCTTGGATTAATACTCCTGTAATCTGAGAGTTTTTTTCCAGTCAGTTGTTTATCAATTAGGTTCAATAAATTCTGAAACGAAAAGTAAGTTGGAAGGTCAAAATTTACATAACTCTTTTCTTTCAAAAGGAATTCTCTTGCTTCAATATCGTTTAATTCAATTATACTTTTCATTAACAGTAGTTTCTTGATGATTCGTAGGCTCTCTTAGCATGACGCACAACGTGAGTCTGTGTAAAAACTAATTTTAGGAAAATAAAAATGGGTCATATAACTGTTTAAATTTGATTTAAG
>JAFGCT010000030.1 GCA_016932505.1 Candidatus Peregrinibacteria bacterium
GCGCCACCGGTTTTTTGCATCAAGGTAAAAAACGGGTGGCAAAGGCGATAGCCGTTAGTCACACAAGTTTATAGCGTTGAAAGTAGGGCTGATTGAATGTCGGATTGATGGGTGGATATACCGTACAATGTATGTTGTACAATTATTTTTTGCGACACCAAAGGAACCCTAACTCCTTCATTTTATTATTCGGATATTTCTCAACATGAAACTTTTTTCCTTTCAAAAACTGTACTAGTTCACTAGAACTTTCCCCATTAATCCAGTCATGATACTCCAAAAATATATTTGACACCTTGTCTAAAACATTATCCGGAGTGGCGTAAATAAGCGGGAATTCAGCCCCTTCACAGTCTATCTTTATTAAATCACAGTGTCCAATATCATTTTTACTGAAAATTCTTTCCAAGGTAGTAGTCTGAACTTTTTGAGTATCACCAGTCGGTTCAATTGCACCTGATAAAGCATGGTTTAAATCCTCTTTTGATATCTGAAGTTCCGCTTCTCCAATTTTATCCGATACAGCGAGTTGCTTTGGGTGAACATTCTTAATCCTATTGTCTTTAATATTCTGTTTAAGTATTTCATAATTACCAATATGGGGTTCAAACGAATAAATTGGTACTTCCGAATTAATTACTGATGCATATAAACTAAAAAAACCAAGATGCCCGCCAATATCAATTATGCAGTCTTTAGCTTTTTTAATTACCTCATCACAAAACTTGTACTGACGATCTAAAAACAGCTCATTCGCAATTGCAAAGTCACCGTCATTGCGCATATTTAGAACAACATCCTTTCCAAAGATTTTAGATTCACGTTTCATTTGATTCAGAAGTGGAATTTATGCAGGATTAAGTGAAAGAATAGTTGCGTTTAAATAAGTCGCATATAGTATCCAAAGCAAAAATGGGAAGAGATAATATGCCGCCCTTTTTTTGTTTGAAAATGCCAAAATTATCATTATCTCCGCCACAACAATAATTCCGATAATAACATATAGAGCTCCAGTCATATTATGCATTCCAAAAAATAATTTAGTCCACGCATACATCAGTATTCCATTAATGGCATAAAACAAAACGTATAAATTTCTCTTAAATTTTGTTGTTTTATAGTGATTCCATACATAATAAGCGGAAACCGCCAGAAAAATGTAAAGAATTGGCCATACGATTCCGAATAAATAATTCGGAGGCATTGCTTCTGGTTTAATAAGTGATGCATACCATGCATCCGGCGCAGCAGATGTACTGCTTACATAACCAAGCCCGGCAACATATACAAAGAATATTATGAAGGAAATAATTTTTTCTTTTTTGGAAGTCTTCTCGCGACTTAAAAGTTTCTTTATAAAATCAAACATATTAATCAATGGTTATATAACTAACTTCTTTTGCATCATCCATTGTACTACTTTTTAGCATGCTTTGTGAAATTGTATATAAGTAATTTCCTATATAAATAATTCTTTGAATTTGGTTATTCCAATTATAAGGCCAATCTTCACCCATCTTCAAAATATCTTCCTCTGTATAATTGGTTATTCTTCCTCTCTCACTAATACCATCAGTCAAATTAATATTTAACACAATTGCTCCAGAAAATTCGGTTTCGTAAGTATCATACATAGGGCTTGTGCAATCACCATATGTACAATCTCTTGTTCCGGTTTTCTTTTGAATCCTAATAGGAAAAGCTAATAGCTCTTTCTCTTTATCAAACAGCAATGCTTTATGATTTCTAAGTAGTTCAGAATCAGTACCTCTGTCACCAATTATCATATTAAATTTTTGCCTTGGATTTTCAACATCGCTAACATCAAATAATGCCACTTTCATTCCCTGATACCATGCAAAATCACCCTCCTTTGCATCAATTGCATCTTTTCCTATACCTATAATATGATTCTCGTCATAAGGGTGTAAGTAATCACTATATCCAGGTATTTTTAACTTACCAAGAATCTTTGGCTTTGTCGGAGTTTTTAAATCAATTACAAATAATGGGTCGACTTTTTTGAAAGTAACCATATAAAGCCTATCACCCATAAACCTTGTGGAATAAATTTTTTCACCTGGAGCCAAGTCCTCAAGTTTACCTACAGTTTCCATTTCCTGATTTAAAACATAAACATTATTTGTAGATAAATCCTCTCCATTATTCACCCTTGAAACGTGTCCTATGGTTGTTGCGATTCTAAAATTATCCTTATAGGCATCCATAGAAAATTGATTAAGTATAGTTCCTGGTACCTCACCTCTGGCTTTAAATTCAACATTTCCATTTTCCAAAGAAAATCTATAAACATTTGTTTTTGTGCTATCTCTGCCCCAATCCCAATCAGAATATCTATCATAATTAACTCTACTTGAAGCTACATATAAATGAGTGCGGGAAGAATATACATTTTCACTGCTTCCTAAAAAGACCTCTTTATCAATTTTGCCATTTTTATCATCTAATGGAATAGAAGCTACTATTAAATATCTAGGTGCGCTATAACCAGGGAAGTAGCGAATGTCTGCACATCCAACCATTGGCTCAGGGTCATTATCTCCATCGATAATATTTGGAATATAATCTTCGCCTTCGTATTTGTCATTTGTTCTCAAATAAACAGGATCAGCATTCATTATTAAATACATATCATCGTTAATTCTTCTTGATGTAGTATATTGACCGTCAAATCTAACTACACGCAATTGTTCTGGATTGCCTTTGTCTTCTATATCATAAATATAAACCTTTGTCTGGCTACTGCTGTATGGTGGCATGATGCCAGGTCTTATATCATAGTCGTAATATGAGTAATAGTTATTACTTTGACCAATAACAGTCAATTTATCATCCGCTACAAACATTTCTTGAGGTCTAAAATTATTATCACCAAAAGTAATTGATGCCACTTCACTCATTACACTTGGTGGAAAAGCTTTTATTATTCTCACAGTGTCATCTTTAATCATATACACATATTCACCGTCATTCTTAACAATATCCGCTTCATCTACGCCAGCAACCTGAATATTTGTTGAAGAATAATCATCCGCGGAAATACTTTCTGCTGAAGAATCCGCAGATTCAGCAACTGCCATTGTTGCCATCGGTGCATCAAAAAATGCGCCGCCCATCCCTTTCATCATATACATCGGTCTATTGTAACTGTTATATTCCTGAAATTTTTCCTTAAGAGCGCTGCATGAAGTAATATTTGGAAAAGGAGAAGTAAGCTCTGTGTAACTACTAGATACCTTATCAGTAACCTCTTCTTTTATTCGCCAAATCATTTCTGACATTTCACCTCTTGTTATATCTTTATCAAAGAACTGAACCGAAGAAGGAATAGCTTTTTCATTTTCAAGCCCTTTAACATAACCCGCAAACCATTCATTATTTGTTCCAGCTGTATCCGATTTTATATCCAGACTTTCGGCGATAATTTTACTCGCCTCGGCAAAGTTTATATTGTTGCCAGGCTTGAAAGTTCCATCCGGATATCCATCGATTATATCGTTAACCTTTGCCATACAAACATACTTTGCATACCATTCATCTTTTTTTACATCAGGGAAAAACACGTAGCTCAAATTTGTTCCAATATTATTTGAAATACACTTATCTATATCTTTATCATCATACTTTGCTTCAATAATTATTTTTGTGAATTCTGCGCGATTGATACGATTCTCAGGTTTAAAAGTTCCATCGTCATATCCTTGTACGATTTTATTGGATTTAAGATACTGAATAGCAGTTTCGTTCATATGCTCTTCATACAAGTCGGTAAAAGAAACAGATTGCGCTTGCACAAAAGAAGGGGTAATCAAAAAAGCGATTAACATTAAGGCTATTTTTTTCATGATATTTAAAATTAGATTATAAAAATTATAGCATTGACCATCTTTTTATACGAATAAATGTAAGGAAAGTAACATTGTCTGAACTGTGATTTATTTAATTAAATGATCCACCTAGGCGCGTCTCTACGTTGGGTATATACATTGTTTTACGTTGCCGCCCCTACGGGTATAAATCGTTAATCGTTAATCGTACAACGTAAATCGTAAATCACAGTTCAGACATTTGTATATTAGTCATTATTTTGGTAATATAACCTCCATTTAACATTTTCCTGTGGAAATCATAAACAGACGCCTTACAATACATGAATTCAGAAACTATGTTCGGGATTACTTCTTCGGAACTCACCCCGCAAATAAACTTGTAATACATCATACTTGGCGTCCAACCAAATCTCAGTGGCAGGGGCAAACCTCCATAAACGGTCTAAGGGCTTATTACGAAGGAAAGACTTGGCCTGCAGGTCCGCATATTTTTGTAGCGGAAGATGGAATTTGGCTTTTTTCGCCAATGAATAAAGATGGAATTCACGCCGGAACTTTGAATGCCCGATCAATTGGAATCGAAATAGTAGGGGATTATGATAATGAAATATGGTCCGGTCAGACAAAAGAAAATGCACTTGGAGTAATTCAGGTATTAATGGAAAAACTGAATTTAAACGCAAGTAATATAGCTTTTCATCGGGATGTATCGCCAAAAACCTGCCCCGGCTCAGCCATTACAAAGGAATGGTTATTTAATGAGTTAAGCAATTTCAGAATAAAACCCCGTATTCCAAATCCAATTACAGACGGTATCCCAGTGCCTGCAGATGATGAAGTCTTAATTCCAATATGGGCAACAGATGCTGTCTCCTTCGTGCTTAAAAACCGTTTATTCGAAATAAAATCGAAAGATGATGTCCGTGATGCAGTAAAATTTTACCGCTTTTATCAAATTATCCGTGATGTGTAATGCGATGTGCATAATGCGAAAAGAAATTTTCGCAAAACGCAACACGCAATATGCAGCTCGCAAATCGAAATAATATGACCGACGAATACAAAATTGCTTTAATAATAGGTGTTACGGAAGCCATTAAACAATATGGAGTTCCTTCTCAATTCTGCCCAACGGTGGCCATTATTATTGGTGCACTAATCGGTTTTGGCGAAAGTCCTAATGCGGATGGAATCTTAAAAGGAATGGTATATGGAACATTTGCAACGGGTGGTTATGCAGTTGTAAAAAGAGCAGGTTCAGGAATTTTATCTACAACCAAAAAACCCGATACTACAAGCTCAAATACAGCCACTCCAAATCTGAATAACTCAAACACCACAAATACCAATAATCTTGAACCAGATGATTATCGTGGGGTTTAATTGGTGGAGATGCCCGGGGTCGAACCGGGGTCCAAAGATGAAGCCGAAAAACTTCTACAATCTTAGTTTGTTTGGTGGTTTTCGACGATAGTATAGAAACAAACAAAAGCACTATCGCTTATTTAGATTAGTTTGTAGACATTTACCCCTCTAATTGCGGAGCAAATGCTTAACCTGCTAAATTACGCCCATGAGAGTCAGCAGGTGTCGCTAACATGGACGAGACTGCGAATTGGCAGTCGTTGGAACCTAAATTACACGCGTGCGTAAGCTAAAGGAGCAAAAGCTGCTTTAACAGATGCGAAACGTGCACCAAGGTTACCTTTTTGAGTAAGTTTAGCACTTATTCGTGCGCTGGACTAATTAGCAGGCAGACAGCGCGATGCCTGGATTGCGATTTAGCGACTTGAACCATCAATGTCAAAGCCAAATACATCCCCACATTTCAAAGAGCGAATTAATTTATACCACAAAAAATACAAATATTCAACAACTCCTCTCCACCCAGTTAAGAAACTCCGGATTCCCATCCTCTATCTTCATAAAAACAACACATGGGCATTGGTATGAATGCATATTGCGAACAAGTTTAATTATTTTTCGTTCGTTTTTTACACGTGTTTTAAAAATAATTATGTATTCATTTGCCTTTACTGGTTCATCTTCCCAAATAAAATAACTTTCCACCCCCGAAATAATATTCGCACAAGCTATTAGCCCAGACTCCAAAAGCTCCATTGCAATTTCTTTTGCTTCTTTTTTGGTAGGAGTGGTGATGTAACCTAATGATAATTTCATTTCGTAATTTGCATTTCGTATTTCTGATTCAAATGCGAAATTTAAAGAATTAAGCTATATTGCATTTCTTCCGGCTCATTCTCTTTCATAATCTTGTTCAGAACATCCATCAAAACTTCCACATCATAAAGTGCTCGGTGCAAATTATCCGATTTTGCTTCAACGTTAAAATGAGAAGCTAAGTCTTTTAGTTTGCCAGGCAACTGTTGTTCTTTCGCGTAAATCAAACTGCATGCCACATCATCATTCTGGTAAGGCTTAAGCCCACTCCGAATCAAATTAGAATTAAGCATCGGGAAATCGAATTTTATATTGTGGGCAACAAGCGCTCTATCTCCGCAGAAATCAATAAAATCATTAAATACCTCTTCGGGTTTTCTTGCGTTTGCCACTTCTTCAGGGGAAATCCCATGAATAGCCTGAGCTTCCCCATTCATTTTATTCGGATTTGTCCAAATCAGCTCCTGAAAAGATTGCAATGCTCCGTCCTTCTTCCAGGTCATCGCTCCAATCTCAATTATGTCATCATGATACGTGTTTAAACCGGTTGTTTCCGTATCAAAAAGAACAAACTCCTCTCCTGAATGAAACCGTCTGATGAAGTCCTCAAATGGAATAACTTTCATAATTTTCAATTTTTTAACAGATAACGACTAAATTATTCTACACGTAATTTTAAAATTGAAAAATTATAAATTAAAAATTAGTAATCAATTTTCTTACGACTTTCCTTTTTTTCTGCTTGGAATTTCTTGTTTTTAAGCCTATTTTCTTTCGCCCTCTTAGGTGTTTTAGTTTTTTTCCGAATCTCTGGAACATAAAAATAATTATGTGCTTTCTGTGCCAATTGTTCAAATGCTGTTTCCAAATTATGATGCAGACTCATCTTTCCTGAAACCCGCGTAATCAATTGCTGAGTTTTTTGAGATGAACGTCTAAGTTCTTCAGGAATACGGAATATCAATTGAACACCTTTTAAATTTCTATTCACATTCTGGCCACCAGGTCCTCCAGAAAAATATGAAATATCTGTATTATTTTTATTTATTGTTAAAATATCACCATTTAATTTAACAGTTATTTCTTGCTTTTGCCGGTCAAATGATACAAAATCTTTTTCCATGCTTTGATTATACCAAAAAATCACTTAAAATAGGTAAGTAATGAAAAAACCAGAAATTTTATCACCCGCAGGCGATTTGAATAAACTCAAGACAGCATTCCGTTATGGGGCTGATGCTTGTTATATGGGTATGCCGTCGCTAAGCATGCGTGTCCGCGAGAACGAAATGAATAAAGATGACCTTGAAGAATCTCTCAAATTAAAAAATGAATTGGGTAAAAAAATCTATCTAACCATGAATATTCATGCGCATGAATCAAGGTTAAATTTTTTGGAAAAAGAAATCGAAAGGCTTACAGAGTTGCATGAAAAAGATCTTAGTCCTGATGGAATACTTATTTCTGATGTTGGCATATTGGCAGTTATTAAAGAAAAATGTCCTTGGATACCAGTTCATATAAGCACTCAGGCTAACATTCTCAACTCCTCTGCTGTGGAATTTTGGGCTAAGCAAGGAGTTGAAAGGGTTGTATTGGGTCGTGAGGTCAGTCTTCGTGAGCTACAAAAAATCCGTTCAACTCTCAAGGAAAAAGGAATTGAGGTTGAATTAGAAAGCTTCGTACACGGGGCAATGTGCATTGCATATTCTGGGCGTTGTCTGCTTTCAAGTTTTATGACATCCAGATGTGCTAATGAAGGAATGTGCGCACATAGCTGTCGTTGGAAGTACAAACTCCACATTGAAGAAGAGGAGCGACCTGGTCAATTTATGCCAATTGAAGAAGATGAAAACGGATCTTATATAATGAGCTCAAAAGATATGTGTATGATTGAGCATTTAAAAGATTTAATCGATGCAGGATTGGACTCATATAAAATTGAAGGGCGACATAAAACCGAATATTACGTTGCTGTTGCGTCGCGCGCATATCGCCAAGCTATGGATTTAGCTATGGAGGGTAAACCGCCCACTCCAGAAATCTTAGAACTTGTAGAATCTATCAACACTCGTGGATATATGACGGGCTTTTGGTATGGCAAGCCGTCTGCTGAAGGCCAAAATTACGAAGACCGTGGCAATTATAACGATCATTTTTGCTTTGCAGGAATAATTCGCATAGTCGAAGGAAATAAAGTTACAATGGAAGTGAGAAACCGCTTAAATAAAGGCGATAGGCTCGATATAATAACTCCTGAAAAAAATATTCCGATTACTCTTTCCTCTTTTAATAACGCTAAAAATGGTGAAGAAATAACAGAAGCTAGTGCTGGTCAGGAATTCTCAATAACATTTGAAGTCGATGAACCGGTGGAAGTAGGTTTTGTTGTAAGGAAAGCTTTGAAAAATTGAAAATGATGATGAGCTTTGTGAGGTCATATATGCTAAATAGTATTGATGAGGTTATTAAATATGAAAATGAAATTATTTAATCTTTGAAGTTTTTCACATTTTCACATTTTCAAAAAAGACTTACATTAACACAATATAGCACTACAATAAAAAATTGAGATTGCTTATAAAACCATTGACATTTTTTGACAATATAAATAAAATGCTTTCGATTTAATAAGTCACCCTCCAAAAAATGACATTATCGGAAGATAGAATTGCCACTGGTCCACTTGAACAATTAGAAAGCTGGTTAGGATTAACTCGTTTCCAGCCAGTTGATAGTTTTAACCTAGGTGATGGGGTAAAGAACGTTGTATCTTCAACTCGTGGTTTTTTTAGTAAATTATTTGGGTAATAAAAATCATTCAAAAAAACCATAAATTATTGTTTATGGGTTTTTAATGGTGGGTGTTCCGGGACTTCCGCCACAGGCGGATAAACTTCTCGTCTCACTATTTATCCATCTATTCAGGATAGTAGATAAGTTTTTTAATGGTGGGTGTTCCGGGACTCGAACCCGGGACCAATAGCTTAAGAGGCTACTGCTCTACCAACTGAGCTAAACACCCATGGCTTTTTTAGCGTGGAAACTTTAACACATGGGGGGTGTTTATTCAAGAATAAATTGCTGAAAACTGACTATTCTCTTACAATGGCACTATGAAAAGAATTTTATTTTACACCGACACGCCAAATATAGGAGGGGCTGAAAAGCAAATGCTTGTACTGGCTAAACATCTGAGTCGAAAGGGATTTGAGGTCGATTTAGCTTATGGGAAGTACAGTAAAATTTACAAGATGCATGATGATTTCTCTAAATATTGTAAGTTGGTCCACGTTTTACCGGCAATTCATAAACACGATCCACGACATTACACATCTTTAAAGAAGCTAATGAAGTCTGGTAAATACGATTTGCTACATATTCATCTTTGGAATCCGGGAAGTTGTCGTTATGCATTTTTTGCGGCAAGTCACCTTAACATCCCAATAATAACAACTGAGCACGACCCATTTGAACTAACTGGACTTAAGCGTCAGATTAAGAAGAATTGCCTCAAAAAAACAGCTCAGACAATTGTAATCAGTCAAGACAATCTTAGACTGCTTGGCGAATATTATGAAGTGCCAAAAGAACGGCTTAAATTAGTTCATAATGGAATTGAATTGGACAGATTCCTAGACAGTACAAAGTGCGATAATTTACCTGTCCAGAGTGGCGAAATAGTAATAACTTGTATTGCCGAATTACATCCTCGTAAAGGTCATAAATATTTATTGAGAGCATTTATGAAATTGCAGGAGGAGATGCCTCAAATTAAAACTTCACTCTTACTTGTCGGTGAAGGGCCATTAGAGAATGAATTTAAAGAGCAATATTTCGAACAAAAAAATATTCATTTTCTTGGGTGGAGAAATGATATACCTGAAATCCTAAAATCATCAGACATCTTTGTTCTCCCGTCCCTTAAAGAAGCTTTTGGTCTTGTATTAGTAGAGGCTATGGCTAGTGGAGTACCAGTTATCACAACAAATACAGGCGGGGCAGTTGATATTGTGCAGGACGGAAAAACAGGATATCTTGTTCCACCATCTAACTCAGAAAAAATTACAGAAGCAATTCGTCTGATATTGCAGAATGAAGAACAAAAAAAAGACATTATTGCCTCGGCATTGGAAAGTGCAAAGCAAAATTTTACTGCGGATAAAATGACTGATAATACAATTGATGTATATATGAATAAGTAAAATTCCTCTGTGAGATTTATAATTTCTAATCTACAATAATATTGTAATTTTTGTAATATTTAATAATTTAATAAAATGGCTGAAAGTGTGATTTTTACCTTTATATTTGGGGCGATAGTAGTTTCAATTGTTTATTTTTTCAATTTAACTTGGTTTGACCCTCGCTTTCTTGTGATTATTCTCTTTCTCCTAATTCTCCCTGGTCTTTATGCAGCTTTTACAAGTGGACCATTTGTACCATCTGCCCGAAAGCGTCATAGAACAATGTTGAAACTTGCAGATTTCGCGCCTAACGATATTGTTTACGATTTAGGATGTGGAGATGGAAGACTTGTTTTTGCCTCAGCTCCCCACGTTAAAAGGGCAATTGGATATGAGCTTTCTATCCCTTTGTTTTTATTCGGGAAAATTGTATCTATATTTAAATCCAAAAAAGCTTTTATACGTTATGGGAATATCTGGAGTCAGGATTATAAAGATGCAACTGTAATATTTTGCTACTTATTACCAGGCTCAATGAAAAAATTTCATAAAGAAATTTGGCCAAAATTAAAACCTGGTACACGCGTTATATCGAATGCATTTCAAATTCATGACTTAAAACCTGATGAACAGGAAGACAAGGTTTATTTGTATAGAAGAAAAACTAAGGTCTAACAAGAGACCATATTCCTTCTATGCCGTTACCCTCTGTATGCCCAGGCTGTTCATCTCCAATATAATAATACAAAGGCTGACCATTGTAAGTTACTTGCCATGGTCCGTCTGATCTTTCCATAATATCAAGTTCTCCATCAACACCTTCACCAAATATTATTGTCCCTTGAGTCCATACCGGCCTCCATGCATAAGCACAGTCATTATAACAACTACTGCTTTCACTTGTATCTTCAGAAGAAGCGTATAAGGACATTCCTGCTTTATCTACTAAAAATTCCCCAAAGCTTTCATTTGAGGAAATCTGAAACATTGAATTAGCCCTTGCCATTAAGGCCTGTCTTTCTTCGATGATATTATACATTTTGGTTATTACAAACTTTTTCATTACCTGAGGTGTGCCTAGCCCGATTTGTGCCTGTTTTTGGTAAATGCAGACAACAAAAAACGCTCCGATAACAATAACTGCAAGAGCGACAATTTGAAGAGGTGATAATGATTTTGATTTTTTTGTTGATTTTTTAGCCACTATATTTAAGGTTATTTGATAAACTTAGCTTATTATAGCATAATAAAAAAATGATTAAATTTTTTCCCTTTACATCAAACAGTTTTTTTGTGAAATAGTAAAAAACATTTACACTTTTTTAACAACTACATATATTCGAACCATTATTCTTGATGTTTAGTGGTGGAGCTAAAGGGACTTGAACCCTTGACCCCTTGCATGCCATGCAAGTGCTCTAGCCAGCTGAGCTATAGCCCCTTTATAATTCGTCTTCCCATAAAAAACCCCTTCCTTGAACTGTTTTTATGCATTTTCCAAACTTGCTTCCAAGTATTTTTCTTAAGTGGCTAATGTGCACTCTAAGTTTATTATTTGCCTTTTTGTCATTCAATGCATCCTCTCCCCATAAATATCTAATTAAATCATCATAAGAAATAAAAACTCCAATATTTTTAAGTAATTTTGTAAGAATTAAATATCTAGTTGAACTTAAATAGACTTCTTTGCCTTTTATGCTAAGTTTCTTTTTATCTAAATCGATTGATAAATCACCGTGATTTATTATATTGGTACTATTGTGTTTTGTAGGAAAAGATCTTCTTGCGACAGCCTTAACTCGGGCAATTATTTCTTCGGGATGGTACGGCTTTCTAATAAAATCATCAACGCCAATATTAAAAGCATCCCATGGCTTAATTTGAGTAATATCACAACCGGTTAGAATGATAACAGGGGTATTTATTTTATTTCTTCTCATCATTTTTATAATATCCAGTCCCTGTTCATTTTCTCTGCTACATGGAAAATGATGATCACAGATTATTACATCATATTTATGAGCAAGGATTGATTTTATACCCTCTTCATAGCTCATTGCAGTTTCGACTTTCCATTTCATTTTATGAAGTATTTTTTTTAAATCTTCAACAATGGTTTTTTCGTCATCAATTAGTAATATTTTCATATTGAATTAGTCTTATATTAAAATTGTAATTTAATTGTTTTTGATCCGATAATTATTTTTATGCCCATTTTATCTAATAGCTCAAGAGCAAGTTGATAGCCAGCTTGGTAATTATCATATTCCTGATTTTGAATAGATACTATAGGAATAATCTTTTTCAGCTTTTCCTTTTGATTGCAGGAATGTGTAATTATAATTTTTTTTGAAGAAATATTAAACTTAAAATCAATTACTGTGGAACAGAACATTAATTTTTTAATTATTAATTCTAGGCTTTCCTGAATTCGTTTTTTATCACATCTGATTATAAAATCATTTCTATCTATAGAAAATATTACTTTTTTTCTCGAAAAATCCTTTTTATATATTTCGCCAAGCAGGTTCAAGACTTCTTTAATATTTACTTCAGAGCTATTAAAATTCATTTTTTGACCAAGATAAATTCTTTCATATTCAACAAGTAATGCAGCAATTTTAATTAAATCCATTGCCCTATTTCTATCTTCTTTTGCAACACTTGTGCTATTTACAGTAATATTTAAAACAGTAAATATATTTAGTAATGCATGCCTTATTACTGATTTGATTTCATCTTTGGTCATAAAATATCTATTGAAAAAAACTTATACTTCTATAAAATTAAGACTAATGAATTATATATTAAATTTAATATTTTAAAAAGTAAATTTGTTAAAAATGAAAAACATACTAATCTTAGAGGACGAAGAAGTAATTGGGAAAATTTACGAAAAGGCACTTCTTAAATTAGGTTATAACGCCAAATGGTATAAAACAACAGCAGATGCTGAAAAGGCGGCAAATAAAGACAAATATGATTTATTTATCCTTGATCATGGCTTAGTTAACGATGATAGATCCGGAGTGGAGTTAATACCTGTGCTTCAGAAGACAAATCCAAAAGCGAAAGTATTAATGCTTACAAATTACAGTGATTTTCAGGTTGAAAAAAAGGCAAGAGCGGCTGGTGCTCATGACTATCTACTAAAGATTGATACCACACCTAACGTGTTAGCTGAATATGTAAAAAAATTATTTAGGAAGAGTTAAGCAAAAGCTTGCCCCCCCAAGATCCGAATCTTCAGCATATATCCTTCCTCCATGAAGCTCGACTATTTTTTTGCATATATATAATCCTAATCCAATTCCAGAGCCGACCGCTTTTGTACGGAATTTATCAAAAATTGATTTTTTATAGTCATCAGGAACTCCTTTCCCATTATCATCTATCTTTATCAAAATATTTTTACCCTTTTCTTCGATTGACATTCGTATTTGTCCTTTTTCTGGAGTGAATTTACTCGAATTATTTAAAAGATTAGTAAACACTTGTCTTAACTGGTCTTTGTCAAAATTGATTTTAATTTCCTTTTTAATTTTGTTAACAAAAGAAAATCCAATATTTTTATCTTTCATAACAAGCGAAAAATCCTTATAAATTCCATTAACATATTTTTTAATACCGACAGCTTCTTTATTTAGTACAACTTTATTTAAATCATATTGTTGAACTGCAAAAAGTTTTTGAGTAAGAATTTTAAGATTATTCAGTGATTCATTAATAACTGCAAGGTCTTCTGATAACTGAGAGCTTTTTTTGTCTTTTTTACCCCTTTCTAATATGTCTTCCATTTGGAATAGGGCAATACTAAGTGGAGTTCTAAACTCGTGAGCCGTAACTGCAATAAAGTCTGATTGTTGTTTTAATAATTCTTCAATTTCACCCATTTTCTTAGTCAAATCTTTTGTCTTTTCATCAATTATCGCCTTCATCAAATTATTCTCTTCCTCCAGGTTGAGCTTAAGAAGAATGTTCATTAAGGCAATTTCCAATTCTCGTTTTATACCAATAATTTCATCAACTTCCTCTCTAGAATAAGTATTATTTTGACCCTTTTTTTCTAAAATAAAAAATCCAATTAGAGTATTTTCAGAAAAAAGAGGTAGGCAGATATCTGCATTAAGTCTCTTCATCTGAGATTTAAATAATTGCTTATTGGTCTTATTTAATTTGAGAAAATCTACCTCATCGGCAACGAGTACATTTTTTCTAAATGATACTAATGCTTTAGTAAATCGATTTTGAGGATAAATATTTACATCCAAATTATCATCCTTTTCCCTAATGATATAAAGCTTTGCATTAATATAATTAAGATTTATCATGAAGGAATATTCCAGAGTTTTTTGTAGTTTTTTTAGGGTGTTACAAGAATAAATAACTGGTTTGAGTTCACGAATTGTTTTTCTAACTGTGCGCAATCCTTCATTCATGAATTCAGGAATGTGACGGTTAATAACTCCGACAATAATATATGCAGTAAGGAAGCTAACGCCACTAATAAGGATACGGTTGGAATCTAAACGAGCATAAACAAATGCCTCATAAAGAACATATCCTGTAAGTAAAAAGGTGGTATATAGAATCAGTCTTCTTAAAAAGAAAAGAGAAATACTGGAGAAATTGAAGAATCTATGTCTGTAGATAGAATAGAAGGTAGGAAGAATAAATAAAAGCGTATATGTAGGGGAAATTTGAGCTAAGTTTAAAGTGCCCCAAATTGCAATTCCATAAAGAGGTAAGATTAGATTTGTTGTGATAGTGACTATCCCAAATAACCAGCATCCAATCATTACATATAACATTTTGTTTTTTTCCAAACCCTTAAGGCTTATTACTTTTCTTACAGTAATAAACATTGCCAGAAGCAGAGATGTAAGAAGTAGGATTGAATATATACTATATAGAGGACCATATGAATCAGCTAGATAAACACCATTTTTAATTAACTGTTCATCATGTACAAGATCAGTAAAGGAAGCAAGAATTGAAACCGAGAACATCAAAGTTGTATAAATCAGGGTTTTTACTCTTCCAAATTTTATTATTCTCCTAGGAAAATGATAAAGAAAACTTATCAAAAAGAACATCATTAGCAACCCAGTTCCATAGGCTATCTGAACAAAATACTCTGACATGAATAAATTGGATGAACCTGGGTAGGCAAAATAATATCCTAGGAAAAGTGATAAAATCCAAAATGCCTGAAAAATTGTAAGCCCAAAAAACGATTTATTAATTATTGATGATCGATTTTGTAATAGCACCAAAAAGCCAATCAGAATATTTGCCAGAAATGTTATTACATAAATGGATACAAGTGCTAATGGCATAAGAATAATTTAATCGTTCGGATTTAATTATAATAGGAGTGTTCAGAATTTCCTAATCAATCAGACATGTATCAATTATTTTTGGTAAAGTAGTCAATAAAACTTTGTACAGGAAAGGCAATAAGAGTGATTCCATTTGGTTCTCCGTCTGGTGTTGTAAGGGCACCTGGAACCTCAATTGCTCCAGCCTTTATTACAATATCATGAATAAGAGAGTTTTGTGGAACTTCAGCTAAGCCCCAAGTGGGAAGATTGGATTGTTTTGCCAATCCCTCAAAAAAACAACGAGTTAAATCTTTCATTCGTCCTAGCCTTCGGGCTTCTGGTTTAACAGATAATTGATTCCAAACATAAATATCGCTTTCCGCAGTTATTTGTTCAGAATTTCCAATTGCTTTATTAATACAGGCTATAAAATTCTCTTTATCTCGCAAAAGCTCAGGTTGGCGTAACCCTGAATAGTTTATGGGATTTTCCCATTCCTCTCGTTGAAAAGCTTGTTCAACATTACAATGATAACCATAAGTGAAACCTTCGATTTTTTGATCTTTATCTCTTATAGATACAAGCTGTCCATCGTCTCTTAAATGGTCAATCCGATTTCTAACTGTTTCAGGATCATGCCAAAAGTGAGGTAATTCACCAGTTTCAGGATGTGCATGCTCTGAAAGATTCAAGCTATCAAGTTTATCGAGAGGAATATATTCATCAGTTTCAAAAATCTTTGACGGAGGTATCGCCTTACCCTCAGAAGGATAAAAAAGATATTGCTCGTATTCGTTATTAAACATTTCACGAAAAATATCAGCAACTTCATCCAGAAGCTCCGGTTTAATTTCATCTTCATTTAAAAATTCTGCACTACTTTTTTGTTTTTCAGCAACAGCCTGAAATGTATCAAGAAGTGTTACTCCTTTGTAATACTTAGGAAAAGGTGATTGAAATTCCATTTTCTTTATCTCTCTGGTAGCAGAAATAATACCAGGACCATATTTTTGACCAAAAGCACTTATATCTAAATTAAGAGCCGACCTCAATAAACCAAGTTTTTCGATTCCAATAGCTGCTGTTCCAAACTCATCTGCAATAATTTCTTTATAGCCAATAGCCTGAAGAATCGGCATTACATTCCCGTCATAACGAACAGATGCAAAAGCAGGAGTGCTATCTAAGTCAGGCCTAATATTTGCACTAGCTTTACTCAATGTTATAAACATTCCACCTTTCCTAAAAGGACGACTGACACTTACTCTATTCGTCGATACAACAGGTGTCTGCTCATCACAATTTATACCTAAAATTCGATGTACTTCTGACCTAAACTTATCCCAGTCCATACTTTCTTTGTAATCCATTTTATTATGGAAGTAATCTTCCATAGTTGTTGGCTGAGCTATACATGTTCCCCTTACTGCACCGGTATCATCAAAAATAACTGAGCCATAGGCATCACGGTAAAGAGAGGCCAGATAAGGTCGATAAATTTTAGGATCAAAAATAAGTTGGCTTGGGCTATTGCAATCAGGGCAATCAGGAACTATGCAACCATCTTTTTCTAATTCCTCTAAAGGCTTATAACCCCCTGGAGTATCCTCAGCTCCATATATTTCATCAATTGATTGAATGCGACGACATTCAGGATTGGTACAAAACGCATATTCTCCATAACCTTTATAACCAAAAACTTCTCGCTCATGGGCAATAATCTTATCTAAAGTATCATTATCTAATTGTGACATATCGGGATAAGCCTGAATTTTTATTTCCATATTTATGGCGTATTAAATAGGTGTAAGACACCATTCTACCATAATATTATTTTAAAATGAAAGTTCCTAGGTGGTGTGATTATCTTAATTAATAAGCTTATTAAGATTTACTATTATAAGGAACAAATATCGATGGGTCCGGTGAATTGAAATCCGATGCCTGAGCACTCATATATGCACCTGCATTACGAACCCATAAATGATCACCCTCTCTTACATCAGCTGGTAACGAGACACCTATCAGCTGATCTCCAGTGTCACAAGATTCACCATACAAATTAAACATTTCTTCTTCCCCCTCAGTTATTCGTCCATCCTTAGGGATTACATTAAAGGAATATCTCCAGTCTCTATGAATCACTGAATCAGAAAATGATCTGAAAATACCATCACCAATATATAATCCTTTAGAATTCTCTCTGTCTTTTCGCTCTAATATTGGAATAACTAAATCAATAGTATCTGCAACAATACATCTGCCCGGTTCAATAATTATTTTTGGTTCTATTGCATTTTGACTGAATACCCCCTCTAGATTATCTCTTATCGATTGACTGATTCTTTGTAAATAGGCAACTCTGTCAAAATTATCATCTTCAAAATAATTAACAGGTATTCCGCCACCAACATTAATACTACATACACCACCCTCTTCTTTTGCGATACGAGTCATGTATTCTATACCATGTGCAAAAGCTTCAGGATTTGTATTTTGTGATCCGACATTCATTGAGAGTCCAGAAAAAGCATTTACTCTTTGGTTATTCAAATATCTAAGCATTTCCCTTGCTTCTTTTTCAGAAGCTCCGTATTTGGCAGTCGATAAATCAATTCTTGCATCTGGGTTCGGGGTTTGCAAACGAATAACAATCTCAGGTAAATCTCCCTCATGTGCAGGAAATGTACCTTTTAATACATTTTCAATTCCACTCCTGCTTTGAACTGTGAAATATCTAACACTTTTTTTATCAGCTCGCTTTACAGCGTTAAGCTTTTTTATGGGATGATTAAAAAATAATCCACTGGGTGGAACATAATTAGAAGCTTTTTCAATCTCTCTGTAAGTAGCACAATCAAATCCATCGATACCAGCATCAGCCGCTACTTTCATTACCTTACTCTTTGGATTAGCTTTCATTGCATATATAATTCTTCTTCTATCCGGCATATCGGGCAAAAAATGTTCACGCAATAACTCAACATTTGCTCTAAGCTTAGCTTCATTAAAAAAGAAATATGTCTCCTCTGGGTCAGCCTCTAGACATTTGTCCATTGCAGAAAATAGACCACCATTAAGTTCTGAGATATCAATACTGTCACTAGTTTGCCTCCCAACTCCTTTTAGATATTCTTTTTGGGTTTTTTTAATTTGATGTCGACAACCTTCGACCAATGGATCATTTTCAGAAGGTGGATAACTGGGAATATCTTTCGGCATTTATTAGTACTTGATTATTTTTTTATTTATAAAAGCAAAATAATACATTAATAATTATATGTTATTCTTTTTGCCTTATTGAATTTAGATTAAATATTTGTTAACAAAAAGTAAAGAAAAATATTAATAGAACAGATTTTTTGATAGACTTGAAATATAATTCTTTCTATTTATTATGACTTTACTTGAATCAATAAATATTCCCCTAAATACTCCAGTGATAGACTTTAAACTTCCCGCAACCAGTGGAGGAACATATAGTCCATCTGATTTTGATGATAAGAAAATTCTTGTGATTATTTTTATGTGTAATCATTGCCCATATGTTCACGCAATTATCAACCGTCTAATATCTATTCAATCCGATTATTTGGAAAAGGGAGTTCAATTAATTGGAATAAATGCCAATGATGCTGAAAACTATCCCGATGATTCTTTCGAATCTATGAAAGATTTTGTTGTGGACAGGGGTATAAATTTTGTCTATCTACGTGACGAAGATCAGACCACTGCAAAAGCCTATAAAGCGCAGTGCACACCAGATATTTATGTGTTCGACAGCAAAAGACAACTTGTCTACCATGGTCGAATTGATGATAACTGGAAAAATGAATTTGCCGTCAGTAAAAATGAATTACGAGATGCTCTTGATTCAATTTTATCTAATCAAAAAGTGCCCGAAAATCAACTGCCGACAATCGGTTGTTCGATAAAATGGAAAAAAGAACATTTGTGATTTGCGAATTGTGATTTCTGATTTTAAATCTCAAATCTCAAATCACAAATTGAGCGAAGCGAACAGATATAGCAAAGACCCATGACTCGCAAAGCGAATCACAGGTCCGAACATAGCACGTCCTTTTAAATCGTGCCTGAAGTATTTTTAGAAAATTGAATCTTTGAGGCTAGGCTGTGAATTGCAAAAATACAAATAATAGACAGCCATAAAGTTAGATAGATGTGCCAATTAAAAAGATAATCTGGAATCCAGCCTTGTTCTGCAGGTGCGTATATTGCAAGCCACAATAGCTGTAAAAGTGATTTATACTTTCCTGTTTTTCCAGATTTAGCTTTTTTTAGCCACCCCCTATTTTTACAATAATCCAGTCTAATAAATATTCCGAGAAGGTCAGTAATAATTATAAGGATTATCAATCCAAAACCAATAGCTATTGGTATGAAAAGTTCGTCCTGTAAATTATTGTTTTGTAGGTTGTTGTAATAGCCCCATCCAACATGAAAAGAATAGATTGGCATAGAGGACATTTTATCCATAAATGGGTCAATCTTTTCTCCCCATTTGGAACATCCTAGATGAGATAATGACTTCCGAAATGTTTTCGGGTCAATGGTTTTCCCAAGTAATTCGAATGCTCTTCCGATCTTTCCATCCATGCTATCCATTATTCCACCAAAGACAGTAAATACAATTCCCACAAAGTGATTAACCCTCAGGTAAATTACAAAGTACCCAACCAAAATAACAGGACAGTGAACAATGCTTATTATGCTGGGGGGTATTACATTGCCAATTTTTCGTAAGGTTGTAGGTTTAAGGGTTAGCAGGAAATATGACATACCACCTGCAATTAGGAGGCTAATAAGCCACCAGAACATCTGCACAATTTGCATTTAGCGCCTCCTTTCAGGCATTTTGATTTAAATGAACAGTCGTCTATGTAAGCATACAAAATACCCGTGAGGGATTTTATATGAGGCGACAATCTTAATCTGAGATTATGATTTTGTCAATTTATTGAATTGAAAAAACAATTTTGCGTTAAAGAACAATTTTACATATAATCTAATTTGTAAAACTAAAATAAAAAATTATGAAAAAACTTATAACAACCTTTTTGGCCACAATCGGGCTTATTTTAATTTTTTCCAATACTGCAAACGCACGGTTTGTGCCTTATAGTTCTCCAGATATAAAAAGAGATTATTGTGGACCTGTAATGAGTGCAATTTATTGTAAGTGTGCTTTTCACGGTCAGTACTGTGATTCTGCGGGAATGGATTCCGCAGCGGCCAATAATTATGTTTATGGTGCTTTTGCTGGTTATGTTGAAAAGAAGAAGGCTGAATTTATGAATGGCTGTATTGGTGGTGGAGGAATTTGGACAGGAAGCGGATGTGAGTATTGCGATGCTCCAGAATTTTTATGGAATGGTGCATGTAAAAGCGTTCAGGATTTGTGTTCCGATGATTCGAATGTAAAATTTAATACCGATAGCGGACAATGTTATTGTCCTACAGGATACGATCTTATGTCTGACAAAAGCTGTGAAAGAATATGTGGAGAAGACCTTTCGGTTAAATATGATGCTGAAAAAAGTGAATGTTATTGTGATCCTGGATTTGAACTAATGGAGGATAAGGATAGACAGTTATTTTGTCAGTCCGTCTGTGGTGATGACCCAGTAATTCAATTTGATTTAGAAAAGCAGGAATGTGTTTGTCCTGATACTCATAAATTAACAGAAGATGAAGACGGTTATAAGGTATGTGAAGAAATTCCGGAAATAGATATTACAGTAGAATATGTTGGTGAAACCAAGCCACCACTTATCGCAGATGGTGAATCAGAAACAAAAATTAAGGTTACAGGAAAGTATCAAAGTTCAGGAGATTCTGTTTTATTTGCCAACTTCAGCGTTGATTATTCAAATACACCAAAAAAAGGATCTGTAAGTTATGAATTGGCAGGCAAAGATTCTTCTGAAGGTTTTATGCTTACATATAAAACAGCTGACTTGGAAGATTATTCAGAGAAAGGAGCATACGATATGATTTATGCTTATTATTATAGCGATAGACAAAATAAAGAAGTATATAAAACCATCAAGGTAGATTTAGTTACAAAAGGTTCTGTAGTTGCTACTATTAAAAAACCAGGTTTTGCCGATACACAGATTCCTGTTATATTTACAGGTCCTTCGGCAAAAATAAAAATTACAACAAGAGGACCAGAGGGGGAAATTTATCCGGTGGAAGGAGCTGATATAACTTATGAACAATTCTGGACCAAATACACTGACTCAAGTGGTGAAGCCGTACTTGAATCGCCCGAAGAAGTAGAAGGAAGCGACGTGTTTGAAAACGAAGTTGTTCTTGAAATGTCCAATGATATAAAAGAACGTTGGAAAAATGCCCTAGCGCAATATAACGATTTAGAAACTCAAGGGCTACCAAATTCCACAATATTGGATTTTTTATACCGCTACCCAAAATACTTAGCTGAAGGCGATGAACAACATGCAAAAAAAGTTGTTGCAGGAATAAAAAGTGTTGAATACAGTCTATTTTTTGTAAGACGAGGAAATGTATTTGCTGATGATCTTTCAGGTAATTTAGGTGAAGGTGTTTCAAATTGGATATGGGATACAATGGATTTCTTTAATGTAGTTGATAATGCAATAGGAGGAATAAGAAAAAAAATCGGATTAGATAAAGCTTTGGGAGTAGTTGCACCAAATATAGATATTGATGATGCAGGTGACAATCTTCCTATAGTTGGAAAAGCACGTGATTTAATATCACAGCAATTAGCTAGTAATTTTAAAGATGGAAAGGATAGTATGGTAAAGGGGCTTTACACATTTTTCAGAAGCCTGATGATTTCCAGTACTGAAACCATTAATCCACATTCTTTTGATCAGGTATTCGCTGAGGTGTTTGGAAAATTATTTACAGATACTGAAGCAATAGGTGAGTTGACAGGAATACAAGGATTAAAAGGTATGGGTGCTAAGCCTGCATATGAAAACAATGCGCTTAGTATAAAAACTCTTGTAACTGATGGTGTTAAATCTTTGCATAAAAAATTCTCAGAAGAGCAGATGGGTAAAATTGCCAAACGTGTAGCCGATATGAATTTTGATGAATATGCTACAAATGCAGGTATTGAATCAGCTAAAAAAAGATATGCTGAAATGGGAGACAAATTTTTAGGTCGTCACGAATCCGAATACAGGGCATCTATGTTTAAGGCTACCTCTGAATTGCTTTTGGATACTGTTGGAAAAGCGGCGCAGATTACAGCACCTCATGGTGTAGGTTTGCTCGCCAAATATATGGAACAGGGGTACAAGGCAATGAGAATTGGCGTAAATAGTGGTCAGGTTGCAAATTGGGTACAGGGATATGGTCAAAATCAGCTTATGATACAAAATGCAATTGATGGTTCACTTGGCTATACTTCAAATGTAGGTACTCCTAGTTTTGTTTTGCACTTTATACCTTCGTCTTATGCGGAAGAAGTAATTGATGTAATGCAAAACGTTTATAATAAAAAACTTTCAGTTGATGACCCAGCAAGAACAGTTGCCGCAGATTATACAAATGCTATGCAAACATCTGGTTTCTATGATTGGGCACAGCAGTTAATGGAAGCAGCTTTGGTTCTTGAGCCCGAAAATGAAGAACTAATACAAATCAACAATGAAATTTCCTCTGAAGCTGAAAAAGTTGTAACGGAATTATCAACTGTAAAAGCCGAAGTCGAGTCTGCTGGATTATTTGAAAAAACTAGGTCAAGGGATTGCGACGAGTTGGATGTTAATTGTGATGGAGAGGTTAATCTAAAAGATATTACTGCGGCTGAATGGATAGCATTAATTGTTATACTTGGAATATTAATTCTGGTAGTACGATTTGTAATTAGATTAATTAGAGGCAAAAAGAAGAGGAGAAGATAATTTTTGAATTCTGATTTTTGATTTGAATGTAGAATTAAGAGTCTATAATAGGATTCAGGAATCATAAATCTTAAATTTATATGATATTCGACCACTTCTTTCTCGTCTTGGCCGTAACAACGCTTGCATCAATCTTTAGTATTATGTTTGGCGGTGGTTCGTTTATTCTATTTCCCACCCTGTTTTTACTTGGAATAGACGCTAAGGTAGTTGTAGCAACTAACCTCACCGCTGTTCTAGCACAGCTTATTACAGGAACAATTGTTTTTAATAAGAAAAAGAAAGTTAATTTTTCTGTGGCAAAATCAGTAATACCATTTATAGTAACCGGTGCGATAATTGGAGTATTTATTTTAAAAGGACTAGAAAGTGAATTAATTAAAAAATTAGTAGCATCTGCAATTATTATTTTTGCAACAATAAGTTTATTTAACAGAGACAAACTGTTAAGAAACAATAAGAATGTATCTAAAAAAAGTAAAATGCTTGGAGGATTTGTTTCATTTTTTAACGGTATTTATCAAACAACCATATCGGCAGGATCTGGTACTACTTCAACATTAATATTGGTTTATTTCTATGGTCTGAAACTTAAAGATGCAATTGGAACAAGGCAGATAATTAGTTTTGCATCGGTAAGTATAGCTACATCAATTGTTGTTTATAGCGGGCTTGTTGACTGGATTATTTTTTTTCCAATGTTAATTGGACGAGGGATTGGAGCGTTAATCGGAAGTCATATAATTATAAAAACAAAGAGCACAATCCTTTCATATCTATTTAGTATTGTGGTTATATTGTTGGCACTTAAGATTTTATTTTTCTAAAGCGCTTTTAATTCTCTGAATTCCTTTTTCAATATCCTGCATACTCGAAGCATAAGAAAATCTAATATAATTATTTCCAGCCTCTCCAAATGCTCCGCCTGGAACAACAGCTACTTGAGCTTTTTCCATTAAGAATTCTGTAAACTTAAAGCTATCATTCACATCACCTTTAAATGCACCTGATACATCAGGAAAAGCATAAAATGCACCTTCGGGTTTTATTAATTTAAATCCGGGAATTTTATTCATCTCCTCAAAAACAAAATCCCTCCTTTTCCTGAATTCGTCTGCCATCATCTTCACGGAATCCTGATTACCGGTAATTGCCTCTAATGCTGCTTTTTGGGCGATTGAACATGGGTTGGAAGTTGAATGACTTTGTAGATTTCCCATGGGCTTAATAACCTCCGTTGGACCAGCAATATAACCAATACGCCATCCTGTCATGGAATAAGTTTTGGAAACAGCATTTATGGTAAAGGCTAAATTTTTCATCTCAGGAATACTCGCAATCGAAAACATCTTTTTTCCGTCATACAAAAAATACTCATAAACCTCGTCGGAAAGAACATAAAAATTATGTTTTATGGCAAGTTCTGCAATTGCTTCAATCTCATTTTTTTCTATCATCATCCCCGTCGGATTACTTGGACTGTTTAGAATTAGAACTTTCGTATTTGGTGTAATAGCCTCCTTAACCATCTCTGCGGTCAGTTTAAAATTATTTGCAGTTGTATCCATAAAAACCGATTTACCCTCGCATACGGCAATCATATCCGAATAGCTGACCCAATAAGGTGAAGGAATAATAACTTCATCGCCTTCATTCAAAACAGCCATAAAAAAATTAAACAATGCCTGTTTTCCACCATTGGTAATAATTATATTTGAATTATCACATTCAATTCCATTATCCCTTTTTAATTTTTCACATACCGCAGTCTTTAGTTCGGTTATTCCAGTCGCCGCAGTGTATTTTGTAAACCCTTCATCTAACGCTTTTTTTGCAGCATTTTTGATGTTATCCGGTGTATCAAAATCTGGCTCACCTGTGCCAAACTTCAAAATATCAATACCTTGTGCTTTTAGCTCAATTGCTTTAGCGTTTATTGCCAGTGTTGCCGAAGGTTTAATTTTTTTTATTCTCTCAGATAGCAAAATGATAAATGTTAAATGATAAATTTTAAATAAAAAAGTTTATCCTAAACTTTTCCTAATTCCTGCCGCTGTTTCAATAAGTTCATCAATATTATCGGGCTTTTCTTCTGATAATAAATAGATTGAAGAAACGACATTGCGATGAAGAAAATGTTTCGTTTTCAATGGACTCAATTCAACGCCTAGATATTTTTCAATCTCTTCGACATCCTGTTGAATTTCTTTGAAGGCAGGATATTTTTTAGCCAGATGAGTAAGATTTTCTTTATTTAGATATTTGCCCGCATGAATAAAATCCTTTCTTAGGTTATTATAATGCTTCTCGATTGTTTTGATTTTACCGTTCTTTATCGCATCCCGAAGACCACGTCCTGAACCGATAAACTCCGGTGGAACTCCAATAGAATAAAATGCACCAGTAAACTTAATGGCTCGTGGTAGGCTAACCTTTCCTACGCCACGACTATAACCAAATAAACCTATATGAAGCATGCGTTCTCGACGACCTGGGACTTTAGCAGAAATTTTATTAATCAAATTAGCCGCCATTTCAACAGTGTGTTTATAATAATCGCCAAAGGTTTTGTTTACCCATAAAATATCTTCAATTTCACCCTTACTCAAAGGTGTATATTTTAGGGTTGGTAGGGTTTTTTCAATATATTTGATGGCTTTTTTTACATCTTCAATCGGGTAGTCATATCTAAAGGCAGACTGAATAGTGATGGTACGAATGCCACTATATTCCTCAATCGTATCTTTAATTGTGTCAGGATTAACACCTCCACGGAAAGGTAGGCAACCTGGTCCTATAATAGGATACATCGGAACTTTATATTTTTTTTCAACTTCAGCAAATTTTTGTAGTGCTACTTTACTTGAAAGAACTGCAGGAATAATACCTGAATTTAATGCGGGGTCAGATCTTGCCATAAATGGGCGCATATACTGAGGTTTTTTACCAAACTGAGATTTACACCCCTCTATATATTCACTTAATACGGTATCCACATTACATAAATGTTTACATCCTTCAAATAAAGGAATTACATGAAATTCATGCTCATCTTTTCTGTGTGTGTTAAAAGCCTGCCTTTTAAAATTTTCAACTTCATGGAAGGTTTTTTTAACATTAAGTAGCTGTCGCGCGTTTTTTGTCATTGGCAGAATTACTTCAAAAACAGGAGGTGCATGCATACCAAGCTCATGAGCTAAATCATCCGCAGTCAATATTGCCATAAAGGCTCTAGCAAGTCTGTATCCGCTTTCCTCATCGGTATTTGGAATGCGGAATGTAAGGAATACATCTTTGCCTAAAGAATGTTTTTGAAAAAACTTGTAATACTTTTGAAACAGTTTTTCAACGACTGCTTCATCTACAAATTTTCCTTCCCAGTCCCACATGTACTCGGTACATTTTAGCTCGTCAAACATTCTGTAGCATTCTTCAATCTCATCCAATGTATTAATATATTTCTTGCCCAAAAAATAAGCTTCCTTTGCATTATCTGGATGCTGAGTGGCCATAGTAGCCGGTATTTTCCTATTCATGTTATTGAAGGGTTAACCTATTTATCATTTTACTACGTGAATCACAAATTACAATTTCTAATTTGCCAATTATCATCTAAAATTAAATTAATGATATTTAGAAGAAAAGTAAAAAAGGGTTCTCAGGCTGGTCAAAGTATTGGTTATCCAACCATAAATTTAAATGTGGGAAGTTTTGCAAATCACCATAAATACGGTGTGTATAAAAGCAATGTTTTTATTAATAAAAAAACTTATATCGGTGCTTTATATTATGGGCCAAAACTAATGAATAAGGGGGATGTCGTTGAGATTTATATTATAGATTTTAAAGGGCATATATATGGAAAGTTTATTCATTTCGAAGTAATAAAAAAAATTAGAGACCCTAAAAAGTTTATTAATCTCAATGATTTAAAAAAACAAATCTGTATCGATTTGAAAAATGTGATATAATCTGGCTCTCATCAAAATATTTTTTATGCTGAATTATTTACGTAAAATAATAAGTTACGAAAACCCCGTCCGCATTATTTGGCATTGGCTAAGAGGTTTAATTGCGGCAATTGGATATAACTTTCCGGCAAAAAATATGGTGGTTATTGGAGTTACCGGTACTAATGGAAAAACAACAACCAGTCATATGATTGAGCATATACTCAGGTTCGCTGGAAAAAAGGTCGCAATGATTTCTACTGTAGAAATTAGAATAGACGGAAAAGTAAAACCAAATAAATCAAAAAAAACCACTCTTTCTCCTTTTTATACACAGGCTTGGCTAAGAATATGTGCTCTTAAGAAAATAGATTATGTAATAATCGAAGCATCATCTCACGCGCTTCACCAATCGCGATTATTTGGGATACCTTTCTCTATTGCCGTACTTACAAATATAACCCACGAGCACCTAGACTATCATGGTTCTATGAAAAACTACGCGAGGGCGAAGAAAATTCTATTTAAAAATGTTTCAAGAAATTGTAATAGAAAAGAACCAAGAAGGGTTCAAAATATTCCTCATAATCATGCCTTTATATTAAATGCGGATGACCGTTTTTACAATAATTTTGTTGAGATAAAATGTAATAAGAAAGTTTCTTATGGCTTAGGGAAAGGGGATTTACAAGCTCAGAATGTTACTAATTCAAAATACGGTTCAAAATTTGCTATAAGATATGAGGCAAGTCAGGTGCTAGTGGATTTGCATTTAGTTGGTAGTTTTAACGTCGAAAATGCTTTGGCGGCAACTGGTGCTGCGCTAAATTGTAAACTCAGTCTGGAGGAAATAAAAAAGGGACTTGAAAGTTTCTCAGGAGTTCCAGGTCGCATGGAAACAATATCGAGTCCAAAAGGCTTTGACGTGATTGTAGATTTTGCCCTCACTCCAGATGCTCTTGATAGACTTTATAAAACTTTAGAAGAAACAACATCTAACCGCTTAATTGGAATAATAGGAAGTTGTGGTGATCGTGATAAAAAGAAACGGCCAGATATGGGGCGCATTGTTGCAGAGCATACAGACATTACAATTGTAACTGATGAAGAGCCATATTCGGAGGATCCAAAAGTTATTATGCAGGCGGTTTACGAAGGGGCGAAGAAGATAAAAAATACAGGAAAAAATCTTTATCTTATTGAAGATAGGTACAAGGCGATTGAATTTGCTGTTAAGAATGCTGAAAAAGGTGATGTAGTTGTAGTGACTGGAATGGGTAATTTTTCAACACGCACAATGAATAAAGGACCTATTAAGTGGGACGAAAGAGATGTTGTTAGGGAGGTTATTAAAAAATATTCCTAATAATTAACATTTATCATTTAACATTTATTATTTTTGTTGGACGGACTTTTAGTAATCAATAAGCCAAAATCTTGGACATCCTTTGATGTTGTTGCGAAAATACGCAATAAATTTGGTGTAAAAAAAGTCGGACATACAGGCACTCTCGACCCAATGGCAACTGGCGTACTTGTTCTTTGCTTAGGAAAAGCAACCAAACTAGCTCAACAGATTACCGATACAGATAAGGAGTATATCGCTGAAATTACTTTTGGTGCTACTTCTACAACTGATGATGCGGAAGGAGAAATTTCATTTGGAAACTCAAAACTCGAAACACAAAATTCGAAAATAACCAGTGAATCTAAAAATAATAATTCGAATTTGAATCTTCGGTCTTCGAGTTTAAAAGCACCAGGATTGGAAGAAATCATGCACACGCTAAAGAGATTTACAGGTTCGATAATGCAGGTTCCACCAAACTTTTCCGCAAAAAAAATTAAAGGCAAAAGGGCATATAAATTAGCCAGAGAAGGGAAAGAGGTCAAGCTCGAGCCAAGAGAAGTTACTATTAGCGAAATCGAAATACTGAATTACAAATGGCCGGTGCTATCACTCAGAATAGCTTGTGGAAAAGGAACTTATATTCGTTCAATAGCTCGTGACCTCGGGCAGGCATTGAAAGTTGGAGGTTATTTAACTGCCCTTCAAAGAACAAAAGTTGGCCAATATACTATCGATAAGGCAGTTACAATCGAGGACGCAGATGAAAGCAATGTACTACCTATATAGATAATAGTTGCCAAAAAATATTTTAGGTGGTAAAATAAAATACTTTTTAAAAGTACGTAAATTTTACCCAATGCCACCAAGGCGCATATTGCACAACGACAATAGAATATACTGTGATTCTAAGGAGCTTAGACCTTTTGTTGATTTACTAAAAAATGAACTAATAGAAATTATGAGAAGTCGACTGGGTGAAGAGCTTTTTGCAGGAGTAAAAGATGTAGTTTGTGATAAAGAGACTAATTTAAGTGTGTTTAGGGGTGTACTACAAGCATTAACCCTTAGAACCAAACTTGTAGAAATCGCGAACACTGCAAATTATAGCATTGAGTTTTTGTTGCATATGGCAATCTCAGAAATTGATACTGATTATGATAAGGCTAGGTTTGAAGACCGCTAACTAAATCTATTAATACCGCTTTTGGGTCATCTGCCTGAGTGACTCCACTTGCAAGCAAAACTCCTATAGCTCCGAGCTTGATGCAGGTTCTTACGTCTGCTCCGTTTTTTACTCCTGCTCCAACAAGCAATTTATCGGAACCTATTAATTTTGTTGCATGTTCAATAATTTCGGGTTTAGCAGTTGAGACAGAAATATCACCTCCAATAAGTTCAGGTGGTTCAACCGCAATAAAATCTGGGTCGAATTCCAAAAAGCTAGCACCCTCTTCTGGAGTTTCAGCACAAATAACAGTAACTAAGCCAACTTCTTTAGCTCTCTTAATACTCGCTTCTAAAACTTCGCGTTTAAGGCGTCTTTCAGAATGATTTAGTATTACCCCACTCGCACCTGCAAGTTTAACGCTCTCAGGCAAAATATGGCCAGTTGCACCCCCATGAACAACGGGATCAATGTGCTGAGCAAGAACTGGAATACTTACTTCATGGCTTATTCTAGCTAAATCTACCGCCTGTACAGCAATGCGAATATCCGCACCCGTTTCTTTTGCAACCTCTTCATGAATTTTTGCCAAAGATAATGCTAAGTGACCAGTCGCAGTTTCGTATGTTTTAAAGTTTGTGATTATCATAATTACACGATTTACGATTTAAGTTGTACGATTTACGATTACAAAACGTTAATCATTAATCCTTAATCGTTAATCGATATTAAGCAAATGCCCAAAGTAATAGAAGGATAGGCTCAGCAACAAGCAAAAGACCGACAAGTGAAAGATAAATCCATTTTGCAATTCTTTCCGCTTTGAGTTTGTTCTCCATTCTCTGAAGAGCTATCTGACCTTCTTTGGCTTTTTGTTCAACAGCAATTTGAGTCTCCTTAAGTTCTTTTTCCTTTCTATTATAATCAAGAAGAGGAACCATATTTTTAACTTGGGATTCTAACTGGCCGACTCTGTAAGTTGCAGCTTCTAATCTTTCTTGTTTTTCCTTTAATTCTTTCTTTGCTTCAACATATAAACCTTTATAAACTCTGTTTTCATTTTCAGCTTCACCATCTTTTATTGATTCGACCTTAAAATTCTTAACTTCAATATTGGACACCTTAGAAGCAGTATCTTCGACATTTTTCTTGTCCAAATTAATTTTTAAATCTGTCGATTGTACATCAACAAAATGACCAATATGTTCTTGGATAATTTTATCAACATCATCTCGTTTAAGAAGAACACGACGACCGTCTTTTCGTGTTTTAAAGCGATATCTTCTTACATATCTATCAACCGTTCTGGTTGATACTTTTAATATTTTGCTGGCCTCCTCCCTATCTACGTATATTTTAGACATATTGGCAAGGATTGGTTATGTGATATTTGTTTTTGTGCACGTTGTCCACATTATTATGGACATCTTGCGAGGTAGTCTTTTAAAGAGCTAACAAAGAAAATATAGCGGACTTAATATCATCAGTCAATGATATTTAACAAAAAAACTAATAATTTAGTGCGCTTGCTTCCGCATTGTCTTCTAATATATAATTCGTCTCTAATGCAATCCGAATATTTTGTAATACTGCAAAGTATTGAGGGTGTGCATTGAGCTCTTTTTAATCAATGTTGAATAGGAGAAGAAAAATGAGTGAGCCAAGTGTGGTTGCAAAATTTGTTATTAATCCATTAGTAAGTGCACTTACCAAGAAAGAAAATGAAAACTTACAATTAGTTTTTGGGACAGCGCTCTTCGCAGTAGTTGTTCCACTGGTTGTATTTGATTACGTTGTTGGCATTGATAATGTCAAGAAAGCATTGGGTAACATAATTGACCCAATTTAAAAGGAGAAAAAATGAAGGAAGAAAAGAAAGAAAACAGATGCAATAGTTTAGCGTGGAAGGTATTGGACATTGCAATTATGGCGACTATACCAGTTGTGGCAGGTTTCAGGTTTGCTAAGAATGCTGGTGAGACGATTATCTATATTGCAGATTGCCTAATCCACAACGACGACACTCTTTAGTTAAAAGAAAGGAAAAGAAATGTACGATTATGGATTTTATATACTCGGAGCATTGTGTATTCTTGCGGTCTTTATGCAACTCATGCGCAATTGGAACGCAGTCAAGGATTACGTTCTGGACTTTTTTCCATCAGATGACGATGATGAGCATGATGATGAGCATGATGATGAGTCTGATTATAAAAAAGGTCCTCTCGATGCTGCATAGAAGGAAGAAAAAGACAACATTGAAGGAAAAAGAATGAGCCGTTTCGCATTTAGAACGATTAATATCATTTAATCGTGCGGAACGGCTTTTTGACATTATGATAATATTTATTTCCCAATTCTTTCTAATATTGCTTTAACCTCCTCATTATCAGGGTCTTTACTTAGAACAGTATTCGCTAACATTCTTGCAACTTGATCAGAAAATGCTTCAGCTCTTAAGGCCATTTTAAGTGTTTCATCTATGTTGGCATTGGGGTCAAATTTTCTAAAATCTATTTTGAATTTATCTTTTTCCTTTTCAAAAAGTTCTTTTTTAGCCCGTTTTTCTTTAGCAGTTGGTCCAAACACTTTTTTTCTTATGACTTGTAAAAAAGCACTAAGGTCTGAGGATTGAGGTTTGGAATTTACCTCTTCCTCTTTTCTCATAACTTCATTCATATAGGAATTTAGGCTAAGTAATAAATTAAGATTTTATACTAAATAAACACTATTGAATTATCAATAGAATTTAAAAAAATGGTTTAAATAAGCGGTTTCAAATTTTATTTTACCAATCTCTCAATAAAATAATCGAACAAGTAAGCAGCATCTTCTGGTCCTGGGCTTGCCTCCGGATGAAACTGAACCGAGAACCATGGTTTGCTTGTATGCTTTATACCTTCAACGGTTCCGTCATTAGCATTTTTAAACCAAACCTTCCATCCTTTTGGAAGTGTTTTTTCGTCAATTGCATAACCGTGATTCTGAGAAGTAATATAACATCTTTCTGTTCCAACATCCGAACATGGTTGGTTGGCACTTCTGTGTCCGTATTTAAGTTTGTATGTTTTTGCCCCCGCAGCAAGTCCCATAATCTGACACCCAAGACAAATTCCAAAAATCTTTTTGTCATTCTTCATCGCCCATTTAACGGATTCTACTGTTTTATCAACTGTCTCAGGGTCGCCAGGTCCATTACTAATAAATACTCCGTCAAATTTATCCTTTAGTTCACTTAAATCATAACCCCATGGCAATCTTATAACCTGCACACCTCTATCCAAAAAAGAACGGATAATATTGTGTTTGATCCCACAGTCCAAAAGTGCGACAGTAGCTTTAATTTTGCCTTTAGGTTTTAGAATAGTTTTTTCATTTACCGAAACTTCTGCGACAAGATTATTTATATTTGGGTCATTGAAAGTCATCGATTTACTATAAGCAACTGACTCATTCGCGATTTTACCAAGCATCACTCCATGTTCTCTTAATTTCTGAGTAAGGGCTCTTGTATCAACTCCTTTTATTGCGGGAATTTTATGTTTCTTAAGAAAATCAGCAAGTGTGCTTTTGCTTTGCCAATGACTTGGCTCTTCACAATATTCACTAATTATAATTCCTCTAGGATGTACCTTTAAACTTTCCAGATGCTTACTTAGTGATTTATCCAATTCACATTCTTGAGGTACGCCATAATTACCTATCATAGGATAAGTACAAACCAAAATTTGCCCACGGTAACTCGGGTCGGTAAATGTTTCTGGATAACCTACCATCGCAGTATTAAAAACAACTTCGCCATCAATTTCTTCACTATTTTTTGGGGAATAACCGAACGACTCACCTGTTATTTCAGTGCCGTCCTTTAGAATTAATTTAAGTTTCATATTTTCAATTCGTATTAGATTGTTTTAAGTCTACAACTCTCATCTGAAGCTTTTTATAACCTTTCCATTCATTGACCTCCAGATTAAAAGCTATGTCGTATTCTTTTGTCTGGTCAATTTTATCAAGATGTTCACCAAAACGAAAGGCAATTGCCTGAATTTGCTGGTCACCGTATTTAACTGGAAATTGTAAATGCTCACCAGTTTTTCCAACAGGTTTAATATTCAGTATCTTAGTATTTTTTAAAACCAAAGTTGGCTCGGGGTTTCCATTTCCAAATGGTTCCATCTTATTTATATGTCCACTGATCTCATAACATAATTCATCTGAGGAAATCTCACAATCAATCTCTAATGTACTTTGAAAATCATTTGAATCAAAAGCATTTTTACCAGCTTCATTCACTCTTTTAATAAATTCTTCATAATTATGCTTTGGAAGAGTGAATCCACCTGCAAGTTTATGTCCACCAAATGCACTGAATAAATCACCTGCCACTTTTCTTAAAAACGAAGTGATATCAAAATCATTCAGACTTCTGCATGAAGCAATATATTCACTTTCTCTTTCTTGCATAGCTATTGCAGGCCTATTAAAAATATCGCAAATCTTACCTGCAACAAGTCCAAGTGTTCCAACGTGCCATTTTGTATTTTCAACAATTACAATATTTGGGAGACCATCCGAACTAGAAACTTGACTAACTGCGTTTTCAACAAATTCTTTTACAATTTTTTGCCGTTTAATATTTAATGTACTGAGGGTTGAAACTTTTTCAATGTCTCCTAAAAGTAGTTCAAATGCATGTTTAGCAGTATCCAATCTGCCAGCTGCATTAATTCTTGGGCCGATATAAAAACCAATTGTTGTACTTGTAATTTTATCGTTACTTACTCCTGCACTTTCTAAAAGAGCGGTAATTCCTGGGTTTTTTCCTTCTTCTAAACTTTTTAATCCAATTTTTGTAAGAGTCCTGTTCTCTCCGGTTAAAGGCATGCAGTCAGCTACCAATCCCAGAGTTGCTATTCCAAGCTGTTTTAGTAAATATTCACTGGCCAAATCACCATCAAAATAATAAGGAGCAAGTGCAGAAACCAATTTATAAGCAACGCCAGAACCACTTAAGTCCTTATTTGGGTAATTACAATCTTCCTGCTTAGGATTAATAATTGAATATGCAGGAGGAAGTTCATTCGGGATATCATGATGATCAGTAATAATTGTATCTATTCCAAGGTTCTGTGCCAGATTTACCTCGGTCGCATTCGCAACTCCGCAATCAACAGTAATTAAAAGATTCACACCATCTTCTTTAAATCTTTCAATAAAATAATCCTTTAATCCATATCCATCATTTTCCCTGTTTGGAATTTCATAGTATACATCTGCTCCAATTCTTTTTAGAAAGTCATATAAAATTACCGTAGAAGTAATACCATCTACATCATAATCACCAAATATCATTATTTTCTCATTTCTCTCAACTGCTTTTTTAATCCTATCTACAGATATATCCATACCCTTCATTAAATAAGGATCATGCAGACTTGAAAGCCCATCTTCAAAAAATGACTTCTTTTTTTCTTCAGTATCCAGACCACGATTTTTATGCAGCTTGGCAATTATGCCCAAATCTGCATCTTGATTTTGGATAACCCATTTTTTTCCTATTAAACTCATAATTGATTTTAAATCTTATTAACTAAATACTATTATTCATCTTTTTCCTATAAAAGCTGGTGGGTATAGTAGTTTATTTTTTTTAATATTGCAAGATGAATAATTAATCTGAATAAGTAGAGTTAAATGAAAAATTGCACGAGCGTATATAATCCCCTCAATCGTTTCTTATGGGGTTAGAGGGTAAATAATAGAGGGATAGAAAAGAAATAAACAAAGAAAAGAATTCGCATTTTAAAAAGCGCCCCCCGTCTTGGTAGATGGAGGGCGTTATGTTATCCGTGTCCGTTCAACTTTTGGCTATATAGCCGTTTGCCCACAGAAATTGGGCAGGTAATCGAGTCCGCGATTCAAAGCTTCTTCACATTCAGAGTCGGAGAACTCAGATGCATCTATCAGTTCGCAGTACTCATTCTCATCAACAGGAGCAGGCATACCAAGGTCGTTTTTTACCTGTCTAAGAAGGTTGTAAGAACTCTTGCTAATGAAGCATTCCTTTACCATGTAAGGATTCACTTCTCCTTCTTCGAAGGCTTTGCATATATCCTTTTGCGCGTACATAGCGTCTCCACAAATCTTTTTAGCGGTTACAGTAGCCGCATGTCCAAAACCGAATGTCTGAGTAGACTTATCTGTCATCAAGTGGAAACAGCGGGCAGGTACTATGTCCATACCCTTGAATTCTTCGCATGACTCTTGATTTGCCGTTCGCATATTATCAATATGGTTATCTACCATACCGATTCCAGCATTATAGAAACCGATTAGGATTCCTGCTGATTTGTTGAGAGGGCCTTTGTCATCACCGCCAGCCGCGATAATGATATTTAATATAGGAAGAGCGTCTTTGCCCATTTCCTTAAACTCTTCGTTGCTTTCGATAAGCAGTTTGAAGCCAAGTGCCAGGCCTGCCAAATGAGCAGGTTTAATCTGGTCAGCCCATTGCTGGATTTCTGCGGGGACGTTTTTGACTTGCTGAACAGGAATCAGTCTCTCCTTATTATTCAGCTCTTCGACGGGTATAAGGTTGTAACTGTCACACACACTAGGCAGATAGCTGAAGTATTCCGGATCTAGTACATCGTCTTTATGTACGAAACAATTGACGACGTCTTCTGCTGATGCATATGAGCTTCCACCAAACGGATCATAGGATTCCTCATCCTCATCTGCATTTTCAGCATCGTCTATAAGGGTATTTTGAAAGCTTTTGCAGACTTCCTCATTCGGAAATTTTGCGCAAATTTCATTTGCCTTGGATTCCTGTTCCATGCCATGGGCGCGCGACCGAATATTCTTGTCTCTCTTCATCTCCCTCCATTTTTCTTGCCACATCTGAGTAATATTCGGTGTGTCGCAGAATTTACCGCCTTTTTTCGCTTCATCTGAATTATGTTGGGCGGAGTTTGTCATTTTGGGTTTGTGAGATTTAGCATGAAGACCGGCTAGCGACCATATTACTATGGCAACTATTGCAAAAACCCCAAAAATCCCAACGTAAGCACTTTTTCTCTTCCTTGTCATCTTAGTCATTTCGACTCCTTTTGCTGTGGTTCCGCTAAGCGGGACCGGTTTTTTGGCAACTTTATTACTTAATTTAAGTAACTTTATATAAAACGGCATCTTCACCGTATAAAAAGGGCATTAGGGAGGCTTATAACCTCCGATTGTTGAACGGAACGGGAACGTTTTTTGAATAGAAGACTGTTAAGGGCAACCTTGGAGGGCTACTCTCGGCACCGTCTATCCAAAATTAGTTCTCGTTCCAAACCGACTTGTCAAAGAGCAAAATAATGTCAGAATCCATACTTATTTGAGTTAATTTATAAAATATTTATCGCGGAGAGCTCAAAAATGTATTGATAAAAAATAGCTTAACATTAATGATTAAGCCATTTCTCTCTCACCAAGGTAATGATTGCACACATTTATACAAATGTCAATGCTTTAAGGGCTAAGGATAGCCAATTATGCAATCTTCTTTGACCGCTTTTTCACTCATTAAACGACCAATCAAAAAAAAGTGAATTAATAAAATATATTAGCCGGTCATCGCCATCTTGATATTAAGTAGTTATTCCATTGCTTTATGAGCAGTTTTTTGGTATAATAAAGAGATAAAATGCAAATTAATGGATAAAAAACAAATATTGGAAATCGCAGGTCTCGTTATCGGATATATAAAAGAATACTGGCTAATGGCTTTAATAGTAATATTTGGCGGTTATTACGGTTTTAAAATCCTAATAAATATCGCTCGTTTTATTTATTCTCATAGAGCTGCAAAAAAGCTCGTGTATTTAAAAATTCTTCTTCCTAGAAGTGATTCTAAAATGGATCAAGAAAAGAGAACTGAAAAAGATTTCAAGGAAAAGGTTGCAATCATGGCTCAGTTATACCGTGCATTATATGAAATCCGGGAATTAAATCTATGGAATACAATTAAAACTAAAATTTGGCAGGGGGATAATATATCTTTTGAATTATTTGTTGAAAATCAACAACTTAGTTTTTATGTAGTGGTAGATGAATACTACAAAAACATTGTAGAAAAGCAAATAACCACTTTTTATAACGACGCAGATATAAAAATATCCACTGAACCTTATGACCTGTACACAAAAGGGAAAAAGGCAAAAAGCTTCTTTATGTATGCTAAGCGCGATTTTTGGTTTCCAATCAACACATACAAAACTATGGAGCAGGATCCGCTTAATGATGTGGCAAATGTACTTTCAAAATTAGAACCGAATGAAAAAGCAGGAATTCAGGTAATCGCAAATCCTGTCGCAACTTCAAAATGGAATAAGGTTACCGAAAGAATGGGTACAAAGCTATTTAAGAATGAAGCTCTTCCAATAAAGATTCCAATTCCGATTATTGGCCCCATCTTGGCATTATTTTTAAACGCTTTTAATAGTTTTAGCAAAAGTGGTGGAACTAATGCGCCTGGTGCTTCTGGTGGAGACTCCTACATTCGTATGCTTGCACCAAAAGAAGAAGCCTACAAAAAAATCGGGGAAAAAGCTGGGCAAGTAGGATTCGATACTTCAATACGAATAGTCGGTGTAGCAGATACAAATCAGCGTGCTACGGAAATAACAAATAATATAAATGTGGCATTTAGTGTTTATCACGACCAATTCCTAAACTGGTTTCAGAATCGTCGAATAATTCCAATCGATAAGTTTAATAATCCGATGATGAGATATCTTTATAATCGGCGTATTCCTGGTATTTGGCATAAGCAGTCGCTACTTGCTCAAGATGAACTGGCATCACTATTTCACTTTCCAGATTCAAGATATAATCCTGTTCCAATCATCAAATGGCTTGATTACAAAGTACTTCCACCACCTGTCGAATTACCTACAGAAGGTGTTGTTATTGGAAGAAGCTCATTTAGGGGGCAGATGAAAGACATTAAAATCATGCGTGATGACAGAACACGTCACCAGTACATAATAGGAAAATCTGGTTCAGGTAAATCCGTATTATTAAGTTATATGGCACGTCAGGATATTGCGAATGGAGACGGTATATGTCTTGTTGACCCACATGGAGATCTTGTAGAAGACACACTTATGACTGTGCCAAAAGAAAGAGCAAAAGATGTAATTATTTTTGATCCAGCCGAAACAGAGCGTCCAATGGGTCTAAATCTTCTTGAGGCAAAAACCCCAGAAGAAAGAGACCGTGCATCACTAGATGCGATGGAAATATTTATTAAAATATTTGGTGACGAAATATTCGGTCCGCGTATTCAACATTACTTCCGTAATGCCTGTCTTTCACTAATGGAAGATGAAGATGAAGGAGCAACTTTAATCGATGTGCCAAGAATGTTCGTAGATGAGGAATTCTTAAAATACAAATTAACTAAAGTTAAAAACACTGTTGTTCGCTCATTCTGGGAACATGAATATGCGAATACAGGTGACCGCGAAAAGCAGGAAATGATTCCGTATTTCAGTTCCAAGTTCGGTCCATTTATTACTAATACAACAATCCGTAACATCATCGGTCAGCCAAAAAGTGCATTCAATATTCGCGAGGTAATGGATAACCAAAAAATTCTTCTGGTAAATCTTTCCAAAGGTAAAATCGGTGATCTTAATGCTCAGCTTCTCGGTCTGATTTTTGTAAACAAAATCAACATGGCGGCCATGGGTCGTCAGGATATCCCTAAGAAAGACCGTAAGGATTTCTATTTGTATGTGGATGAATTTCAGAACTTTGCAACCGATACCTTTGCCTCGATTCTATCCGAAGCCCGTAAATATCGTCTTTCATTAATCATGGCGCATCAGTACATTGCACAGCTAACCAAAACCCCTTCCGGTAAAGACGACACTCGTGTTCGTGATGCTGTATTTGGTAACGTTGGTACTATGCTTTCTTTTAAGGTTGGTGCAGATGATGCAGAATACCTCGCAAAAGAATATGCGCCTTTGCTTTCCGAACAGGATATAATCGGAGTCGCAAACTATAAGGCCTACATCAAATTAAATATTCACAACACAACCTCCCGTCCATTCTCTATGGAAACAATTTGGGATCCAATCGAGAATGCCAAACTTTCTGAAATTCTTCATAAATATTCACGTATGAAATACGGACGTAAAAGAATTTTTGTCGATCAGGAAATTGAAGCGAGATTAGGGATTAGTTAAAAAAAATGATAGAGATGTCTGAATACAAATCACCGAGCAGACGTGAAATTATGGAGGCTTATGGTGACCGTCTTTTATATAAGCCTGAAAGAATTAATAGAGAGGATTTGGAACTTGATGAAAATTTAACAGAAAAAGATTTGGTCGGGAAAAGTATTGTTGAAGATTTTGAAAATGCTAAGCCTTCAGATTCAAATATTTATAAACCAAATCTTTCTGATAGATTTTCTGATGAAGAAATGAGTGGATATGATTATTACACAAGTTTCAAGAAGCCATTAAGTACCACTATGTTAAGGAGTGGCTCGAATCCAATTACATTATTTGTATCTACATTAAAAGATCGTTACAAGAGAAAGGGAAAGCAAGAAGAAACCGAGGAAGCTATTCATATGGATGTTCTGAAGGGAAATCTATTAAGTAAAAATGTCGATGAATTAGTTAAAGCCTATGAAGATATTGAAAAGTTTATGGGTATTTTGATTTTAATAAAGAAACCTGATGGTGTTTTTGATATTCCGCATCGTTATATTCCAGCAAAATACCGAGGAACACAAAATAAATCAGGTGAAAGATTGGGAGATATCTTAATAAAAGGAGCTGAACAAATAGTACAAAATTCTGCTAACGAAAAAGGTAAAACTCAAAGTGCAGTGCTTACAGTCGGTAAATTGGATGCCTTAATGTGGGTAGTAGCAAATGGCTACAAACCAAAAACAGAGCAAGATAAAGAGCGTCTTGAGAAAATTCTAAATGCAGATGAGAGTCTAGTGATTGTCGATGATTTGTTTATTTGGGAGAAAAATAAATGGAAAGAAGGAATTAATCCACATCAAAATCGTGACGATTCTTTTTTAGTAACTTTTGAAAAGGTTTTTGAGCCAAATTCAGGTGCTATGGCTGAAAACACAAGGCATAAGATCAAAACAGGATTGGGGATTTCATAATACCGCCCAACAATCCTTATACGGGAAACTACCAACCAAGATTCCTAATTCCTTTTTCTAATACCATCCTGCTTTCGATGCCATAAATAGCAATTACCCTGCTTATTGCCTGAAGCGCTCGCCGCGCAGGCATCCACTTTTTTGTTATCAAAAAAGTAAGCAAAAAACTACTGGGGTATCGCGAGACAAACTCTTAACTTCTCGCCTGCGTACCATCTTCGA
>JAFGCT010000031.1 GCA_016932505.1 Candidatus Peregrinibacteria bacterium
GCGCCACCGGTTTTTTGCATCAAGGTAAAAAACGGGTGGCAAAGGCGATAGCCGTTAGTCACACAAGTTTATAGCGTTGAAAGTAGGATGGTATTAGGAATAGGAATAAGAATCTTGGTTGGTAGCATTCCCGTACAAGGATTGTTGGGCGGGAAATTATTTTGTACGTTTAACTACAATTATCGTAATATCATCTGCCTGCGGGAAGGTGCCCATAAATGTACGAACGTCTTTAATTATTGCGTCGTGAATTTCTTGAGCGGTTTTAAGCTTACTATTCTTTATAATAGATTCTTTGAATTTATCCATCCCATATATATCCTTTTCATTTGCCCATGCCTCAGGTATTCCATCTGTGTAAAAAACAACAACATCACCTATTTCCAATTTTACATGGTCTGTTTTTACGACTTTGGAAAGGTCAGGTATCATTCCAAGTGCCATTCCTCCAGTTGAAAGTTCTGTTGCAGATTTATCTGAAGATTTATAATGGATTATTGGATCATGACCAGCTTGAGTGAAACCAAGTTTGTTTTCTTTAATATACCAATGAGCCATGACCATTGTCATAAAGACGTTAGGTCTGGTCTTCATTTTCAATATTTTGTTCAAATGAATGATAAGGTCTTCTGTTGTATTGTAGTGTTCTAAAAATGCAGGAACAAGTGCATTATTAATTGCAGATACAAGCCCTGCAGGTACACCATGACCCGTTACATCACCGATATAAAAAAGTAGATTATCATCATCAAGCGTATGAAAGTCATAACAATCACCTCCAACGTCTTCCGCAGAAACAAGACTGGCCGCGATATCGAGATTTCTTATTTTAGGAACATCCTTAGGAAGTAATTCCATCTGGATTTCACCTGCAAGCTCAAGTTCTTTAGATAGTTTTTCCTTTTCAATCTTGGCTTCTGTACTCTCTTCTAAGTCCACCGCCATTTTATTGAAAGTATCGGCGAGTTTTCCTATTTCACTTTTCGACTTAACAGAAATTCTTGTTTTTAATTCACCTTTACCAATTTTCTCTGCACCCTCTGTAAGTTTTTTAATTGGTGATGTTATACGTCCTGCCACTATTCCACCAACGAACAAAGCTATTACAATACCAAATAATGCAACAACAAGGATATCCGTCGCTGTTTTTTGTATTCTTGAGGTAAGGGAGTCGTAAGATACATGATAATGTACTGAATAAGACCTAAGTGCGTTATTAGCATCACGGAAAGGATAAAAGATGTCATCAATCTGCTCAGTATTTTTAATAGGTTCTACGGTAGCACCATTAAAATCAGCGTATTGAATATCATTAATGTCTTTTTCTATATAAACAACTCGTTTTGTTTTTAGGGTTTTAACCGATGGATAAACTGCCTGTACACGTTCAAGCTCTTCTTCGGTCACTTCACTATGATGCTCCGCAATTTTTGGATCTACATATATGTTATTACCTGCGTAATCTAGTATAGCTAAACCAATAATATCCGAATTTAAACTATATATTTCCGCAAGTTCTCGATCAAAATTCGCAAAAGCGTCTTCCAGATAATTCTTTTCATAATTCGATACCACACGCTCATTTGTAAGTTCAGCAAAACTAATCGCTCTTGTGAATATATCGTTATTTATTTCTTTGATTTTCTGATCAATCACAAAATACGCTGTTGCACCTAATATCAAAATGATGATAAGTGATGTGGCAAATACTATTTGTGATTTAACGGATCTGAACATTTATTTGCTTTTATTTTATTATTCTAAATTATTAAGAATATAACCATTCTGCAACCCTATCTTCATCAGCATTCCGCTGTTTAGCAAATTCTTTAATAAAAGCGTATATTTTTTCATCTTCTGATGCTTTTTTGCTATTTAGTATTGCTAATGATTCAGGTGATATTTGTGAATAATCAATTCTCTTTTTCAATACTGCCAATTTGCCATCATTTATTCCACGCTCTACTGCATTTTCTACGACCTCTGTATTTGCTTCTTTTGATTTTTTTGAAGTATTCTTAGGTCGTATTCCTGCAAATTTAGCTAAAGAATCACGTGTGCCACCTCCAATTTTTTTGTCTACACCCTTTGTACTTAGCTTTTTTTCGTGAGTTAGGTAATACTGCATCGCCCTTGTATATGCGCCTGCATCTTTTTCTTCGCCACCCAATACATCTTCCGTGAATTTAATTCTTAATGCGTTCCAATTTTTATCATTAGGATCTGTTTCTCTTAGGAATTTAGCAACTGCATATTTGTTCTTCTCTAGCTTCTCTCCGACCTCAGCTACAAGTTTTTTGAATTTTGGGCTCACTTGAACATTTGCTTTGACGCTTTCACGCAAGGATACTTGAGCTGATTGTATCAACTTTTCATAGGCCGCTTTCTTTGCCGGATCTGCTTCATTCTCAATTTTTTCTCTTAGTTCATTCTGATATTTTGCTATGAATTGGCTTAATAATGTAATATTCCCCTTAGCACGTGCTCTTTCTTTACCCAATCTTTCGTCATGCCCTCTAATCATTTTCCTAAATTCTTTATCAATGTCATTTTGTGTCGGTTCTTTTTCAACTGATGAAGCTACCTCACCAACTACTAAATACCGGTCATCCCATTCTTTTTTTGCCTCTTTTAAAAGACTTGCATAGGCTTTTTGAGCATCAGTTTTCTTTTCTTTTTTCGCCTCTGTAAGCTTTAATTGTATTTCGTCAATTACTTTTCTGAACTCATCTTTTTTACCAAGAATAATTTTATCACTCATTCTCGCTTTAAATATTCCTATTTCAATCTCCAGAGCCTTTGCCATAACCTCCTCAACCGACTCACTTGCACCTTTTTTAGCTTCGCTCTTCTTTTTAGATTGTTCTTCTATTGTTTTAATTGCAGCGTCGATTTTTTTTATAAGGGCTTGGAACTGTTCAATATTCTTCCTTAGCCCTCTTTTTATTACAGTCCTGCCTTTCATTTTTTTCTCTTCTTTTCCTATTTCCCTCTGGAGTTCAGCCTTTAGTCTTTTTAAATCATCTGTAGTACCTCTTTTTTTCTCAAGTTGAATTGTATTTTCAACATTAGCCTTATGCCCCTCCATTGCTTCTTCGGGTATTTTGGCAAATGTCTCTCTAAACCCCTTTCTTACCAACCTCTTTGGTTGGAAAAAGTTTGAAGTAAAATAATTGTAGTAATGTTGAGTATTCATTTTATAAAAAAGTTAAATGATTTTGTTATTAGTTTTTAAATTATGATAGTTTTGATTTTAGCTCTCTTCCAATTTCAGCCATGATTGCATCATTAGCTTGGATTTCCTCAGCATCATCGGGATCAATGTAATATTTAATGTCATTATCTTCCTCCATAAAATTAATCTGAAGGACCTTAACGATTTCTTTTATTGATCTAATAGATGTTGGAATTTTTAATTTTTTACACAACTGAAAAGCTTCTTTGGCAAATGCTTCTCTGGCATTGTATTCAAATCCCCAGCTCAGGAAGTCGATATCTCTTTCATTTAGCTCTGTAATCATTTCAACCGTAAATCCATATTCCCCCATTGATTCATCTTCTTTATTTATCAATTTTTCGTTCTTATATTCCTTTCTAAGGTCTCTTGCAATGTCATTAATTAATCGCCTGTTTTCTGCTTTCTGAGCTGTAAGTTGAGTATCAGTCATTCTAAATAATTCTCTTCCATAATCGACCTTTTTTCCTCCAGAATGTTTTTCAAGCAAGCTTACTACTCTATCAATTAATTCCGTCGTGGTAGGTAATTTGTAATTTCTACAAACCTCATAAATTTGTTTGGCAAATGACTCCCTCACTTCGTCTTCTTCATTTACCAATCCCATATTCCATGTATTAAAATCAAAGTCGCTTCTGTTAATGCTTGCCTTTAATCTGCGAACAAAATCTGATTGTGACAAATTTTCAGCTGTAGTTTTTGTCTTTTCTGCAGACTTAGCCTTTTCTTTAGTCTTAGCCTTTGCCTGCTTTTCTGGCTTAGCTTTTGCTACACTTGCGACAGGCTTTTCCTTTTTAAACGCATCCACATATTGCTGATTGTAATGAGGACTACCCTTTGTAGTCATAGCTCTGTGAACCTCAGCCCATGAATCTTTATTTTTAAATGAAAACTGACCTGATGCCCTTAAATCTTTTATTACTGCTTTTATAGCAGGGATATATTCTTTTTTATAAGCGCTTTCAAAAGCAAAAAGACTTTCCCCCGTAGCCTGAGCACCTTCAAGCGTTTCTCTAATTTTATCTTTTGTATTTTGACCGACGCTTTTAGACGGAGCACTTTCCGCCCCTGTAGCCACATTCCTTTTTTGCGTCTTTCTTCCACTTCTAATTGCCTCATCCGGCCTTTCCTCACGTTGATAACTGCTTACTTGTGTGGATACTATGCCTAGCTGACCATCAAGATAAGCCATAGCGCCATTATACAAAACCTGACTTCTTCTTTTTCCATCATAATCACTTCCTAAACTTCCATAATTCAGCTTAGACTTATTTGTTTTATCAAGCGGTTTGAATTTTTTATTCCAGTGAGCAGCCATAACACTAATTGTATAACCACCTAACCTGCCATCCACATGGATAAAGGGATTTTCTTTTTTTGCGGTAGCCTGAAATACATCAGTATTAAATTCATCAAGTAGATATTGCTGGAGTCCACCGACAATATATCGCTGTTCCTTTGGTAAATCAGCACCCTGCTGTAAGTCCGATGGTAAATCTGGTCCTATCATTTCCACAAAATCCGCATTCCACTCCTCATGACTGCCTTTATTATATTTCTGCTTTGGAGGTGTGTGATTCTGGATAAATACATAAAGTCTATCTTTATCCATATTTTCGATGGCTTCTCTTACACCTTCACGATACTTTTCACGTAACTTTTCATCTCCACCATAAATCTCTTTTCCCATTCCTTTTTTGAATTTATCTTTGTCTTTTTCGGTTATTATAATCTTTTTTTCACCTGCCCCCTCTACATTGCCTTTTAATGTGGATAAATCATCTTCTGTTTTATCTTTTGGATTTTCGTTTGGGTTTTTAGATGCATCAGGTTTTTCATTTGTAGAGCCTTCTCCATCCTTAGAATCCCCACCCTTTTCTCCATTTTTACCATCAGGCCACCATGGTCCACGTCTGTAATACCCCTCTAAATCAGAAGGATTTTCCCTAAATACAAGCCTATTCTGACCAGTAAAATCAAGCTCCATGTTTTCAAAAATGTTGTTTTTCATTTGTTTTTTATTTTTGATATTCAATTTATCTAGTAATTATAGCATAAATAACTGCGAAATGCAAATTGCTTTAGTGGTTTTACGTAGATATAATTGTTATACTTTTTTCTCTATATGACTCGTGACTCGTGCCCTGTGTTTTGTATCCACGAGACACGAAACACGAGACACAAAACACGAGACACGAAACACGAGACACGAAACACGAACCACGCAATTATGATTGAAAGAGATAATAAAATCACCAATTCAAAAGAGATTGTCCATGATAATCAGCTTGATCTTACCCTAAGACCAAAAAGTTTAGCGGAATATGTTGGACAGGAAGATACCAAAATGAACTTGAGAGTGTCTATGGAAGCTGCCAAAAAGCGAAAGGAGCCAATTGAACATGTACTGCTTTATGGGCCTCCGGGGCTTGGGAAAACCACTCTTGCGAATATTGTGGCTAGAGAAATGGGTGTAAATATTAAAACTACATCAGGACCGGCTATTGAAAAACAAGGTGATTTAGCTTCTATTCTAACAAATTTACAAGAAGGTGATATTTTGTTTATTGATGAGATACACAGACTAAAAACCCATATTGAAGAGATTCTATACAGTGCTATGGAGGATTATGCTTTGGATATTATTATCGGCAAAGGCCCTGCAGCCAGAAGCATGCGTCTTGATTTACCAAAATTCACACTTATCGGCGCTACTACTAAGGTAGGCTCACTTTCTTCTCCACTACGGGATAGATTCGGACATATTTATAAACTGGATTTTTATGAAGACGGTGAAATCCAGTCGATAGTAAACCGTAACGCCAAATTGCTGGAAGTAAAAATAGAAGATGCTGGTTCTGGAGAAATCGCTAAAAGCTCACGCAAAACACCACGTATAGCAAATAGACTTTTAAAAAGAATAAGAGATTTTGCGACAGTTGAAAATATTGAAAAAATAGATTTAAAATTTGTTAAAAAGTGTCTAAAAACAATGAGTGTGGATACTTTAGGTCTGGATAAAACCGATAGGCAAATTCTTCTTACAATTATTCAAAAATTCAATGGTGGACCTGTTGGTGTAAATGCTATTGCAGCCGCAACTGCAGAAGAAACCGAGACAATTGAGGATTTATATGAACCATATTTACTTCAAATAGGATTTTTAGACAGAACAAAAAGAGGCCGAGTGGTAACAGAAAATGCATATTACCATTTAGAAATGGGATACCCTGAAAACAAAAAAACACTTTTTTAATTCGGATTATTGGGATTTTTAAGATTATTGGGATTATTGTGAGTGTAACTAAGATTTTCCCAATAATCACAATAATCACGATACCCCCAATAATCCCACCTCAATAAAATGAACCATCTAGAAGAAATCAGGGCAAAATTAGGAATTGAAGAAGTAGTTGGAAGCTATATTCAATTAAAAAAAGCTGGCAGAAACCTAAAAGGAATCTGTCCTTTCCATAATGACACGAAGCCGAGTTTTACAGTAAGTCCAGAAAAGGGCATAGGCTATTGTTTTGCTTGTAATACAGGTGGTGATATTTTTAAATTCGTTCAGTTAATTGAAAATGTCGACTTTCCCGAGGCTGTCAGAATTCTAGCTCAAAGAGCCAATGTTTCTATTCCGGAATTCAAACCGGAAGCCCATAATCAGAGGATGAAAGTTGTTGAAATGAATAGCTCATCTGTTAAATATTTTGCCGAACAATTACAATCTTCACCCGAGCATAAAAAATACTTTTTAGACCGTGGACTTACGGAAGATACGATTAGAAAATTCAAACTTGGCTATGCACCAGATTCGTATAATGGACTTAAGGATCATCTTATTAATATTGGATACAGGGAAAATGATATTTTAAGTGCAGGACTGCTAAATCAAAGGTCTATTGCCGACAAAAATACTTATGACAGATTCCGAAACCGCTATATATTTCCGATTTTTGATCATCAGGATAACGCGATAGGTTTTGGAGGAAGAATTATTGGAGACGGTGAACCAAAATATCTAAATTCTCCTGATACACTCGCTTATAACAAAAGCCTCGTACTTTATGGTTTGAATTGGGGGAAAGATGCTGTTAAAAAGGAGGATTTGGCGATTTTTGTAGAAGGTTATATGGATGTAATTGCTTGTCATCAGGCGGGATGTAAAAATACCGTTGCTACTTCCGGTACAGCCTTAACAGTTCAGCAGTTAAAACTAATTAAAAGATACACTCCAAATATTGCTTTTGCGTTCGATCAGGACTCTGCAGGACTAGAAGCCACAAAACGTTCCATAGAACTGGCTCAAGAGGCAGAAATGAACATCAAAATTATTACTGTTCCAGAGGGGAAAGACCCAGATGAATGTATAAAAAAATCTCCAGATATGTGGTTTGAGGCAGTTAAGCAAGCAACTCCTGTTATGGATTTTTATATTTCATACATTCTCCGTCTGCATGATAAAAATACCTTGGATGGAAAAAAGGAGATTCTGAATTTTCTTCTTCCAATCATTAAAAATTACAATTCAGAAGTGGAGCAGGGTGCATATTTAGATAAAATTTCTCTAGCATTAAGAGTTGATGTAAAACTACTTTGGAATGATTTAAAAAATCTGACCATTAAAAAAAGTTATTCTCCACCAACAACAAATACACAGGAAGTGCTATTAAAAAAGGCTTATTCGCGCGAAGAATTCCTATTGGGTTTTATTTTCCAATACCCAGATTTATACAAATTAGTTGATGAAAACTTAATCGATAGTGTTCCTCTTGAAACAGGCACAGAAAAGTTTTACAAGGCAATTAAAAAAGTGTACAATCGTGCAAGCGCAGTTGACCTTGATGCCGTAAAGGAAGAATTGGACGAAGAAGATAGAGGGAAGATTGAGGTCTATGCACTTCTAATTGACGATATATATCCTGATTTTTCTGAAGAATCAGCTGAAAAGGAGATAAAATTATTTATCAGTCTGATTAATAAAAAAAATATAGACAATGCGGAAAAAGAATTGATATTCAAGATACGTTCAGCAAAAGATTCAGGAGAAAGTACACTACTTCTCAACCAACAAATTCAAATCTCAAAACTAAAAACTAAAATATTTTAATAAGGACTAAGGAATAAGGAGTAAGGATTAAGCTAGATTTAAGCTTAAAACTGCTAAATCCTTAACACATAAAACTTAAGACTTAATATTTATGGCTAAGAAAATCACTAAGAAATTTATTGCTCAGCCCGATGATGAAACTCTTGCAAAATATCCTAAAGCGATTCGGCTGCTTATTCAAAAAGGCAGAGAGCAGAGGTTTGTAACTCATCAAGAGCTATTAAAAGCAATGCCGGAAATCGAAGATAATGTAATTCTTCTTGATGAAATTTATACCCTTTTTATTGATTTAGGAATTGAGGTTATAGACGTTAAAAACGATATGATATGGGGGGAGAAGAAAACTAAAAAAATGGACTCTGAATTCGATTTTACTGATGATGAAATGGCTGCGTTTGATGATTTTGATATTGATGACGAAATGGCAGATGCTGAAGCTGAAACCGAAAAGGATGCAGAAACAACTGAAGAAGAAGCTGAATTAGCTAAGAAAAAACAGGCAAATCTAAAAGAAATCGCAAATGATTCGGTTCGTATGTATTTGAGTGAAATTGGTCGTGTTGACCTTCTTTCTGCAGATGAAGAAATCAAACTTGCTAAACAGATTTCCAAAGGTGATCCGGTTGCCAAGCAAAAACTTGCTGAAGCGAATTTAAGACTTGTTGTTTCTATTGCTAAAAAATACATTGGACGTGGTCTTTCTTTTTTGGATTTGATTCAGGAGGGTAACATTGGACTATTCAGAGCTGTTGAAAAATTTGATCCAACTCGTGGTTTCAAGTTTTCTACGTATGCAACATGGTGGATACGTCAGGCAATTACACGTGCTATTGCTGATCAGGCAAGAACAATACGTATTCCTGTTCACATGGTGGAGACAATTAATAAGCTGACTCACACACAAAGACGCTTGTTACAGGAATTCGGCCGTGAACCTACTGTTGATGAACTTTCTTCTGAAATGGATATGGATATTAAAAAAGTTCGTCACATTCTTAAGATTTCTCAGGATATTGTTTCTCTTGAAGCGCCTGTTGGAGCGGAGGAAGATAGCAAACTTGGTGACTTTATTGAAGACGATGAAGCTATTTCTCCTGCCGATGCTACAAACAGACAGATAATGAAAGAGAATATTCATTACATGCTTCAGTACCTTACTCCACGTGAACAGAAAATAATTCGTATGAGATTTGGTCTTGATGATGGAATTGGGCATACTCTGGAAGAAGTTGGTAAGGAATTTGGAGTTACAAGAGAACGTATTAGACAGATTGAAGCAAAAATATTGCAAAAAATGAGAGATCATCCAACCAGTATAAAAATTAAAGATCGACATTAATCGAATTTTTAATTTTTAATTTTTAATTTTTAATTTAAGTAAAAATGGCAGATGCAAAAGAAGTATTGGTAACCAAAGCGGGGCTCGCTAAATTAGTTGAAGAGCTTCAGCAATATAAAGATGTTAGGCGAAAAGAAGTCGCTGCGCGTTTAAAAGAAGCTATCGCTTATGGTGATCTTTCTGAGAATTCCGAATATGAAGAAGCTAAAAACGAACAGGCATTCGTTGAAGGTAGGATTGTGGAGCTTGAGAACATGATTAAGAACGCGAAGATTATTACCGATGACAAAAGTGGACAGGATACAGTACAGATTGGTGTTACTGTTACCGTTCAGAATATTACAGAGAATGATGACCCAGAAACTTATACAATTGTAGGTTCAACAGAAGCTGACCCTGTTAATTCAAAAATATCCAATGAATCTCCTATTGGCTCTGCTATTTTAGGTAAAGCTAAAGGTGATGTTATACGAGTAAAGGTACCTGCAGGAGTATTTGAGTATAAGATTATGAAGATTAAATAGTCCAATTTATTTTCAAGTTGACTAACTATTGGTTTTCTCATCAGTTTCTACTTGAAAAAAAATCGATTTTTTGATATAATAAAATGAAAGATAGAACCAAATTTTAATGGCAGATGACACAAAAGCAAAAACACAGGACGATAATGCCCTTGTAATACCAGAGGAAACTGCTGTCGAATTCCCGGAATTAGTAGGAATGATTAAGCAAAGTCATTCCATGGATGACGAAGAAAGACAATATTGGGTAGATGTTCTACCTATTATGTCCGATGATCAGATTGAAAATCTTCGCGACATTCTTGAAAATGAAAAGAAACAGATTGAAGAAGCTAATAAGACATACCAAAAAGGTATGCAGGAAACTACTGATAAAGTTGTAAGTGAATTCGATGCTGAAGCATATAAGCAAAAGAAAGCAATCAGACTTAAGGCTGAAAATGCCAATGAAGAAGAGGAAAAGGAAAGGGAGGAGGCACTTTTGAATGAATTGGAGAATCTATAAAAACTATAACTAATACTATCACTAAGACTGATACTATTTTTTTGTTATAATTAAAGTGATAGTTATAGTAATAGTTATAGTTTGACTTACTATTTATTGGCTACAACCTCCTCCACAGCATTTATCACCCTTAGAGCAACTGGTATCTGACTTTTTAGTAAATCCTTCACCTTTATATTGAACCCCTGGAGCTTCCAGTAATTTTTCTGTTTCAGGATGTCCACATTCAATACATTTCTGCTTATCGTGACCTGCAGGAAGCAATTTTTCAAAACAGTGACCACATTCCAGACATTTAAATTTATAGTTAGGCATAATTTTATTGAAGATTGAAGATTTCGTTCAGTGTAATTCTATACAATTACCAGAATTTGAGCAACATCTTGTATTGTAGCCAATGAGCTCAATATGCTATTATTATTTTCGATTATCAAAAAGATAATTTTTAATCTTCAATCTTGAATTTTCAATGATGGACAAAGCCTACGAAGCAAAAAAATACGAAGATGATATATATAAGAAATGGGAGGAATCCGGGGTTTTTACGGCGGATGTAAATTCGGACAAAGAATCGTTTACTATTTCCATGCCACCTCCAAACGCTACGGGAGTTTTGCATTTGGGTCATGCGGCTTTTTTGACGATTGAAGATATTATGATTCGCCACAGACGTATGAAAGGATTTGAAGCACTTTGGCTTCCTGGTACGGATCATGCCGCCATTGCTACCGAAAGCGTAGTAATTAAGAATCTTAAGAATGAACAGGGAATAAAGAATCCTAGGAGTCTTGGTCGAGAAGGGCTTGTTGATGAAATCAAAAAATACGTAGAAAAAAGTCAGGGTACTATTCGCAGTCAGATTAGAAAGATGGGTGCAAGTTGTGACTGGAGCAGGGAAGGCTATACTATGGATGAATCACTTAATCGATGTGTAAATGAAGTGTTTAAAAAGATGTATGATGATGGGCTTATTTACCGCGGAGAAAGAGTTGTAAACTGGGATGTCGCTCTTCAAACAACTCTTGCGGATGACGAAGTTGAATATGAAGAAAAAGAAGGAACTCTTTATACATTTGAATATCTATCAGCCGAGCAAACTGGCGGAGACCCTATGTATGTTGCAACAAGTAGACCAGAAACAAAACTTGGTGATACCGCGCTTGCTATTCACCCCGATGATACAAGGTTTGGGCATTTAGTCGGAAAGACTTTTGATGTTGAGTGGCCACATGGTAGAAAAATAAAAGTTACTGTAATCGCCGATAGAGAGGTCGACCCTGAGTTCGGAACGGGGGTTGTTGGAGTTACGCCTTTTCACAGTAAAGTGGATTATGATTTATGGCAGAGACATAAAGATATTATTCAGTCCTATCCTATTCAGGTAATCGGTGAAGACGGCTTTATAATGGAAACAATTGATGGATATGCAGGACTTTCTGTTGAAGAAGCGCGTAATAAATTTATTGAGGGGCTTAAAAATGACGGACGCCTAAAACTTGAAGAGAAATATGCTCAGCAGTTGTCAATTTCTTACAGGTCAAAAATGCCAGTCGAACCTCTTCCTAAATTGCAGTGGTTTATTGATGTAAACAAGCGATTCAAGATTGAAAACTCAAAACTCAAATTATCAAAATCTGAGATGACCTTAAAGGAAATTATGCAGGAAGTTGTAAAAAATCACCAGATTCGCATTATTCCGGAAAGGTTTGAAAAAACATATTTTCACTGGATTGATAATTTACAAGACTGGTGTATAAGTAGGCAAATTTGGTGGGGTCATCAAGTTCCCGTTTGGTATAAAGATGAAGAGGTTTATGTTGGAATTGAGTCGCCGAAGGGTAATGAATGGATTAGGGATGAAGATACTCTGGATACATGGTTTTCTTCCGCATTATGGACATGGAGTACATTAATCGACCCAAAAGTCGCCGCTGACACCTCATTATCTCTCAATGACTTACTGGAAAAAAGTCCAGATTTTAATAAATTCCATCCGACATCCGTAATGGAAACCGGTTACGATATTTTGTTTTTCTGGGTAGCAAGAATGATACTAATGACAACTTATGCCACTGGTGAAATACCATTTGAGACTGTTTATCTGCATGGTTTAATTAGAACAAGAGACGGTTCAAAGATGAGCAAATCAAAGCCAGAAACCTGCATTGATCCTTTAGATATGATTGATAAATACGGTACAGATGCGCTTCGAATGAGTGTGGTTACCGGTAGTACTCCTGGCAATGACATGCGCCTTTATGAAGAAAAAATTCAGGGTTATAGGAATTTTACAAACAAATTATGGAATGCCAGTAGATTTGTTTTAGGAATTTTAGAAGAGAAAAGCATAAAAGATGAACCGAAAATCGATTATGAGAAACTTTCAGATGCAGATGAATGGATTTTAGGAAAGCTGAATGACACTATTCAGTTTGCGGATAAAGGACTTATGGAATATAGGATAGGTGAAGTAGGACAAGCCCTTTATGACTTTTTATGGAATGATTTTTGCGATTGGTATCTGGAACTTTCTAAAGGTGAAAAGCAAAATCCCGCAGTTCTTTATTATGTTCTAAAAAACATCCTAATACTCCTACATCCGATTATTCCTTTTTCAACGGAAGTAATATGGGGTGAAATGCCGGGGCAAAATGAAATGCTAATTGGACAAAAATATTCTGAAATTGGTGGTAAAAAATACAATATAGATTCAACATCTCTGATAATTGATGTAATTACAAAAATCAGACATTTGAGATCTGAAAATAAAATTGAACCTATTCAAAAAATACCCGTTACGATTTATGGTAATAAAAGCATTAATATTTTAGAGAGAGGATCTGAAGATATTATTCGGCTTGCAAGAATTAGCGATTTAACACTAAAAGGATCAGGTGAAAAATTGGCCAATGCGGCGACTGATATCGTTAATGGAATTGAAATTTTTGTTCCTTTGGACGGGCTTGTTGATACCGAAAAAGAGAAGGCTCGTCTTGAAAAAGAAATATCTAATTTAAGCGGTTATATTAAGGGGCTTGAGGCAAAACTCAGCAACGATAACTTTGTAAAAAACGCGCCAAAGGAGGTTGTTGATGGAGAAAAATCTAAGTTAGATGAAGCAAAAGATAAAGTTGAGAAAATGACTGAACAGCTTAATAATTTGTGATTTTTGATTTGTGATTTTTGATTTGTGATTTTTGATTTGTGATTTTTGATTTGTGATTATGCCCAATACATTAATAAACACCGCTGTAATAACTCTTGGTTGTCCTAAAAACACAGCGGACACGGAATCCGTAATTGCCGAACTTGATGATATATGTGTTTTTTCTAATATTGAAGAAGCCGAAATTGTAATACTAAATTCCTGTGCTTTTTTGGAATCCGCTAGAAATGAAGTTTATGAAAATTTGGAAAAACTCGAAGATAAGAAAGTCGTATTAATAGGGTGTTTAACCACTGCTCTTAAACAAGATTTTTTTGACAAATATCCTCAGGTAAAAGCCATTGTATCCCCTGTCAATTATCCACACATACGAGAGATAATAAGATATGTTGGGGAAGGTGCCATTGTTTACCAAGTTGATGATGAACCACTTAAATATGTAAATATGCCTGGGAAACTGCTTATTACTCCGCCCGGTTATGCTTATATAAAAATTGCCGAGGGATGCAATAATGCCTGTGCCTTCTGCCTTATCCCAAAACTTAGAGGAAGGTATAGAAGTAGGCCTATGGAGCCAATTATTGAAGAGATAAAAGAACTTATAAAAATCGGAGTAAAGGAAATAGTACTTGTGGCTCAGGATTCTGGTTGTTATGGAGTAGACCTTTATAAAAAGAAATCTCTTGTAGCTTTACTTAAAAAAATAATTGCGATTAAAGATGATTTTTGGGTGAGGGTTCTTTATGTTTATCCCGAAAGAATTAATGATGAGCTTCTTACACTGATGGCTGAATCGGATAAAATCTGTAAATACTTAGATATTCCACTTCAGCATGGTGACCCCGCAATTTTAAAGGCTATGCTAAGACCTTATGATGTCAAAAAGACAATTGAGAAAATCAAAAATATCCGCAAAATCATACCTGATGTAACACTTAGAACAAGCCTTATTGCAGGTTTTCCCGGGGAAACAGAGAGTAATTTTAAAAATCTTTTGTCTTTTATTAAAAAAATTGATTTCGACCACGTGGGAGTTTTTGAATATTCGCGAGAAAAAGGAACTGAAGCCTATAAAGCCAAGAAGCAAATCCCTGATAAAACAAAAAGAGAAAGGCATAAGAAAGCCATGCTTGTTCAGCAGAAAATCTCTTCTGATAAAAACAAAAAGTTTATAGGTTCCACTCAAAAAGTGCTAATTGACGGATTTGACCCTGAGCTTAATAAATATATCGGCAGAACTCAGCACTTTGCACCAGAGGTAGATGGAGTTGTTATTATTAAAAGCTCTAAAAAGCTTAAATCCGGGAGCTTCTATAAAGTAAAAATCACTGATGCAGGAGAGTATGATTTGTTTGGGAGTTTGTCTGAACTGTGATTTATTTGATTTGGATGATTTTCTTATGATAAATACAACGTAGGGACGCATTGCAATGCGTCCCTACGGGGTTTAATCGTAAATCGTACAACATTAATCGTTAATCACAGTTCAGACATTGCTTTTTGCTCTATTTTTTGCTATAATATAAAGATTAATTAAACATTAATGAACCACTTTACTGCGACACAATTAGTGACACCCGGAGTCTTGGTCTACGATGATGAACGTCGTAAACAGTATGAGAAATATCAGAATATGGTTGATAGAGCAGGATTTTTAAATGAAAAAGAAAAAAGAAACTGGGCTCTTCTTGGTAATTTACTTACTACTGACCAACTAAAAAAAGGGGCTCAGATAATTATAAGTGAAGAAATGCGACGTCAGAAAATAAGAATGCAATTGGAAAAAATTAAACCCACAAAAGAACAACATGGCGGATAATGCAAATCCACAACAAGGTGCGGAAGAATTTGAAACTCAGAATTTTGAGGTTCTTGATGAAAAAGAGACAGAAATGGGTTTAAATGAATTTTCTCATGCTGCGGAGATGATGGAATCAGATGAAAATATGGAACCAGCTGATAAAATTAGGAATCTGCGTGGGTCAGATGTACTTCCTCCGCCAGAAGAAATTAAAACAAATCCGGAATCTGCTAGACAATGGGATAAGATTACGGTTTTCTCAATGGCTATTGGAGGCATTGTTGCAAAATTAAAAAAAGAGGGTGCTGATATTAGCTCTTTACGAGAAAATCCAGTTTTACTGAAGCATATGGTAGATATGTATGGTATTGATTCTAAGCTTACCTTACCAGAAAGAACTGCTCTGGATAATATAGATAGAATTTTGGGTACACCTGGACCAACTACTAACTTTTTACTTAAAGAAGGAACTTGGACAGATATTGTTGATGAAGGCGAGGGATCCGTAAGTTCTTATGCAAAGGTCAAAAATTTTATTAAGAAACATCCTGCCGGAACAGCTGGAGTAATCCTTGCTGGTATGGCTGGGTTATATATTTTTGGTGATTCATTAACTGGTTGGTGGAGAAATAAAAAAGCGAAAAAAGATGGTGGAGAAGTAACAAAAAGATCATGGTTTAGAAAAGAGGTGCTTATTCCTGTAGGACTTTTCCTTTTTGGTATGTTTATGGGTAAAAACGCGCTTAAGGAGGTGCTCGGTAAAATGAGCGTGGAGGATTTAAAAGGTCTTTTGGAAAAAGGCGGAGTAATTCCCAAGGATGTTAGGGGTGAATTGGAAAAAAGGATAGAACAATTGGAGAAAGCAAATGAAAAGCTTCTAGCTAAGGGTAAGGATGCTGCAACCAAGGCAAAAAGTACCGTGGCGGATGCCACAGGAACTGTGACTGGTGCTGTAGGAAATGCGAAAAACAAGATAAGTGGTGCTGCAAATGAGATAAAGGAAGCTGTTGAATTTGAAGTCCCAAGTGAAATATTAATTAGATTATATTGCTTCGATAATTATCGCTTTAAAGAAACAAGAAGAGATGTCAGAAAAGTGTTTGATGATTTAAGGGGTAAGAATATGTCTGACATTGTCTCTCTTTGGAATAAATACAAAATAACAGATGATGCGGAGGGTTCTATTCCAAACAATAACGAGTTAGTTAAAATTCATTCCGCAGTTGATAGTAAAAATATATATTTAGCTTTCAAAATAATTGCAACAACTTACGAAGTTTATAATAAACGTTTATCAGGTGGTTCGTACTCAACAATGACATTTGAGAATTTTATGGTTAATCATGTTGCAAATGACCCAGTTTATAAAATCAATAATGGGATACAAGCTTCACTTATTACAGCATTAAAAGAGCGTGACCCCAAAAAATTAAATTTTGAAGCTATAAAATCTACTATCGAAGGCAAAAAGCAAGAATATATGGAAAAGCTTGCACAAAGACTTGGTTTAGATCTGAAAGATGTAAACAAAACACATTTTACTTCGCTCATTATAAAAAAATCTCAGGAATATACTTTGGAATATGATGAAAATGACATTATAAAAAATATAGATACAAATAAATACGACAAAAATACCATAGAAGCAGTTAAACTTTTCTTTAAAAAAATCAAAATACTAACTTTAGGCACAGTAATACCAAAATGTGTAGATCGTTTTAATATAACCAATAAATACGCAAGCAAAGGAAATGAGGATATAATTCAAAATCAATTAGATGAAAAAATAGGTTTTGATAAAGCCATTCAGCTTGGGATTGTTTCTTTGAATATAGATTTTGATAAGGGTGTTAAGGAAGGAAGCAGTCAGATGGAAGAATTGGCTTTACTTTATGCTATCCTAGATAGCATCCCGGAGGAATTTAAACAAAAATATCTAAGTGAACTAATCAGCTTAATAATTTCTTCACCTTCTTCTTTCAATGTTCCAAGTTTAGCATTTTTATTGCCATATTTTGGAAAAATGAAAGATTTTGGAATCGAAATGGTTAAAAGCGAAGTTGAACAGGCTGGAAACTGGACATCTGCTTTTGTTAACGAAAGAACACCTGAACAGCAAAAGGAATGGCTTAAAAAAATAAGAAATGCCGATGCCGTAGATTTTGGTCTTGAAACTGCAAAAGAAGCAGGTTCCGGTACACTTAGAATTGGAAAAGATTTACTTAATACATTAACTAATATTGTAGGAACTAAAGAAATTTCAAAAGTCAGTGATGCATGGGATATTATTAGTCTTATCACTGCAGCAGGAGGTAATTTTATTATTTCTAAAAATGAAAAAGATCAGCACACAGGAGTATTGTATTTAGCCGGAAAGTACTTCTTCTATAAACCTATGGGCATTGTTAAGGACAGTATGAATGCATGGGTAAAAGGTGCTCAGGAAAATAATTCTGGATTAGGTTCTGCGATAAAAACTTATGTCGCGGCTACATCACCTTTTGTTGTGATAGGGGGTTTAAACGCTTATAGAATCAATAGACATATTGCCAAAAATGGATGGGATTTACTTGCAAGGACTGCTTTGGGATCTGGAAAAGGCGCTCTAGCCCCTCTAACACTTCCCGCGAAAGGAGCAGAGATTGTATATCGCATTGGAAGATGGGGGAAGGAATCCGTGCAAACAGCTTTTAATGTCACAAAACAACTTAGTCATGGAGTAATGCCTGGCAATAATATAAATATAATGCTGCGTGATGCGGAATATGTTAAGCACTATTTTAAACTAAAGCCTAATAGCAACATGGGTTGGTGGCAGGAAGTAAAATGGGCAAAAAAACAAGGCCTGGCAAAAGGGGCACAGCGGTTATTCTTACCCGCATGGAATGAAAGAATGCTTATAAAATATACAAATAAGTTTTTACGTAGATATAATTCTTTCTTCGGGCGTTTTGATAAAGATGTAAATTTAATTGTGGAGACATTAAGTCATAATTCCAGCTACGGTCAAATTAAAGATGCCTTTAAGCTTGCCGATAAAACAACTGAATTTTTTGATAAACTTACAAAGCATCCCGATTTTTTAATTGCAAAAAACGATGATACAGGAAAATCAATGGCAAAACTTATTAAAACCGTCGGATCATCCGCATATAGCGGTGTTGATGCCGGAGACCTCCTTCACCCACAAGAAATTGCTCATTTACAGAGGAATCTAACCAAATCTGGAGGATTAAAAAAATTCCTGAGACTTCTTAATGATGCAAAAGGAAATATAGGAATAGAAAATAAACCTGGTCCAATACGCAGATTTTTCAGCAGACCGAACGTCTCTCCTGAATCACTCGTAAATTTTAAGACCAACGATGTTTTAAAAAGCGCCATAAGTGACCTTTCGGATGTAAACAGGAGAGTTGCTGATGCAACTTCAAAACTTGAACAAGCGAGAAAATCAGGTAAGGGCATCGAAAAAGCTGAGGAAGCTTTGGAAATGGCAAAGAAAGCAGAAACTAATTTAAGTAGAACTGTAGAACATTTGAATGAAATAAAAAAGATTGAAACAGAACTTGCTCAAGCCAAAAAAGCCGGTGCAAGCGTAGAAAAAATTGATGACCTTTTAAAAGGATTAAGGGAGGCCAAAGGTGTTGCCCTTAGCAGTCTGGAGGCGGCACAGGAATCCTCACAGGCAATAAAACAAGTAGGTAAACTTGCAAAATTCGGCAGATTCTTAGGAAAAGCAATCCCTGCAGGTTTTGCAGCTTTGAGCTTATATGAGGCAGGGTTAAGTGGATACGAAGCGGCTACAACTGATGTGCAAGGACGTGCGGCTATTTCTGGCGGAAAAGCTGCTTTATGGACAGCAAATGCAGCTGCGGATATTACGGGGCTTGCAGTTGGCGCAACAGCTCGTGGCGTGGCAGGTGTTGCAGGAAGACTTTGGATACCTCTTATGCCAATAACTTATGCCGGAACAGAAATTTTTGATACTTTGAACGAAAGAACATTAACTGAAGGTGAATGGGCACAAAAATATTCATATGACGAATTAATGCATCAGTGGTTTACAACAATGGGGTCAGTTTCTACAGGTGATGTGCTTGTTTCTGGCTTTAGTTCATTATTCGCTTTGGAGAGTAATGAAAAAGGGATTGAGAGGAATGAAAAAGAAAAGGCTAAAAGTGCACATAAAATTTATCGCTTTATGGTTAGTGCTCAGAAGAATCCTGAAATAATTAATATTCTTGGAACTGAAGAATCATCAAAAAGTAAAAGAGATAAAATAGAGCAAGGAATTAAACAAACTTATAATAAAAATCATGAATTTTATTTTCAACATAATTCTTTTGAAGGTGTAGATAATTATCAAGATGCCGAAAAATATGTAACTGAAGCACAGTTGTTTGACGACATCATGCAAATTAGGCAAAGGAAGAAAGCGGAAAAAGTAACTGAGTTAATGGTGGGAGATATAAATCTAATGGACGAGCGTTATGAGATTTCCGGAACAACTGAACATCCAGTTTCAAAATCATCTTTCCCTCCATCTTTTTTGGTAAAGGAATATAAAAAAGGTGTAGTAGAAAGCATAAAGCAGCAATCTAGCAAAGAAATGTTCGCAAATATGGAATCCATGGAAACACCTTATCTTTTAAGATTATCTGTTCAGATTTACAGCCAAATGGAGAATAAATCTCAGTTTGAAGAAAAACCTGAACTCGCTCAATTTCTTGTAGAAGCTTTAGTCGGCATTAAGGATTATCTGACATGCCAACGCGATGTAAATTTTAATATTGCTATAAGAAAATATAATTTTTCCGAACCTAAAATGAGCCTTGATGAATTAACAAAACATCTTGAAGATTTTTCAGTCACCGATTCACCTAGTTATAAGAATTTTGAGAAAAATAATACTGACATGACACCGGGTGTTAATGCAATTTACAGGCTAGCTCAGTATTTTGGATACAAAGGTGACAGGAGAGAAGAAAACTTAAAAGAATTTATGAATGAGGAGGTAGCCAGTTATCATGGTATTTATTGGGACGGAAAAGAATGGACAGTACGAGAAAGGGGTTATGAACTTGATGATGAAATCGGATCAGATTTAAATGAATCTACTGTTAGAGAAATGGTAAAACTACTTAGAGAAAATCCAGATAATATCATAGGGCATAGAAGCGATACTTTGTTTATCGATTCATACGATTACACACATCAAGTAAAACAAATGGCAAATATACTGGAACAAGGTTATGCCGAAGGAGTGAAAAAATTTGAATCTGCACCTCGTGAAATGTATGCCAAAGCGGCATAATGAATGAATTTACAAATCAGAAATATCCCTTCTTTTACCCTGAGGAGTGAAGTATTTTGAATAGACTCCTTTTACAAAAGAATATGTAGCGTGAAGTAGTGATGAAAGCACTTCTTTTAAGCTTCGGATTTTTGCGATTGTAGTGTTGTATTCTTGTGCGCTTCCTGTTGCGAGGTTTTTTTCAAGCTTTTTAGCCTTTTTCATCTCATGTTTTATCTGAATCTGAATTGCCGTTCTAACCATTTTTATCATTACCTCTTCCGTAGGAAGAGTAATATTACGGAGTTGAGATGCAATTTGTTGAGCGTCATCATCATCTCTTTTTTTGCCCCCTCCTTTTATATCACCACCTTCTCCACTCTCCCCTTTTCTTTCAGAAATTACCTCTTTTGGCTTATCAACGACTCCCATAACATCTGCGACTTCACCCTTAACTCCTTCAGCACTTTGCTGAACAGCTTTTTCACCTTCAGACCTTTGCCTTTCTTTTTGTTTGCCAATAAAACTATCAACTGACTCTAATGCAGTTGGCTTTTTTGGTGCTGTTTCTGGGTTACTATTGTTTACTGGGGTCATTTATAATAATTTAATCATAAAGCATAATAGCATAATTGGATTAAACGACAAACTTCAATAACCAATGACGCAATGACTCAATGACCAAAATTGATTGTAATTTGTGATTTGTCCATTAATATCAAGTTATGTTAAAGTAATTAAGCTTACTTATTTATATGAAAACTCTTTATTCATCATCGTTTCTAAGTATAATTTTGGCATTTTTTACTTTGCTCGGAATGCAAGACAAACCTGCAGAGATAATAAAAAGTGAACCTCTTCCGACTTTTTCCAATATTATTAGGCCTGCAACTCAGCCAATTTCAGAATTTGAAACTGTCCAGATTACCGATAAAGTTAATATTGAGGTTTTTTTCAGTTTGAACTGTGAAGGTTGTAATATTTTTGGACTATATACTGTTCCCGCACTTTATGAGAAATATTCTGAAAATGAGAATGTAAATCTGCAGATATATTTAAATCCGAATAAAGAAAATGAAAGTGAATATTATGCAGTAACTGCAATTAAATGTGCAGAAGAACACGATAAATACTGGGAAATGTATAATGAAGTTTTCACTTCAGATGAACCGTTAACCCGAAGGGAAGCAGATTTGATTGGTCAGGGTATGGGGCTTCCTATATATGAATTCAGAAATTGTCTTAAAAGCGGAAAATACGATGAATTTATAGATGCGGTGAATGATGTTGCAAAAACCAAAGGCGTAAAAAGAATGCCTATTACTTATATAAATGATTATATTCTTATGGGCAACCAGCCTATTGAGAATATAGATAAAATTGTGAATGAAATAACTAAAAACTAAGAACTAAGCTTATTTTTTAATGCTTAATCCTGAAATAAAATTATGGAAGATTGTCTATTCTGCAAAATCACTGGCAAAGAGATACCATCAGAATTTGTTTATGAGGATGATGAAATCGTTGCTTTTAATGATATTCACCCAAAGGCAAAGCATCATATTCTTGTTGTACCTAAAAAACATATTCCAAAAATAAGTGACCTAAATGAAAATGAACAGGATGAGGTCTTGGTTGGAAAAATGATTTTAGTAGCACGTGATATTGCCAAAAAGAGAGAGTTAGACGGCTACAATCTGCAGTTTAATGTTGGTGAATCTGCAGGGCAAATAATTTTTCATATACACCTTCACTTAATTTCTAATGGGTGAGATTAAAGGTTGCCAGTATTCTTCTAATAATCCAATATGACCAAAGGGAAATTATATATCATTGCAACCCCAATCGGTAATCTGGATGACCTTAGTTTTAGGGCTGTAGAGGTTATGAAATCAGTCGATTTAATAGCATGTGAAGACACCAGGCATTCTGGAATTTTGTTGAAACATTATAATATTGATAAACCTAGACTTTCTTTTCACAGTCATAGTGGAGATGCAAAGGTAATTAAGATTCTTGCCCACTTACAAGGTGGAGATGATGTTGCTCTTATTTCCGATGCTGGAACACCTGGAATTTCTGACCCAGGATATACATTAATTAGTGCTGCATTGGATTTGAACTATGAAGTCATTCCTATTCCTGGGCCAAGTGCTGTTATTACAGCATTATGTGCCAGCGGACTTCCAACTGATAAATTCCTTTATCTTGGCTTCTTGCCTGTAAAAAAAGGACGCCAGACAATATTTAAAAAAATTGCCGATAGTGAATATACTGTTGTATTTTACGAATCTCCTCACCGATTAAAAAAGACTCTAGTGCAAATTAAGGAATATTTGAATCCGGATTCTAAAGTAGTTATAGCAAAAGAGCTAACCAAAATATACGAACATTTCTATCGTGGAAATATTGATGAGATTATTAAAGAAATTCCGGAAAAACCTAAAGGGGAATATGTGATAATGATTTCTAATTAATCCTCTTCTCCCCTCAACTCTTTTTTTATTTGTTCATAAAGTTCTCCCCTCTTTTTAAATTCAGCTACACGTGCAATTTGATTCTCAACTATAGCTTTTGCCTTACTGTGAATCTCGGGGATTATTTTTTCCAATTCATCTTTTTGCGGATTTGCCAAAGCTTCCCAGCAGCTAACATAACCTTTTCTTATATGTCTTGGATATAATTGTTTTTCTTTTAATACTGCCTGAATTGCATCATTATATACAATTTGGTCAAAATCTGAAACACCAGATCTATTAAATCCGATTAAATAGTTTGATTCATCGGCCGCTTTATCTACAACCAGATCGACAGGCTTAAAGTGTATTTCTATCATTTCTTTGGTAATTTTAATTTAAATTATATGTATTTTATTAAGCTACTTTAAGCAAGCTCGCTTCTTCGGCATATTCCTCAGCGGAAATATGTATTGAAGTAATGAGTCTTTTTAGATTATCTAATGTTGTTTCGGTATTTATTTCCCATAATTGCGGGCCGTTAGTTTCACCTGTTCCAACCCGATGAATAGGTTTTAAAATTGCCTCTTCCAATACCTGTTCAATTGCTGAACTATATGCTTCTAATTGCTCCTTAGAATACTTTCCCTCTTTTGCATTTACTCCAAATCCAATCATAAAATTCTTATCCCCTTCGGGATTTTTAATTGTTATTTCAAGTCTTTCTAAAGCTTCCTGTAAATCGGGGTAATTTTCAATCATTAGTAAAGGGTTTTAAGAAATTCATCTGGAACATATTCAATTGGCAATTCGCCTAAAGGCAAATAGTCTAGAGGGTTTACGGGTTCTCCTTTGTAGTGGACTTCGAAATGAAGATGAGGCCCTGTTGTCTGCAATCCTGCACCTTTTGTACCAGGAGTACCACCAGAAAGCCCTATTACCTCCCCTTGCTTTACAACAGTACCCGGTTTGGCGATAATTTCGGATACATGACCGTATACAGTTACAAGATTCCCCTTGTGTGCAAGAATTATATAACTATAACCGTTGCCGTTGTCCTTTGTTTGGAATACATACGCATTTGCAGGTGCTCGAATTTCAGTAAACTGCTTGGCTCGAATATCAACAGCCTGATGAAGCCCCCATCTTTTTGGATATGTTGGATCATGGAACTCAGCTGTAATTTTATTTGCAGGAACAGGCCATACAAATGGCTTATCGCTTACTCTATCGCTATCAGGAATTTGTGAAATTTCCTCACTTTCTATTTGTTCGATTAGTCCAATATCCTCTTCAACTTTTTTTATTATTTGTATGTTTTCCGGATTAACGTTTTCTACCGTATCCAAACCTTCATCAAGTGTTGCCAACTTAGCCTCTATAAGCTGAAGATTTTCCTGAAGATTCTGAACAGCGATGGATGTTTCAAGTTGTTCCTGAATAGCTTCTTCCAACATCATCTGATATCTCTCTTCTTCACCTTGTGTTTTTTCTAACAATTCTTTTTTGGAAAGTCTGGTTTCTTCAATAGTCTTTTTTTCTTTTAGAAGTTCTCCATAAAGGAATTCAAGATCTTCTTGCTCATCATAAACAGCATTCTGCCGAGAAATAAGCTCACGATTTTTCAGTTCCAAATCATAAAAAACATCTCGTCCCGTTTCCTCCATTATTTTCATATATTCTTGTCCGAGAAGATTTTCGCTTACGCTAGCATCAGCCAAAAGCAACTTCAGAGTGCTTGCGCCTTCATCATATAAGTTAAAATACTGTTGTTCTTCGGCATACAATAATTTCACATAATCCATTACAATTTTCTTCTGAATATCCATTTCAATCTCACTTTTTTTCAGATTCAACATTAAATCTTTTATTTCAATCTGCTTTTCTGCGATAAGGACTTCTGTGTTTGTGATTTTTTCCTTCGCTAGCCTAATATTCTGATTAAGAACTTCAATCTGCCCTTTCAGTGAATCTACCTGTTCACGTATTGGTTCAAGCAAACTTTCCGCTGTAGCAATTTGGTTTTCAAGTTCTTTAAAACGTTTTCTCTGCTCTTCCAGATTTTCCCTAACACCTTCAAGTCTTTTTTCCGCGTACTGTTTTTTTCCACCCCAATTTTCAATTATACTCTGACGATAAGCTTCAATTTCATCAACTGGTTCCCCGCTTATTTCTATTTTTTCAGGAGAGAGAAGATTGACTTCGCTTACATCATCATTGACATCGAATTCATCAACATATCTTCCGCTGTCATCCACTATTCCTCCATCAGTAATTTCCCAAAGGTCTTCCGTATATTCAATAGTTCGGGAATCTTCTATATCCTGTTCCTCGTAATAATTGTCATTTATTACAGGTTCCACTGGAATTTCTATATCTGGCAATTGTGGCTGTGCTAGCACGTTTTGCACACTAATAAAGTTTCCACAAAGTAGTGAAAAAACGAACATGATGGCGATAACCCGTTGTTTTCGTTTTATGCTAGCCAAATAGATATATTTATAATAATCAATATATTATACCAAATTATTAAACAAAAAACAAGGGTTTTTTGGCTAAATAATAGGTAAAAGTCTTTGTCAGATGATATAGAAATGTGGTAAATTAGTATAAATGAGAGTGGGATTATTAAGATTATTGTGATTATTGGGAGTATTGGGAGACCAATTACTATTAAATTCCCAATAATCCTAATAATCATTAAAGTCCCAATAATCCTAATAATCATTAAAGTCCCAATAATCCTAATAATCACACCACAATAAAATGATCGGTTATATAAACGGTTTAATCATAGATAAAAACGAAAAATCTCTGCTAATTCTTGCTGGTGGTATTGGTTATAAAGTTTTTACCACAACAGAGCTTCCTGCGAATTCCCAAGCTGATACAAAAATTCAGCTTTTTATTCACACCGCTGTTAGAGAAGATGATATTTCGCTTTATGGTTTTTTAAAAAAAGAGGAATTGAGTTTCTTTGAACAACTTTTGAGCGTATCAGGTATAGGACCTAAGGTAGCTTTGGATATTCTTTCAACCCCTGTTCATATCACTCAATCCGCAATTATCAATGGTGATACCGGAATGCTTACTAAGATTAAAGGTCTTGGTAAAAAAACTGCAGAAAGGCTAATTTTGGAATTGAAAAACAAAGTTACACCTGTAACAAGATCAGATGGTAAACCTGCGATTTCTTCTATTAATGAAGATGCGATTATGGCACTTGAAAGCCTTGGATACGAGAAATTCCAGATAATAAAAGCTATGGCTGATTTACCGAAACAAATTACCGAGACGGAGGAAATAGTAAAATATTTTTTGAAAAATTCGTGATTCGTGACTCGTGATTCGTGACTCGTGATTCGTGACTCGTGAAATTGCTCGAGACACAAAGTACTAAATAATAAACATAAAACTTATGCTTCATCTCAATTACACAAATATATTAAAAACAGGAATTGGTTCCAAGCATGGAATCAGTGACAAGGCACTTCGGAATTTTTGTATTAAAAATAATCCTTATGTTAAAGACGTAATGCGCAGTAAAAAGAAGGGCGGATATGATTTTTTAAATTTACCAGATAATACTTCTTTGCTGGCAAAAATTAAAAGGCTAGCTAATGAACAGAGTAAAAATGAATGGCAGAATATAGTCGTTCTTGGAATCGGTGGTTCAAGCCTAGGGCTTTCCGCTTTAAAAAGCGCTCTTCTTGGTCCACTTTCACAGAAGCCAAGGCTTATTGTAATAGATAATATCGACCCAGATTATACTGAAGGCATTTTATCCAGAATCAATATTTCAAAAACATTATTCATAGTTATTTCTAAATCTGGTACTACTGTAGAGCCTATGTTTTTGTATGGAATAGTTAAGCAAATGCTGGTTGCTAAAAACCCAAAGAACTATAAAAAGCATTTTATTTTTATTACAGACCCTAAGAAAGGACTTTTAAGAAAAATAGGTAAAGAAGAAGGTATTACAATGTTTGATATTCCACCAAAAATAGGTGGACGTTTTTCTGTTCTTTCCAGCGTAGGACTAGTACCAGCATCACTCGCAGGTATTGATATAGCTAGCTTGCTAAAAGGCGCAAAAACAATGAGGGAAGCTTTAAAAAGCAGTCTACCGGAAACAAATCCTGCACTTATTCTGGCATCTGTTCAATTCTTGATGGATAGAAAGAAGTCAAAGAATATGACTGTGGTTATGCCTTATAGTACTTCTCTTTTTAAAGTGGGGCTTTGGTACAGACAACTTCTTGCTGAAAGTATTGGTAAAAATAAAAAGACTGGGCCTACTCCACTTTCTGCACTTGGAACTACCGACCAACATTCCATGCTTCAGCTTTTTGCAGAAGGGCCTAACGATAAGCTGATTATATTTATGCGTGTTCTTAAACACATGTCTGACCCATCACTTAATGAAGTACTTCCAAAAGAAATAGGATTTTTGAATAATAAAAAGATGAGTCAGATTATTGATGCTTCTTATTTAGGAACATCTGAATCACTTGCAAAAGCTAACAGACCGAATGTAACAATTGAAATACCGAAAGTGGATGCCAGACATATCGGCATGCTTTTAATGTTATTTGAATTTCAAGTTGCACTGCTTGGATTGATGTATAAGGTGGACACTTTTAACCAACCAGGAGTTGAAGAAGGGAAAATAATAACCAAAGAATTACTTTCTAACTCGTAAATCTAAAATCTCTAATCTAAAATCTAAAATCAAAGGCGGATTTACAATGGCAGAAATGGTTATTGTAATTACTATAATAGGAATACTTTTTACTATCGGCGGAAGTACATATCGCAATCAACGTAATCAATTCCAGTTTAATGACTCGCTAACTAAAACTTTGGAAATAATAAAAACTGCACGCAATTATGCTATTACAAGCAGGGCTTATTGGAATGGTGCCACCAGTGAGATTCCTAAAGAAGGATATGGCGTTTATATAGAAAGAACTGCTCATCCAAATGGTACGGATAACACTGGTAGATTGGTTTTGTTTGCTAACACAAGTACATCTGGCACTGCAAATAACCAATATGACAACAACGAAGGTTTTGAGGAAGAATATCTATTGCCTCTTGATACAAATTTTGTTGGCTTAATTGGATATGATTCTAATGGAGCTGTTGTGCCGACTCCAAATAATAAAGTGGTAATTCTATTCAGACCTCCTCTTGCAGATGTATTTATGGCTTATAACCCTACCGCATTACCATCTACTCCTGATGATGTACTTGAAATTACTGACTTGGAAATTCAACTTAAAAGAGTTGGAGCTCCAGCTACTTCCCCAGCAACTGTTATAAAAATGAATAGAATTTCCGGATTTCCAGAAATTGAACTTTAATTAATTATGAATTAAAAACCTGCCTGCTTGTAGGCAAGTTATGAATTAGACTGATGATTAAATTTTTCAAAAATAAAAGGGGTGAGACGATTCTAGAAACAGTAATAGCTGTTTCGATTCTTGCAATCGGAGTTACGCTCAGCAGTACTTTAATGGCTTCTTCACTGCGTAATATGAATTCTTCCAAAAGTAGGGTAATTGCTGTAAATATTGCAAGAGAAGGAATTGAAGCTGTTCGTAATATCCGCGATACCAACTGGTTAAAATATAGTAGCCAACTTCGAGAGTGTTGGAATCATATGCCTCAGGATATTACGGATGATGTAACTTGCTATGAACCTTGTGATGGTGAAAATCCTATTCCACCTGGGGATTATATTGTTTATAAAGCAGAAGGAATTGGTGGAAACAGTGATGAATGCAATAGTATACAACGGTGGAGACTTGCACCTAAAGGTGATATTGGAGTAGCTCCCGATAATGTTACCAATACCCTTCTTTATCAAGTAGATATTGAGCCAACAGCTATTGATACAAATGGAGATGGTATTTTTGATAATGATAAAGATATTTACAATCACAAAATCAATACCGATGATAATGCTAATGGCAATGATGCTGTAGGTCGTAAGAATGCTCAATCTACAAATTTTTTCAGGACGATTACAATTGAATATCTCGAGAACTCCCCTTCTCCGACCGACTCATCAATCGATACTATTGCTGAATGGGCGTCAGCTGATAAAAAATCACTAAACCGCATGCGGGTAACTTGTAAAGTTACATGGATACACGGAGAAAGAGAATCTAGTGTTGAACTTAAAACAATTCTAACTGATTATTTCGGCAGAGATGATTTGGATAGTTAATATTTCTTAATTTTCAATTTTCAATTTTCAATTTTCAATTTAAAAAAAGAAGGGGTTTTACAATCGCGGAGCTGATGATAGCCATTACTATCCTTGCGCTGATTATTACCTTTGCGTCGAGTATTTATTTTAATTTTTTCGGAACAGTAAGAAATTTAAAAGCGGCAAATTTGGTATATGAAGAAGCTCGTTTTACCATGGAACGAATTGTAAAGGAGGTGCGTAATGGAACAATTGATTACGAGGAATATTTTAATCAGACACTGGTAAAAGATAGAGTTGGCTCCTCTTATGACTATATTCCAAACGATACCTATGCTCAGGATTACTGCCAATATAGTAGGCAGTTTTATGATATTGGTCCGGACGAAGAAATTGGAACACTGGATGATGAAAGTATTGGAGAAAGAGTTGAAAATGACCCCGTTACAGGACTACCCGTTCCGCCATCTCTGGGAAGGTGGGAAGGTGGTGAATTTGTAGCTGACCCTATTCAGAACAACCTTTACCTAATAAATATTGATGGAAATAAACGAACATATTTAAAAAGAATTGAGACTTATGACGCAAATGGAAACCCAATTGGAAAGGTTGGGTTACTTAAAATGACAGGTGAAGATTTTGGAGTAGATCATATTAATTCGTTAGACCCAGATTTAGACCCAAGTTCAAATGAAACATGTAGTTCCGATTCAGGTGAAAATGACGGAAGAATAGATACTTGGATTTGCGATGATGGCTATTCCTGCGATGAAGTTATATTATCCGCCGGTGATTGTTCGAACGCTGTTGCAGGCAATATAATTTATGGTCAGAATATTATTATTAATCCTGCTACTGCGGGTAAGAATAGTTTTGTGGATATCACTCCTGCCTCTTTGGATGTTGTTGATTTGAAGTTTATTATTTCTCCGATGGACGACCCAAGAAAAGCATATAATGATGATTCTGTTCAGGTGCAACCTCATGTAACAATCAAAATGATTGTGCGTGCAAATCCTAAACTTTCGGCACAATTCAAAAGCGGTAATTCACCGGATATCTCACTGGAATCAACAATCTCCACACGTGCACAAAACGAGATTATTACCGAATGTAATTTACGTCAGTGTATAGATGGTGTTTCTCCACCAAAATCATGTCCTCTTTCCACAGGTGTTTGCGGTCCCAATCCTTCTTCTCCAACGCCTTCTGATTCACCTGCAACTCAGGAATGTAGCAACTTTGTTTGGGGTGGTTGTGGCGAAACAGATTATAGAGATTATGCTGAAGATGAATGGGCGCTCTTTTATGCGGGTGTAATTTTGGGCGACGGTTATGCATATCAATCCGGCTCTGAATTCGCATCTTGTGACCCAGATGATATTGGATGTGTAACAAGTTTCTGTACCGATAATATGGATAACGACTGTGACGGACTTGAAGATGAAATGGATCCGGAGTGCAGATACTTTTTGTGTAATGACGGACTTTATAATATAGATGTAGAAGGTGCTGATGGATGTAGAGATGTAGGCGGACTTTGCCAGACAATAAGACCACTTGAGCCCATAGAAACAACCTGCTACGACGGTTATGATAATGATTGTAATTATGAAGCAGGTGTAGATGGAACAGGCGCCGACCAGTTTGATAGCAATTGTATAGAACAACTTTGCTCAAATGGAAAAATGGACCCTGATGGAAAAACGGTTCCTAATACAAATATACCTCCAGTGCCATTTTTCCTTAAAGAGACCTATACTCCTAAAGATTATTTACTTGGAGCTATAGATACCGATACAGATGCCTCTTTGGCGGAAACATGTATTGATGTTGGACCACTTTGCCCAACCAAGGCTCTATCCCCAGGTGCAAAAGAAACCGATTCCTGCGGTACTACAGAATGCGAAAGAATAGTGTGCAGTGACGGTTATGATAACGATTGCGATGGGCAGGCAGATGAACTAGACGATGATTGTATAAGTGTAATATGTAACGATACAAAGAAAAATTGTGATTTAATTGATACTGGTTATGATTTTGTTGGCGACCCTAACATTTCGGAAGACTACTTAAAAAATTATTTTAATATTAGCTGTGGTAATACCGATTTAGATGAAGCTTGTGTGAATGTTGGTGGATTGTGCACAGGGTACCGTAACGACCCACCTGGTGCTGTTTATGCTGATCACACACTATTAATAAGTGAAAATACCCCTATTTTAGCCAGCTCCGATGAAATTAAAGCAAATCCGGAGGATTTATGTAGGGATAATTTAGATAATGATTGTGATGGTAATTTTGACTGGCAAGATACCGATTGCTGTCCGGATTCAGATGGAGACGGATATATTGGGGAAAACTTTGGAGGAACTAATTATTGTTTTATTGATGATGCAAAAGCGGATGGTGCCTTAATAGATTGTAATGATGCTGAGAATGGAATTCGCCCTGGTGCGACAGAAATATGTGATGGAGCAACTTATGCTATGGATTATCCATTAGTTACATTAAGAGGAAAACCAATTGATAATAACTGTAGTTACGCAAATGGATTAACAGTTAATGAGTCAGATGAGACTGACCCTCAATGTTGTATTGATACAGATGGTGACGGATATGGTGTACAAGATGCTTATCTTAGCTGTACTTACAAAAGCGCACCTGATTGTGATGATGGGAATGCCCTTATAATGCCTGGCGGAGTTGAAAGTAATTGTATGAATACCGATGGTGTTTACCCTGTAAATGACACTTGTGCATATGATGAAATAACTTATGGTTCTGTTACAACTACTGTTCCTCAAGCTAATCATATTGACTGGTATGCGGATAAAAATGCTACATGGTTTGAAAACTACGGAGACGCAGAAGGATTTGATACCAGTGGACTAAGTGGTGAAATTGGAATAGAAGCGGCTTATTTATTACATTTGTATCAAAATCAATGTTGTAATTTCTCCGCTATTGAAATCTGTGACGACAATTCTTATGGCAGTTACGGAAGTGATGAAAACTGTAATGGTCTTGAGGGATTCAATGATAACTACTGCGTAACTGACGATAGAAGTGTTTACTATGAATACTTTAAAGCCGTAGGTCATGGATTAATTCTTGAAACAATCAATGGTGTAATACAGAATATCAATCCGGGTGAAATTACTCTTAGTTCACCTACAGATCATGGAACTGTTCAAAGTGGAACTCTTTCATTTTTGGATCTTAGCGCCTGTACATCAAGTTATCAGATTACAATTTCAGGCAATGAATCAATTCCAGGTGGCTCCGATATTGATTATCAGATTAGTAGTGATGGTGGTTCTAATTGGTGTAATGCATCTAATTGCACAGGCGTAGATTGGATAGAATCTCTGCCTGCAACCGTAACAGTAAATACCTCAGCCGATCCTACGGCGACGAATGTAAGATGGCAGGCATTGCTTTCCGGCAATGATTCTACTTCTAGTATTCCTACACTTTCCGATATAACAATTACCATAAGTAACTGTAACTAAGCATGAGGCTAAAAATTAACAACAAAGGTGTTTCTCTTCCTCTGGTTGTAGGACTGGTTATGATTCTTATGCTTGCATCAGTTGCAGTTAATGAACTTATTATAAGAACTCTTCGCTCCGCTAGCCAGATTGAAGCCTCAGATAGAGCTTATTTTGCCGCTGAAGCTGGAATTGAAGATGGTTTGTATGAACTTTCGGAACATTACGCAGGATATGAAGCTGCCGATAGAAAAGATAATTTTGGAGGTGATGTTAAATGGGATAACGATTGGGCTATTCTTAGCAGGAGTAATAATACTGTTTTTGGAACTTCTACAAACCCTAACTTAGTATTATTCCCAAATCAAAAATTAATTCTTGGGCTATATAATGATAATAGTAGCTCTATAGTTGATGAAAATGGTATTAATCCCTTCCCTCCGTCCAATTTTGACATTGATTTACAATCCGGAATAAACGGTAATTTTTCAATTACTTTTCGTATTCCTTATGACAGACCAGGCGGATACTCCCTTTTTCTTTTAGATGGACTTGATATTAATAATGACAAGGATTTTGAAACTAATGAAGATGGCCCTGGGGACAAGAATATATGCGATACTTATGAAGGTGAAGATTCTGATTGTGACGGCAAGGAAGATGAGGATAGTGATCAGGACCCTGTAATATTATGGAAAATAACCGATGATATGGGGAATTCTCTTGTTCCAATAAGAGGCTGTTTTGAAAATGATGGCAGTGAATTTCAACCAGAAGGCACAGAGATATGCGAAAAAGACTTTGTAAATTCTGGATATTTACAGGTTTCAATAGACCAAAATACTGACGGCATTAATCAGGATGGCAATACACAATCCATAAGTGAATTCATTAACGACATAGACTCTAATAGCAAGGCACAGCTAGAGCTACTTGTTGTTGCACCACTTGTTGATTACTCAAATGCAGGAACTGCAAACGTTTCCCTACCTTATTTGGAATACGAAATATCCTCAGGATTAAACACTTTGCCTCTCCCCTATTTCACAATAGAATCAGATGGATGGTATAGGGATTATAAACAGACTATTGTTACGACTCTTACACCAAAAACAGCGGTGCCTTTGTTTGATTTTACGATTATTCAACAACAATAAAAACGTAAGTTTTTATTGTGTACCAAGTGCTATGTGCGATGTGCGAAGTTAGATTCCAATGATGAGATGAACTTTTTCAACATATAGCTTAAAATAACATATTTACCATCAGATTCATGATAAAGTTCTTTAGATATATATTCCAATTCATGACAAACACGTAACATTGATCTAGTTTCATAAAGTGACCCCAGAGCCATATATAAAAAATTTGCAAAATCTTTTTTTGTTCGTCTACCAAACCCCTCTGCAATATTATTTTCTACTGAAATAGCAGATCTTCTAATTTGGCTTGTAATACCAAATAACTCTTCTCTTGGAAGATGTTTAGTGAATCCATATATTAATATGGAAAGTTCATGGGACTTTTGCCATATTAGCAAGTCCTGAAAATCATTACTCATATTCATTTAGTTACAAAATATTCAATTAATTCAAAATACAATACAATATTTATACCTAAAATATATTATTGTCAAAAGTTTCTACTTTCTTTGCACGTCGCACATCGCACTTATTTAATCACAATATTTACCAATTTGTTCGGCACGTAGATTTTTTTGATAACCTCTTTTCCTTCAATATTTCTCTTCACTCCTTCGTCTTCAAGCGCGGTGGAAATAGCATCTTCTTCGGAGATTCCGACTTCAACTTCTTTTTTACCACGAACTTTGCCGTTAACGGAAAATACAAGGTTAAATGTACTATCAACAACAAGTTTTTCATCATATTCAGGCCATTTTTCGTATGCAAGAGTTTCTTTATGACCTAACATAGACCATAATTCTTCACAAAGATGAGGAGCGAATGGGGATAAGATTAATGCGAATTTCTCCATTAATGGTTTGCTGACAGATTTGTGTTTTTGGACTTCATTTGCAAATATCATCATATGAGAGATTGCTGTGTTGAAGTTAAAAGATTCTATGTCTTCGGTAACTTTTTTAATAGTTTTATGTAGTAGCGATGCAAGATCTTTCGTGACTACTACATCATCTATAACCTCTTTTTCTTCCACAAGCTTCCAAACTTTCTGTAAAAAGCGAAAACTTCCCTCGATGGACTTTGTACTCCAAGGTTTTACAGCTTCAAATGGCCCCATAAACATTTCGTAAACTCGTAGCGTGTCAGCGCCATATTTTTTGATTACATCGTCGGGATTAATTACATTCCCGCGTGACTTACTCATCTTCTCACCATCTTCACCCAAAATCATCCCCTGATGACGTAATTTAGTGAATGGTTCATCGAAATCTATGTATCCGAATTTATGAAGTACTTTTGTAAAAAATCTAGCGTACAAAAGATGCATTACAGTATGTTCTGCACCGCCGACATATAAATCGACCGGACACCAGTTTTTCATAGCTTCCTTACTTGCAAATTCCTTGTCGTTTTGTGGGTCTGTATAACGGAACATATACCAAGATGAACAGACAAAAGTATCCATTGTATCGGCTTCACGCTTGGCTTTTTTACCACATTTAGGGCAAGTTACGTCTTGGAAAGTTTTAGATTTATGCAATGGACTTACTCCGGTTGGCACAAAATCCACATCATCCGGTAATTCAACCGGTAAATCTTTTTCCGGCACAGGAACTTCGCCACAATCCTCACAGTGGATTATTGGGATTGGAGAACCCCAATATCGCTGACGAGAAACAGACCAGTCACGGAGTTTGTAATTAATTGCACCTTCACCAATCTTTTTTTCTTCAAGCCATTGAATAATTTTAGATTTTGCATCTTCAACGTTTGAATCATTTAAAAAATCAGAGTTAACTAATTTTCCGTCTCCGACATAAGCCTCTTTTTCAATATTCCCTCCGGATATTACCTCTATCATTGGAATATCGAATTTTTTCGCAAATTCCCAATCCCTTTCGTCGTGTGCAGGTACTGCCATAATCGCCCCAGTTCCATAACCTGTTAGCACATAATCTGCTATCCAAATAGGAATTTCCTTGTTATTAACTGGGTTTATTGCATATGCGCCGATAAATTCACCTGTTTTATTTTTATTCAATTCAGTTCTTTCTAAATCGCTTTTCTTTTTGGTTACTTCCCTATATTTTTCGATTTTATCTGCATATTCAGAGGTTGCAAGCTTGTCGACTAATGGATGCTCTGGAGAAAGAACCATGTATGTGGCACCAAAAAGTGTATCTGGACGAGTTGTATAAACCTGAATAACCTCCTTTGAGTTTTTGACTTTAAAATCCACATTTGCACCAGTACTTTTTCCAATCCAGTTTTCCTGACTTATTAAAGTGCCATTTGGCCAATCTATTTTCTTAAGACCAGTAAGTAGTCCGTCTGTTTTTCCGTTGTCTTCAATAAAATCGGTTATTTTAAAGAACCATTGTGAAAGTTCTTTTTGAACCACCTCATTTTTACATCTTTCACAACTTCCATCTATTACCTGCTCATTTGCAAGAACTGTTTTACAACTCTCACACCAATTAACCGGTGCCAGTTTTTTGTAAGCTAATCCGTTTTTGTATAAAAATAAAAAGAACCACTGTGTCCATTTGTAATACTCAGGACTAGAAGTGTTGATTTCCCTGTTCCAATCATAACTAAAACCGATTGATTGTATTTGACCACGAAAAACCCCCATGCTTTTTTGGGTTGTTTCTTTTGGATGAATCTTGGTTTTAATCGCGTAGTTTTCTGCTGGTAAACCAAAGGCATCCCATCCCATTGGATGCAAAACATTAAGTCCGTTCATTCTTTTAAATCGACTGACAATATCAGTAGCTGTGTAGCCCTCTGGGTGACCAACATGAAGACCTGCACCACTTGGATACGGGAACATATCGAGTACATAGTATTTATCCTTATTTGGATTAACCTCCGCCTTAAATGTATTATTTTCAGCCCAATATTTCTGCCATTTGGGTTCTATTTTACTTGGATCGTACAATCTGATTAAAAATTATGAATTTAAAATGATGAATGTTTAACCTTGCCTACTTGCAGACAGGTTGCGGATTCAATTCTAGAATAAAAGGCTTATAATGGCAATAATTATAAAGTTGCTACCTGATTTTATGAAGTAATATTTTAAAACACACCGAAAAACACTGAAGATTTCTAGCTAACTAATAAAATATTATTTAATCACCCCGTCTTTACTATGCTTCTTTAGTTCAACTTTTTTAATAGATTCCAGCAGTTCTTTTACTACGTCTTTTCCACCTAAGCCAAAAGCCAAACCACCCGCAATTGTAAGCATCGCAACAAAGCCAACAAATAATGTTTGAATAAGAATTTCAGCGATTGCTAATTCAGATAAAGCGGCAAGTACCGCAAAGGTTATTACTGTTCCTTTAGCCGCTATACCAAGTACTTCCGAAGTGTTAGATTTTGCAAAACTTAAAGATGTCGAAATAATCAACTGGACCGTATTACCGATACGAATTCCAACTAACATTATAAATATTGCAACGATTACTTCCGGAATATAGCTCATTATTGTACTAAGAAACTCGGCAACATGAGTTAACCTAGCAATTTTTGTCGATTCAATAAAAAATAAGAATATTAAATATCCTCTTAAACTATGTGCTACTACTTGTGAAGGGCTAAATTTTGATTTTGTTTTTTCCAAAAAATGGGTTAGACCGACTTTTTCAGCAAACCAATCCAATTTAACTTTCTTAGAAATCTTCATCACTGCCCTTGCAGAAAGTTCTGCTAGTATCCATCCAAATAGGAAAAGTGCTATTGCACCTAAAATAAATGGCGCAAGCTCAGCAAAGCGTTCATATTTTGCCTGAATTGCACTGGCAACATTAGATGTAATACTAATAAAGATATTATCCATGTTTTTGTTTTTATTTACATGTTTATTATATCATAAATAACAATAGATTACAAGAAGGTAAGCCAAAATATATAATAATATCAAAAAAACTTGAAAATTATTCTTCAAAATGCAATAATATCTTGAAAATTAACACAAATTTAATATGTTAGGTGAAATATTACGTCCAGAATTTAAAGACAATCCTTTTTTGCAGCAGAAAGAGGGAGAAAGTTATCTGGAATATATTGAGAGATTAGATGCAAGGGAAGCTGTCGATTTTGCGGCGGCAAAGCAAGGTCGTGAAGTGGTAGGTATGGACACACGCCAAATTCTTAATGCCCGCCTTACTGGAACTGAAAGATAATTATTCTTTTTATCGTAAATACAGTAGAGACGCTATATTTTGCGCTTCTAGGTTTTTGATAAACTTAAAAACAAAATTTTATTTGTGGGGCGAACTAATCCCGCTTAGCGGGATGACCTTCCGGACCACGTTTAAATTTTGTGGGGCGAACTAAGGGTCTCGAACCCTCGACCTTCCGGACCACAACCGGACGCTCTAACCAACTGAGCTAAGTTCGCCATGTAGTAGCGAGAAACGCGTTCCGAATGGAACTAGGATTATAGTCCGCAGTGGAATGAGGATGAATCATGCAGAATTTGTGAAAAATGTAACAAATTCAAATGATTCAAGCGTTTCCCTATTGATGTAAAATCTATTGCCCAAAGAGTTTATAATTTATCATCAAAAAAAGCAAGAAATTGTATTAGAATTATGATAGACTCTTTTTGTTAAATTATTATATATGAGACTACTAATTACGGGTGGAGCTGGCTTTATCGGTTCTAACTTCATCCGCTATATGCTGGGCAGTTATCCTGAATATCAGATTGTGAATCTGGATAAGCTTACTTATGCAGGAGATTTGAAAAATTGTGAGGATTTTGCAGATAATCCAAACTATGAATTTGTTGAAGGAGATATTGCGGATTTGAAACTTGTAGATAAACTCGCTGCAAAAACTGATGCAATAATTAACTTTGCGGCTGAAACCCATGTTGATAATAGTATTTTAGATCCAACTGAGTTTTTAAAAACAAATGTAATAGGCACTCAGATTCTTTTGGACGCATCCAAAAAATACGACCATAAAAAGTATGTTCAGATTTCTACCGACGAAGTTTATGGAGATATTGAAAATGGAATGTTCACAGAAGATTCAAAGCTAAAACCAAGCTCACCTTATTCCGCTTCAAAGGCTGCTGGCGATATGCTTTGTATGGCTTACTTTAGAACATATGGCTTACCTATTAATATTAGTAGATGCTCTAATAATTACGGGCCATATCAATATCCGGAAAAACTGGTTCCTTTTTTTATTAAAAAACTAATAGCCGGTGAAAAGGTGCCTGTTTATGGTGATGGAGCAAACGTTCGTGACTGGCTACATGTACGCGATCATTGCCGTGCAATTGATTTAATTTACCATAACGGAATGATTGGAGAGGTGTATAATATCGGAGCAAATGAAGAGCATTCAAATCTGGAAATTACAAAAAAAATGATTAGTATTTTAGGATTGAATGAAGATAGAATTGAATTTGTAAAAGACCGTCCAGGGCACGATATTCGCTATGCTATAGACGCAAGTAAAATCAGAAATGAACTAAATTGGGAGCCCGAAGTGGATTTTGAAGTTGGTTTTAAGGGGGTTGTGGAGTGGTATAAGGATTTATTTAACAATTAACATTTATCATTTAACATTTTTTTCTGGATTATCAAGTAATTTTTTCAAATTGAGAAATGTTAAATACTAAATTATAAATATTAAGCTATGTGTGGAATATTTGGATATATCGGCAAAAAAGAGAACAGTCTTGAAATCGTTATTAAGGGCTTGCAAAAGCTGGAATATCGCGGTTACGATTCTTGGGGAGTCGCAACAGAAATTGATGGACAATTGTTTATAGAGAAAAAAGTCGGGAAAATATCGGAAGCAAAAACTGATGATTTCCATGACAAAAAATGTCAATTCGCTATAGGACATACACGTTGGGCAACTCATGGTGGTGTTACAGATATAAATGCTCATCCTCATTTTAGTAGTGATAAAACTATTGCAGTTGTTCACAATGGAATCATCGAGAATTATGAAGAGCTTCGCGATGAACTTGGAAGAGACAATTTCATTTCTCAAACCGATTCGGAAGTGGTAGCTCAGCTTATTGCAAAATTCCGCAAAGAAATGAGCTTTAAGGATGCAGTATTGGCAGCGATAAATAAATTAAAAGGAAGGTATGCGATTGTTGTTATGAATGTTGGCGAGAACTATTTGATTGCCGCACGTCGTGGTTCACCGCTTATTGTTGGGGTTGGTGATGGTGAATATTTTTTAGCATCCGATATTCCTGCATTTTTGGAATACACACAGAATGTAAACTATTTGGATGATGATGAAATGGTTATTGTAGATGGTAATGTTGAGTTTATTAACCTGACTACAGGAAGATCTGTCGAAAAACGTCTGATTAATATTGACTGGAAAGCGGAAGGCGCGGAAAAAGGCGAATATGACCATTACATGCTCAAGGAGATAATGGAACAAAAAGATTCTATTTTGCGGGCAATTAATCAGGATACAGATGAAATTATGCATATTGCTCAGCAGATTAAAAAATCACGTGGATGCTTCTTTTCCGGATGTGGTACTGCAGGAAAAGTATGTATGGCAGGTGAATATTTCTTTTCTTTGATAGCAAATCGGCATGTTAATTTTGCTCCTGCATCCGAATTTCCTGTCTATCATCACTTTTTAAGACCAGAAAGCTTGCTTGTAGTTGTTTCACAAAGTGGTGAAACTGCGGATGTATTAGAGGCTATGGATGCCGCAAAAAGTAAAAATGCTAAAGTTCTTTCTATTGTAAATGCGGAAGGTTCCACAATTGCCAGACAATCTGATTTTTCGCTACATATTAAGGCTGGTCCAGAAAAAGCCGTTGCCTCAACAAAAGCGGCTACCTCACAAATGGCGTTACTTATGCTTATTGCAACAGCAATGGTCGATGAACTTCAGGAAGGAAGAAGACAACTCGCAGAAGTCGCATCAAAAATTAATGACATGCTGAATCCAAGATTTTTGACTTATATTAAAGCTGTAGCAGAAAAAATTAAGGATCATGAGAATTGTTATATTATTGGAAAAGCAGAAAACTACCCAATGGCACTTGAAGCGGCTATTAAAATTCAGGAGGTTTCTTATGTTCACGCTGAGGGGTTTGCTGCAGGTGAGCTAAAACACGGACCAATTGCACTAGTAACTGACGGAACTCCTTGCATTGCATTGGTTGCAAATGACGAAGTAAAAAATGATACTATTAATAATACAATTGAACTTAAAGCTCGTGGTGCACATATTATTGGAATTAGCCCAGAGAAGCACGAAGTTTTTGATGATTGGATTAAGGTTCCGGATGTTGGAATTGCCTCCCCTCTTGTAAATATTATTCCAACTCAATTGCTCGCTTATTACATTGCGGTTTTGCGCGGACTTGACCCTGATATGCCGAGAAATTTGGCTAAAAGTGTGACCGTTAAATAATAATTAACCAATTATTACCATGCCTACAAAAAAATCCACCAAAAAATGCTGTTCTGACTGTTGTAATGACAAGTTTGATTTTAAAGTGAAAGGCGATGAGCTTCTTGCTTTCATTAAAAAAATCATTAAAGAAGGAAATGTTCGACGAATTATTATTAAAGACGGTAAAGGAAAGACCTATATGGAAATTCCTGTAACAATAGGTTTTGTAGGTGTAATAGCCGCACCTATTTTTGTTGCGATTGGAGCTTTAGCCGCTATGGCAGGAGTTTTTGAGGTTGAGGTTATAAAAAAGACACCTGCGAAGAAGAAATAATATCTAGAGTGACTTTCCGCAAAGAGCAAGACCTGCCAAAGTGAGTCCGTCATCAAATTCCCCTTTCATGTTCATTTCTCGTAGTTCTTTCATGGTAAATAATCTGTTTTCACCTATTATTTCAAGATCTTCTGGGCTTGATTCGCCGACTGATGATATTTCACCATTTACAACATATTGTGCATGAGGGAAAAATGTCGGGTTAGCATTTACCATTCCTGCGATTCTTGCATTAGTTATTGTATATCCCGCTTCTTCAAGCGCCTCCATTTTTGCGGTTTTTAAGATAAACGCTTCTAAGTCACTGGCTTTTTCTATTGGTGGAATCAAACCTCTTGGAGCCTCCCAGCACCAACGCCCCAGACTAGAAATTAATTCTGACCATCTTTTTTCTTTTTGCAGCATTTCAATATAACTGGCATCAGGATTTTGCATAATACGCTTACCTACCATGCGAAAACTTTGTATGAGTCCGACTTTTTCTTGCTTCTGTGCAATAATAATTGACCCAGGACTTTCAACAATAATAGGTTGGTCATAAAGAGGACTCATATCACCATCTACTAATTTAGATATAACAGCCCTGACCATTGCGTAACCACGTGGGTTGTGTATTCCCCCTACCCCTTCGGAATTTTCTTGCCAACCAACCACTGGCTTTCCTGCGATATTTGTCTGACCAAAATGTTTTTCCTGCAGAATTTCCATTGCAGCATCGACTTCTCTATTTTCTTTCATAAATGAATAGTACTTAAGAAGGTCATTTTAAACGAATTGTTCTATTTAGTCAATTCTATGTTATTTTTGTTCTGTTATAATAACTAAGTTATGGAACAAATACTGCTTACCAACATCAACGGATATAATATTATAATGATTGTTTGGAATCTTTTTCTTGCATTTATACCGTGTATTATTGTTTATCAGATGACAAAAAGCATCGGAAAGAAGAAGTGGAAAAAATTAAGTAAACATAAAATAGCCTTTATATTACTTTTTTTAATCTGGCTTTTCTTTTTCCCAAATACTGCTTATTTATTTACGATTCCAAGACATTTGGTTAATTATTGTGATAATTTTGATAAATTCAGAGTATGCCTTGATAAACAAATGTGGATACCGGTTTTCTTTTTTACTTATGCCTTTATCGGAGTACCGACTTTTTACTATTCCCTTAATAAGATGTCACAATTATTTGAATCTGTTTTTGGGAAATTGCAGGCAAAATTAATGAGATTAATCGTTATCCCCCTTACAACAATTGCCGTTATGTTTGGTCTTTACGAAAGATTTAACACTTGGGATGTAATCTTCCGTCCGCTTAACATACTTCGCATAGCTGGTTCTTATATTACCGACATGCGAATGATTATAGATTTTATTGTAATTACCCTTTTTCTTTATTTTATTTATCTTGTAATTGGTTTTATAAAAAATAATGATTATTAGGGCTCACATAAAAATCTATGGCAAAGTTCAAGGTGTTTTCTTTCGTGCACGTGCTGTTGAAAAAGCGAATAAACTTGGTGATATTACCGGTTGGGTTGGAAATAACGCGGATGGAACTGTCGAAATTGTTGCCGAAGGACCTGAAAATAAATTGAATGATTTTGTTGACTGGTGCAGGAGCGGTCCAAGTACTTCAGAAGTAACAAAAATCGAAGCGGATAAATTTATGTATACCGGAGAATTTGAAGATTTTGATATAAGATATTGAAGTTTATTTTTGGATTTTAAGAAATTTCAATGTAAAATAATAATTGAAAAATGTTGTAAATCCGCCTAGGCGGGAAAAATAAATAAAATGGTTGCCGAAAAATACCCAATTCTGATCACAGCTCCACATTGTTCGACTTTCATTCCTGTGGATTTAAGAAAAATGATGACTCTTAGTGATGCCCAAATACGCAGAAACTGTGACCCATATACAGATTTAATTTTTGATGTACCAAAGGCCCATGTTATAAAGGCTCGCATTTCACGGCTTGTTACAGATTTAAACAGAGCACCGGATGATATTGAAATGGAATATAAACTTTCTAATGATGGAGTCGTTGTTAGTGTAGATTTAGATGGTAATCCTATTTATAAATCTATACCACCAATTGAAAAAGTGCTAGAAAGAGTACAGAAATATCATGACTCTTTTCACGATAAAATTGATGAAATAAAACCTAATATTCAGTTCCTCATTGACGGGCATTCACTAAGAAGCAAGGCGCCAAACACCAGAGTGGATGCGGGAAATGAGCGAGCGGATATTGTTCTTGGGAACAGGGATTTTACGACGTGTTCCAGAAATATGACGCAAAAAATAATGAATTTCTTTCAGGACAGAGGGTTTTCAGTCGAAGTAAATAAGCCATATAAAGGTAGGTATTTGATTGGCTACCATTGTTCCAGACGCACTCTTCCTGGTATTCAGATTGAGGTAAATGAAAAACTTTATATGAATGAAAAAACCCGCAGACCATATAAGCAAAAGATACAGGACTTAAACAGGATTATGATAAGACTTGTTGAGGATATTTATGAGGAAATCGAAAAAACTTCAGCATCAGTTGGAGGGAAAAGACAGCAGACATTGTTTTAAAAATTTGGAAATTGTGGAAGTTACGTATTAAGTATTTAGTTTCCAAATTTCCAAGTTTTCATATTTTTACATTCTAATATCTTCAGTTTTCAATGCCGCAAGACGATTGAATATATTTTCATATATCGGCCTGAATGTTTCTGCTACCTTCATATTTACCTCCAGACCTCCCAGATGTCTATTCGGCTCAAGCCCATCGTGCGCTACTTGTTCAAGGGCAATGAAGTGAATATTTTTTGTAATATCCCCCTGTTCAAACTCTGCATCTCCAGGCATTACTTCAAATGGCCAATATCCATCACTCGAAATATTGCCCTTTTTTTCAAATTCTTCATCTACAATTTTAGAAATAACCGGGGAACATATTTCAGGATGAGTTATTTTAATAAGATCCGGTAACTTCTTTCTAAGCAGCATATCTGATAAAAACTCTCTCGTACTTGAAGCTTTTCTTGTACTCTTTTGCGCAGGAGGTCCAACAATATAAGCACCTTTTTGCTCACCACGTAATACTTTAGTTCCCACATAAGCAGGAAATGAATGTGGAGCTACTATTATTGCATGTCCATATTGATTGACCGCTTTTTCTGCCGCATCACGAATAGCTTTTATAAAAGGATGATAAGCCAGATCAAGAAGTTCCTGGAATTCCTTATTTGTATACGGACGTCTTAGCATTGATTTAGATTCAGCAGGAAAAGCACTATTTCGTAAAACCCCCATCATTGAATCAGTTACCGGCGGAACTGTTCTCCAAATTAAACCATTTGCATGTTCCGGCCTTCCCCGCCCTTCCACAGATAGTCCATCTACTTGTCCTAAAGTTCTGTTTGTATCAATAATACACCTTGGCATATCGGTCCAAATTCTTGTGTGGTCGCTTTGATTATGAAAATTTGTTATTTCCGGCACTGAAACATCCACACCTCCGTTTATTACATTCAGAACTTCCGAATCATCCAATTTTACAACATCTTTAACAAAATCAGGTAAGTCATTTCTAATATCTTCGGTTAATTTTGCGCTATGTGGCATCGCAATAATTAAAGGTGAATCACCTTCCTCACTATGAACGTATTTTTCCATTTATATTTTAACTTTAAATATTATTACAATTTATCCTAAAAAGTCACTCAAACTATAACTTAAAACAGTAGTATCCCATGGGCGAGTATTCAAACTGACTTCACTTTTACCAGTGTTAAATTCCTGACCATTAAATACATTATATTTCATAAAACGGTATTTTGCTTCAAGGCTTGGGGAACTTGCGGAAAGAGCTTTGAAATCTTCGTTATGAAGAACGTAATATGTGTAAGTTTCAGCAAAATCTTCAAATGGATCGGACATTGCATAACCAGATACAAAATCCATATTCGAAGCTGTTTTCTTCATTTTAGTATCACTTTCCCAGCTTATTTGGTAGAAGTCGATACTAGGATCGGTAATATAAAGTGGGTAAGAACCATCCATAAATGTACTTTCTACCTCTTCCTTTTCTGGTGCTAGATAAGCGTAATCAACGTTGTGCCCTGTTTCATGTACCAAAACACCAACCATTTCTTCAAATCCCATATTTACACCACGCAAAATAATCAGGTTGTTTCCTCCAAGACCGCGACCAGCTGTTTTATCATAATCTAATACAATTTTCTCAACTGAAGAAACATGTCCTTCCGGAAGATGTTTTAATGCCTCAGTTATTGTATCTCTTTGAGCTTGATTCAGTTCAATAACAGATTCATTAAAATTCCGCATACTAAAGTCAATATCGACCAATGTTTCAGTTGGTGCAGAATGAACTTCCGGAGTTGGCTCAGCAGCCATAACCTGAGTTTCGGCAGAATTCATCTGCCAAATAGCAAATGATAGAGCCTGAATGGCCAAAAAAAGAGTGAATACTTTAAATCGCATAAATAAGCGGTTAATTGACTCTTTTTATGTTTGTTTTTCGCCTTTTTGACGTTGGCGTGATATACTACCAGTTTTTTTAGTATTTGTCAAGGTTATTTAGATATATTAAAAACACAAATAACGTAATGACGTAGAGGCATAATGACGTTATAATGTGTCACGATATAAAACCCAAAATAATAATGTCGATAGCTAGAAAAATCCTCGAAAATACCTTTGTTCAGGTAATCGGCAAAGTAGTTACGGCCGGTCTTTCTATTATAGTCCTGAAGATTATTTCTGGATATTTAGGAACAGCGGGCTATGGAGATTACACTACTGTTTACCAGTTTTTGGCTTTCTTTGGTATAGCCGCGGATTTTGGTATATATACGATTACAGTGAAGGAGATGTCTAAGGATGAAAGCCGTATTCCTATGATTCTTGGAAATATCCTTGGCCTACGCACAGGGCTTGCAATTCTTGCAATGGTCGCAGCGGTCGTTGTGGCTTTTTTGATTCCAAGTTATGCGGATACTGTAATTCCTATGGGTGTTCTTGTAGCTACAATGGCAACCATTTTTACACTTTTAAACGGAACAGTCAGCAGTGTACTTCAAGTTCATTTAAAAATGCAATATGCCACTATAGGGCTTGTTATAGGCAAAATAGTCAGCGTTATTTATATGGCAGTAGTGGCTTATGTGCTATTTACAGGAGATTTAGTTAACGGCTTTTACCATTTGATGTGGGCTGGTGTACTGGGGAATTTGGTTATGTTCGGCATAACTTTGTATTATGTTCTTCGTTACACTAAAATCACATACAGATTTGATTTCAGCTTCTGGAAAAAGATGTTTATTACCTCTCTACCTTATGGCGTTGCCCTTATGCTCAATACTATGTACTTCCGTCTTGATGTAATTCTGATGACGGTTATGCTTCCTCATACAACACTTATGGCGGATGGAACAAGCCAATGCTCTGCGACTATGTGTGGCGATACAGAAGTTGGACTTTATGGTGTTGCGATGAGATTTTTAGAAATGCTGGTTATTATTCCGATTTACTTTATGAATTCTGTTTTACCTGTAATGACTAGATTTATCGAGGAACAAAGCCAAAGGATTAAAGAGCTCATGCAGTATTCATTCGATTTTTTAGTGGCTACAGGAATACCGATTTTAGTTGGAGGTTTTGTGCTTGCTGTTCCGATTATAATGTTTATTTCCGATTCTGAATTTGTTAGCGGTAACGAATATGTTTATGGCTCCGATGTTGCAGTAAGAATACTAATGTTTGCTATGCTTTTTTCTTTCATAAATTCGCTTTTTGGATTCACACTTGTAGTTCTGAACAAACAAATGAAGCTAATGATTATTAATGCCGGCTGTGTTCTTTTTAATATGATTGCAAATCTTATTGCAATTCCTTATTGGGGTTTTAGAGGAGCATCGATAACCTCAGTTTTTTCTGAATTATTTATTCTAATTTTAATTTCGTGGACAGCTAAAAAAGCCCTTGGATTCAAGCTCTCATCCAAAACTTTACTTAAAATAATTCTTTCTGCAACAGTTATGGGTATTTTTGTTTCGCTTGGCTTTTACTGGATGCAGGACATATGGTTTATATGGCAACTAGCCTTATTAGTGCCACTTGGTGGAATTGTTTATGTAATAATGATTTTAAGAACCAAAGCTGTTACTCCAGATATGTGGAAATTACTTAAAAAATCTTAATATAACGTGCGATGTGCGATGTGCGAAGTAAAACTTCGCAATTCGCACAATCAATATGTATAAACAAGAACAAGATTTAAAATCAAAGGGCTATAAACACATATGTGGTGTAGATGAAGCTGGCAGAGGCCCCCTAGCAGGGCCCGTAGTGGCTGCTGCGGTAATTATGCCTGAAGGATATAGAAATGAACTAATAAACGACTCAAAACAGCTTACAGCTATGCAAAGAGAGCAGTTATTTATTGATATTAAGAATAATGCACTTACATACGCTGTAGGTGTCGTTCTACACTCTAAGATTGACGAAATAGGCATACTAAACGCTACCAAGCTTGCAATGCGCCAAGCTATTAATAAACTTAATCCTAGGCCAGATTTTATACTTACAGATGCGGTTCCTGTGAATATTATGGATATTCCTCAAATGCCAATTATTAAAGGTGACGCAAAGGTTTTTAGCATTGCGGCTGCTTCAATTATAGCCAAGGTTCATAGAGATCATTTAATGATGAAATATGACAAAAAATACCCAGATTATAACTTTGGAGTGCATATGGGGTATGGAACTGAGGTGCATTTAAAAGCTATAAAAGAGCATGGGGCTTGCCCTATTCATAGAATGACATTTTCACCACTTTCCGAATAGAAGAGCCAATTGAGGAGCCGCTTGTTCTATTTGCTCCACAATATGCTCATCTATTTTCTCGCCTATTTGATTTTCTACTCGTTCACGTTATGCGGAATATTCTTTTCTCTTTCATGCATTTCGCCACTCATCAATTTCAATTCATAAGTAATATCACCATAAATTTCCTGCATTCCGTCCTGCAAATGACTATCACACTCTTCACTTTCTAGTTCATGCAAAGGACCTGCATTATCCACATAAATAGTCAGGTGATTATTTTCGAATTTTAATTCTTTAACATGGCTCTGAACTAAGTTGCTGGTGTGAGCACTTGTAATTGCGTTAGCAAGTTCTTTTATTTTATGTTCCATAGTTTTTATTACAAAATTGAATATTACAAAATTATCTTATCAGATTTTAAATATTACTTATAGTCTTTTGCTGACAATATATCACTTATTTGGTAGGGCCAAGGGGAATATTCTCCCCCGATGTACATCGGGGTCCGAGTCTCGTAATATTCATTCCCTTTCGACTTCGCTCAAGCTCATTTCATTTACTCGTTCGAACCCATGGCTTCGATTACTTATGCTCTGCATAAGCTAAAATGCATCTGCCTTTAGCAGATCCATTTTACCTTGGTAGGGCCAAGGGGAATCGAACCCCTGTTGCCGGAATGAGAATCCGAAGTCCTAACCACTAGACGATGGCCCCACGTTAGGTTTCAGCCTACCTATTTTTATTGAAAAACAACTTTTTGTAAAGAACATCTTGCAAGCACCATTCTTTTTTGATAATCTCATTTGGCACAGGGGCGCTTAGCTCAGTTGGTTAGAGCGTCTGGTTTACACCCAGAAGGTCAGAGGTTCGACTCCTCTAGCGCCCACCATTAGAAAAACCTTAAAGAAATCAGCAGGTTTTTTTTGTTTATATTAATAATTTCTTTAGCTCTGTCCTTTTTGATGCACTTAGAAGTTATATATTATACAACTTTATTTACGCTTGACTATTTATTAATTTTTTGTTAAAATTTGCGCTCTTGTAATTTTTAATATTGTTGCCATGACCGAAAAAACCAAACCAACTATTTTAGCTGTGGATGATGAAAGTCCGATATTAAGGATGTTTTCACGATGTCTTGGTAATGAATGTAATATTCTAACAGCTGAAACACTTGAAGAAGCACTCGAAACAATTGATAAAAGAAGACAAGAAATTCAATTACTGATAACAGACATTGGTTTAACTTCATCGGAAGGAATGGAAGGATTGAATGTGCTCCTAGCTGCTGAAAGAGTCGATATAGAGCATAGATTTGGAATGAGCGGTCGTAAAATGAATACAGATGAAAAAGGAGATGTAAATTTGGAAACAAATAATGATTTGGATTTGGAATTTCAGATTATTCAAGCTGGTGCACAAAAAATATTCCAAAAACCTAATCATATGATGGCTATGATGAGACAAATTCGTGAGACTCTTGGCCTGCCTGAAAAAAAATGCCCCAGCGATTCCAAATCCTAATATAATAAGATAATTTCAAATGCCTATCCCGGAAAAAAAGACAATATTGATTGCGGAAAATGATCAAGAGATTCTTACCGGTCTTATAAACAGACTTCGCAGGAAATATAATTTAGAAACTACAATGGTCGTGGAAGATGCCCTTATGCAGTTATCCAAATTAAGGGGTAAAATAAATCTTATTATAACAAGCTGGGATTTTGCGCAACTGAGTCAGGGGGCTGAAATAATCAGAGCCGGCAAAATGGTCGGTGTGCAGGATATTATTGTTTATAGCCACGAAGCGGAAGTAAACGGGATACGCGGTATAATGATGGACGTCGGAGCCGACTATATCGTTCAGAAAAGAAACCACAAAAGACTGTTTGAAATCGTCAGTGATCTGCTTTCCTGATAACTAATTTGACTATTTGTCTATTTCTTGTTACAATAAGACCTTATTTTAATAATATTTTAATTATGGGACTTGATCTAACCAGAGAATTTAGAGAATCTCATACAACAGGGGGACCTAAAATCAACAGAGGCAGTAAAGCCAAACCTTTACTTGAAGCCCTTGATGAATTAGGCACTTCTAAAGAAATAATCGCCAGAATATACACAATATTGGGTGCCAATGACAAGATAGCGGAAGAAAGCAAAGATGCAGACAGTGCGATGGCAAGATCAAAAGAGGAGATCCCAAAAGTCATACAGGAGCAATTGGGCGATAAGCTGGATAGCAGGCAAATGAGACTAGTACTGATGCTTGCCGAATTGCTGACCGAAGAAGATTTCAGGGGCAGGCTTTCAAATGTAATCGGTACAGGAATGCAGTAAAAACAATAAGCAGGTTGGTAATTTGTACCTGCTTTTTTGGTGTGATAAAATAAATGCGTAAATTAAAAACAAAATCATGGAAAAAAATACCAATGATTTGGATATATTAAATAATCTCCCCGATGTTTATATATGGGGTGATGATTTGGATAAATTTGGTAAAATACCGCTTTTTAAAGGCAAATTCCGGATTTAAAGGCGCTGGTTAAATCAGCAAAAAAGGGTGATACCGAAGCTTTCGGTAGTATTTACGATGCACTAGTTAC